>JAGQWJ010000003.1:0-71758 GCA_020437395.1 Ignavibacteriota bacterium | reverse complement strand
AAAAATACGAACGCGATAACAATTGATAACATTTTCATAAAATCTCCATTGATTATTGTAAATAATACATAACATATACGATAATGGATAAAGAACGGATTTTTTGAGATTGGATAATGTTAGATTTATTTATTGGATTGCAGCTGTAATCGTAGAGACGTATTGCATAGGTCTCAAAACTCCAGCAAGGTACTGAAATTTGAAACAACTGGTTTTACAATAAATCGAAGTCCTGTAACCCGTTGGTTAAAATCAGATGTAATAGAAAATCTCTAAACCTACTCAGGCTCCACATGGATAAGTACATCTGAGATTTCTGGGATTTGAGATTGTAGTTCATTTTTTAAATTATGTGCGATATCGTGTCCTTCACGTACGCTTATATTGCCATTGACAATTAAGTGTAAATCTACATGATAAGTCAACCCCATTTTCCTCACAAAGCATTTTTCGGTGTCAACTACTCCTTCTACGGTTTCTGATATTCGACGTACATCTTCTATAAAATCGTCATAAATGTGCTCATCCATAATTTCACTCAATGCTGGTCTGAATATCAGATATGCATTATAAACTATAAACCCAGATGCAAGTAAGGCTGCCCAATCATCTGCAGTTTCGTAACCTTCACCTAAGAAAATAGAAACAGAAATACCAATGAACGCAATAAGCGAAGTAATTGCATCACTTCTGTGGTGCCATGCATCGGCTTTGAGTGATGTACTATTGGTCTCATCGCTCTTTCGAGATACTATTCTATAGAATGCTTCTTTCCAAATTATTATTGCTGCTAAAATATATAGTGTGAAACTTTCAGGTGCTATTTGAGGAGTGGTAATATTATAAATACTCTCATAAGCAATATAAGCTGCAGAGATAAGTAAGAACCCTACTACTGCAAATGTAATCAATGGCTCAGCTCTGCCGTGTCCATAAGGATGATTATCATCAGGTGGAAGAGTAGAATATTTAATTCCGAATAGCACTAAACACGAGGCAAATACATCGGTTGTGGATTCTATCGCGTCGGCAATAAGTGCATACGAATTACCGAAATACCCTGTTAAACCTTTAATAATAGCCAATAGTATGTTTCCTACTATACTCAAGTAGGTTGTTTTTATTGCTTTATCTTTATTGCTTATGTTCAATTTCTATTTGCGGGTTTTCTGAGATAGTAATTTAAGTTTATTTAGGAGAAATAACCTACTGTAACCATCACAATATGAGCGAATATATGGGCTATCATAGCTGATTCTAATCCCTTCTTCCAATAAAGCCAACCAAATATAACTCCACCTAATGAGTTAGCAATCAGTATATACAAAAGCAAGAATGAACTAGGCTCAAAAACTGTTTGGAATACGATCGGGAAGTGCCCTAACCCAAATACTATTGACGATACGATAATCCCTATCCAATAGACAACAGGGGTGAGCGAATTAAGTACTTTAGAAGCAAGCCAGACAACTAAAGTCATCAGTCCAAATCTCATCAGTATTTCTTCGGTGATTCCTCCATACAAAAATCTATTGGCTAAAGAAACTTCTAGATTATTGCCAATCTCTACAAGTTCAGAAGGTAAATATTGAGCAGAAATAACATTAGAAAGTGCTAATAAAACACCAGTAACTACACCACCAGTTATACCAAATTTGAGTAATGTATTTTGATTGAAATGTTTATGTTTGGCGACAAATGATTTTATTATAGGGGCATCAAGTTTCACTTTATCGTGCAAGATTGTGCCAAATAAAACTGCAATAATTAAGAATATAGTTGGGTTTATTAAAAGTAGAAATTTGATTTGAGTAGGGCTGAACTTATCTTTTAAGATACTCGTTACGGTTTCTGGTAATGTAATCTCCATAGTTAGGAGTGAGAACACACCTAGCATTCCTAGTACAAATACTATTAGTCCAAATAGTAATCTTTCTTTTTTTTGTGTCTTAACCATATTATCATTTGAGACTAAATCTATAATTTACAATATAACTTATTTTAAGTTATATTGTCAAATCTACTCTAAAAAATTAAAGCAAAGAATTATGAAAATTAGCATTGAAATACCTGAATACAATATTGAAAATGGGTTTAAATTTAAATGGGAAGACAATTTTACTATAAAGACAAATTTGGAGAATAAAAAGATACTTATAAGTGCAAATGAAGAAGGTTTAGTTTCACTGGCAAACCATCTATTGAATTTAGCTCAAAAAAGTGTACCCTCTAATGATCACATCCATTTAGATGACAGTAATTCTTTGGAGAAAGGAAGTGCTGAGTTAATCATACAAAAGGAATAATATATAATAATCTCTATTTCATTTCAACTAGTTTAGTAGAAATTTAAATAATATGGTAGGTATGGATAACAGTTTAAATCAGATTGAAGAAGCAATTCTTATTGAGATATCTAAGTATAATTATAAAAAATTTCCTTTATTGAAAGAGCACTTACATTTTGTAAGGGTCAAATCAAGAGAGTATACTGGTGTTGGGATGTACATACACTTTGAATACTTAATCAAAGAAATTGACTTCGTAAAAATATCAAATACTCATGCTTCTTTATCTTCAAATAAGAGACTTGTAATAGATCCTTTGAAGAATGAAATAAACTATGAACTTAATATTACAAAAGGAAAGTTAGATTTTTTAGAGTTAGTAACAAACGATGAATCTTGGGATGGCAATTGTAAGTTTTTTGATTTAGTTGATTAATTGCTTTAAAAATAAAAAAAGGAATACTAATCTAATAGTATTCCTTAAGTTTTATCTTTGACATTGGTCTAGTTATTCTTTGTTATTTCCTTTTTCCCAACTTATCTCACCAGAATCAGTAGAAACATTAGAAACTTCGAACCAGCCAAGGGCTTTGCTACCATTACTATTTTCATTTCTTATGTTAGTTGGTAGATTTGTTGGCGGCGTAGCAAACAAACCTCCATTGTTCAACTGTTCTTGCAATATTTTCAGGTAAGTTGCCAAATCTTGTGAAATGCTGAAAAGCTGTACACCAACAGTTTCACCTACTTCTACAAATTCCTCTCCATCAGGAGGACCAGCGAACCCACCAGGTGTAATTGAAGCTCTAATAGGTAAGATAAAAGGAATATTATCAGTTTTTGAACCTCTACCAGTTGAGCCATCATAAGCAATTGTAATATTTGTAGGTGAGCTTTTTACAACTCCATTTCTTGTAGCTTTTACCCAATATGCATCACCAAGTCCAGGGTTATCATAAGCCCAAAACTGCACTGCCCATATAGAGTCAACGTCTCCAAATGGTATTTTTTCACGGCTCCAAGTTATTGAATCGATTGGAGGAACTTGTTTTACTGAACTAGTAGAAGTGAATACTTCATTTTTATAAGTTATCTTCAAGTAATATTCTCTACCAACTACTAAACTGTCAAACTTTGATTCTAATTCATATCTTCCTTCAGAATCTGGTGATTTGAAAGTATAATTATTACCATCGCTGTCAGTAAGTTCAACTAAAGCATCTTTAACAGGAGTAACTGATGATACATCAAAGTAATCACCTGACATAGTCAATCGGACATACTGCGGTTCATCGAGATTAGAGATTATTGCATCAACGGTTAACTGTGGTTTACCGTCTTCCAAATCAACGTCAATCACATCTTCACAAGATGTGAATAACATAGCCGAAAAAAGTATTAATATTAATTTTTTCATATTATTCATTTATTAATTTATCTACATCAAAATTGAAGTTGTAAGAGATAGCCGGAACTATAGTTCCGAACACTGCAAACCTAACAGCTTCCGTTTGCATTGGATTGTTTTCATTGTTTCTAAAGTAAACAGAATAGGGGTTCTTTCTATTGTAAACATTATACACCGAGAATACCCACTTACCTGTCCACCAATCGCCTGGTTCATCTTCCGGATCATAAGTAACAGATAAATCTAATCTGTGGGTCATAGGTATTCGGAAGTTGTTTCTAGTGCCACCAGCATTATGTGGTATATAGTATCCTTGCCACTCAAATCTATTTGTGGGGAAGGTACCTGGTGTCCCTGAAGAAAGGATGAAGTTTGCTGAAAGACTCCAAGTATCAGACAAATCATAGAACCCAACAATGCTCAAATTATGTGTTCTGTCGAATCGAGCAGGAAACCAATTACTATTATTTATCCCATCAACTTGTCTTTCTGTTCTTGCTAAAGTATAGCTAATCCAACCAGTTAAATCGCCACTGTTTTTCTTGACATAAAATTCTGCCCCATAAGCTCTCCCATCTCCACTCAAGAAGTCAGCTTCCAGATATTCATTTAAAAGTAAGTCTGCTCCATTTCTATATTCTATTTGATTTTTCAAATCCTTATAGTAAACCTCTACTGATGTTTCCCACATATTATCATCGAAATTCTTGAAATATCCTAAGGCATATTGGTCCGCTAATTCTGGTTTTATATTGTTGGTAGTTGGTGTCCAAACGTCTAAGGGAGAGGAAGCCGCTGTGTTAGAGACTAGATGAACATACTGGACCATTCTATTGTAACTTGCTTTTAGCGAGCTTTCCTCATCTAATTGGTACTTCACTGAGAATCGTGGTTCCAAATTCATATAATCTGCAATATTTACGAAATCATCGAACTTTTCTTCTCTTCTCAACGGTTTGGATATTCCAACTGTAGTGTCACCATAATAATATGCTGTGCCTGGACCTAAATATTGGTAGTAAGATGCTCTCAATCCGTATTTAAGTGACAGATCTTCTGTAGCATCAATTTCTTGTCCAACATAAGCTGATAATTGACCTGCGAATTGTTCATCTAAACTAATCGGTACTGATATACCATCACTTATTCCTTCTGCATTACCTGGTACAAAGTCATAATATATGGCTTCTAAACCAAAGTCTATGTTATTGTTAGGACTAAAGAAATATTCTAAATCATACTTCAATGATTGAGTAACAATATTCGCCTGCCATTTGAATACATCTTGGTCATCATCTCCAAACTGTAATTTATAGTCATAGTTACTATAGTAATAAGTTAGGTTTGAAAATAGTTTATCACTAAATAAGTGATTCCACCTAGTAGTAAATGTTTGGCTACCCCAGTCAAATCCGAAACCCGCTCCAAACACATCTCTACCGAAGTAACCAGAGGCAAAAACTGTATTGTTTTCATCAACCTTCCAGTTTGTTTTTGCTGTCAAATCATAGAAATAGAACTGGCTACCACTTAAGTCATCATCTAAAAACGGTTTTGCTAACACATCAATGTATGATCTTCGTGCAGCAACAAGGAAAGAAAGCTTATCTTCTATGATTGGTCCTTCTATGGCCAACCTACTAAATATAGCACCAACGCCACCGTCAATATTGAATTTCTTGCTATTTCCTTCTTTTAACCTTACATCAAGTATAGATGATAATCGACCGCCATACTCTGCTGGAATACCGCCTTTAACTAACTTTACATCTTTTACAGCATCTGGATTGAATACAGAAAAGAAGCCAAATAAATGCGATGAATTGTAAACTGGTGCCTCGTCCAATAACACTAAGTTCTGATCTATTCCACCTCCTCGTACGTTGAATCCTGTTGAACCTTCTCCTACAGAAGCTATGCCTGGTAATAACTGAATGGATTTAACTACATCGGTCTCACCTAATAGGGCAGGCATTCTAGTTAGTGTTTGTGCACTTAACTCTAGCGTACTCATCTCAATAGAAACTACATTATTATTTGCTTTCTGTGCAGTCACTAATACTTCATCCGAAAGTATGTCCAAAGTACTTAACTCTATATATAGCTTCATATCATTATTAAGTTCAAAGGTCTTCTCAGATTTTTCAAATCCAATGTACGAAGCTACAGAAGTGTATTTACCTTTTGGTAGGGTGAGGGAGTAGAAGCCATAAGCATTTGTTACTGCTCCTAATTTTGTATCTTTGATGCTGATAGTTGCACCTATCAAGCTCTCTCCTGATGATTTATCTTTGATATAGCCACTCAAAGTGTATTCTTCTTGAGAAAATAAAGTTAAAGTTGCTATGAAAAAAGATAAAAGTATTAATCGATTCATTTATCTCATTTTTAGTTAAATAATTTCTGTCCTGAGACGCTGTGGTCGTAATTTTGGTTTAACAAACAACTAAATTTATTTATTAATAATTCTAATGTATATAGTAAAAAAACATAAGAATAAATTGGAATCCATTTGGCACAAGACTTGATAGTAAATTAGATATGAAAAATATTATACTTTATATAGCTGCTTTGGCAACTTTTGTTCTATCTGCCAATTCACAGACTCTAAGGATAGAGAGAACTGACGTGGACTCCGCTAGATACGGACATGTGACTGCAAATTTCAAATTTGGGATTGATATTTATATTGATGATTTAGAAAATGTAAATAGTTCCTCTTTCCAACTGCAATGGAATTTCGGCGATTATGTTCATTTTTCTGGATATAAAATCGGTGATTTTGGCGATAATGGTACAGTTTATATAACTCCTCCAAAAATAATTGCAGGAACTAGCGATAAGTTTATGAATGTTGGTATATTTTCGGGTACTACGATTGGTGAAAATGATTTTGATTCACCCAAACTACTTCATCTCGAATTTGCAGTTTCTAATGACATCCCAAATAGAGAATCGCTTAATTTCACATTCGTAAATTTCTTTGCAACTGCATTTATTGATAGTAGCCAAACGAACGTTGAAATCTCTACAGAACCTTTAACCTTGAACATTCATAGCTTTATCAATGTATGGCCAGGTGATAGTAATAATGATGGTCTTGTTGATACTAGAGACTACAATCAAATTGGTCTTTACTTTGAAGGTAACACAATTCAGAATAATGGTCGTACTTTCAAACGTAAAAACTCTTCAATAATGTGGACTGGTCAGAAAGTATTAGTTTGGGACAATGCCGATGCAACATTTGCAGATTGCGATGGAGATGGTGTAATCACTGTTGCTGACGGTATGGTTGTATTCCACAATGATGCTAAAACTCACACTGAAGGTACTGGACTAATAGGTGAAAACACTGGAGGTGGTCTAGTAGAACCTATAGATGAATCAAAATATAGAAAAATACCTGTTTTCAGCTCAGTAACTAATAATTATAGAGCTATGACAGCAAATGCGAAATTACCGGAAGGTATTTCTGTCAAAGCAGTTATCGCTGGTGATCTTTTCGAAGGCACAGAAGCTCATATTATCAAAACAGTTAATGACAATATTTTAGAGTTTACTATTGGTAGTTTTGAAAGTGATTTTGAGATAAATCAATCTGGAATTATTGCTTATCTATTAGTAGAAGAAGACGTTGATCTGATTGACCCTATAATAGTAGAAGAAGCTACAATACTGAATAATGAGAATAGATTATTGCCTGTTAGTATAATTACGGGTATAGATGCAACTGATAAAGATGATATAGCAATTTCAATTGATGCAAATGATATACGAATCACAACTTCTGATATGACGGAAGTAGTTAAGCTATATAATATCAATGGACGATTAATTAAACAATCATCTATAAAATCGAATAATTTTACTTTTCAAAATGATTTGGAATCTGGTACCTACTTATTATTAATTGAAAATGATAAAGTATCTATAAAGACAATACAAATCTTAAAATGATTAATATTGAACAATAAGCTATTTGTTAGCTCAGCGTAAAAAGGAAGAATACCGTGAAAAGCCCTGTTTATCGGGGCTTTTTTTATTTGGCACATCAATTGTAAACAATAGCTTAAAGGAAGCTAATATTCAGGATGAACTATTTTTTTCGATACATAATTGCCATTACGGTTTTTTTATTACTTTCGGCAACGATGGTAAAGGAAGCGACTGCACTACAAAATCAGCCACAAGGCATTTCACTACCAAAACTATCAGTTAGCGTAGATGGTTCTAATGATAAGGATGATTTAGTACTTACCTTACAGATACTCGGTGTTATTACAGTATTGGCACTTGCGCCTTCTATACTTATAATGATGACTTGTTTTACTAGGATAATAGTAGTTTTCAGTTTTCTCAAACAAGCACTCGGAACTCACTCGCAACCCCCGAATCAACTACTTACAGGTTTAGCTCTGTTTCTCACTTTTTTCGTTATGCAACCAGTTTTAGACGAGGCAAACGAAAAAGGAATTCAGCCATATATGAGTGACCAAATAACACAAGATGAAGCTTTGGATGCAGTGATTTTGCCATTTAGAACTTTTATGCTGAAACACACTCGTGAAGAGGACTTAGGACTATTTATCAAGTTAAGTGGTGCAGATAAACCAAATGATATTTCAGAAGTCTCCACTTGGAGCGTTATCCCTGCATTTGCGATTAGTGAGCTAAAAACAGCTTTTCAAATCGGATTTTTACTCTTTATCCCATTTCTTGTCCTCGATATGATTATTGCAAGTATTCTAATGTCACTCGGTATGTTCTTGTTGCCACCACAATTAATTTCGCTACCGATTAAAATACTGTTATTTATATTAGTAGATGGGTGGTATTTGGTGATTGATTCACTAATGAAAAGTATTATACAACAATAGGTGATTAAATGACTGACCAAATGGTAACAGAAATAGCAGGTAAGGCATTTTATTATATTATGATAGTCTGCGGCCCTATTTTACTTGTGTCGCTTATTGTGGGTCTTGTTATCTCAATTTTCCAAGCCGCCACTTCAATTTCAGAACAAACTTTAACATTTGTTCCAAAAGTTATTGCAGTCTTTCTTGTCACAATTCTTATATTTCCGTTTATGATATCTAGTATGAAAACATTCACAATAGAAATGTTTTCGATGATAGAAAAAATGGGCCCCTAAGTGGAGTGTTAAATGCTAGATTCATTAACACTTTTTTACTTAGAAGGTAAGTTTGTAATAGGATTGTTAATTCTTGTCCGAGTAAGTGGACTTTTTGCAACAGGACCTTTCTTCAAGAATTCATCTATTGTTCCACAGATGAAGATTTTCCTTATTCTTCTTTTATCAGTAATAATAACTTCGGCTTTCTGGCAAGAACAACCCGAAATTGCACTAAACGTTTTCAATTTAGTAATGATTGTGATCAAAGAGTTTATGGTCGGAGCATTACTCGGATTTGTAGCGAATATACCGTTTGTAGCAGCAAGATTTGCTGGAGGATTAGTCGATATGGAGATGGGCTATCAAACGGGTGCTCTGTTTGATAGAGAAGCATCAACACCAACTTTAGTTGGTGAGTTCAATGAGCTAATTATTCTTATGTTGTTTCTGATAATGAACGGTCATCATTTTTTAATTGAAGGTATTTATTACAGTTTTAAAGTATTGCCTTTAGATTCTATGGTCTTCACCCAAACTACCTTCGATTTATTGGGGACTACAGCAATCTCAATCTTTATTTTAGCTGTAAAATTGGCTTCACCCTTATTGATTGCTTTGTTTCTTACTAATCTAGGCCTAGCACTATTAGCGAGGGTTGCCCCACAAACAAACGTCTTTGTTCTTAGTTTTCAGATGAAAGTTATGGTGGGTTTAATAATGCTTACAGTCTCGTTGCCTGCATTTGTTCTTATTAGTAAAAATGCACTGTCAGTAGTTCAAGGAGACTTTCTCGATGCTCTTATTTCTCTTAATCCAATGAGGGTACCGTAATGGCTGAGAATAAGGAAGGACAAGAAAAAACCGAAGCCGCGACCCCCAAGCGGCTTAGAGAAGCAAAAGAAAAAGGTCAAGTTTCAAAGAGTACTGATATTACCACTTCAGTAATGTTACTGATTGGCGGTATGTCACTGTTCGTTTTTGGTGCTAACATCTATTCTAATCTAATAAGATTCTTCGACTATTCATTTAGAAACGCTTGGAGCATTAATTTATCCGAATCAAATATTCTAAAAATGTATCCTGATTTAATTGCATTTATTGCAGCTTTGATTCTCCCGCTTTTGCTACTATTCACTTTTCTGATACTTGCTGCAGAAATTAGCCAAGTTGGTCTTACTGTTGCCACAAAAAAATGGACTGACCCTGAAACCTATAAAAAAATATTCAAAATTGGTTCTGGCTTGAAAAGAATATTCTTTAGCTCTCAATCATTTTTCGAACTTCTAAAAAGTATTGCAAAAGTTCTATTATTGGGATCTGTTATTATTTGGATTATCTATAATGATTTAGAGTCAATAGTTACAATACCTTTGCAGAATTATACAGCCCTTATCGAAATGATGGGTGAGTTAAGTTTTAAAATTGTTCTTGCGGTTGGTTTAGTCTATATTATAATTGCTGTCAGCGATTTGATTTTCCAAAAATGGAAGCATAAGGAAGATATGAAGATGACAAAACAGGAAGTAAAAGACGAGACTAAGCAGACTGAGGGTGACCCTCATATTAAAGGTAAACTGAAGGGATTAATTAGGTCTAGATTTAGAAAGATGATGGTTCAGAATGTTGCCGAAGCAGATGTAGTTGTAACAAATCCAACTCACTTTGCGGTTGCACTCAAATACGACAACAAGAAAATGGGTGCTCCTCGAGTAATTGCAAAAGGAGCGGACTTCCTAGCAGCAAGAATAAGAGAAGTAGCAAGGGAGAACGGAGTAGAGATAATAGAAGACCCACCACTAGCAAGAACACTATTTTTCAATGTAGAAGTAGATATGGAAGTCCCAGAAAACCTATACAAAGCCGTAGCCCAAGTACTTGCTTATGTATTCTCTCTAAAAGGGAAAAGAGGGTAAGGCCGACAGCCTAAGAAAAGTCCAGTCATTCTGATAACGCTGCAAGCGTTAGAAGAATCTAGGAAATAAATACTACTCCACCACAAACTTCTTAGAATATTTGACACCTTTTGTGTCGGTTAGCTCAAGGAAATAAACTCCAGATTGAAGAGTGCTTACATTTATAGTATTACTTGTGGTGAGGTCAGTATTATTATTGATGATAACTTTGCCTGACAAATCAACGATACTATGCTGATCTAATAGATGTGACTACTAATAAAACGGCATGGAAGGGATACTCAAGCACCACTGCTCAGGTGAATATGGTGGGTATGGACATAGAAACAATTATCGAGAAATTTGCAGAAGATGTGATATAGGAATTGCAAGCCAAGGGGCATGTGAAATAGACACTTTTTTCTAAGATTTATTAGTTCCTATTACAATATTGGCCGCCCAATTGGGCAGCCATTTTTTGTATTCGCTTAGCACATGTTTTTTTATTTCTATTGATAAATATCAATTATTTGGTTCAAAATATCTTGTGTAAAGAGTAGAATTATTATTACTATAGTATTTTAGACCTACTAATTTATTACCTCTGTCAGTATCTTCTAACCTGTATAAATAGTTATCACCATCATTAAAAACTAATACTTCTTGTATCTCAAGAATTGTATATTCATTAAAATAATCTGTTTCCCCAGTCCATGATAAAATGTAACCATTGTATTTCGATGTTTTAACATTATATTCAAATATAGACATAGGGTTATTAGGATCAACTATATTTACTGTATCAGAGCTTGCTAGTCTAGAATCCAAGAATAATAGGCCTTTTGAGTCTGAATCTAAATTATAATATAATTCGCCTACAACTTCGAAATGTGAAGTGGAAGTGTCCAAAGAACTTCTAATCAATTTAATATTTACATCATCGAAAGAATATGTTGTATCAGTGTCTTTTAATTCTGAAGCTTTCTTCTCTAGATAGTAAAAATTTGGTGATACTGAACAATCAACATATAGTACAGACTTATAAATTGCTTGATTTGTATCTGTATTTAAAAACTCGAATTTAAGATAATCTAACTCAGGATTAGACGAATTACAGTCACCTAAGAACATTACACTTTCAGGGTAACCAGAATAAGAAAGAATAGGGCTTATAATTATTATCGTCATTATTAATATTATTTTTTTCATTTTATATACCTTATTTCATTATATTTAGAGTAACATTGTTTTCATTTCCATCTTCATCAAATAGTCTTACTACATAAATACCGCTTTCTAGATAATCTAAATTAATTGTTTTATCTAATAACATATCTTTCATTATGACTTGTCCTGAAATATTAATTACTTCGTAAGATGAAAAACTATTGTCATTTATTCGCATTATATTATTTATTACAATAAAATCTATTGTATTCACATTCGCTTTTTTTGCTGTATTGCAAATCACTGATGAGTATGGTCCATCACACCAATCCCAAGAAACTTGTGTCCCATTTCCGAACTGCCATGTCTCCAAATCAAAATCCATCTTCATCTAAATCAATTGCGTAAGCTGTGTATCCAAAACCTACACCTATTATCTTAGATTTATAAGCAAACGAGGCATAGCTTATGGTAACAAAAGCGAGTAGCAATATTATTATTCTATTTCTTGTACTCATTCTGATTATCTCCTAAATTTAATTTAAAAATTTGTTAATCAATAATAATTTTAGAGCTGTAAACTTCTTATATACTCTGGTAATTCCAATGGAGAAATCCAATTCTTATGAATTAAACCCCCATTTCTTAAAACTAACATTGAAGGTAGGTTTTGAATAAAGAATTCCTTACATAAAGGATTTGAATTTAGTCCTTTTAAGTAAATAGTAGCATCAAATCCATATTCTTCAATTGTTTTTCTAACATTATTCTGGCTAGCTTCCATTGCAAATAGATAGAAATCTACATGTTCCAACGTCTTGGATAACTCTATACTTGTTTTTATAGAGTCAACATAAAGCTTACAAGGCCCACACCAACTAGCTGTAAAATATAGAATCGAATAATTTGATTTTTCCAATAAACTATCAAGTAACTTACTTGAATAGGCGGATTCGCCTTTTAGAACATTAGAGTAACTTGATTTTTGTTTTAATGAGAACAATCCTCCTTCAGTAAAGGTATAGTTTTCTATTTGTTTAATCAATTTATCTTTTTCAACAAATTTTAGTTGACTATTTATAATATCAGTATAAAGTAAATGTAATAATGCTTCGTTGAATCTATTATTTTTTGAATCATTCAAAATCCAATTAATGAAATCTCTATAACCCATTTCCAATTTTGAGAAAAATATACCACTTATAAAATACAAATCATCAATTGTAAATTGTTCCCTACTTATTTCAGAATATTTAGAAATAAATTTCAAGTAATCTGCATCAACTAACGATGTATCATTGGCACATTCTTTTTCAAATTGGCTTCGAAATTGAGACTTTTTAATATCGGCTTCTGAAGATTTCAATTTTTCTTTATTTACAAAATAGTAACTTCCATCTGAATTATCCTTTAGTATTATCTCCGAAAAAGAATCACTATTAAAATCTAAATATGTCGAGGTAGATGGAAAAAAAATTGATATGTTGTTCTCTATATTATTCAAGTCAACTGTTAAACTATCTTTAATAAAATACTTACCAATAAACTGGTCAGGGTTTTGACCATAAACAGAAGAAATACCATTATATATATAAATTGTATCACTATATGTTGAATCAAATTTAATATTGAATGGATTTGCAATTAAAGATACTTTAATTAATACGAAAATTAATATAATCTTAGAAAAATGTACCAATGTGTCCATCTAAAAGTTGTTTGTCAATTGCTGTTGATGTACAAGTGCCTGAACTGTTCTCATTGACACAAGGTCCGCAAGGTAGTGCACATGTACATCCTGTCATTTTACAGTTTGTATATTTACCATGAGTTGGGTCTGCTTCTGCAGTTGCATAACCAGATGATATTGAAATGGAGAGTTTCCAATAATAAACATTCTTTATATCACCTATTACAAAAGAAGTCGCCTCTAGGTAATAGTTACCATCGAAAGGATCATGATAGAAATTTACTGAATTTATCGAATCCCCTGTTTCCTCTTCAAAAGCATCAATAAGAACTTGTTCACTTATTACAAGTCCACTATCTAAATGTGCTATATTTGTTTGAGTTTGTGCTAACAAACTACAACAAGTAAAAAACATAAATATTATGTAATACTTCATTTAAACACCTCATAAATTAATAAAAAATCGTTTTAATGAGCTAAATTACACACACACACACACACAATTCCAAATAAAAGTTATCAACAGTCTTATATTTAATCTTTCTTATA
Organism: Ignavibacteriota bacterium; assembly: GCA_020437395.1. Lineage (GTDB taxonomy): Bacteria > Bacteroidota > Ignavibacteria > Kapaibacteriales > UBA2268 > PGYR01. The sequence continues at coordinate 57,624 of JAGQWJ010000003.1, read as the reverse complement.
CAAACTTCCCAAATCTACTTTTTTATATAGACCTTTGTTTACTTTAAGGAGGAATGTATATTAACTATTTATTTATATAGCATTTAACACAAACAAAAATGGCCGCCTAATTCGGGCAGCCACATTTCGATTTCTATTTCTTATAGTCTCTAAGAATTCAGACCATTTAGGAATTGGTCATTGCTCTCAGTGTTGCGTAATCGGTCCAGTAGGAACTCAACTGCTTGGATAGACTCCATATCGTTAAGCACTTTACGAAGTACCCATATACGGCGAAGTTTGTCTTCGTCTATTAAAAGCTCTTCTTTTCTAGTTCCAGATCTATTAACCTCAATAGCAGGATAAATTCTTCTATTCGAAATCTTTCTGTCTAAGACTAACTCCATATTACCAGTACCTTTGAACTCTTCAAAGATAACATCATCCATCTTAGAACCAGTTTCTATAAGTGTTGTTGCTATTATAGTAAGCGAACCTCCACCTTCTATATTACGTGCGGCACCAAAGAATCTCTTTGGCTTGTGAAGTGCATTGGCATCCACACCACCTGATAGTATTTTACCAGAATGAGGAATAACAGTGTTGTACGCACGTGCAAGACGAGTAATTGAGTCTAGGAGTATAACTACATCTTGTCCAGCTTCAACTAATCTTTTCGATTTTTCTATTACCATTTCAGCAACTTGTACGTGTCTTTCTGGTGGCTCATCGAAAGTAGAAGCGACAACTTCTGCTTTCACTGAACGTTCCATGTCCGTTACTTCCTCTGGTCTTTCATCTATAAGTAATACTATTAACTTTACTTCAGCATGATTTCGTGCTATTGCATTTGCCATTTTCTGAAGAATAACAGTTTTACCAGATTTAGGAGGTGCTACTATTAGCCCTCTTTGACCTTTTCCTATTGGTGATAGTAAATCAACAATTCTCATTGAATAATCAGTTGGAATTGATTCCAGGTTTAGTTTTTGGTCAGGGTATAGAGGTGTTAGATTATCAAATAATATTCTATCTCTTATTGTTTCAGGAGCTGAGAAGTTGATAGTTTCAACTTTCAATAAAGCGTAAAATCTCTCAGCTTCTTTGGGTGGACGAACCATACCAGTGACCGTATCACCAGTTTGCATTCCAAATCTTTTTATCTGTGAAGGCGAGACATAAATATCATCTGGCGAAGGTAAGTAATTATAGCTTTGCGAACGCAAAAAACCATAACCATCAGGTAATACTTCTAATACACCTCCACTCGCTAATAACCCATCGTCATTAGCAGATTGCTCTCTCTTGTTGCGTTGCTCTTCTACAATCTTAAGTATTAGGTCCTGTTTGCGTAGCCCGCTTATGCCAGTAATTCCCAATGATTTGGAGATCTCGTTGAGCTCAGAGATTTTTTTTGTTTTTAGCTCATCTATGTCTATTAGAGGAACAGGAGGTGGTGATTGCGATGGTGTTATACGGCTAGTTCTTTTATAACTATTAGAGTCCCTGCCAGAAGAGAATTTTCTCTTTGGTCTTCTATTGTCTCGTTGTTTCATAACGTATTTGTAAAGAAATAATTTATAATATTCATTTATTGGATCTATTTTTGAATTGAACTTCTACGAGATTTGTAGTCTTAATTGTCTATTATTTTGAATAAATAGGTCACTCGGTGTGTTCGTTCGAAGGCAAGTTATAATTTTTTTTGTAATTTCAAAAATTAAAAAGAATTTTTTTTGTTCTAATTGATTTGATATTTTGCATTTATAATTTTCTTCTTCGGGGGGAGAAGCTTTAAGAAATTGGAAAAACGCAGTATAAATATTAATAATAATAAGTCACAAATCACAGCTTTCTTTAAGAATTGGCTGAACCTAAATCGTTGGGTTATAGTCTTATATCTTATTGTTATAGCAGCAGCTGGCGTGTTTTATGTTGGAAATGTAAACGATACTACGCAGCTTCTTAGCGAGATAAGAGGATTAGAAAAGAAAATAGACGACCTAAATAATAAAAGAAAGATTGTAGATGGAAGAGTAAAAAGACTGCAATCTCCTGAGAGAATAATTAGAATTGCTGAAGAAAAACTTAATATGAGTCTCTCGGACGAGGCACCTCTGGTAATAGAATACAATGAAACAAAAGATTAATACATATTTCAAAGAGAATAGCGAATACAAGGGACCAAAAGGAAAATTTTGGAAATTTTGGTCACTAATGACTGTTATACTTATTGGATTTGTGATGGTTGTTGTGCGATTGTTTTCTATTCAAATAATAAATAATGACAAATATGAAAAGATTGCAAAGAGACAGCATGAATCAAAAATTGATTTAAGAGCTGACAGAGGCAATATATATGATAGAAATGGGATGTTAGTAGCTACTACTTTCAAGACAATTTCTATTGCAGCTGACCCTACGTTGATTGAAAATATCGATAAGCTTTGTGCCGCATTATCTAAAGATTTGGGTAGCCCAATTAGTAAATACAAATCAAAAATAAATAGAGCTAAAGGGTCATTTGTTTGGTTAGAAAGAGGAGTTTCACCCGACTTGCTGAATAATACTTTACAGCTTAACGATAAAGGGCTTTTAACAATTGAGGAACCTAAAAGAAATTTCCCATACAGAGCCACTGGTTCACAAATAATTGGATTTACTAATATTGATAATAAAGGTATTAGTGGTCTCGAAATGCAATACGATTCAGTATTGCACGGCAGAAGTGGTTTTATGCACATGTATAGAGATGGATTGAGAAGACTGAGGCCCTCTCCAGATTTGCCAATAGTCGAACCAGTACATGGGAACAATATTGAATTAACAATTGATATTGAGTTACAAAGAATAGTCGAATATGAATTAAAAACAGGTATGGAGCGGCTATTAGCTGAAGCAGGAACTGTTATTGCCGTAAAACCACAAACAGGTGAAATTCTAGCAATTGCTTCTTATCCGATGTTTGACCCTTACAATATTAATGAAAATTCAAATGAGGGTATGCGACTAAGAGGAATAACGGATGTACTAGAACCCGGTTCAACTTTTAAAATGGTTACCGCAGCTATGGGAATAGAAGAAGGGGTTGTAAACGAAGAAGAAATCCTAAACGGACACAATGGTGTTGCGGTTTATCACGGTGGTGCTAGGATTGCAGACGTACACGGAATGGGTAAAGTTACATTCAGAGAAGCAATGCAAAATTCTTCTAATATAATTATGGGTGAGGTTGCAAACCGACTACCAAGTGAATTATTGTACAAATATATTCGAGACTTCGGATTTGGTTTGCCGACTGATGTTGATTTGCCAGGTGAAGTGTCTGGATATGTTCCAAAACCACAAAAATTCCATGTAAATACGAAAAGATATCTAGGGCATGGCTATGGTCTTAATTCAACGCCTTTGCAAGTAGTAAATGCCTATGCCGCTTTGGCTAATGGTGGGAATTTGATGAAACCATTCATCATTAAAGAGATTACGACGGCTGCAGGTGAAGTCATTAAACAGAATAAGCCCGAAAAAGTAAGACAAGTAGTTTCCGAAAAAACTGCGAAAAGAGTTACCGATTTGCTTGTTAGTGTTGTGGATAGTGGTTCGGGCAAAAGAGCACAGATTGAAGGAATGAAAATAGCTGGAAAGACGGGTACCTCACAAAAAATAACAAATGGGAGATATTCTAAGAGCGATTACAATGCATCATTTGCAGGTTTTTTCCCTGCCGATGACCCTCAAATTGCAATGATTGTGATTGTTGAAAATCCTCGTAGAAGTATTTATGGTGGATTTAACTCTGCCCCCATATTTAAGAATATTGCTTCCAGATGGATGCTCTCACGAGGATATGAAAATATTCACAATCCATTAATTGCCACTAATGACAGTATAATGATGCCAAATATTATTGGTATGAAAGCAAATGAGGCAAACAGAGTATTATCATTTTATCAATTTGAATATACGGAAGTTGAAAAAGGAAAATTTGTTTATAATCAGTACCCTCAACCCAATCAACTTGTCAAGGGGAACGAGGAGTTAGTGTTAACTACTGGATTTCCTGTGGATATGAAAGACACTACACTTAAGGATACTGATATAAAACATAATGTTCTGGGGTTTTCATTGCGGAGAGCTATCTCTGTATTACAATCGAATGGAATTGCCATAGAGGTTAGTGGGAATGGTTATGTGAAGAATCAATTATGGAAGAAGAACAAATCAGGAAAGCTTATTTGTACTTTAATCTGTGAATAAAAATATTTATTAAGAAAAAAGAAAGAGTTATTTATGATAAAAGCACTACTAACATTATTTTTATTATCTACCAATTATGTTATTTACTCTCAGCAAACAGTTGGGCTGTTTTATAATACTCCAGAATCATTTGATGGATACTCATTGTTTGCTCCTTTGTCAAGTGATACTACGTATCTAATTAATAATTGTGGCGAAAAAGTGCACTCTTGGGTTACTAATACTAATCCTGGAAACACTGTATATTTACTGGAAAATGGTACAATCGTAAGAACTGGAAAATCTTATAATAAAATTTTTAATGCTGGTGGCAATGGTGGACTCATTCAAATGTTAGATTGGAACAGTAACCTAATTTGGGAATATTACCTCTCTGATTCTACTTTTTGTCAGCATCACGATATTGAACCTATGCCTAATGGAAATATTCTTGCTCTGCTTTGGGTTACTCACAGTAAAGAAGAGGCTATTCAAGCAGGTAGAGAGATTACTCCAAATGAACTATGGTCTGAAAAAGTAGTAGAGATTAAACCTGATTTAATTAATGGAGGTGGTGAAATAGTTTGGGAATGGGATAGCTGGGACCATTATGTTCAGAATATTTCTGAAGAATTAGATAATTATGGTGACATAACCAACCCAAGAAAAATGAATATAAATTATAGTACAAGAGGATTCAATAATAAGGATTGGCTTCATTTTAACTCTTTAGATTATAACCCAAGTTTGGATCAGATTATGTTAAGTAATCACAACTTCGGCGAGATAATTATAATTGATCATTCGACAACAACTGAAGAAGCAAGAACTGACAAAGGTGGGAAAAGTGGTTTTGGAGGTGACATACTATATAGATGGGGGAACCCCTCATCTTATGGTCAAGGAACAGAAGATGACATTAAATTATACACTCAGCACGATCCTCATTGGATACCTGACTCTTTACCTGATGGAGGTAAGATTATGGTATTTAATAATATGATTGGGCAAACAGAAGATCTTGACTATTCGGCTATTTACATAATTGACCCAGAAGTTGACGAAGATAATAACTATCTGATTAAAGATGGAAAATTCGGACCGAGTTTACCTTATTGGATTTATGTGAATAAAGATGATTTTTTCAGTAAGAATCTATCTGGATCTCAGAGGTTACCAAATGGAAACACATTGATTTGTGAAGGTTGGAGCGGTCGATTTACAGAGATAAATTCAAAAAAAGAAAGAGTATGGGAATATATAAACCCAGCTGGATTTAATGGTTTATTGCTAAAGCAAGGCGAGACTAGCAATAGCAATCAAGTTTTTAGAGTGGAAAGATTCGCAAAAGACTTTCCAGCATTCCTAAACAAAGACCTTTCGCCTATGGGCTATTTGGAAAGTGGATCCGAATTTACTTGTGATTTGTATGATAATGAAACCTCCGTCAGAAGTAATAATCAATCAAATTTAAATGTAGAACAACTATCTGACAGAATTGTAATAGAAAGTGCTGAAATAATTAAATCGGTAGAAATCTATAATTCAAAAGGGATTAAGGTCTTTGAATCATCTAATGAATTTTTTAATAATACCATTAATATTACAAATTTAGGGTCGAGTGTATATTTCCTAAAAATCTATTTTGAGAATAATATTATTTATAGAAAAATTATAATAAACTAATTTCAGTTATTTTGTTACTTTTTTCTTACTTATATTGTCTATTTAGACATAGTATAATTATAAAAAAGAAAACAAATTATGAAGACCATCAAAATTTTAATTCTGTTTATTATTTTTTCTTTAAGCACAAACGCAGCTGAATACTTAGAAAATACTGTATTAGTTAGATTTAAAGAATTGAAACTAGATATAAGCGATTTTAATAAGTTATTAGAAACTTCAAATGCAAAAATCTCAAGAAGGATTATGCCACTTGAATCTTCACTAAGATTCGGAAATTCTACACGGTATAAATTATCTAATAGCAACAGATACAGAGAAATTTTGAACGCGGAAGAACCAGTCTTACGTACCTTTGTTGTGAAATATGAAGGTAACCAGACTCCTTATAGTTTTTGTGAGCGGTTAATGAAAAATCATAGTGAAGTGGATTTGGCTGAACCATATAGACTGCAAAGAATACAAGCCTTCAAACCGAACGATGAGTTTATAGAAAACCAAAGTAAAGCACTAGAACTAATCAAAGCTTTCGATGCTTGGGAAATATATAAGGGTGATTCGAATGTAGTTATTGGAATTAGCGACAACGGAATAGACCAATTTCACCCAGATCTAAGAAACAATATTGCGATAAATAAAAAAGAAATCCCAAATAATAGTATTGATGACGATAATAATGGCTTTATTGATGATTACAATGGCTTCAACCTAGATGGTGGAAATGAAGATCAAATCTGGGGCAACACTTACGTCAATGACAATCATGGTACTTTGGCTGCAGGAATAGCAGGTGCAGATTTTAATAATAGTATAGGAGTTGCTGGCACTGGTGGTTATTCTAAAATCTATCCAATTAAGATTAGCAACAAAGAATTAGGGATAAAGTTCACTGCATTTGGTTATGAATCGATGATCTATGCTGCAAACACAGGAATTGATGTTTTGAATTGTAGTTGGGGAGAAGAGAATGTTTATTCTGAACTTGAACAAATGATTGTTACCTATGCAGTTGCCAACGATGTAGCTATTGTAGCGGCAGGGGGTAATAAAGAAGGTGGTGTAGAACAAATTACAAAATTCTATCCATCTGGTTATAAGGGTGTTCTCGGAGTAGGTGTTGTTTCCACAACAGATAATTTCCTATCTATTTCGGTTCTAGGTCCTCAAACTAGAATTATGGCGCCAGCAAGTGGTAACTTCACTACTACTCTGAATAATAATTATGATAGTCCATCAGGTGCGACTTCATTTGCCTCGCCTATAGTAGCAGGTGCAGTAGCTTTAGCTAGAGGTCAGCACCCAGAACTCAATGCTATTCAAGTTTTGGAATTTGTTAGGCAATCAGTAGATGACTTGAGTGAAAACAGAACTTCGTACAAAAAAATGACTCCTGGTAGGTTAAATATGTTGAAGATGGTCACAACAGATCCAATGTCGATACCAGGAATTACATTAGAAAAGGTTATTCTAAAGGATAAATCTGGTGCAGTTCAAGACAGATTCTTCTTAGGTGATACAGTTAATGTGGAATTTGAATTAAAGAATGTGTTGGGAAAAGCAGAGAACTTAGATATTGAATTATCTATCGCAAACCCTGAATCATTTAGCCCTTTGACTTTCTTAAGTTCAAAATACTCAGGACTGAACCTTGAAACGAATGAAACAATCAAAATATCTGGCTTTCAATATGTTATCTCTAATCACTATAATGACTATATTACGTTCAGATTAGATATTACAGGCAGTAATGATTACCGTGATTTCATACTCTATGACTATAAAACAATACCAATTGTCACAACTTTTGAAAATTCTGATATAAAATTCTCCATTTCTGATTTAGGTTCATTCGGCTATTCTCCATTTGAGGGCTCTAGTAGAAGAAGAGAAGGATTTGGTTTTATTGATAAAAGTTATGGTGATGCACTCTATTCAAGTGGAATGTTTTTGGTTGAAAATGACAATGTCGTATTATCTTCTTTCAAGTTAAATACTGCTACAAGTAGCTTTATGCCACTGAAGGGTTTCTACAATCCAAGATATACGGCTTCACTGATGACAGCAGATCCTATTGAAACTACAAGAGCATTAATTAATCAGACTGTTGAACTTCCGAAAAAAGGACATTGGGTACGAATCAAACTAGATGTTACTGACAGTGCTCAATTAGGAAGCAGATATTCATTAGGTTATCAGTTCGATTGGGATATGGGTGTAGAATATCGTTATAAATGGAATGTGACTGACTTTTTAGAAGAAGCAAGACCAGAAAACATACCATTTGAGAAATTTTCGGCTATTTATACAGGACATAAGGATTCAAGTCAAGTATTTGGTACTGCATTCTATTCATTCGAAGATGACGCAATAGCACAAGCTGGAGGATATACTTCGAAAACTACTGTCAATTCCAATTTCTATGCTACTTCATTGAAACTAGGAAAACTAACTATCACAGATGCTGTAGAAGATATATTCAATATTATCGGTATGAGGTTTACAAAAGAATTCCAGCCCTTTGAGACTAAAACTTGTTACCTTTGTGTAGCAGGCGGAGAAGATAAAGCGGCACTAACTGAAGCCCTTCGCGAATGTGCCTCCAATGTGACTTCTGTTCAGGTTGATTATAGTGATTTAATCGAATTTAACTCTCGGGATAATTCTTTTGAAGTAAATAATATTTCTTATAAAGGAGTCGAGATATACGGAGTAGATGGTAGATTAGTGATGAGCTCACTAGATAGCAAGTTTGATTTAAACAATTTGAATCAAGGTGTATATTTATTAAAATTTGAATTTAACGATAGATTTATAGTCAAAAAAGTATCAATTGCTCGATGACTTGGTTAGATATTTCTCAACTTTAATTGTTACTAAATTGTTGTCTAATTGCCTATCTTGCAATTGATTGTTAGTTTTAACTAATTCAACTTTCAAGTTAGGATCTACTATCTTGGATTGAAGTTTCTTTGATAGCTCTTTAGCAAAATTTTGTTTCTTGTTGTATAAGATTTGAATTGATCTACACATTGTTATAGAACTATAGGTTTTTTCTAATGTTTCAGTATATATTGGGTCTGAAATATCGGTCTTATCACCTACAATTATATAATTATATTCATAAGAATTATTTCCTTCAACTTTTAATTTCGGTTTTTTTGAGAAATGATGTTCGATACTATGAGGAATAACCTGAGTTGTACTATCGCCGTCGAAACTAAACGCCTTGATAAAAATATTTATAAAATCAGACTCAAAAAGCTGCTCTTTGTATTTTAGTAAATCGATAGTGAATCTATTCTCGGAACTTTTGTCCTCGTAAACAATCGTTTCGTCCCCATTCATTTCAATAATAGCAAGCCAATGACTCAAGTTCTCTTTAGGTGTTATCCTTACGTCTATTGGTAATACTTTTTGTTCTACTCTTATTTTATCTTCTCTAATTTCTATTTGTGCAAACAATTCGGGATTGCTTGAAAATAATGTAATATAGGGCTTTTCATCTTTGTTTTGAAAGAATTCATATTCGATGGATAGTTGAGAAGTACTAACATTGAATTCTGTTGTCAAATAATCGTATATCTTTTTAATATTCAAATCAGCATAGTATTTAGAGTTTCTCTTTGAAGTCGTATCAATTTCTAATAGACTGGGATAATGTGCTTTTATTATCAATTTGGTATTTTTCATCTTAGATAATTTATGCCCAAAATAATTCAAACTATTACTTATAGACTCTTCTAGGGTATTGATTTCTTGCAACTTTAGTGCTGATTTATATTGAAAAAGCTTTGGACTCAATTCTGAAGTACTATCGGCTAAATAGAAAATACTACTTACTGGCAAATTGCTATATTCATAGTTATTATTGACAATTATATTAGTAATATAACTTTGTAAATTAATATCTAATTTTCTATCTTCTTTGAATGCAATAGGTAATCTGTTGTTGCTAGCTAACCAAATGTCCAGCCCCCCTTTTCCACCAGGTCTGTTACTTGCAAATAATATATCTCCATTAGGCAGGGTACAAATATCAGATTCGTCATATTCAGTATTCAATTCAAAAAGAGGACTCGGTCTTTGCCAATTGCCCTCATATTTTACTGAAAAATATATATCATAACCACCAGGCCCACCTTGGCCGTTACTTGCAAAATACAGAGTATCGTCAGATGCGAAATGAGGTGTAATCTCATCGCCAATGCTATTCATGATTTCTAGTGCTATTGGTTCTCTCCAAGTACCATCTTCCAATCGATAGCTTACCATTAAATCTAAATCACCATCATTACTTTGAGTAGAAAATACTAATTGGTTTCTATCAGGAGATATGCTGCTATGTCCTACAAATTTGTCGTTTATAAATTCTTCTAAAGGGAAACCCTCTGACCATGCTTTTTTCTTATAGTTTGAGTAAAAAAGTTGCAATATTGGTTGACTATTTGTCTTACGAAAAGTACTAAAATACGCTTTGTCTTCTGATAAAAAAGTTATATAACTTAAATTGTTGTGTGTTTTGTTTATTGGAGAGTCTAAATAATTACTTTCTTGGAAAAAACCATCTGGATCTTTCTGAGTTGTATATAGTTTTTCCTTTCCATCTTTTTTACTAGTAAAATATAGTGTTGAAGTGTATTTGTTCCAAGAAGGTGCAAAATCATCACTTGAAGTATTTATAATACTTACATTCACTGGTTCCAAATACATTATATTCGAAGAAAATAATAACTGCGATGCAGAAAGTAGGATTATATATATTAGTAATTTACTCATCAAGTGATAGCTTTATCTCATTGTATTCCCAATTCTCTTTTATAGTATAGACTTTACTTTTCGAGTATTTTTCTCTGTATTTGAACGGATTTACCTTTCCAAAATCATATTTACCATTTTCGTTTTCATCACAAAAAATTTCGAATACGTACTCGCCGGCAGTTACTTTTTCTAATTGCCATTTCAAATCTATAGCTTTAGCTTCATATCTACTATTATCAGTAGTATTTATTGCTCTGATGACCAAATCACCTTTACATATTTCTTGAACAGTAACTTCTCCTCCAATTTTAGAGTATTTGGGAGCAAATTTTGTTTTGAATTTAGTTCTGTAAACCGTATCCTTTGATAATTTCTGTCCCCACAAATCCTTTATATTTTTAGTTTCGAAAACTAATTTATACTCTGTATTTTCATTTAACGGGTTCTCAGATATGAAAAAAAAGTCCAATAAGTTTTTACTGTATAAACTTAATTTTTCTTTACTATTTTCGGTTTCTAAATATGCACAATTCTCCAAAGAATTAAAATCAGGAATTTTACTGAATTTTACTTTAAATGTTGCTTCTTCGCTTTCTATATTAAAAAATGGTGTTACATTTTTCTGTGTGCTATCGTTCAGATTAGCTGAAATAATTGAAAATTCAGTGTTATTAAAAGTACTGTCCACTATAAACTTATAAGTAGAAGCTGTATCCCTTACTTTATTGCCAGTTGAATCAGCAATATTCGAAACAAATACATCTAATTCTTTCCCCATATAGTTGGGGTCATAAGTCAATAGAACTTCCGAACTATTCTTACTATTTTGTCCAATTGCAATAATAGGTATATTTTCGCTTGAATTAGTTAGTTTAAAATTGTCTTTTAGAATAGTGTTTTTGTCCAAGTTCTCATCAAATAATAGGTTTACTAATCCTGCATATTGCGAGCTCGCACTAATTAGTTGAGGCCCTAAATAATCAGATTTTGACCCAATATGTAAGTTAATTCCTTCTATTTGTAAGCTATCTTTTGTTAGAACTATATCTTTCAATGCCGTTCCATAGCTGTCAACTTGGTCATCATAGAGTCTATTCTGAAATTTATCATCAATTGCCAATAATCTGTATCTACCAGGTTTCAGGGCAACAAATTTATATTCTCCAGAACTCCCCGTACTTACGTAATAATCGGGTTGAGTAGATGATAAGTCGGGGAATACTCCTTCTTTTTCCTTATAAAGAAACACGAACTTCCCTTTAGTATCAGGAGCAGATAATAACCCAGAAATACTACCACTATCTAACTCATTGCCAGTTGAAAATATCATACTGAATCCTTTTTTAGGGGAGTTATTATAGTAGTCGCTATATTCAGTACCTATGTTAATAGCATAAGTTGTATTCGGCTGTAAATCTTCTTCGAAAGTAATGTTTAAGTCAGTCGCGGACCAATCATAAGACATTTTAGCATCAGGAGTAATTCGTAGATTTTCGATGACCTTCGCTCTGTTCATATATTCATCGAAACCAATAGTAAGCTCACTACCACTAAAGTTGATGGTTCTATCTTCTGGGGTAGTATATTCAACTTCTGGAGCTAATGTGTCTCCAGCTCCACCCGGAGGACTTTGGATATTAGCACAGCTTGTTAAAATATATAACAAAATTAGTGTTGTCAATAATTTCATAGTATAATTTAACTATTATTTTGAGCAATGGGAAAGAATTTTTTCTTTTGTCTAATGCAAGAGAGTTTTCTGAAGATCTAATTATTTATTCTTTTCAAAAGATTGTTAGTAGAGCTATCAAAACTATGGTCCTGAGTTTCATAATTAGATTCAATTTCACGAGCTATAGTTTTACCTAATTCAACACCAAATTGGTCAAATGGGTTAATATTCCAAATTACTGACTGTACAAAGACTTTATGTTCTTGGATTGCAAGAAAAGAACCCAATGTAGAAGGTGTCAATTTATCAAATAAAATAGTATTAGACGGTATATTGCCAGGGAAGAACCGATGGTTATCGTTATTACTATTTAAATCAGAAAGTTCTTGCCCCAACATTAGTGCTCTTGATTGAGCAAAACAATTTGCTATTAATTTTGAGTCAGAATTTGCAATTGCTATAAATTCCACAGGAATTATATCTACACCTTGATGCAGCATCTGGAAAAAAGAATGTTGGCTATTAGTTCCTATATTACCAAAAATAGTTCCACCAGTGGCATATTTTACTTTGTTTCCTTGTTTGTCTATCAACTTACCCAAACTTTCCATTTCAAGTTGTTGCATATATTCAGGCAAGTACTTTAGTGCATCGGAATAAGGGATATTTGCTTTCGCTCTCAAATCAAAGAAATTACGGTGCCAAATATTTATATAAGCTAATAGGAAAGGAATATTATGGAAATAGTCATCAGTTTCTGCAAAATGTGTATCTGCAATTTCTGCACCTTTTAATAATTCTTCGAAGTTCTTTCTACCGATATTCAAAACTATCGTAAACCCTATCGAAGACCAAAGCGAATACCTTCCTCCAATTGAGTTGCAAAAAGTCAAAATATTATCAGGGTTGAAACCAAGTTGAATTGCCTTTTCACGGTTTGCCGTCAAACAATAGAATTTCTCATTTGGTGCAGATAAACCTAATTTACTAATAACCTTGTTTAGATTATATTGCGTTTCCGAAGTATTTAAAGATTTTGATGCAACAATAAATAATGTCTTTTCGATGTTTATTTTCGAGAATACTTTATCGAAGTCCGTCGTATCTGTGTTTGCTATGTAATCTATTGTGAATCGGCCGTTCGAATAGCTGCTAAGTGCCTCGTTCACCATCTTTGGACCAATATATGAACCACCAATTCCTAATTGAACTATGTGATCTATTCCATTGTCTGCTATTATATTTTCTGCTTTTTCTAAGAACATTGTTCTTTCTTGAGCAATTTTTTCGAATTTGATTTCGTCAAAAGCACGCAAAGCAGTGTGTAGTGCAGCTCTGTCTTCTGTGTTATTTACTTTGTCGCCATCGAATAGTTCGGCTATGCGGTTGTGAAATTTTAAAGACTTAGTCAAATCTACGAAATATGAGATAGTATCAAAGTTTATTCTGTTTTTACTCAAATCAAAATATATATTATTCAATTCATAAGTATATTTTTCTGCTCTTTTTTCATCATATTGGAACATATCTTTCATTTTCAAATGTTTTATATTGAAGAAATGTTCATTAAGTGATTGCCAAGCGTTGAGTTCTAACAGATTTTTCATTCTTTCTAATATTAAATAAATAATGGTTTTTGTACTTTGTGCAATTTAAAGTATTTATTTCGATTTTCATTTCTTTGTGGAATTTATCACAAGCACCAAAAAAAAACAGAGAGTTGAAATTACTCTCTGTTCTATACGAAATTTACTAGGCTCTTGTTCTAAAACTTAAGACTCGTAGCTGATTTGCTTAATACAGATTTATAAAGATCTGCTTCATCTTTGAAATAATCAACAACAATTTGGTACAATATACCATTGTTAATTACATAATATATATCTCTATGGATTTTAGCAGTAGCATCGTAGGATACCAAATATGCCTCTTGACCACCAATTTTCAATTTTGTTATTTTGTCAGTACCTATTTTTTTGGCATTTCTCTCTGCAGTTCCTTTCAAATTCTTTGATGAAGTTTTACTTGATGAAACAGAAACGTATGAATCACCTCTTCTTTCACCTGCGTACATAGTTGCACCGCCTTTCTGAATTGCTTCAAAGTTATCAGGTATAGATATAGAATAGCCGTTGCCTTTGACTGTCTTCATAGTTTTAGATGGTGGTGGTAGCTCCTCTGCTTCACCTACAACTACATTCTGGTCAGGCGCAACACCAAGTTTTACAGACTTTATTATTTTATCAAAAGAAGGTTTATATTGCTCCATAGTCCCAGCAAATGCTTCAAACTTGATTATATTATATAATTTATTATCCTTTGTAGCTACAATAATCTCACCATTGAATTCACCATCTGATAATGGGAAGCCGTAAGTGATTTTCTTTCCTGTTGTACCGTCAACGCTGATGTCAACTGGTGCTGTATAATTCTCAGGTTCAAAAACTTTACTTGTATCAAGTGCTTTTTGCAAATCTTGAGTTGAATCTAGTATCATTACGGTGTAAGATACTCTTGCCACCGGTAATCCTTTTGTGTCAAATGAAGTGAATCTTCCTTTTGCTTCTGGCATCGAGAATGCTTGGAATTGCTTACCTTCTAACTTATTGTCTTCCCAATTACCAGGGTAATCAATAGAGAATTTCGCTGCATCATCTTTATAAGTTTTTAACTCACCCGCTTCTGGTGCTTCTGGACCATCTTCGCCACATGAAATAAACGCTAGAGCCAATAGTGCAAACAAGGAGATTGTAATCTTTTTCATTTTTTATCCTTTATAGTTTATACATAAGAATACAAATATAATTAATCTTATGTAAAGAAAAAGTTTATTATTTATTGTAAGTCTATAGTTAGTCAATCCAAGATTGATTTGATTTGAAATTTTAATATCTTACATTCCCACAAATCATTATTTAATTAAATTATATTCTTATCTTAGTATTAGTAAATAAAACAGAAAATTTCAACAAATGAGAATAGGGCTTTTTCCACTTAATCTTGTACTTTTTCCAGAGTCAATCTATCCACTTCATATTTTTGAAGAAAGATATAAGTTGTTAGTGAATGAGTGCATTTCTCGAAATGAAAAGTTTGGTATTGTTTTTTCAAGTGGAATAGAATTAGCTAGCTATGGTTGTACTGCTAAGGTACATCAAATTATCAAAAAATATCCTGATGGCAAAATTGATATCAGCGTGAAGGGATATGATAGATTCAAACTTATTGCTTTAGAAGAAGATAATACAAGCTATTCTAAAGCTGATATTGAAATAGTTGATGATATTACTGAAACGATAGATGAAGAATTGCTAGATGATTGTATAGATTTATTCAACTTTATAACTAATAAAATTCCTGTATTTAGGGTTCAAAAAACTACTAAAGATGAGCTAATAGGTGTTAGAGCAAGTTATTATTTTGCTCAGAAAGTAGGATTAATTGGTAAACAAAAACAACACTTACTTGAATTGAACTCTGAAAATCTTAGATTAGACTATCTCAGAAATCATTTATTAAATATTAAACCATCTGTTAGTAAAGCTATTGAAATAGAGAAAATTATACGGAACGATGGCTATCTACCAAGGTGAGATTAAGAATGAAACCAAAAATAATGGGGATATTGAATGTCACTCCGAATTCATTTTCGGATGGGGGAGAGTATATAACTACAAAATCAGCTATTGATCATGGCTTAAGAATGATTGCAGAAGGAGCTGATATAATAGATATTGGTGGTGAAAGTTCAAGACCTGGAAGTGATGGCGTCCCACTTGAAGAAGAGTTAAACAGGGTTGTTCCTGTATTAGAAGGTATTAGGAAGATTCATCCTACTATTGCAATATCTATTGATACAACAAAATATGATGTAGCTTGGATGGCACTTGAAAAAGGTGCTAATATTATAAATGATGTAAGCGGACTCACTCAAGAACCAAGATTTGTTGACTTAGCGGCTGAGTATGGAGCAGAACTCGTAATTATGCACAGAAAAGGGAACTCCAAAACTATGCAAGATAATCCACAATATGACGACGTTGTTAAAGAGGTTTTTGATTTTCTAACGACACAATCGAGCATAGCAAAAAAAATCAACAATGTCTATGTAGATGTTGGTATTGGATTTGGAAAGAATTTGAATCATAATCTTACTTTACTCAATAACTTAGAAAAGTTTAACCAAATAACTGGTAAACAACTGTTAGGTATCAGTCGAAAAGCGTTTATTAATATGCTCTTCGGAATTGAGAATGCAAAAGACAGAGACGCATACACAGTACTAATTCATCAGCAACTTTTGAATTGTAAAATAGATGTGTTAAGAGTACACAATGTCCGTTTGCTAAGGGATATGATAGAAATAAATAATATCATTTCTTGTTGATTTTATTCGCAAATACAATCTTCAAAAGATCCCCTAGAAAGAATACCTTAATCCGAAGTTTATCCCATCTTTGTTAGTATTGTATAGATTTCCCTCAAATTCAAATTTATTAACGATTTATATTTGCATCTTATCTTATCTTATCTTATCTTATCTTATCTTATCTTATTTTATTTTTGTCATAGATATGGGTTGTTTTAATAAAAATTAAATGGTGTTGTGTATGGCAAGAAGAATTGTAGAATTAATTTTACTTTTAATTTTTTCGATAACTGTATTAATATTATCATCAAGTTGTGATGAAGGTTGTGGAGATCCTGAAATTTGTTTTACAATGAAGCCAGAATCTTGTCCAAACCAGAATTTAAGTGGTAGTTAGTTTCATTTATCAGAACTGAGAGAAGAAAAGAAGTATATGAATACATCAACTGGTGAGGTTCAAGATTTCCCTGATGTAAACCATCCATTTGAGTTCTATCAACCCAAAGGTGGGGTTATCCATTCGACCAATGCAGTAGTTGATAATAGTAATACTACTTCTAGGTACGTTGAAGGGTATGAAATAAACTAAGGCTTTTGGTCAAAAGACTCGTATAGAAAATACAGTTATAAAGAAATATTTAGATGGAAGCATGGAAGAGACTCCACTCAATCTGAATTAGATAACATGACTTGTGAAGATGCTAAAAGGTGGTTCAAGGAAAAACATACCGTAAAAAGGTCTTGGCCGTTATCAGATGATCCTCCGAGAGATGTTAAGTGTATTAATCAAGAGCATACTAAATACTGTATAGATATGGATTATGACAAATCCACAATAGATGGGGTAATTGAATTTCCAAATGGTGGGAAATGTAAGGTTAAAAAAATAGAATTAGATAAAGAGGATTTTGATCCTTGTGATAATCCGCATAATGTTGAAATAGAAATTTCGGATAATTGTCCTCATTGTTTCTCAAATTATTAAATAAAGGTATCAAAAATGAAAAATAAAAATAACTTAATAGCATTAGCTGTTTTACTACCAATATTTTTGTTGATTGGATGTAAAAAAGATAAAAGTACACAACCAGAGGGAAATCTCTTTGGTTAATTGAGTAGTGGAGATGTAACTTCTCTTGAAGAAATAAAAGATGACTGGGATAATGGCTCATTAAATGGTGTTATTTTCCTTAAAAAAGAAAATAACAAAATTTATGAAATATTTACTATTAACAATGTTGTAGATTCGTCTGATTATGAAGGAATATCTTACTCTGCAAATGCGGGTTTGTTTACTTCTGCTTTTTCTGGCTTTGATGTTAATGATTTTGTTATTAATGCTTTTGACATGTCTAGAAACTCTAAAGGAAAGTATAGTAATTCTAAACCTGACGAATTTGACACACGCTTCGGAACAGGTGTTAATAGAATAGAAATAGATAGTAATAGCTTATTCAATAGATTACAAGATAGTGTTACTTTGGGACAAGAAATTTCTATTACGAATTTGGATCGAGGTGATACTATATCTAAATCTACTGGCTTTACTCTTAATTGGTCAGGGAGTGTAAGTGCCACAAAAGCTTTTATTAGAATTTCACATACTAATAGCTTTGATCCCAAAATTTTACCTGATTCAGTTGTTAGTGGGGCTTCTTGGTATCAAGATAATTCAGGAAGTGTAGATATTTCGCATTTCTTATCAAACATAAATGTGAATGGGACTTTTGACTTGTCAGTTACACTTTTTGAGCCACATTATCTCAATTTAAGTAATGGAAATCAAATTTTGGTCATTGGCGAGTCAACTCATCGAATTTCATTTCTCTTAACTGACTAAAGAGAGAAATACAAAGTTGAATGAGTATAATTTGTGGGTTTTGTATGGTCTAATATTGGCTACTATATATATTATTGCATATAGCAGATTAAAAACCGAAAGTAAATTAACCAACACTTTAGAATTTTTTAGAGTGTTGGTTTTTATTTATATTATAGGAAATATTGGATTTAACCTGTTCTATAACCCTTCTCCTAGTAACTGGGAATTTTTAAGTCAGTCTGCATTTTTTTCTTTAACTGGACTATTAATAACTGAATTAGTTGTCTCATACTGGAAGTTAAACTTTAATAGCCAACTCTTCGCTTTGGGACTAGTTATTGTTCAGTTTGTAGGTAAAATTGGCTGTTATTTCGCTAATTGTTGTTCTGGGTTTATTGAAATACCATTGGTATCTAAAAAACTACCGTTACAACTCTTTGAAATACATGGAATACTAATAATTGCTGTGATTATACATACAATCTATTATATATATGAACAAACTAGAGGTATAATAATTTATATTTACTTTATCTTATATTTTACACTTAGATTCATTGCAGAATTTCATAGATATGAATGGGTTATGCAAATTTATGATGTAAGAGTAACTCACATCTTATCCTTTGTAATCATAATAATTTCTATACTACAAATTATTAATATTAAAGAAAAAGCGAATAATTAACTTTCCCTTTCGTTTTACTCTCAAATCCATCTTAGCCTATATATACAATACCCATAAAGATTAGAAAGAATACCTCAATCCGAAGTTTATTCCGTCTTTGTTAGTATTGTATAGATTTCCTTCGAAATTATATCTTGCAAATTGTTTGCCATAGCCAACAAGGAATGAGTAATTATTGCTCAAATTCAACATCAAACCAGACTCAAATCCACCAGCAAACCCGTTGGAAATACCACCACCACTTGCCTGTACATAAGGCACAATAAGTCCGTCTAAAATTAGTTCATCAGGGGCGTAACGCAACCCAACCATAAATGATACCATCGATTCGTTCGAATATTGTACTAGCTCACCCGCCGAAAGCGGATTAGCAACTCTGACTACGTATTGTTCGTTCCCAATCATTCCAATTGCATGAAAATCATCTATGAACTCAAAGTTCACACCAATCATCATATCGTTTAGTAAACTTGTTTCATCAGGATTGTTAGCTCCCCTCAGTTCTAATGCAAAACCACTTTTCTCTTCAAGACTTTGGTTTGGAAATTGAAAACCAATCGGTGAATCATTACTAGTATTCAATTTATTTACTTTAACTATGGCGTAACCATTCTCATTTATCTTATGAATATTGTTAGCTATATTCTTTTTTGAGTTACTTTGCGAATTCTCAATCGCATCAAATGCTTTATTTTTATCAGCGCTCACTTCATCGTCTAATTCAATGGTTGCAAATGATGTACTCTTATTTAGTGTATTGCCTTTCTTTCCTTGAATAGTTGTAGGATTATTATCGTTCGATTTATCTACAGAACTTAACAAAGGTAGTTTAGCATGCGACGCATCGTCATAATAATTTTGAGCCAGAGTCACACCTGTTGCACCATTGTCAATTGTAGGTAATCCTTTGTCAAATGTCATAAATAGGAATGTAGAGATTAATGCTGCCGAGGCAATAGAAACTAAAGTTGATAGATTATTTTTAAGAATATTCAGAATTCCAACCCCAGTTGCAGAAGCGAAAATAGTAGCTCCTGGTTTTCTTCTAGTTTCATTGACAGCAATGCTAGGTGCCCCACTGGAAGGGATGGAAAAACCCAAGCTGCTAAACACCGCATTAGTAGTTTCAATTGGTGGCGAAATACTCGCCATATCATTAGAAGCTATTTTCATTATACTTAGCTGTTGTTGAAAATCACTTCTCAGAGCTTGGTCCGACGCTAAAGCTTGAAATAAAGCATCTTCTTCGGGTTGTTTTAAACCCGTGTCCAAGTATTCGTGTATCATTTGGTTATATGACATTGTAAAACTCAATTATTTATTATTTGATATCTCTTGTAAATAAGGGGATAATATCTCCTTAATCTTTTCTTTAGCTCGCCAATACCTATTTCTTATTGTTGACTCTGGAGCATTTGTTATTTCTCCAATTTCCTTATAAGAAAAACCATGATATTGTCGCAATATAAATGCATCTCTATATTCGAATTCCAATAGCTCAAGTGCATTAGATATTAAGTCTAGTAACTCTTTTTGCTCATAGCCAGTGTCATTAGTCTGCAGATTGTACTCTTCCAAATCTATGTGTATTCTCTTACTGCGAGTGTGGTTTATACATAGATTACGAGCTATTGTAATCATCAAACCTGAAACACTTTTTGTCTCGGGTTTAGTCTTAGCACTATTGAAAAAATTACAAAATGTTTCTTGGAATATGTCATTAGCATCTTCCTTGTTACCAGTTACCCTAAGACAATAAGCATATATATTCTGAGAGTAGCGCAAGTATAGCTCTCCGAAAGCCAATTCAGCTTCAGATTGATTTCCACTTAATAAGTTGAACAACTCAAAGTCGGAATATTTACTATACTTTTTGTCCATTTGTAATTCCTCTAACTATAAAGACACATGAACAGCAAAAACGTCTCAAGTTTATGTAATTTTTTTTTACTTTTTTTTATTAGAAATATCATTTTTCACAATATAAGTAATTGAATTATAATATCATAGGAATATTTGAACTGCTTAAATTAATTTTTATTAATTATTTGATTTTAATGGATTTGGCCCAAATAAGTCTAGATTTATAAAAATTCAACTAATTTGATTTTCATTTTTTACTTTGTAATAAACTTTGAAAAAATGGCTTGAAAAAATACTGAGGTATTAAGCTTTTTATAATTCCAAAATCTTGCAAAAGTGTGCTTTCGGCATCAAGAAATGCCAAAATATCATAAGCTTTTGATTTAGTAAACATATCTGTGAATAGCTGATGCCCCTTGTACTTACCGCCTGCTAATACTTTTAGCATCGTGCTATCATATATTCTATGTTTTCTTGAGATATGTTCTTCTATTCCTAAAGGTGTTTCTTTTGATTTATAATTCTGAATTATATTACTTATTGTTTTTTGGGTATTGGAAAAAGTATATCCAGTAGATCCACGTGTATCGCCACCAATTGTACCAATATTTATAATACTACCAGTTGTTCTTTCAAATGGATAGTCAGTCATTGGAATAACGCCAAATTCACTTTCTATAATTTTATATTCTGCTATACCTAGAATATTAACTATATACTCTTTTAATCTTTGATGGTAAATATGTGGGTCTAATAGCTTTTCTGAAAACAGTGTGTATTCTACAAGAGCTGTATTATCAGAAGTTGGGAGTACATAGAAGAATGTTGCACCATATTCTTGACTAGTCCTAAAGTCCATCAGGTGAATTTTATTTGGGTCTAAATTAAGATTGTCTGACTCAATTATTACACCCTTGAAATGCTGCTGTAAATAAGTATTATTTTCTTTAAGTTTTGGTTTTTGATAAACCGAATTAAAAACAAATTCCGCATGATAATTGCAGCTATCAGTAAGAACTTCACATCCACTTGCAGTGTTACTGATACTTTTAATCTCCTCTCTAACGATTTTCAAATTGCTATGAGATTTTATATAATCAAAAGTATAGTTATAAAAATCAGAGCTACGAATCATATTATAGCTATAATCTTTAGTATTTAGCAAATATCCGTTGTCTTCTATATCAAAAAAACACATTTCTTTCCATTTTTTGAAAATAACATCTTCAAAAGGTGAAATCGTATTTTCCCAAAAGCACCAAGTTTTGTCATTTGCAGTTTTAATCTCTTTATCAATTAGAATTATTGATTTATTAGACCAAATATTGGCTTTCAACGCCCTATATATTAAGCTGAGCCCAGACATACCTCCACCACAAACTATTATATCATACTCATTTTTCATAGTTATTTAGGCGGTTGAATGTCACATATATTATTGAAATTAAAAGGCAAGCAATAAACGAAGCATTTCAGGCCATTTTGAAAGTGATATTAGTCTGAAGCCAAGGAAAGTACCAAAACCGATGAACGTAACTCCGGCTGCTTGTTTTATTCGGAATATCATATTAGATGAGAATTTGTGCTTATACTTATTAGTTATGGAAGCTAAGAAGTTTACCCAAAATAAATTACCTAAACCAAAACCCAAAGCAAATAAAAAGTTTGAAACAGCTCCACCAGAGGTCATGCCTGCTTCATGAACCCATACAGTTACAAATGCTAATGATGGTAAAAATGTTGGGTTAGCAAGATTAGTCAGAGCAATTGCGATTCCCAAAAACAAAGGACCTTTTTTGCCTAATTTTGATGCATAGCCACTAGTCGCTTGTTCACTCTTTTTTATTTTTCTCTTTTTTGCTTTTAAATTAAGAAAGCCTATAATAAACAATGCAGAAATAGCACCAATTTGGAAAACTAAATAAGCGGCTGGATAATCCTTAGAAAAACTACTGAGCGTAGAAATAGCCGCTGAAGTGGCGAAAATTACGCTCAAACAGTAGATAAAATCCATTATGGCATTGCCAAGAGCTAGGTGAAAACCTGCTTTCTTATTTTGGAATAACCCTATCTCTATAGCTGAGACCCCTACCGGGCCAGGTGGTAGAGCCAAAACAACACCAACTATGAATCCAAAGAGTATAGATAAATCCAAGTTAACCTTATGGTTGTTTGAAATAGCTGAATTTTATTTTGCAACAAAATCCAATGAGCAATTAACAAAAATTATTTTTTAATTCAAAACAATGTTCTTAACTATTCGAAGTATCTTGCTAATGTATAAAGAATTATGTCTGTCTTGAAATTTTACTGAATTGTTAAAGCAATTCCAATTCCACCCACAAAACCCGAAATATCGGAGTTTTCTATTCCGCTATATTCCAAATCTGATATTAAGCGATATCCTACATTGAAATCAACTAATAAAGTATTTGTTAGATGAAAAAATATATTTGCTTCTGGCTCAATGCTAAATAGCCAATCCCCAGTTAGGTCGTCACTTACTGGGGAATTTCCAAAGCTTGTAAATGTAGCTTGTCCTGTTCCCAAATTCAGACCTATTGAGATAGGTAGGCTATAACTATTAGAAACGAAATAATCTACATTTACACCAAATAAGTCATATAGCAATGCCGCTTTCAGATCATTATTATTAGGACTGAATACCACAGAGTTATCGAATAAATAGAAATAATGTGCTCCTATTACTAAATCTTCGGTTGCATAGATTCCTATTCTAATTCCTATATCATTCATAGAATAGTTGTCATTGGTAGTTAGCTTATACTTAGCAATTACCATAGCTTTGTTCTCAGCATTAGTTTTGCGTGGGGCAATTTCGTAACGGTCAAACTGACCCCCGGGGAGCTCTTGGGCAAAAGTAATGCTCCCAGGAATTAAGATTAATAATATTACAAATATTATTCTCAACTAGTTCAACCTATTAATTACATTTTTCAATTTATCTTCTACTTCTGTTGCTATTGCACCCAAATTCTCATTTTCTACTGCTTGCATAGATGCCATAGGGCTAACAGCCGATACTTCATATAAGTCATCACCTGCTTCTACCACAATTACATTACAAGGCAACATAACACCAATTTTTTCTTCGTGGCTAAGTGCTTTGTGTGCAAAGTGCGGATTGCAAGCACCTAATATACGATACTTTTTAAAATCTACGTCTATTTTTTCTTTTAATGTTTTAGTAACATCAATCTGAGTTAATACTCCAAAGCCCTCAGCCTTCAATTCTTCTGTTACTTTCGCTATTACTTCTTCGAAATCACCTTTAACTTTCGTGCTATATGAGTAATTCATATCTATTTATCCTATTTTATTTGAAACTATTCTTAATTTAATTAGTATTTAATGCTATGAAGTAGTATTGAACAATTTATTTTTAATATCTCATACCCTAACAATAATCGCCACATCTCAATGAAGGAGTTAAAATGATTACTAAAATAATAAATAGAAGAATAGGGAACTATAAAAACATAATTTTAATTGCTTTAGTCTCTGTATTGGCAACATCCTGCTATACGGTCACTACCTCATCCTATTCTGATAGAGAATTCAAAGGGAAAAAATATAACAAAATTTGCATCTATTCATACGATAAAAATCTAGTTTACAGGTCATTATTAGAAAAAATGATGGTAGAAGAACTACAACTGCTCAATGTAGAAGCGATTGAGGGTTCAGAATTATTCCCACCTACTAAAGAAAGAGATGAAAATGAGTTTCAATCAGAGCTATTGAATAATAATACAGATGGTTTTCTAAAGTTTGAAGTTGTATATGACAATATTAACAATTACCCTGAAGAAAGTGAATTTGAATTAGACAATTATTATCAAAATGATTTTAATTCTAATCTAAGGTACAGATTTTCTGTTCATTTAATTGATGTAAAAACTAACAAAATTGCTTGGGTTGGTAGTTCTGAACCAATTAATTATTACGAGATAAATCAATTTAATAGAGATGGATTTTTCTGGAAATTCTCGAGGAGTGTTATTGAAGAATTACAAGAAAAGGGTCATATAGAGTAAATTCAATGAAACCTATACTCTCGTGATTCGTATTTTCAAATTCAAAACTAAAAAAATACAAAAGGATCTAAATGAAAACTAATATACTTTCTAAACTTAGTAACAATTATAAAAACCTAATGTTGATAGTGACATTATCAATTGTTGCGACCTCATGCGTGTCTATTGAGACAACATCATATACCGACCCAGATTTTATTAATAAGAAATACTCAAAATTCTGCGTCTATTCGGTAGAGCAAAACCTAAACAGACGTGCTTTGGTTGAAAGAGTATTTGCAGGGGAATTCAAAGATGCTGGGCTCTATGCAGTTGAGGGTTCTATGATATTCCCACCTACTCGGACCTGGGATGAAGCTGATTTCCAGGCACAGCTTTTGAAAAATGGTTTCGATGGTTTCATAAAAGTAGAAATAGTTGATGAAAACGTCAATGAAAGAGTCACACCTCAGGTTCATACTAATACCGAGACGCGAACCATAAAGAAAAAGAACGGGAAAGACGCTACTATCACTGAGTCGAACACTTATGTGACTAATGATGTAGATGTATTTATGAACAACCAGTTCCAAGCTGACCTAATAGATGTAGCTACGAATAAAGTAGCTTGGAAAGGATACTCAAGTACCTCTGCTCAAGTTAATATGCTAGGTATGGATATTGAAACGATAA
The DNA here is from genome assembly GCA_020437395.1 of Ignavibacteriota bacterium. GTDB lineage: Bacteria > Bacteroidota > Ignavibacteria > Kapaibacteriales > UBA2268 > PGYR01. Next base: position 31,821 of record JAGQWJ010000003.1, on the reverse strand, counting down.
TTGAAAGATTTGCAGAAGATGTAATTGAAGAAATGGAAATGAAAGGTCACATTCAACTGCCCAAATAAATCTACCATAGCTTAACGAAATAAAAAAAACAGGACACTACAAACGGGGGAGGTTTGAAAGTGTCCTGTAGTATCGTCGTTTATAAAAACGCTCGATCGAATAATGACTCTTTTCTACCTACAAATATGAAGCCAAATTTATGTCATTAGAAATTATTATTTTTGTTATTCGTCAAGTTCGTGAAAACAAATAAATTGAGATTGATAAATGACTACAAAAAGAACCGTAACTGTACCAAGAGGTACCGAATTAACTTGTAAGAACTGGCAGCTTGAAGCCGCCTATCGTATGATACACCACAATCTAGACCCCGAAAATGCTGAAAAACCTGAAGAGCTAATAGTATATGGTGGGCTAGGTAAGGCCGCTAGAAATTGGAAAAGCTTTGACGCTATTACGAACACACTAAAGAATATGGATATAGACGAAACGCTATTAGTCCAATCAGGTAAACCAGTTGGTGTTGCTAAGACATATTCGGCTGCACCTAGGGTAATAATAGCCAATTCGAATCTAGTGCCAAATTGGTCTAACTGGGAACATTTCCGCGAGCTGGATAAAAAAGGTCTGATGATGTACGGTCAGATGACCGCTGGTAGTTGGATATACATTGGTACTCAGGGAATAGTACAAGGTACTTATGAGACTTTTGCTGAGTGCGCTAGACAACATTTCGGTGGTACTCTTAACGGTCGATTCTTACTTACAGGTGGAATGGGTGGAATGGGTGGTGCGCAACCGCTTGCTGCTAAGTTTGCAGGTGCAGCATCTATCACAGTCGAGATTGATGAGTCAAGAATAGATAAGCGTATCCACGATGGATATTGCGATGTTAAGGTTGATAATCTGGACGATGCACTTCGAGTTATGAACGAAGCTAAGAATAATAATGAAGCAAAGTCAATTGGGCTAATCGGCAATACGGCAGAAGTTCTACCCGAGCTTTTAAGAAGAGGAATAGTACCAGATGTTGTGACTGACCAGACTTCAGCTCACGATCCACTAAACGGTTATTACCCAGCTGGATATAGTAAAGATGAAGCTGATAAACTCAGAGCTTCTGACCCAGATAAATACCTAGCAGAAGTATATAAATCCATAGCAACTCACGTAGAGACTATGGTAGAATTCCAGAAAAAAGGTGCTGTTGTATTCGACTATGGAAATAATATCCGTGGGATTGCACAAGTTAATGGAGGATACAAGGATGCCTTTGCTTTCAAAGGGTTCGTGCCTGAGTATATACGTCCTCTTTTCTGCGATGGTAAAGGCCCTTTCCGTTGGGTGGCACTATCAGGCAATCCTGATGATATTGCAGTTACTGATGAAGCAATCAAAAATTTATTCCCTGATAACGAACCATTACACAGGTGGATAGATAATGCTGCCGCAAATATCGGTTACCAAGCTTTGCCTTCACGTATTTGTTGGTTAGGGTACGGAGAAAGAGCATTGGCAGGCCAGTTATTCAACGAGCTTGTAAGAACAGGCAAAGTCTCTGCGCCAATAGTAATTGGACGTGACCACTTAGATTGCGGCTCGGTAGCGTCGCCATACAGAGAGACAGAGGGAATGTTAGACGGCTCTGATGCAGTTTCCGATTGGGTATTCTTGAACTTTGCTTTGAACGCAATCGGGGGAGCATCTTGGGTTTCTCTTCACCACGGTGGTGGAGTTGGTATGGGACTATCTCAGCATGCCGGAATGGTAGTCGTAGCAGATGGTACTGACGAAGCAAAAGGAAGATTAGAAAGAGTGTTAACTTACGACCCACTAATGGGGATACTAAGACATACAGATGCTGGCTACGAAAGAGCCGCAGAGAACGCAAAAAAATTCGATATTAATATACCAATGGGTAAGTAATATGAAAGCAATAGTAATAGGTGCTACAGGCACAATAGGAAAAGGAATAGTAGCTGAATTAGAAAGCAAAGGTTATGAAGTTATTTCTGGGCACAGAAATTCACTTGTGAGTATAGACATAGATAATCCTGAATCAGTTCACGATTTCTTCGAAAGTACAGGAAAAGTTGACGCTATAATTTGTGCGGCAGGAAGTGCTGCATTCGCACCAGTAAGTGAACTGGACGAAGAGAAAATTCAATCGAGTTTGAACAGCAAATTCGCTGGTCAGCTAAGAGTAGCGAAATACGGAATGAAGAATTTGAAAGAAAATGGTGCCATAATCCTTACTGGAGGTATGTTCGCTTATGCTCCATGGCCATCAACTTCTATTATTTCAGCAGTGAACAAAGGGCTGGAGGGATTTGCTCTAGGAGCAACTTTGGAAATGGAAGATGGAAAACGAATTATGGTAGCTCATCCACCACTTTTATCAGAAACAGCAGAAAAAATGGGAATGCCCACAGACCCGTGGCCAAAATCAAGCGAAGTCGCTAAGTCATATTCCAAAGCATTGGAAAGCGGCAAAAGTGCCGATGTATTCTATGTAGATGGTTACGAACCAAAATAAATTAGAATAAATCTGCGTCACTCTGAGGGAGCGTAGCAACTGAAGAGTCCAGGCAAATAATAATCGAACTATTTACATTTAAAAGAGAATCTTGAAAAAGATTCTCTTTTTTTTATATACCGCTCCTCTCGAGCTTATTTGTTTTTTAAATCCTATTCTACAGATATAGAGCCCCGCTGGGGCTAGTTAGAAATAATTCAACATCCGATTATAGCCAAAGAGTGGCTAACTATCTGTAGCTAATCGCAAACCACAACTACAATCAGCCCCGTATGGGTTGAATATTTTATTGTAAAATAATTGAATCATACTCGACTAAACAGGAAGGTGCAATCCAAATTTATATTATAAATCAACAATAGAATTAATTCATACGGAATAATAAAAATAGTAAAAAATTATTTGTAAAATATAGGATTCATGACTATATTAATTTCTTAAATAATAACTAATTTTTTTAATTGTAATTATCTCTGAAAACAGGAATTTAAGGGTATGGATAAAAAAAATAATACGGAAAGTAACAATGCAGCTTTAGGTCTTTTTTTAGCAATAGGTATTATAGTTGGCTCTTGGCTACTAGGATCTCATTTTACTGAAGCAAAAAGAATAGATAATGCTCATAGAAATTCCATTCAAGTGAAAGGTTATGCTCAAAAAGATATTGAATCGGACTTGGGGCAATGGATGTCACTGATAAAAGCGAGAACAACAGAACTGACTTCTGCTTATAATATGATTAATGATTACAAAGCTAAAACAATCGATTATCTGAAAAAAAATGGCGTACCAGAAAATGAGATAAAGCTTAGTGCAATTTATACACGTGAAATTTATCAACAGAAAAATAATGGTTACGGAGAAACTAACCAACTTGAAGGATATGAATTGACTATGAATATATCATTCCAATCAACAAATCTCGATAAAGTTGAAGAAATAGCTCAAACCTCTTCTGATTTAATTCAGCAAGGTATTAATATTAGTTCTTTCGAGCCACAATACTATTATACGAAGATAGAGGATTTGAAATTGGAAATGTTAGGTGAAGCAAGTAAAAATGCATTTGAACGAGCGGAAAAACTAGCAGGCAACACAGGAAGCAAAGTGGGAACTTTGCAAAGTGCTTCTCAAGGTGTATTTCAGATAACTTCCCGAAATTCTACAGAGGTTTCTGATTATGGTAGTTTTGACACTCAGTCAAGACTTAAAACTATAAAAGCAGTAATTACGGCTGAATTTTCTGTTGAGTAGTTCTTAAAAAGAAAGTCAAATAATAGTAATATAACCTAATATTAGGCGTTACAGATTAGATAAATTGACAAAAAATTTTGAAATTGAATATAAATCAATAAAAAGCACTCAAACGTCAAATATGCGACAAAATAATTGAGTTTTTGCCAAAATTAACTACAATTTATCATTACTAGTCACCGTCTTTATAATTGTACTGAGAAGTACAACCCCTATATTTCATAGGTCCTCCTGTTGAAACGCGCCCTGAACTTCGGTTTGGGGCGTTTTTTTTCTATGTTAAGTGTATTATTTATTGGAAATTCTATATATTGCAGTTATGGAGAATAGTTCAAATAATACATTAATACTATCTAATATTCTTGATTGTCATCCAAATCTTGTTGTTTTTGCATTAGACAAAAACTTCAATTATATCTATTTTAATAAACCTCACTTTTTTATAATGAAAAATATATGGGGGGTCGATATAAAGTTGAATCACTGTATGATGGATTATATTAATTCTGAGAAAGATAGAAAGAAAGCATTTTATAATTTTCATCGTGCACTCTCAGGAGAATATTTTACTTTAATCGAGGAATATGGAGATGAGGATTTAGAAAGAACTTTTTATAAAGATTCTTACTATCCACTTAAAGATGACGATGGCACTATATATGGCTTAACGGTTATTGTTGAAGATGTAACTGTAAACCAAACTGATAAAAATGAGATTAGAACTATAGTTTCTAAACTTGAAGAACAAATTGATACGAGATCTATTGAATTAGAAAAAATTAATAATGATTTACAAATTGAGAATCAAAGAAGAATAGAGTCTGAGAAAGAGTTATTTAATGTCAAAAACCAAATAGAAAAATCTTTAGCAAAGGAAATGGAGCTCAATAAACTTAAGACAAAATTTATTTCAATGGTCTCGCACGAATTAAGAACACCTTTGACCATAATCCAATCTGCTACTTTCTTGTTAGAGAAGTCTTATGAAAGAAGAGACGACGAAAAGTTCCTCAAAAATTTGGATAAAATTAGTAAATCTATCGATACTATGACTGGTTTAATGGAGAATGTACTTAACATAGGTAAATTGGAACATGGAGAAGTTAAGGCATCAAAAAAAGTATTTGACATAGCGAAAGAAATAAAAGATTTGGTGAAAACGAACAAGGTTTACAATAGAGTTGTAAAATTAAATTTACCAAAGGAAAGTATTTTCGTGGATTCAGACAAGATTTTGTGTATTCAAATAGTTAATAATTTACTTTCGAATGCAGTAAAATACTCGCACAATACGCCCGAAATAAAACTGAAATTGAAAGCAAACGGTTATCAATGTAAGATAACGGTCAAAGATAAAGGAATTGGAATTGACAAAGTTAATATTAGCAATCTCACTGAAGCATTCAAAAGAGAAGATAGTATTTCCAGTTTAGTCCAAGGTACAGGTCTTGGATTATCAATAGTAAAACATAATTTAGATTTGTTAGATGGAAGTATGGAAATAGAAAGTGAGTTAGGAAAAGGAACAAAAGTAACAGTAATAATACCAAGATAATGGCAAACATATTTGAATTTGATGGTTTCAAACCGGTTATAGATGAATCTGCTTACATTCATCCAAATGCGACAGTTACGGGAAATGTAATAATTGGTAAAGATGTTTATATAGGCCCAGGTGCGGCTATTAGGGGAGATTGGGGTGGTATAGTAATAGAAGATGGTTGCAACGTACAAGAGAACTGCACTATACACATGTTCCCTGGAGTTACTGTCTTGCTTAGAGAATCAGCACACATCGGTCACGGAGCAATTATCCATGGGGGTGAAATTGGAAGAAATACCTTAGTTGGTATGAATGCCGTAGTAATGGATAACGCTAAAATAGGTGATGGGTGTATAATAGGAGCACTTTGTTTTGTTCCAGCAGATATGATAGTTCCTGATAGAAAAATAGTAGTGGGTAATCCAGCAAAAATTGTCAAAGATGTTTCGGATCAAATGTTAGATTGGAAAACGGAGGGGACTAAACTTTATCAGAAATTACCTAATGAACTTCGTGCGACTCTTAGACCTTGTGAACCACTTAGAGAAATTCCACCTAATAGAAAAACTCAAAAGAATAATTACAAAACTTGGAACCAAAATAAAAAAACATAGATATGGATATTAGTCTAATCCCATTTTCAACTGCTATATTTGTTTTTACTATAGCTCTTTCGCTTTATGTGATGTACAGAAAACAATCTCTTTATAATAAGCTGATGTTAATCCCAGTTGCTGTGAATGAGAACAAGGAATGGTACAGATTTATAACTAGTGGGTTTATCCACGCCGATTTATTTCATCTAGGTTTTAATATGATGACTTTCTACTTCTTTGCTTTCAAATATGAGAGTTATGTTGGTGGGCTGCAATTCCTCATTGTTTATTTGGGCTCTATGGTACTAGCAGATGTGGTTACGTATCTTCGTAATAAAAATAACCCTCGCTATGCTGCTCTTGGTGCTTCTGGCGCAATATCAGGGTTGCTTTTTAGCTTTATACTCTATGATCCTGAGATGAGTCTCTATATTATGTTCTTTCCGATTCCAATTCCAGCACCAATATTCGCAATACTTTATTTGGTTTATTGTTGGTATGCAGATAAAAAATCACAAGATAATATAAATCACAATGCCCATCTTTGGGGAGCAATAGCTGGATTAGTAATTACAGCTCTGATTGATTTTTCTGTCTTTAGTGGTTTCTTTCAGTATGTTTTCTAGAATTTAAAATCTCTAAACGCAATATAAGTTAACATCTTACGTTTGATTATTTCAAATTTATTTTTTATTTTAGAAAAGCAGCATAAACTACATTCCAAATAGGAAAAAATATGGACTAAGTAATGTGGATAATTTTAAAGTCCTATCATTGATTGGTGTTGATAATTACACCTTGTAATGAATAAAAAAAAGCATTTTAATTGTATCCACTTAGTTGTGTCTTTATAAAAAATTAATTTGGCTGAGTAGCCACTATTTTGTCAGTATTGCCCACTCATCCAAATTCATTTCTTGTATTTATGCTAAGTGTTTTCAATGATTTATCACTAATATAGGTACCCCACTATGAAATTCTCTCGACATTTTACCAAAGATGACGTGAACGTATATGATCTATTCAAATATACGCACCGCTCATCGACAATAAAGAACCCAGATGGTTCTACTGTTTTCGATATGAAAAATGTAGAAGTTCCAATTGGTTGGTCACAAATGGCAACCGATATATTGGCACAAAAGTATTTCAGAAAAGCTGGTGTACCTCAGTTTGATGAAAAAGGTAAGAAAATAAAGGACGAAAATGGCGAGCAAGTTACGGGTTCAGAGAACTCCGTTAAGCAAGTAGTTCATAGATTAGCTGGTACTTGGAGACATTGGGGCGAACAGTATAATTACTTCGATACTACAAAAGATGCTGAAATATTCTACGAAGAAGCAGCATATATGCTATTGAACCAAGCTGCTGCACCTAATTCACCTCAGTGGTTTAACACTGGTTTGAACTTTGCCTACGGCATTACAGGAAGCAAACAAGGTCATTACTACGTTAACCCTGAAAATGGGAAGGTAGAAAAGTCCAAAGACGCTTATACTAGACCTCAACCTCACGCATGCTTCATCCAATCGGTTAGTGATGATATGCTAAACGAAGGCGGTATCTTCGATTTGATTACTCGTGAAGCACGTATATTCAAATTTGGAAGTGGTACTGGATCTAATTTCTCTCGCTTACGTAGTAGCGAAGAGCCGTTATCTGGAGGGGGGGTATCTTCTGGAATGATGAGCTTCTTAAAAATATTTGATAGAGCTGCCGGAGCTATAAAATCTGGTGGTACGACAAGGCGTGCAGCAAAAATGGTAGTTGTGGATATAGATCATCCAGATGTAGAGCAATTTATTGATTGGAAAGCTAAAGAAGAAGAAAAAGTTGCTGCATTAGTTACTGGCTCTAAGATTAATAAAGTATTCTTAGAAGCTATAATGGAAGAAGCAATTACTAATAGTGCGGAAATTGAGCAAAATAAGAATCTTAAAGAATTAATTAAACGAGCGGCACATCGTGGCGTTCCTTTGAATTATATTGATAGAGTTTTAGAACTAGTAAAGCAAGGGTTCACTTCATTAGAAACAGAAGCCTTCGACACTCACTACGAAAGTGAGGCTTACAATACAATAAGCGGTCAGAATGCTAATAATACTGTACGTGTTACTAATGAATTTATGAAAGCTGTTGAAGCTGACGAAGAGTGGGAGCTAAAATGGCGTACAGACGAGATGCACGTACGTCGCGTAAGAGCACGTGACCTTTGGAATAAAATCAACTTAGCTTCTTGGAAGTCTGCTGACCCAGGATTGCAATATGACACAACTATAAACGAATGGCACACTTGCCCTGAGTCTGGTCGTATCAATGCATCTAATCCTTGTTCAGAATATATGTTCTTGGATGACACAGCTTGTAACTTAGCTAGTTTGAACTTAATGAAGTTTTACAACGAAGAAACTAGTGAGTTTGATATTGAAGCTTACAAACACGCTGCTCGTATCTGGACTGTCATATTAGAAATTTCTGTACTAATGGCTCAATTCCCTTCTAAGAGAGTTGCGGACCTAAGTTACAAATTCAGAACTTTAGGACTTGGCTATGCTAACATAGGTTCTTTACTAATGGTAAATGGCATTCCTTATGATTCGAATGAAGCTCTTGCTTGGACTGGTGCTCTGACTTCTATATTATGTGGTCAAGCTTATGCTACTTCTGCTGAAATGGCAAAAGAACTTGGTTCGTTCCCAGAGTATAAGCTAAACGAAAAGCACATGTTAAGAGTAATTCGAAATCACAGAAGAGCCGCATATAATGCTAAAACTTCTGAGTACGAGGGATTGACTATCAGACCACAAGGTATTGATACTCGATTCTGTCCTCAAGATATGCTAACTGCAGCACGTGAAGTTTGGGATAATGCTCTAGAAATGGGTGAGCACTATGGTTATCGCAACGCACAAGTAACAGTAATAGCTCCTACTGGAACTATCGGTCTTGTAATGGATTGTGATACAACTGGTATCGAACCTGACTTTGCTATAGTTAAATATAAAAAATTAGCTGGTGGTGGTTACTTCAAGATAGTAAACCAATCTGTGCGTAAAGCATTAGTGAAACTTGGCTACACTGAAACTGAAATAGAAGAAATAACTAAATATAGTAAAGGGCACGGTACATTCGCTGGTTGTCCAGAAATAAACAAAGCCACTTTACTAGAAAAAGGATTTACAGAAGAAAAAATCAAATTAGTAGAAGATCAGTTAGATGATGTATTTGATATCAAATTTGCCTTCAACAAATGGACTTTGGGTGAAGATTTCTTGATGAAGTTAGGGCTTTCTGACGAAGAAATAGCTGACTCATCACTTAATCTATTAGCTGCTCTTGGCTTTACTCCAGAACAAATTGAGAAAGCTAACGATTATGTTTGTGGTACTATGATGATAGAAGGTGCACCGCATCTAAAAGATGAACATCTACCTATCTTTGATTGTGCTAATACTTGTGGTAAAAAAGGTGAACGCTCTATAGCTTATATGGCTCACGTTCGTATAATGGCTGCGGCACAACCGTTTATCTCAGGTGCTATATCTAAGACAGTAAATATGTCTGGAAGCGCAACGGTGAACAACATAAGCGAAGTTCACATGAAGTCATGGAAACTGATGTTGAAAGCAATCGCTCTATATCGTGATGGCTCTAAACTATCACAACCGTTGAACTCAGCTAATTATGATGGATTGGAAGAAACAGTACTATTAGGTGACGAAAATACACTTGATGAGACTCTAGGTGCTAAAGAAATACACGAGCAGATAGAAGGCCAATCTGTAAGAAAATCAGAAAGATACAAGTTGCCTAAGCGTCGTAAAGGAATTATCCGTGAGGCGACTGTAGGTGGACACAAAATATTCCTAAGAACTGGCGAATACGAAGACGGTCAATTAGGCGAAATCTTCATTGATATGTACAAAGAGGGCGCTGCATACCGAGGTATGTTGAACAGTTTCGCTATCTTGGCATCTAAGGCATTGCAATATGGAGTGCCTCTAGAAGAGCTAGTAGATACGTTCACATTCACTAGATTCGAGCCAGCAGGTATGGTACAAGGACACGAAGCAATCAAGAACTCAACTTCAATCCTTGACTACGTGTTCCGTACTCTTGGCTACGACTACTTACAAAGAAATGACCTAGTTCACGTATTTGCAGTAGATGAAGACAAGAACAATCCTAATGGTGGTGATACACCAGAGTTGCAATCACCAGAATCTAGATCGAACGATATAGATGATAAAGGCGGTTCGCAACCAGACGAAAAAGACATCGCTAAAAACATAATCGCACCTCAGTTAGTGCAGCTAAAAGCTGTAACGACTAATGACGGTGGTAGAGCTAAGAAACAAGCCGAGCTAGACGAGGCACGTAGCTTGGGTTATACTGGCGAGATGTGTAGCACTTGTAGCTCCTCTCGGGTGAAGCGAAACGGTAGCTGTACCGTCTGCGAAGATTGCGGAACCACAAGCGGCTGCTCATAACAATTAGATGATAATTACAATCCCTGTTTCGTAAGAAATGGGGATTTTTGTTTGGAAGTAGAAGTTTTAGGAATAAAATATGATATTAGATTTTAAGGAGATTCCACAAGCAAATAAAGCGAATGGGTATCAAGACACCTTTGAACTTTTTGCAAGAGATTTTTTAGAAGTTCTTGGTTATGAAATTATTCAGCAACCTGATAGAGGAGCAGATGGTAAGAAAGACTTGATAGTTCAAGAATTAAGACATGGTTTATCTGGTACCACTAAGTTGAAGTGGTTAGTAAGTTGCAAACATAAAGCGTTTAGTGGAAAATCCGTTTCAGATACTGATGAACCTAATATTCAAGACAGATTAACGACTTATAACTGCGAAGGGTTTATTGGCTTTTATTCAACTCTACCCTCTACAGGATTAGGAGGTATAATTCAAGGTTTGAAATCAAAGATTGAAACTCAAACCTTTGACAGAGAACAAATTGAAAAAGTATTATTAGAAAGTCCTCAAGGGCTAAAACTAGCTAGCCGTTATTTCCCCAAAAGCTATGCTGATTACATAAAGGAAAACCCAAAACCTATAAAGTTATTTTCTGAATCATCTTCTATCAATTGTGATTATTGTAGTAAGGATTTACTTGAGAATAAAAGTGGTATATTTGTTATGTTGAAGAAAAGTAACGATGTTGCTGGTGTTACCACATACTCAAAAGCTTACTTTAGTTGTAAAGGAGCACATGACAGAATATTAAAGAATAGATATACACAAAGAGAGCAGTTTATTGATAGTTGGATAGATATTTCAGATTATACTTCACCTATAGGTTACATAAAAAGAATAATGGCTTGGATGAATTTTATGCAGGGACAAAACCACAACATCGATGATGATGCATATATAAAAATAAGAAAGTTAATATTGAATACATTTCCATTCATATCAAGGGAACAGACAACACAAGAAGTAGAATATATAAAAGAACTAGAGCATTTAGGGCTACAAGATTTCTATTAACAAGAAATGTAAAGGTAATTATGTATAACTATGAATATTTTAAAAATCAATTCGAGTCAAATTTTCCTTCTTGGGATGAAAAAATGATAGATGAACAAGCAAGATTTATGAGTGACAAATACTCTACAGTGAAGTCTGGAGAAAATGTACTTCACTTAGATTATTATGAAGGTCTATTAAATAAAGAGGATATTGAAAACATTCAAACTATTTTATCAAGTGAAGGGTTTGAACTAAGTAGTTTTGATAAAACTGGAATTCCTTATGCAAATCTAGAGGATTTTACTTTGACAGTGGCCTTATTTATTAATGAGAATATTACTCAAACATTAATTAGCGGGTTGGTAGTCAATGCAATTTGGGATGTTATAAAGAGTACTACAATATTAATTTGGAAGAAAACGAAATCTAAAAAGTTAAATAAAACGACTCTTAATTCAACAATTACAACACCTATAAATATGGGGCTAAAAGTTTCAATTGATGAAAATACAAATCTTGATTTGATGTTAAATGGTGATATAGATAAAAAAGTGATTGGAAAAACCCTAGATGATGCGTTTGAATTGATAAAGAAAACTAAGAAAAACCCAACACCACAATCTGCAAAGTTTTATAAAGCAAATTCAAATGGAGAATGGATAGAAATAGATATTCAAAGAGAAATATTGAAGAAGATAAAGAAGAAAGAAGAATGAACGAAAGAGAATGGGTAAAGAGTATATGTCAAAAAATTGAGAATGCTCTAAGAGAATTTGATGAAAATCTAAGAGTAGGTGAGTCTTTAAAATTACCATATTCTAGTGAAGTGTTGGAGTATGATGAGAAAGGTAAACCAATTCAAGAACACTTGATCAAATATGAAACTGATATTTTAGTTTATGAATTAACGACAGTTACGAATTGGACACCAAGAGTTGTAATAGAAGCTAAAATTAGTAGGATAAGTACTCATGATTCTATAACATATAGTAATAAAGCTCAAACACATAAGAATGTACATCCTTACTTGCGTTATGGAATACTTATTGGGAATATGAAGAATGACCCTTTACCAGGAAGATTATTTAGGCATGGTCAACAATTTGATTTTATGTTATCTTGGAAAAGTTTTGATGCCACGAATGAAGAATGGAATAACCTCATCGATATTCTTAGACTCGAAGTAAAAGCAAGTCAATCGCTTGAAGAAATAATATTTAATTCAAGATCAAGTAATAGAGAAAGATACACAGTTTTACATAAACCTCTAATTCTAATATAAAACACAATGAATAAACAAACAGCTATTAAAATAATGCTTGGGTTTTTAACTGCAATTCTGATTTTCCACTTTTGTATTTTACTCAAGATTATCCCTTATGATATAACTTGGGGTGGTCGGCTGACAAATGATAGTGAGATGTATGTATTTGAAACATTTTCTATATTGCTGAATCTAATTTTATACATAGCACTACTTATAAAGGGGAAGTTTATCAAGGAAATATTCACTGAACGAATTGTTAATATTGTTTTGTGGATTTTTATAGTATTCTTTGGGTTGAATACGATTGGCAATCTCTTTGCTGAAACGCTATTCGAGAAATTCTTTTCTATTATTACATTACTTTTTGTATTTCTTTTGTGGGTTATTGTGAAGAAAAGTAAGACTTAACTTAACTTCACATAATTTTTTAATCCTCATTTCAGCAATACTTTATTGCTGATAAGCGTTTAGACATTATTGATAATGTATATTCTCAATTTTATAATTCAATAATGATAATACGAATATTAAAAATGATAGGTTTAATTATTGGTACTATTGTAGTACTCCTAGTGATAGTCGGTGTGCTCTTTGTGAACCTTAGTCCGGAATTTGGAGGTAAAGCATCTGCTGAAAAAATTAAAGAATACTCAAAATCTCCTAACTACAGAATAGACAAATTCGTTAACAAAGAAGAAGTGAAACTTAGTTTCACGGCCTCGCAGTATATCGAGATGATATTTAAGTTCTTCAGAACACAACCCAATACTGTACCTGATATATCTATTCCAGTAGTGCATTCCGACTCTACAGAGATAGCTGTCTATGAATCGGATATTCCTCGACTAATTTGGTTCGGCCATTCGACATTCCTGCTTCAGGTAGACGGAAAAAATATACTAATTGACCCGATGTTTGGTGATGTTCCGGCTCCTCACCCTTGGCTCGGTAATAGCAGATTTAGCAAATCTTTACCTCTTGAAATAGAGAAATTACCTTTTATCGATTTCGTAATATTATCACACGACCATTATGATCATCTTGATTACGGCTCTATTTCCAAGCTTAAATCTAAAGTAAAGCAATTCTACACTCCTCTTGGCGTTGGCAATCATCTAATAGCTTGGGGAATAGATCAGAGTAAAGTAAAAGAACTCGATTGGTGGGATGAAGTTAAAATTGGTGAGTTTATATTCGCCTGTACTCCTGCTCAGCACTTCTCAGGTAGAGGAATTGGTGACAATGCAGCTACACTATGGGCTTCGTGGGTCGTAAAATCTAATGATTATTCTATTTATTTTAGTGGGGATTCAGGGTACAGTACTCATTTCAAAGAAATAGGGGAGAAGTACGGACCATTTGACTTTGCTATGATAGAATGTGGGCAATACAATGAGCAATGGAAGCAAATCCACATGATGCCTGAGGAAACAGTACAAGCTGGTATAGACCTCAAAGCAGAGTTAATAATGCCTATACACTGGGCCGCGTTCAAGTTAGCATTCCATACTTGGACTGATCCAATAGAACGTGTTACAAAGAAAGCTAAGGAGATGGAGATGCCTATTGCAACTCCAATGATAGGAGAATCTATATTCATCAATAGACTAGATGCATTCCCTCAAAGTCGTTGGTGGTCTAAATAGCCAAAGTTTATATTAAAACTTGTTTATTCTATTACTTTGCTTATATTTAAACGATGAAAACAATTCTGATTTCCATATTATTTTTATTCTCATTTGGCATAGCTGACGCTAGTAATGAGATTCTATATGCCTCTATAGACGAGGGAATAGGAAGTTTCACAGCGGAATACATAGCTACAATAGTCCAAGAAGCTGAGGAAGGCGAATATGAAGCTGTAGTAATAACGCTAAATACACCTGGTGGTTTGCTTGATGCTACAAGGGATATTGTGAGCACATTTCTCGAATCGGAAGTACCTATTGTGGTTTATGTAGCTCCTGGAGGTGCTCGGGCTGGCTCAGCTGGGGTCTTTATTACTCTTTCAGCAAATATAGCAGCTATGGCTCCGGGGACTAATATAGGTGCTGCTCACCCCGTAGGTATGGGTGGTGAGTCAGGAGATAGCTCCGATGTTATGACTCAGAAAGTGACAAATGACGCTGCCGCTCTTATACGTTCTATTGCAAAGAAAAGAAAAAAGAATCAAGATTATGCAGAGCTGACGGTTCGTGAGTCGCTCTCTTATTCTGAGACGGAAGCTCTAGATAGCAACCTGATAGACCTAATCGCAAAAAATCGAAATGCTTTGATAAAGGCAATTCATGGTATGCAAGTAGAGACAACGAAAGGACTAAAAACGTTAAATACGAAAAGTGCTAAAATAGTAGTTCGAGACAAGGATTGGAAAGAGAGCTTACTTAGTTTCATTTCTGACCCTAATATAGCTTATATATTCATTTTACTTACAATGTATGGTATAATGATAGAACTATATAACCCAGGGGCTATATTCCCGGGTGTGATAGGTGTAATGTCTGCTATTTTAGCGGGCTTCTCATTGCAAATGTTACCAGTTAATTATGCTGGACTAGCACTTATGATAGTTGCAATTGTATTGTTTATACTAGAAGTTAAGATTGTATCCTATGGAATGCTTTCTTTAGGAGGTATAGTCTCTTTTCTTCTAGGTTCTATTATGTTAATTGATTCACCAGGTGATTTTATGCAAATTGGAATAGAAATAATTATTGTTGCTACATTAGTAACAGCTGCACTTTTTATTAGTATTATAACTCTTGCATTAAAATCTCAAAGAAAGAATGTCGCCTCCGGTGTAAATACACTAGTGGGTAAAGAAGCAATCGTATTTACAGCTATTACACCTGAAACTATGGGTAAAGTAAAAGTAACTGGCGAACTTTGGCGAGCAAAATCGAGTAAGTCGTTTCAGAAAAATGATAAGGTAATAGTCAAATCAGTTGATGGTCTTACTTTAGAAGTTGAATAGTATTTTTAAATAATTATATCAGAGGTCATTATGGGTATTCCATTCGTAGTAATTCTAGTTCTTGGAGCTTTTATTTTCTTCTCCATGATCAAAATACTCAATGAGTATGAAAGAGGAGTAATTTTTAGACTTGGTAAACTGCAAGGGGTGAAAGGTCCCGGACTAATCATATTAGTTCCGTTCATTGATAAGATAATGAAAATCAGTTTGCGTACAGTTGTATTAGATGTGGAATCACAAGACATAATCACTCGCGATAATGTATCACTAAAAGTGAACGCAGTACTTTATTTCAAAGTAGTTGCTCCCGATAAAGCAGTTATAGAAGTAGAAAACTACTTATATGCTACAAATCAATTAGCTCAAACTACTTTGCGTAGTATAATCGGTCAATCGGAGCTTGACGAAGTTCTGGCCGAAAGAGATAAAATAAACGAAAAGCTACAAACTATAATAGATGAAGAGACTGAAAACTGGGGTATCAAAGTTACTGCAGTAGAAGTAAAACAAGTCGATTTACCGTTAGAAATGCAACGTGCTATGGCGAAACAAGCCGAAGCGGAAAGAGAGAGACGTGCGAAAGTAATCAATGCAGAAGGTGAGTTCCAAGCGGCTCAGAAACTAACTGATGCAGCAAAGCAAATGCAAGATTTCCCAATTTCACTTCAATTACGTTACTTGCAAACTTTAGGTGATATAGCAACTGAGAACAACTCGACAACTATATTCCCAATTCCAATCGATTTATTCAAACCATTTATAGATGGTATGAACAAAACTAATTCGGAAAATGTTAGCAAAGTAGAAGCTCAGATAAAAGACTATGGCGATTCGAAGAGCTAGGCTTTGAAAATGAAATAGTGAAAAATTAAAAAGCTGTTCTTAAAAGGGCAGCTTTTTTTTGACTTGAACTGAATTTAAAGAATTTTGTTGATATGTAGAGACGTATTGCATACGTCTCTGAACCACTATTAATATTGAAGACCCCTTCCTGCTTCGAAGTCCACTCATGCCTTCAGCTTGACAAGCCCTCTTTCGCTACGCTTAAAGAGGGTAATTCCCATTGGCGGTAATCGTCCGTGGCATTGTAGATGGCGTTAGTGCCGTACGACTTACCGTAAGGGTACATATTGCTTATGTTCTTATAGTCAGCTATCACTGTTCTAACGTTTCCTATTTGGTGAAATTCCCCTTTTTCCAAAAAAGGGGTGGCTCCCGCTATAAGCGGGAGACGGGGTATTTACATATCCACTAAATTTGTTATTATCTGATTTTTTAAATCCTGGATTACATTATCCAGATTATGCTTTACATCTAAATCAGAATATCTTATAACTGTCAAACCAAGACTTTTTAAATAGTTGTCTCTAATCTCGTCTTCTTCCAATTTTTCATTGTGGCTTACACCATCTATCTCAATTACAATCCCAAGTTTTTTAATATAAAAATCAACAATGTAATTTCCTATTATTTTCTGTCTATCGAAGTCTAGATCAAGTATTTTCTTTCGTTTAACTTCATTCCAGAAAAGTACTTCTGATAAAACGCCCTGTTTACGAAGTTCTCTTGCTCTTTGTTTTAGTTGAGGGTTTGAAGGTAGATTAAATATTCTTTGTTTGAATTTATTCATACTGTTTATTTTAATAATTGAACACCCCGTCTCACGCCTTAGGCGTGATCCACCCCTCTTTCGCGTTGCTTAAAGAGGGGAATCGCTCCTTCTCCATCCCATTGAAGCCATAGCGGTAGTCCTCTGCGGCGTTGTAGATGGCGTTAGTGCCGTACAACTTACCATAAGGGTACATATTGCTTATATTCTTTACGTCAGCAAAGTATCTCCAAAACTGTATTGGACTTGAAGTATAGGTCGGGTCTGGGTTTTTATAGTCAGCTATCACCGTACGTACGTTTCCTAGGTGATCATAATTGCATTCATTTACACTCATACATTTTTAATAAATACTCTGGATATATTACAGAATCAATTTTGGGTTTATAAGTATAATAGTCCATACCTTTATTAATAACATCTTGCATAGATATATTGGGGTTGATATACTTTCTTATAATTTCAAGATTTAAACTATCTTTTTTGAACCTAATCTGTTCGTAGGTGATTGAAGTATCTTGTAATTTATTTCGCCATAGATACAACTGCCATTCTATACTTCTTTGTTTCAAATTTGAGTTGGCATATTTATAATATTTAGCAAAATCAATTTGATCCAAATAATAGTCAAAACCTTTTTCAACAAAATTTTCATCATAAGCTTTATTTGAATTAAACTGAAATGCGTATAAACTATCGACATAGGTGGTACCTAAGACTAAATCAGGATAATTTTCCCAAAATCCAGGATCATTCAGATTATACTTTAACTGTTTCATATTTCCATCTGGGTTATGATTTAGTTCTGAAAAAGAGTTCTTCAAATCCCTAAAGTAAAAGGTATTCAAATCATGGATTATTGTATCCAAAGTTGGGGCTCCAAAAAGAACTATTCTATAATATGGATATAGTTTCCAAATATTACATTTCGATTCTCTAAAACCCATAAGATTATAAGCTGAGAAATGATCAAAATCTTCTGGCCATTTTGCAGTATCACCTAAAGCTACCCCCATTATCACATAGGAATATAGTTTAGTAGCTGTTTCATTATAAAAGGTTCTAACTGGAACAAATCTGAATATTAAGGATTTATCATTTTCCTTTAAAAATCTTTCATACTCTCTTTTGTTACTAACGTAAAAACCATCTATACCTAACCTAAAATATTCGTTACTTATATGTGTGATCAATAAACTATCTCTTATATAATCTTCACGACTAATTGTAGGTTCTTCATAATAAAACGATTGATCTACTTCTTCTCTTCCAGAACAACCAAAAGAAATAAGAAAACTGAATATGAACAAAGGTTTTAAATAATTCATTTTATTTCCCCTTAACATTGTTATTTCCGTATTCACTCTTCTTTTGTTCATTACCAGCAGTATATTTAGTGGCTTTTATTCCAAAAGCATCAAAATCGTCTATTCCGTGACTTGCATCGGGATAGAGTCCAGCAGGACTTGAACCATGAGTGTGTCCAACAGAAGGAACCCAAGAGCCATTATCACCAGCAACTTTTGAGAAATTATTCTCAAAAATATTTTCCATTGATATCTTTCCACTTTTTTGTGGTACATTAAATTTGTTTGCTTGAAATGTTTCAATGTCTAGTAATGTTTCAAAAATTAATTTTTTATGCATTCTATTAGCAACCATAATTAATCCAGCTATAACTCCTCTACCAAAACCAACTCCCATAGAATGACCAACTACATTAATACTTTCAATAATATTTCCATCTGCATCAGTCCTCAAACTATTAATAATATCTTCACCATTCGCCAATGCCCATTCATACCCTGCATCCCTTCTAACCTCTGAATTTACGTTTGATTCATCCAAAATAATAATTGCGGCTGCAGCATATTTTACATAAGGACCTAAATAGTTTCCTACTGTTGCATATTGTGAGCCACCATCAAGAGCATGGGATACTGTGTTTCCTGTTCCACCTAATGAACCGTCTATATAGAATGCATTTTTATCACCTGTTCTACTTATAAAATCATCAGCAAAGCTTCCCCAGTATTCTTTTTTACCACCTGATCCTTCCCCAAATAATCCTACATCACCACTTGTAAACCAACCATTTATAAACAATGTAGCTTCACCATCTGGATCTATAGAAGCTATCGGATTATTATTCCCAAAGGCATAAACAGAAATGTATGGGAAATTATAGCTCTGTGGATCAGGACTACCAAACACAGGAAAATTCGCATCAAACACCCTCGCACCGAAGTCGGTAATATCTCCACTAGCATCCATATTCTTCTCCTTCTCCATCCCATTGAAGCCGTAGCGGTAATCCTCAGCGGCGTTGTATACAGCATTAGTGCCGTACGACTTACCGTAAGGGTACATATTGCTTATGTTTTTCACATCGGCTAGATACCTCCAAGCTGTAATTGGTGGCGCAGTATTCTCTGGATTTTTATAGTCCGCTATCACTGTTCTTACATTTCCTAGGTGGTCTTTTATCTCATATCTACGGAAATCAGGGGTTCTTTGTTGCGTTTGGTAAGTTCCCGTTACTCCGCTAATATTTGTCTTTTTCATTGCAGCTGGTAAAAGAGTGCTTGGTGGAGGTGAAGAATTATATTCATTCAATGGATGTGGGAACTCTGAGCCTGTCATTCTCGAACCATTCACAGCTATAACTTCTTTGGGATCAACTGTTGCTATACGCCCATCTGCTTCCGAACCATATACATACCAATCGTCGAGCCATATATATTTGTAGTTGAACGTACAAGACAAAGGATAACTATAAGCGTCTGTCATACCTGGATCAGTATCATATAGTGCTAGGGTTTTTCCACCAGCTTCCCTACCGTAATAAGTTGCTTTTAATCCTAGCGCATCTACGCATTCGGTACAGCTTGCATATAGCGAGTACATTTCAGTATCGTTGTTACATCTGTAGCCAACAGCACCTACACTATCGGGGTCAACTTCTGCTATAGTCATAACTTTGTTCCCCATACCATCATAGTAATATGAAGTTATTATTTTATATTCTAACATGATAGAATGATTAGTTTTATCAGGTACATACACCCATTTTATCATAGTGTCTATTTTCCCATCGGCTGTCCATATTATGTGGAAGTCGGGTTTTATTTAACCAAATATATCAAATCCTTATATAATAGTAAAAAAAAAGGAGCCACTCGGCTCCTTTTCTAAACTAAACTTTCTTATTTCTTTTCTTCTGTATTTCCATCATCTTGGATGAAATCGAACCACGTTTTGTATTGTCGGACGCTGTTTTCGAGTCCTTTTATGTGGTGACCCATTCCCTCGTATTCTTGGAGTGTTACGTCTTTCTTATATTTACGTAAACTGTCTGCCATAAATCGGCTACCCTCTATTGGGACTCTGCTATCGTTTATACCGTGTGTAAGGAGCAATCTCCCTTCCATGTCATAAGCATTGTAAAGAGGTGAACGGCTGTTCAATTTTTCTTTTTCCGTAGCTGGGTCACCGGCTTCTAGAGTTACCCAATCTGGTATGTTACAATGCTCATAGAAGTGGATTATATCAGAGAATCCTGCGTGCGCTATACCAAAGCCGAAACTAAAGTCGTCTTTATGTCCGTTAACTTCTCCAGGGAAAGTTAATAGACGCATAACTGCATAACCTCCGTGGCTACCACCATGAACACCAACTCGTTCTGCGGGAATATCAAGTTTTTCAGAAATATATTTGGCAGCAAAGATTATATCTAATATCTCGTTTCCACCCAAATCTTTATCATTCAGTGCGAAGAAATCCTTACCGAACCCACTACTACCACGAGGAGATGGACTAAGTACGTACATTCCAGCATTCGTTAGTATTTGTTCACGTACGTTATATGTATTACTACCTCCGTAGAATGATTGAATCAGTACTCTTTGTTTGTCTTTCGGTAGTGAATCTTTTGGCTTGTACAAGAATGCGTGTATCATTCTCTGCTTACCAGTCGCAGGGTCTATATCAAACGTAGGGAATTCTACTTTTTCTACATCAGCATTTATTATCTTGTCTTTTAGCTCTTTCGGTAAATCCGCCTTTGTAGATTCTGTGAAACCAGTTGGCGATAAAGTGATTTCTTCTATTCTGAACATAGTTGTAGCACCGTTCAACTGAGCTAATAGCTTACCTTCTTCTATGTCTTTGAACTCCATTGTAAACGGATATTTTTTATTCGTTACTATATCTCCACTAATTGGGTCAACTAAGTATAATGTACTTTCGATTGGGTTAGAAGTATTTACAACTAGATAATCTTTGCCTTCAATAGTTGCTATCTCCGCATTTGCTACATCCTCAGTAAACTTAGTAACCTGCATAGTTTTGCCTTTGTATATATCATAGCTATATACATTCTTATAACCATCCTCATCCGAAGTGTAAAGTACTTTACTCCCATTATCTATCCAAGTTGAAAGTATATCAGGAAAAAATCTACCTTTTTTAGTATCAGTTATTATATTCCCTTTTCCTTTATCAACATCTATCAACATCAGATTTGCCTTAGTTCTATCCGTATTTTTTAGAACTGATGCTATTATATAATTGTTGTTCGGAGATACTGATGGGTTAGCCCAAGTGAATCTGTATTCCGGACTATCTTTTATAATTGTTGAGCTAGTCCCGTTTTCCAATGACATTATTCGCAATTCACCTTCTCTATCTTCTAGCTCACCTAATCTTACTATATAGGCGATCTGGTTCTTATCTTTGTTGAAATTCCATCCAAAAATATATGGTACATCTGTTAATTTCTCTACTTTATTCGTTTCCAGATTTAAACGGAACAAATCAATTTTTTCGTCATTAACTTCATCACCCATCCAATAAATAGAATTGTCATTAGGGTTATATTTATTAGACCATACATTTCTAAGTGAATAATCAATATCCGTTACTTGAGTACCATTCTCAAAATCAGGGTTATTTAAATCTGTATAATTTAAAGATGTTATATCGCCAGCTTTGTAATAGAAAATCTTTCCAGTTTTATAATATGCCTGAAAATTGGAGTAGGGAAACCCTTCGAAAAAAGGTTGCAAATCTACCTTTCTACCTTCGTATTCGACAACATACTCACTAGTTTCTTCTTCTTTTGTTTCTTCTTTTTTGGCACAAGATACAAACAAAATCATAGCAAGTGCTGAGATTATAAGACGTATTTTCATATTTTCCTTTATTAAAATAAGTAATTCAACAAGCTTAAAAACTAAGGAATGTTGGGAAAAGAAAAAAATACATTATTGCTAAATGTCATGATTTAGTTAATTCGAACAAAATAGACTATTTTTATATTCGTTAGATTGCAAAAAACAAAAAGTATTGAGTTAAATATATTATAATGAGTAGAATCAATCCTATAAAAATCAATAAACCCGAACCATATTTGCTACAAGCTGAATGGGTCGATGGTAAAAAAGCAATAATCTCGTTAGAGATGCTTAGGCGAGAATGCCCATGTGCTTATTGCAAAGGTGAGAAAGTTGGCAATAAAGTTTACTCCCACCCAATAGAAGTAAAAGAAGAGCCCGGTGCTTTCGAAGTAAAGGATATGAAGCCAATTGGCAACTACGCATTGGCGGTTATGTGGAAGAGTGGCCACGATACAGGTATCTATACTTGGGATTATTTCCGAGAGATATTAGTAAAAAATGACATCACTAATGACGCAGAAGCACTAAAATTGCAAGCAGAGAAGTATGAAAAGTCAAAGAAAAAGATTAAATTAGACGTACTTTAATATCTTTTTATCTGAAATAACAACACTAAAGATACAGTTCGATTGTATTCGGGCTAGATATTGCAAAGTAAAATTAAAAGAGTTAATTTTGTAGCTGTATAAGAAATGCTATTCAAGTACTGATAATAGCTGTTTTGTATTTACATTAAGATTATTATATATGAGCATAAACGTAGTTAAATTTAATACAAGAAATAGACCTGAATTCGTGAAAGAATTGAGAATGAGGGTAAATTCATATTTTAAAGAAAATGGTATTACTAAATACGCTAATACCGAAATGAAGATCAAAACGATAGTAATGATTTCATTATATTTTGTACCCTTTATTCTTATGTTGACGGGTATTGTCTCTGGTTTTTTACCTGTATTTTTAATGTGGCTTTTAATGAGTTTTGGTATGTCTGGGATAGGTTTATCTGTCATGCATGATGCTAATCACGGAGCATATTCGCAAAACCCAAAAGTTAATAAAGCGCTCGGTTATCTAGTTAATTTTCTAGGAGCCTACCATGTTAATTGGAAGATTCAGCATAATGTGTTGCACCATTCATTCACAAATGTAGATGGTCACGATGATGATATAGAGAGCAACTTAATGCGTCTATCCCCTGCTCAAGATAGAAAAAAAGCATTCCGATTTCAAGCATATTATGCCCCTTTCCTTTATGGATTACTAACGTTTAACTGGCTTTTGCTTAAAGATTTTCTACAAGTTTACAAGTACAATAAAGAAAATCTATTAGCTGGTCAAAAGTTGACATTAAAAAAAGCTACTACTGAAATAATAATCAATAAGTTATGGTATCTGGCGCTAACGTTAGTATTACCTATGATAGTTGTTGATTTACCTTGGTGGCAGATACTTATTGGATTCGGATCTATGCATTTTCTTTCCGGGATTATGCTTTCTTTTATATTCCAATTGGCACATGTAATAGAAGAAACAGAATTTGTACAGCCAGATGAGAATTTAACAATAGAAAATAATTGGGCAATACATCAATTACAAACAACTGCTAATTTCGCAAAGAAAAGTAAATTACTTTCGTGGTATGTTGGTGGATTGAATTACCAAGTTGAACATCATCTGTTCCCCAATATATGCCATGTTCATTATAAAGAAATTTCGAAAGTAATTAAAGCAACAGCAGAAGAATATGGCGTCCCTTATTACGAGCATAGAACACTATTTGGAGCGATAAGAAGTCACTTTTCACTGCTAAATCAATTGGGCACTGGCAAATATGACGAGAGAATGGCCAAAGCGTCGTAGGGTATTATAAAAAAGTCGTACCATAATATATAGTACGACTTACTTTTATAATCTTACAATTTTATTTTACTATTACTTTCTGAGTAAATGTTCCGTAGTCAGTTGTCATTTGTATGAAGTATGCACCTGAAACTAAATTATTAGGAGTCCAAGTTAATCCCCAATTTCCTTGAGTCATATACTTAGATACTAAACCTTCTAATTTGTTACCAGTAGCATCATATACATCCATTGTTACATTAGTTGATTGAGTTAACTCAAACTCTAAAGTTGTTTGCTTTTCAACTGGATTAGGGTATATTATGATTGAGCTATTATTATCGAAATTATTATTATTAGCGTTAGAAATTGAAGTCGATATATCCATAGTAGTAACACCAAAGTAGTAAAGTGCGGTCCATTTAGCTAACCAGTAATCACCTAGTCCGAACGCACCAATATAATCGACATCTTGGATAAAACTGTCATTTAGTTTTAGAGTCTTACTAGTTGCTGCTGCCGAACTAGGAGTAGGAGTAGGATTGAACAATCCATTTTGTCCTCTGTCAATTTTGTTTAAACCTGGGTCTGTAATCCAGTTGTTATTGCTAGCATCTGCTAAATAATCACGAGCAGGTTGCAAAGAGTAACCTTTGATCACTTTACCACCTGATTCTGTATCAGGAACATCCGGAGCTATGTCAGTTAGACTTGGATTGGTTTTACCATTTATATCCCACCAGATATTGTTCTTAAGCATTAAGTCGCCAGTAGTTAATCTATTTCCAGAATCTTCACCATTTTCCAAATCCTCAATGTTCAATCCCCAAGTAGTGAAACCAGTGAAAATAGAATTATAGTATTTACCGCCAGCGTTGTCTCTAAGTATTAGACCAGCTGATTTATTGTTACCAGAGTTAGCACCAGACCCAATATATGTAACGTTTGAAATTACAGGTCTAGCATAAGGTTGAGAATCATCTGGCTTATTACCACCATCGTGCTCTCCACCTTGATTACCAATGTTTGAAGCTTGTAAAGCTAACCAAAATTGTCCTTTACCATTGAATCCTTCATCATAATCGAATGCATCATCGCCGTTGAATGCTGATACTAGGTATCTAGTATTAACATTACCACCGAACCATTCGAAACCGTCATCTTTGTTGTAAAGTACTTCTACATACTCGATAGTAGTTCCAGCACCAACAGCACCCATAGTAAGACCGTTGATTTCGTTACCCTCACCAATATCTGAACCACCGTGGCGAATAGATACGTAACGTACAACACCTGAATTATCCATTGGGTCATTGCCACCGTATTTACCTAATTGGTTATTTTCTGGGATACCTTCTATATTTCTTACAGTCTCTGGGTTATTAGTAGGAGCATTTCCTAATATTATAAGTCCACCCCAAAGACCTGTTTCTTCCATTGGGAAGTCAGTATCATCATAAGGATCATCTCCTTCGAAAGTGAAGATGATTGGTTTATCTGGAGTTCCTTCTGCGTATATTTTACCACCACGTGCGATGATTAGAGCTGATGCGTTTGATTCTTGTCCTGGTTTTCCTTGTATTACTGTCCCTGGTTCTATCCATAGTTCCGCGCCTTCTTCAACGAAGACGAATCTATCTAGAACGTAGATGTTATCTGCCGTCATTGTCTTAGTCTCACCAGCATTTATCCAACTATCAGTTACTGTGATAGTTTCAGCTTGTGATGTATATCCTACTATCATCATTGCTATGATTATTTGTAGTAATTTTTGCATCCTATTAACTCCTAATAAAGTATTATAATAAAAAATAATTAGTCAAAATTATAAGAGAAGCCCAATGAGAAATTAGTTCCTAAGTCATATTGAGTATTGTAGTACTCTTGACCTTTGAAACGATAAAGTCTTTCCATACGGGCGTCTAATATATTTCTAGCTGAGAACTTTAAGTTCAAGTTTTCAATTAATCTTTGGCTGAAAGTAAAGTTCAGCATATTTCTTGGTTGTTCGAAAACATCGGGAGTTCCACCTAAACTTACATCTGACAATCTCTCACCAAATACGTTATAGTGCAATCCAACATCTGTTCCTGATTCATAATCTACATAAGCCAAATCAACATTTAGAACATAAGGTGATTGACCTTGTAGTTGTCTTGTACGAGAAGCATTCGGGTCATAAGATTGTATTAATTGATATTCTTGATCCGAAATATCTACTTGTGATTGCACTAAAGTTAAGTTAACACCTAACTGAAAGTTTTCTAATTCAGGTATGAAACCTAAGTTCTTTCTTGCTTCGAATTCCATCCCGAATAGTTGTGCCGAAGCTACGTTTTTCATTTGCACATTTCCGTTTGCATTTACTATCACTCTTTCGATTGGGTTAGTGAAATCCTTATAGAAACCACTAACAGAAACAATCTCACCCGGATTCATAAACCATTCCCATCTAACATCGAAATTGTCAATAATCGATCTTTCTAAGTTTGGATTACCTATAAAAGTAAATCCACCAACAAACTCGAAGAAATCGAAATCAGCTAATTCTCTGAATGTTGGTCTTGCAAGAGTTTTTCCATAAGCGAATCTTAAATTTTGATTTTCAGATAAGCTATAAACGGCGTTCATCGATGGTAATAAGTCAGCTTCGTTAATTGATGCTATTGGTAGTGTAGTATCACGACTAGTGATTGACATATCAGTAGTTTCTAACCTAGCTCCACCAATTAATCTGAATCCTTCTACTAACTCTACATCAACCATTCCATAGAAAGCAGTTATATCTTGTGCGCCTGTGTAAGCATCCTTAGGTACAAAACGGTCTTGCAGATAAATACCGAAATAGTTAAAATTACCTGTAGAAGCCCACTCCTTATACCCTGTACTATCAGCAACAAATTGATTTACATTACCATCAAATGTCATAGGCGTTCTATTGTCATCTATTTCTAAAACATATCTATCTTGATTAAATGATCTTGATGTGTTTTGATATGCGAATCCAGTTTTAAATTTGAAAGCTGTTCCCAATGCTTCTGTTAATGGAATCTCAAAATCAAATTTTGCATTATTTGCTGTTTCAGTCAAATCTCTGAAATATCGTGTAGGTAAATCATAGTGATTCTCATCCACTCTCCAAGTAGTATCAGTACCGTTTATTTGATCAGTTTCGTAAGTGAAGAATCTTAAGTCTGGTTCGTTTTGTAACGTGTTTGCAGTTGATAAATTCCAGTCAATTTTTGCATTAGAAATACTTGCAAAGCTGTGCTCACCAGATAATTGGTATGATTGTATATTTCTTTCAGTATATTTCAATGTGCTAGAGCGAACTAAATCTGTTTCAGGATAAGTTTCATCGAAATATGAAATACTTTGCGCTACTGACTCACCAGATTGATTATAAAATAAATTGAATTTCACTCTATCTGTAGCCGTGAAATCGTAAGCCACATTAGCCAGTGCACCCCAGTTTACTTCAGAAGTACTCTTAGAGTCATTTATCAATTTATTAGATCTAAGTTCATTGGCTTCACCTGAAGTTAACTCATATATAGCAAACTGACCATTATTATAATTATTTATATTATTGCCATAACTTAAGCTAGCTAAGTATCCAAGTGAATTACCGAATAATTGGAATTGGTCACCCATATTAAATGACATACTTCCATTGATTGGTGCTGTAGTTTGGTGAGGTGCCATTTCCGAACTGAATTGCTTAGATAGGTCATCTAGCTTAGCAACACCAGCACCATCTGTATCTTTTTTCTTGCTTCTTATGTCTTGTAGAGTTGGGATTGCATCTGCATTCTTTACTGCATCAGGTACACTTCTCGAACCGTCGTCAAAACCTAACCAATCTGTAGATGATCCATTGTAAGTTAGTACGTCTTGTCCAGTAACGATTGTATTAGCTGTAGAAGACATAGAAAGACTTGCATTGAATTTATCAGGGTAAGACTTTGTTTTTATATCAACTGAACCACCAGTAAAATCACCTGGTTTGTCTGGTGTTGCCGTTTTGATAGTTACTATGTTTTCTATCATTCCAGAAGGGAATAAATCTAAGTGAACTGATTTTTTATCAGGGTCAGCACTTGGTAAAGATGTCCCATTAAGTTGAGTGTTAGAGTATCTATCACCCAAACCACGTATAAATACGTGTTTACCGCCTACAACGGAAGCACCAGTTACATTATTCATTGCGGCTGCTGCATCACCAGCACCACCTCGAGATATTTCTTTAGAACCAATTGCATCTGAAAATGATTGAGATTTTTGTCTTTCTTTAAGAAGAGCAGCACCAGTTTCTTGTACTGCTTTAGCTGTTACCAATACTTCATCACTCATACTTGATTCAGTTTTCAATGCTATCTCAACTTTAGTTGTCTCATCAGCTTTGATTACAACGTCTTTTACTTCTGTTTTAGCATAACCAATATAAGAGAAAGTAACTGTATAGATACCAGGGGTTATCTTTTTGATAGTATAGCTACCATCTACTTTAGTCATAGCACCTAGTTTGGTGTCTTTGATTTGTACAGTAGCGCCTATCATAGCATCACCATAGTCTTGGTCAGTGACAACACCCGATAGCGTACCAGTTTGTGATAATAGGGAAACTGACATTATTGCCATAGTTCCGAATAGTAAGATTATCTTAGTCAAGTAGTTCATTTTAGAGCTCCACATTTATTATTACTTGTTTGACTTAAATTATTAATTGTTTTAATTTCGTATTTAAAGATGGTAGGAAAGCTCACCGCGAAATCCGCGTTAAGTTGTGAAGCTCCGAATCGCATTAAGTTAGAATTTTTTCTAGACCAATACTGACGGTTCAGGGTTCGCTTCCCACCATAAAATTTTCGTTTTTGAATATAAGATGATATTTCGAACATCATCAGATTCAATTCTGAGATTAAGTTATTCATTCAGACTTATCGAGCTTCACTTGAATATTTTCGTTTTCGTTTCTTGACACAGTGCAAAGTTGTGTTATTAGATTTAAGGTGTGTTGAATCTTGTGTTAAGATTGTGTTAAATACGGCTTGGGTTGTTAGCTTTGTGTAGCAGCGGTGAAGCGAGTGTTAAGGAAGTGTTAAGGTTGCAGAAATAGATAGTGTACTAATGAGAAATGTTATTAAAAAACAGAATTAGAGTTTTCTAAATAGTAGGAGATATTAATAGAATAATGGAGTAGATTTTTTTGATTAGTTTGAATTTAGTTACTCGATTTTAAACTCACTAAGTATAAATTCTGAATCTGGTTCATATTCTTTGGTTTCTTGTAATAGTTTTAGTCACTTTTCTTCCTCTAATTCAACTGTAATCTGTAAACTTACGGTACCTAACGGTCTTTTCTTTATACTTCATATAAGTTGTAAGTAGCAACCTAATGTCATTTATCCGCCAATAATAATCATTGTTTTGAATATAGCAAACCTCATTATATGAAATTACCATTGAACCACGAGGATAATCTGTCAAAGAAAATTTCTTAAGATTGCATGTATGTACTACGTCTTTATTATATTTTTTAAACTCTAAGGTTACTTTATTGTCGTGGATATAAATTTTTCTCAGATTGAATCTTTGATAATAAGCTCTTCCTATAAAACCCATAACTAAATAAGCAACTATAAAATAAAAAGCTCTAATATCCAACGTGTGGATTATTCCATATATTGTAAAAACTATAGCTACAATATACCAAGTACCCCCTAACCAATAGAAAAAATCTTTATAGACTCTTTGCTTGTAGCTATGTAGATCTTTTTCAATTTCTAATTCCATTTTACTTTTAGACTTGAATTTATTTAATTTAACTGGATTGTACTCATTCCTTAATATAACAAATTCTCCCTAATCCCACAAATGCAAACTTTTATAAATATTCTTCGTATTTTTGTTTTTTATATATTATCAAAAGAAAAGAAAATATGTCAGCACGTTATAAATCATACAAATACATAGAAGATTTGTCCAAATACGATGGGCAAGAAATAACCCTTAATGGTTGGGTTTACAACAAAACTGGTAAAGGAAAATTACAATTTATCCAACTTCGCGATGGCTCAGGAGTAGCACAATGCGTGGTATTCAAAGGGAATGTTAGCGAAGAGGATTTCGAAGCTGCAAAATCACTTACGCAAGAATCTTCACTTAGTGTTACTGGTACTGTAAAGTCAAACGATAGAGCACCAGGTGGGTTTGAGCTAGATGTTACTTCACTGAAAGTATATCAGATAGCTGATGAGTATCCTATTAGCCCTAAAGAGCATGGCGATGCATTTTTGATAGAGAATCGTCACTTGTGGTTACGTTCATCACGTCAGCACGCTATTATGCGTGTTCGTTCGGTTATAGTTAAAGCTATTCGAGATTTCTTGGACAATAGTGGTTTCCGCCTAATGGATTCACCTATTTTGACTCCGAATGCTTGCGAAGGAACTTCGACTTTATTCGAGACTAAATATTTCGATTTAGGAAATGCTTATTTATCTCAATCAGGTCAGCTGTATGCAGAAGCTTCAGCTATGGCTTTAGGAAGAACTTATACTTTTGGCCCAACTTTCAGAGCTGAGAAATCTAAGACTAGAAAGCACTTAACTGAGTTTTGGATGGTAGAACCAGAAGCGGCCTTCTTCGATTTGGAAGATGATATGCAATTAGCAGAGGATATGACAGTTTATATAGTAAAGCAAGTACTCGCTAATTGTGAAAAAGAATTAGAAACATTAGAAAGAGACATAGAGCCACTTAAGAAAATAGTAGGTGGATTCCCTCGTATGTCATATACGGAAGCAGTTGAGTGGTTACAAGAAAATAAAGTCCCACTAATACAGAAAGTAGATGGAGTTGAAAAGGAGATACATCCTTTCCCTTGGGGCGAAGATTTTGGTACAGTACAAGAAGAAGCATTGATGGAGCAATTTGATCAACCTTGTTTCATCTATGATTACCCGACTGAAGTTAAAGCATTTTATATGAAACGCGACCCAGAAAACCCAAAAGTAGTAAAAGCTATGGATATGTTAGGCCCTGAGAAAGCAGGTGAACTAATAGGTGGTAGCCAAAGAGAAGATGACCACGACTTACTATTGGAAAGAATCCAACATGAAGATTTACCTTTGGAAGAATTCCAATGGTATTTGGATTTGCGTAAATATGGTAGTGTGCCTCATTCTGGTTTCGGGATGGGATTAGAAAGAACAGTCAAATGGATAACTGGTGCTAAGCACATACGTGAGACTATCCCAATGCCACGTACTATACATAGAATCGTACCTTAAGCAGAAATACGACAAGGGAGCTAGCTCCCTTGCAAGAAGAATAGAACGACAAAGGAACGAGTTCCTTTGTCAAAATTATACAGCCCCGACTTTACATTAAGTTGGGGCTTTTTTTTTATTCCATTTAGTAGAATTATTCTAATATCTTTTTTAATAATTTTTTAAGTTGGGTTTTGTTAGAATCAACTTTGTAGAAAGTAAGTAGTTCAATGCGACTAAAAAGAAGAAAAAAGTT
>JAGQWJ010000039.1 GCA_020437395.1 Ignavibacteriota bacterium | reverse complement strand
CTTCTGGGCTGTACGTTGTTCAACTTCTCGAAGCGGCTGAAATTTCTATCAAAAATAATGGGAAATTGGTGGAGATATAATTTTTACTATAGAAATACAGCTGGATATAATGATATTTATAAGGAATATGAATTAAATTTCGTAAATTGGATGTATGTAAATTTTGTGTGCAATTTAAACAAACATTAAGAATGAAAGAATATACTGAATTAGAAATAGAAGAACAATCTGAGGAAGAAGAAGTTTATCAGACGTTTGACATCGCAACATATCCTTCCGATTTCACTCTGAAGGGAATTGTTGAAATGTGGAATAGTGGAGACATTACAATTCCTGATTTCCAAAGAGAATTTGTTTGGTCGATAAAGCAATCTTCCTTACTAATTGAATCTTTTTTATTAGGACTTCCGGTTCCACCTGTTTTCTTTTATATAGACGAGGAAAATTCGAATTTGGTAATTGATGGTCAGCAAAGAATATTAAGTACTGTTTACTTTTTTAATGGCTTATTTGGAGATGAAAACACTAAAGGACGAAAACAAGTATTCAGACTTTCTGGACTAAATGAACAAAGTCCTTATTATAAAAAAACGTATTCTGAATTAGGAGAATCTGACAGGCGAAAACTAGACACTTCTGTTTTACGTGCTATAAATATTAGGCAACTCTCACCTACTGGAGAAAGTACAAGTATGTATCACATTTTCGAAAGACTAAATACTGGTGGAACACCACTAAAGTCTCAAGAAATTAGAAATGTTGTTTTTAGAGGAGAATTCGTAAATATTCTTCGAAAACTAAACAAAGATGAGAATTGGAGATTAATTCTTGGAGCGAAAAATCCAAACAAACATCAAACAGATGTTGAATTAGTTTTAAGACTATTTTCACTTTCAACAAGATTAAGTGAATACGAAAAACCAATGAAGGAATTTCTAAATGTTTCTATGAAGAAAAACCAAGATGGAGAAACTAAAAGCGTTATTAATTTTGAAGAAAATTTCAAAAAAGCAACTGCATTCCTTATTCAACAATTAGGAGAAAAACCATTTCATTTGAGAACGAAATTGAGTTCTTCAACTTTAGATGCAGTTATGGTTAATTTAATGAAAAACATTAATAAAGTTCCTGCAGATTTTTCAAAAAGATATCGAGATATGATAAAATTAGAAAAACTAGAAGAACTAACAACAATTGGAACAACAGACCCAACAACTGTAAGAGAAAGATTTGAATTTGTAAATCAAAATTTATTCAAATAAGTAAATGGCATATAATTCTCATTTTACACTTGCTGATGATATGATTTGTCATCTGAATTCAATTGTTGGTGGTACAACTGACCCTTTTATGAGTTCAAGATATGTTGGTTTTGTTTCTGTAAGTGCTGTTACAGTCTACGAATTGGCACTAAAAGAAATTTTTATTGATTTTGCACAAAAGAAAAATAAAGTTTTTGGTACTTATACAAAAAGCCATTTTGATAGAATTAATGGTCGAATTAAACATAATCATATTAAAGATGATTACGTTAAAAAGTTTGGTCTTAAATATTTAAATAGATACAAGAGAAAAATTCAAGAAACGGAAAACCAATTTTTAAGAAGTCACGGAAAAAGTGTAATCACATCTTATGGGAATTTAATAACTTGGAGAAATGATTTTGCTCACGAAGGACATATTCCTAATACAGTTACATTTAATGAAGTTGTTGCCTCTTATACACTTGGGAAAGAATTAATTAAATGTGTTGCAGAGACAATGAATCGATAAAAAACTGCTCTCAACAACTTATAAAATTAATTGCTAGTTCTAGCCTACTGTAGCAATTCAAAAAACTAAAAGATGCCAAATACTAAACGTTGGAATTCATTAAGATGAAATTAACCAAGTATGAAATAGAAGTCTTTAAGCTAATGTTGAGCGATAAGTTCAGTACAGAAGAACTGAATTCTATTTTGCAAAGTCCAATTACAGGATATGATTATACAGGTGCAGGATATTTCCTTGAATTAACAAATGACATACTTCCAAAAGATAGAAAGACTATTTCAAAGCCAACTTTATTAGGAAGTGCGGATAACTTTGAAGTTGGATTTTTAATTTTCATTGAGAATTCTAAACTGATTCTAGAATGTCATAGTTGGGGAGAAGAAAACCCACCTGAAACGGTAAGAGAAAAGTCAATTGCTATTGAAATTATTTAATTGGGCGGTAAAGAAAATTTAAGAAGGAAGTTGTAGGAAAAGAATGACAAAGACATCAGACATATTTGAAGTTGCTGACAAGGTTACTTGTCCACCAGACCAAGTTTTCAAAAATCAAGACTTCGAATTTTTGTTAACTACGGGTGGACATTTAGTAGAGGATGATGCACAATATTTAGATTTCATGAACCTTTTGAAAAAAATAGGAGAAACAAGGTTCTTTGTTAAAGAGAATATAGGAGCAACTCGAACAAACAGAAAATTACCCTTTGAAGCTACTTTTTCTGTAAATAGTGATCTCAAAGAATTTGATGCAAAGATTCGTGAGTTTGACGAACACTTTGGAATGATGATTTCACATTGGTTCATTCACGGACAGAGTAAAAAATGGGGAATTTATATAGCAGAATTTCCGACTATAAATATCATCGGATGTACAGGTGAATTAGCTGACAGCTTTAGAAATGTATTTAAAATTGAAGGTAATGGATATGAGCAAGAAAGTCAGCTGCTACTTAATGAACTTAAATTGATTAAAGACCCGAAGGAACGAAACAGATTTTTTCAAAACTATAAAATATAAAACGACACCTCAACGAAAGCATATTTTTTATAGCTCGTGAATGGCTGCTAAACAATCCAACAAACCACCCAATAAATATTCAAAACCCCAAAATCATAAAGATAAACCCCCATCATTAATATATTCAAAACTCTTTTCATATATTGAATCTTAGTTAATTTGCAATCGTTAATAATCCTAATAATAAAAAAAGAATGAAGAAATTACAGCATTAGTAAGTCTATGTATATCAACAACAGAATATTAGTCGAGCTATAATGTCCAACTTCACTGTAGAAAAATATAGCTCGGAACACTATGACGAATGGCAAGATTTTGTTCGTATGAGTGTGAATGGTACCCTCTTCCACGAGCAGAAATTCCTATCCTATCACGATGAAGGCAAGTTTGAGGATTGCTCGCTGATGTTGTATTGCAAAGATGAGCTAATCGCTGTGCTACCTGCTGCTGTTTTGCAAAGAGGCGATAGGAAAGTATTGAAGTCGCACCCCGGCACCTCCTATGGGGGATTGGTCTTCGGTACAATTCCAAAATTGAAGGCAGTTATCGATTGTATAAATGCTGTCGAAGAATATGCACGAAATAATAATATAAGCAGATTTGAGTTCCGCCAAGCACCAAAAATATTTTTAAGCACGCCAATTGACCAAATTGACTTTGCTCTTGTGCAATTAGGGTACGAACGCGAAGACCAAGAGCTTTCTACATGCTATCCATTGTTAGAATACCGCGATATTCCTATCGAGGATATGGTCAAACTATTCGAGAATGATGGTAGAAACAAAGTCCGAAAGAACGTCCGCAAAGCTATAAGAGCAGGGCTGGAATTCCGCGAATTAGACAATTCGGAAATCGATAAATATTACGAAATACTGCTTGACAATTTAGTTAGGCACGAAACTAAGCCGGCTCACAGCTTAGCAGATATAAAAAAATTAAAAGAACTTTACCCGGAAAGAGTACGGCTATACGGGGTTTTCGTCGCGGGCAATATGGCTGCTGGTTATCTGATTTTCAATATAAATAGCAATGGTTGGCACGTATTTTACGGTTCTATGGACTACAAATATCAAGTGGAAAGACCAACAACTTTCGGGTTATTTATGCTGCTGAAAACATTGGCAGATGAAGGTTATGAGTATTTGAATATGGGTATTAGCACCGAAGATGGTGGGAGAGTGGTGAACTGGGGGCTACTCGATTTCAAGGAGAGTTTCAACGGCACCGGAATAATTAGAATATATTGGAGTAAGAATTTATAATGAAAGTTCCTTTTTTAGATTTAAGAGCACAGTATCACTCGATTAAAGATGAGGTAGATGCGGCAGTACTGAAAGTATTGGAATCAACTGCCTATGCATCTGGTCCATTCGTCGAAGAATTCGAAAAAAACTATGCAGCAGCACACGATGTGACGCATTGCGTAGCTGTTAACTCAGGTACATCGGCTCTCCATTTGGCACTATTAGCATTGGGTATAGGGCAAGGCGATGAAGTGATAATCCCGGCTCATACTTTTGTGGCGACAGCTTGGGCTGTCTCTTATGTCGGTGCTACACCTGTCTTCTGCGATGTAACCAACGATACTTATACGCTGGACCCTTTGAAAATAGAAGCAAAAATAACTG
Organism: Ignavibacteriota bacterium; assembly: GCA_020437395.1. GTDB lineage: Bacteria > Bacteroidota > Ignavibacteria > Kapaibacteriales > UBA2268 > PGYR01. Next base: position 22,962 of record JAGQWJ010000039.1, on the reverse strand, counting down.
ATAGAACTAAAGCGATTATCCCAGTTCATCTGTACGGACAGCCAGCAGATATGGATACGATTATGATTGTCGCAGAGAAGTATAATCTCCGAGTAATAGAAGATGCTGCTCAGTCTCACATAGCGGAGTATAACGGAAAGAAAATTGGTGGATTAGCTGATATTGCTTGTTTTAGCTTTTACCCAGGGAAGAACCTCGGTGCTTATGGCGAAGGTGGTGCTATCACTACAAATAGCGATGTACTTGCTGAAAAATGCAAACTACTCCGTAATCACGCACAGCCAGTGAAATATGTACACACGGAAGTGGGATACAATTACCGTATGGACGGCATACAAGGCGCTGTGCTCAACGTTAAGCTCGGACACCTAGCAAATTGGACTGAACTCCGTAGAAGCGTTGCAGAGCGATATACGGCTGCTTTTTCGAGTATCGATGGATTAACTCCCCCGAAAGAAAGAGACAATACGAAACACGTCTATCATCTTTATGAATTGGGATTGGAATCTCAGGAAAAGAGGGATAAACTAATGGAATATTTGCAAAGTAGCGAAGTCCAATCGGGGTTGCACTACCCAATACCAGTGCATTTGCAAGAGGCATATAGAGATTTGGGCTACAAAGCTGGCGATTTCCCTGTAACAGAGTGGTGTGCTGACAATCTATTGTCACTCCCTATGTACCCTGATATGACTGACGAAATGGTAGAATATGTAATCAAGAAAGTAACAGAGTTTGCTAAGAAATGATTGTCCACTCAAAAAAATCGAGCAAGACAAGGAAGATTGCCTACATAGTAGCAGGACTTATTACTGGGTTCTATACTGTTACATTGATAATGCAACTGACAGGCGGCAAAGGCGACGCAATGGAAACCGTTTGGGATTTTGTATTCTTCTTGGGGTTTGCAATATTCGCATACTTTATATTTCCTGCAGATCATTTCGAATTCGAGAATGATGAGCTGAAGTTCCGCCCAATGGCAGATTACAGACGCCGCACTGTAAAGTTAGCAGACATTGACTATATCCACTACGAATCGAACAGAATACTACTCGAAACGAAAGCAGGTAAGAGATTCGAAATCGGCCTCTCTAGCTTCAGCTATGACGAAATCCAAGAGATTAAATCACAAGTGAAATCGCTGAACATCCACGAGCTTGTAGATGAGGGCTCTTAGTAAGAGTAGAGACGTATTGAATACGTCTCAAATAACAGAACAGGATTGAAATGACTAAAAAAACTTGGCTATGCTTAATCCCCCAAACCCCCTTTAACAAGAGGGCTTAAAAGCAGATCGTTACTCATAAGTAGTGAAACGACCTAAGAATCTAGTCACAAAGAATTGATTTAAAGCTCCAGAAGGGCTTTACAACTGTAGCTAGTATTATCTATCAACTATTTCTTGCCTACGAATTTTCGTTTCTTTTTGTCGTTAAAGTTTTTCTGTGTCCTTCTTTTCGGCACTGTGTCTGAGTTGCGGATGTTACGGGGTCTATTGCCACCACCATTTTGCTTCTTAGTAGGAGGTGCATCTTCTAGTTTAGGCTCATATCCTTCTATTATATTTCTCTCGAATTTCTCGCCTAGTAGTTTTTCGATTCCTGCGACATAATCAACTTCATCGTGCGCCACTAAAGAGATTGCCTCTCCGCTTGCTCCAGCTCTACCAGTTCGGCCTATCCTATGGACGTAGTCTTCTTGTACGTTTGGTAGCTCATAGTTTATTACGTGGGGTAACAATGGAATATCCAACCCTCGGGCCGCTATATCTGTAGCTACTAGTATTCTTATATTATTTGTCTTGAAGTCTTCTAAGGCCTTAGTCCTAGCGCCCTGACTCTTATTACCGTGTATTGCCGATGCGGTTATTTTAACTTTATTTAGCTTATCGGCTATTCTATTGGCTCTGTGTTTTGTTCTGGTAAATACTAAAACTTGCTTCCAATCACCATCGTTTATCATATTGATTAACACAGGCAATTTATCCTTTATATCAACTCTGTAAACAGTCTGTATAATTTTATCTACTGTACTGTTCTCTGGCTCCGCTTCTACTAGTTTCGGGAAGTGCATGAATGCTTTCGCAAGCTTTTTTATCTCTGGTGAGAAAGTAGCTGAGAACAACAGATTCTGACGTTTAGCTGGTAATAGTGCTAATATTTTATTCAAGTCTCTAGCAAAACCCATATCCAGCATACGATCGGCTTCATCTAATACTAAAAATTCTACTTTATCAAGGAAAAGTAGCTTCTGATCAACTAAGTCTAACAGTCTCCCAGGTGTTGCTATTAGTATATCTACACCTTTTTTTATTCTAGCAACTTGTTTCATTTGCTTCACACCACCAAATATCACAGTGGAATTCATATCCAAAAACTCACTATAAGATTCTACACTTTCGTGTACTTGTGCAGCTAACTCTCTCGTAGGAGTAAGGACTAATGCTCTAACAGGTTTTTTACCAGTTGGCTGTACTTTGTTTAGAATCTCGAGCATAGGCAGAGTGAACCCAGCAGTTTTACCTGTACCAGTTTGCGCTGATGCCAATACATCTTTGCCTGCTAATATGTGAGGTATTACTTTTTCTTGAATTGGAGAAGGTGTATCGTAGCCTTGTTTTTCGACTGCTCGGAGGATGGATTCTGATAATCCTATACTTTCAAATGACATGTTTTAAATAACTATTTTAATAAAGGTGAAAACGTTAGACGTAATTTAGCTATTAATGGTGTTAATGATGCAGTTTATTTTAACACGAAGTTTACAACAAGCCTACATACTACATCTATACTTCTTGCCTAGCAATATCAATAGCTGCTTTTATACCGTCAGCTCCACTAGAAACTATGCCACCAGAAAATCCTGAGCCCTCGCCTACAAAATAGAGGTTGCTAAATCCGTCGCAAAGCCCTTCTCTAGAGCGGTCAGCTTGGATAGGCGACGATGTTCGTGATTCTAGTCCCATCAATATACCTTGGTCAAAACCTAGCATCTGTTTATTGAATTTGCGTAGAGCTTCCTTTTGCGAATTAATAATATTAGCTGGTAATAGTTCGTTCATATCAGCAGTTATTAGATCAAATGGATAGCTAGTAGCAGGGAAAGTAGATGTAGTTTTACCCTCTATAAAGTCAGCTACTTTTACCGCCGGTGCATCATAACCTCCTACATAATCATAGAATTTTCGCTCGAGTCCCATTACCCAATCTAAGGCTTCTAGTGGCTCTACACTTCTTTTTAGTTGTTTGTTCAAATCAAGCCCAGCAACTATAGCAGAGTTCGCGAATGGGTAATTTCTTTTGTAATTACTCATCCCATTTACTAGATTGACGCCTTTAGTTGGAGGAGCTGAAACAACATTGCCACCAGGACACATACAGAAAGAATAAACGGGGTTGGAAGCATCATTGAAAGTAACAGCATAGTCTGCGGCCTTTACGCCAGGCAATTCTTTAGTGCGCCATTGAGCATTATTAATAATCTCTTGGGTATGCTCGACTCTATTGCCTATAGCGAATGGTTTAGTTTGGAATTTCACTCCTGACTTGATTAACATTTCGTAAACTGGATAGCTAGAATGACCCGAAGCTATAACGAAATAATCAGCATCCATCTGCCCTTTATTAGTCTCTATAGATGTTACTTTACCATCTTGTATGTTTATACCTGTCATTTCAGTATCGAAGAACATATCCCCGCCAAGCTCTATAAACTTAGTTCGAAGATTTCTTGCTGTTTTTACCAGCAAATTCGACCCAATATGCGGCTTCGCTAAGTAACGTATTTCCTCAGGTGCGCCTGCTTCTATATATTCATTGAATATAAACTTTCTTTCTAGCTTTATGGTTTTAGTTCTGGATGTTAGCTTTCCATCTGAGAAAGTCCCAGCTCCACCTTCACCGAAAGCATAGTTAGATCTCTCATTTAGAATACGTTTCTTATGAAATAACTTTACATCTTTTATTCTTTGGAATACTTCGGGGCCTTGTTCTATTAGTCGGACTCTGAATCCAGCTTTGCGCAAAACATAAGCTGAATAAAACCCTGCTGGTCCGCTACCAACAACTATTACCAGCTTGTTAGTATTTACCTGAGGAATTTCTAATTCAGAGTTCTCTGGTTCATCTCCACCTTTGATTGACTTAGAAGAAACCGAAACTCGTAGTAGCCAATGTATATTACTTTTCTGACGTCCGTCGAGTGATTTTTTATCAATTGAAAATTCGAATTCTGAAGTCGAAATCATTTTCTCGATAGTATAACGAAGGGTCTCTTCGGTATAATCGGTAGGCATCTTGATATTAAGTGATTTATATCCCATTTCTAAAACTCATTGTTATTGAGTAAATATTAGTTCTACAAATATAGTTAATAATAAAAATATGAAATTGTGATATTTATTCTCAGTGGCTGAGAAACACGAGAAATAAAAGTCTAAGTAATATCCCTGAACATTCATGAGTTAGTGTACGAAAGCTGAAAAACCGTAGATGCTTATAGTTTAAGCTGAGCGGCTTTGAAGAGCATAAGCCTCATATCACCCAAACCCGCTTTGGCAAGGAATTTTAAGGCAAGACATCACTCTATAAATATCTTGAATAATTTGTTTCTATACTCATTGCTTACACTTAGAAAATACAAACCGTTAGCAATCGTACCTATACCGAATTTATTAGAACATTCCTCAGCATCCTTCTCTATTTCTATGCTCTTTACTACTCTCCCCATATAATCTATTAATTTTAATTTATAACTGCCACGGTAATCTCCACTACTCTCAAAAATAATATCTTTCTCAAGAATGGTTATTTTCGGTATATTTTCGGTTATAAAATCAACTTGTCTATATTCTTGTACACATATTTCATTTGTAACCAAAGACCCATTTTGAATTTCAAAATTATAATTAGTAGTTGTATCTGAAATTATTATTGCTGTAGAATCAATATCAGTTAGCAAAACAGTACCAAAAAGACTTCCAATTTGCTTTCTGCTATTCAATACTAACTGTTTTTCTTTATAACTAAATCTTACATTAATATTTTCACTATCTTCCCATTTATTTATGAGGTTTATACCTTTGACGCTATCAATAAAAAACTTACTTCTAAGAATATTAATTGTTGCAAAGAAATAAAGACTGTCTATGTTCTCCAAACAAGTTGTAGTCAGATAAATAGGAATTTCAAATGGACTGTCTCCTATCTCTGCCTTCAAATGTGGGATTTCTAAGGAGAAAGTTGAACTTATGATATTTATTCTAATCGGTAATGAAATAGTTCTATAACAGTCTGAGTAGATATAAAATTCTAAAGTGTCAGAAATAGTACCAACAACAGAATTATTATACCTTAAATTTATACTTTTATCGAAGTTTCCATCAATATATTTGCCGATTAAAAATGGTTCATTAGTAATAGTGATTCCGTTGTCATTTCTAAATTTGACACTATCAACTCTTAGTTCAGAATCCGAACCAATTGGAAATTTGATAGACTCTGATTGTTCTATTCCGCGGCAAACTGTAATTTCTACAATCGTGTCTGTATTAAATACTACTTTCGGAAGCTCAAGCATATATTCTGCATTACCACTACAACCGCTACTATCAGATACTTCAACGTTCAACAAGCCCATTTGCGTAACAATGACAGTGTCGTCGTCTCCTAATAGTGTTTTAGAATTAGTCAATGGGTCAATGATAAACCAATTATAATTATCATATTTTTCATTTGTTGTGAACCTTATTTCCTCAAAAGGATTGCTACATAAGTTCAATTCTTGTGGGCTTACTAATACTATTTCTGGTTTATAACCATCGTAAACTTCAATTTCGAATGTGTCATTAAAAATTTGGTCACAATTTCTAAACCTATAAAAATATAAACCTGCATCATTCTGAGTTATACGGTCGAACACCAAATCTTTTGAATATATTCTATCGCCATTGGACTTTATCCAAGAGTGATCACCACAAGGGTCATTTATTCCTTCTACAATAGCTTGACTTTTATCACAAAATTTAAGTGTATCCAGTAATCGATTGAATTTAGTCGGTGGTTGCGGTTCCGATAAAAAGTTTGTTGGTATATTTTGCAAATGTGGGACATTAATTCGCTTTTCTGTCAAAGCTAAGCCCAAATGTTGAAATCCAACATAAGCAGCATCAGAATTTGGGCAGTTAATTACTCCGAGAAAAGTACTATCTTCTCTGCCAGTAAATCCGTATAAATATTTTATATAGATTTTGTTGTTAGGTGCTAATTGGAATTCTCGGAACAAACAATCAACACAAGAAGCTTCGGTACTCCAAATTATTTTCCTTGAGTTTAGTAAATAATCTTTGTTACCCCAGTTTTTCAAATCAAACTGATGGATTATATAATTGTCGTGTCCACTTTGTGCGTATAACTTTGAGCCATCTTGTGAAAATTCGAACATAGATCTAATATTAAAGTTCGATTCTTTATTAAAATCTACATCGAATAAATATGTAACTTCACCATCAGAGTTATTGAAATCATAGAATTTGAAATCACTTCCGGTATGATTTATTATCATCTTGTCACCTTGAGGTGAGAATTTTATGAGCATTCCAGCAAACACCCGTTCTTCATCTAGAGTATCTAATTGATCAAAAGTTTTAGTATTTATCCTTTCATCAGCAAATAATTGAGTAATATGAACGAAGTTTGGGTCAGAAATGACTGTAGCAATATAGTAGCTTTTTTCATCTTTACTCATTGTAGCACTTATTAAATATCTCGACATATCTTTCTCGATTAATGTCTCTGATTTGAAAGTTGTTATACCCGAAGTATTATCTATTTTTATGTAATTGAGTGTGCCAATTAATTCATTGTCCAAAGTAGAGATATAAACAAAATAATAAATACTGTCAGAATAGAAAGGTAAAATTACAGATTCAATATTCGTTCTTGCATTTTGATTATCAAAATTATGTTCGAATAATACTATATCATTGCTATCACGAATAACTATTTTATCATTATATTTATCGATACTGAATAGCAAACTTCCTTTTTCATCAGTTAGAATATCTGTATTCTGATATCCGATTTCTTTTTTTGTTTCATCTGTTTTGATTTCATATTGACACTCATCTATGCCAAATTCAATTTGAGTTTCCTTATCAAACTGCCATATTGAAAAGGGTTTAGAGGCAAACAAATGAACTGAGTTGAGAAGTAATATAATAATAATAGATTTCATGTTCTATCCCCTTGATAAGTCATATTTCACTATTAAATACACTTTGATTTTTAAATTATTTATTAAAATTCAATATTACTAATAAATAGATTAGTATTCATTTTGTTACATTTAGGTTCTATATTTCTATTTGTTTCACCAAAAAAAAGGCTGCCCCAAAGGGCAGCCACTTGCAAATCGAAATGAATAAGACTATTTATTATTTCTTTGCACCTTCTTGACAAGTCTTAGTTACTTCCACAGATATACGTCTGTTTTGTTTCCTAATAGCTTCTAACTCGTCAGCAGGCATTTTCTTAAGTGCTGCACCTGTTGGTTCTTTTATCTTAGGTTCTCTTTCCCCATAGCCGAGGAATCCAGAGATTTTAGCAGGGTTCACACCTTGTTCTATTAACCATTCTTTTACTTTCTTAGCTCTTCTTTCTGATAGCTTTTGGTTATAGTCGTCAGCTCCTTCAGCGGAAGCATGGCCACCTATTAATACCTCAATGCCTTCGCACTGTTGTACATAGCTAAGTAGCTTAGCTAAGTTACGTGAAGTACCTGGGTAGTCGTAGTTGAATTTATCAGTATCTACTATGAATAGGATATCTGGGAAATCAACTTTAGTACCGATTTTCGGAGCTTGTGGGCATCCGTTTTCGCCTTCTTCAGTGCTAGGTTTACCTTTTACTAATGGGCAATCATCCTCTGCGTCATTGACAGTATCGCCATCTGTATCCGGATTATTCGGATCAGTATTAGTCTTGTTGACCTCTACTCCATCTGACAGTGTATCGCCGTCAGTATCGGCTTTATTCGGATTAGTTAGATATTTATTTATTTCATCGCCGTCAGTTAGCCCATCTCCGTCAGTATCTTTTTCCAATGGATTAGTTTTGTGTTTTAGCACCTCATCGCCATCAGTTAAACCATCTTCGTCACTGTCTTTGTTAGTTGGGTCTGTCTTATATTTGTTTATCTCATCACCATCTTTCAGTCCATCTTTATCAGTATCATCGCTAACCGGATTTGTCTTGTGCTTTTTCACTTCATCTCCATCTGTTAGCCCATCTCCGTCAGTATCCATCTTGATTGGATTTGATAAATGCTTAGTGACCTCATCGCCGTCTAGCAGCCCATCGCCGTCAGTGTCTGGTTTTGTTGGGTCTGTTTTGTGAGTAGTTACTTCCAACCCATCATTAAGACCGTCTTGATCTGTGTCTGCCAACGCAGGATTTGTTTTGTACTTCTTAACCTCGTCGCCATCATCAAGACCATCTTTATCCGAATCTTTTATCTTAGGGCTAGAGCCGTAAGTTTGTACTTCTTCACCATCAGTCAAACCATCAGTATCCGTATCGATTGAAAGTGGGTTAGTTTCATATTTATTGACTTCTTCGCCATCTAACAACCCGTCACCATCAGAATCTGGATTGTTTGGGTCAGTTTTCCTAGCCAATTCTTGACCATCAGTGAGGCCATCTAAATCGCCATCTGCTTTAGTAGGATCTGTTTTAGTTTCCATAACTTCTTTAAAATCATCTAATCCATCATCGTCAGTGTCTTTCTTAAGTGGATCTGTGTGATGAGTAAGATATTCTTCCCCGTCTAACAACCCATCGCCGTCAGTGTCAGGGATATTTGGGTCAGTACCTAATTCCTTTTCTTTGCTGTTTGTTAATCCATCGTCATCATAATCGGCATCGCCCAATATATAATAAGAAAGTCCAACACCAAAAGTAAGGAAAGCATCGTTCGCATCGCCTGCTTTTGCATCTTCTTTTGGACTCAAATCATCTAAATAATCTGTTCCTGTGAAGCGGAACGTAGCACGACCATTGAATACAAGATTGTCCGACAAATACATTTCGTAACCGAAACCAACGGGGAATACTACTTGATTTTTATCATATACTTTGTTTAGATTATTCGGCAAGGGACCGCCAAAACCAGCATCACCCGAGCGTGGCTCAAAATTCATCAAACCAACACCACCAAATATATATGGTACAAATTTCTCGTAGTCAAAGAAATTATAAGTCAAATACATTTCGTAAGTATTGACACGTATAGAGTTTTTATCATTTATAGGTATATTTGTGTTTGGGTACAAATCACCTTCAACTGCATTTTGACCAAAGTAATCTGGGTAATTTCTTATTGCACTTGCATCAGTTTTGTACCTAATATACGAAATACCAAATGCGGCCTGAACAGATAGTTGTGAAAATATATTATACCTTAAGAATGCGTCGCCACCAAACCAAAGTTGGTTGTCAGTAAATTCACCCCAATATTTCACGGCACCACCATTTAAACCAAATGCTAATCTTCCGCCTTCACTTTGAGAGGTGGCAGTGTTGTTAGTAAGCATAAACGCACAAACTGTAAGAATAAAAAAACGAAATAGGGCTTTCATATTGCCTCCGATATTGTTAGAAATAATTATAGTCTTCTATTTTATTTGCTTTTTTACTGAGCCGATTTTACAAAGCTATTTTTTCGGCTCTCATATTACATATACGATATAGACTAAAAACCGGATTTTTCTAAGAAGAAAATTTTGTATTTTGTTAGACGTTTTTGCTGTTCAAGTGTCTAAACAGGTAAGTACAATTACAAAAAAAAAAGAAAATACATTAAATTTATTAGCTGATTGGAGGATTGCGGAGGATAATAGTTCTTTTTTTTTAGTAATGACCGTCCAATTTTTTCAGTTGGATCTGGAAAATATTTAATTATATCTATGATATTCAAAATAAAGGCAATATCGAAAATGAGATTATTATCTCCCCCAACCCTTCAAATGGTTTAGTTAATATTACACTTGATTGTCTATCACCTTATATAAAATATCAAATAGATAATACTTCTGGTCAAAATCTAGAAAGTAAAGTAATAGCAAATAATAGCAATTTAGTAATTGATTTTAATAATTACCCTGTAGGTATTTACTACCTAACTATAGAATGTAATAGGCAACCTAAGACTTACAAAATAGGTAGAGAGGGGTGATTTTTCAAAATACATATTCAGCTTTGGTTTTTACCAGACTATTTCAATTTACTCACAACCCTCTTTCAGAAAATGATTTTCTTTATACCATAGCTGAACATCGTTCTCGTATAAATCAATATTAAACAAATTGAGATCCACACCAGCTACACCAGCAAACTTAAGATAGGCATTGTGACACGCAGGCTCGCCGAAAACTGGAGGGGAATAATCTCCTCTTATTAAAAATGTAGTCTTAAATGTAGGTACTACGGTGTTTCCAAATATATTCATTGTTATATAAGGGTAGCTAACTCCAAATTCAGCATATACAGGAGATGGAGCACCAGTAAGTCCTTCCTTCTTAGAAAGGTTTATATTCCCAGCAGTGTAATCATAGTTAACTTCAGTTCCATTGTAAGAAAAGCCACCTTCAGAATCAAAACTAAAAGAAGCCGATACTTTAGATTTAGCTTCTGCACCAAGTGGTATTCCATAGAATATCCCAAAGTCAACTTGCATAGTAATTACAACAGGAATAGGACCTACCAAAAAAGGATACTTTATCAGTACGATAGGAACCTCAAGCCCAATATTATCACTTCCTGCCTCAGCTTTTACTTCCATCGAGACTTCTAGCTCGCCTCTCAGATTGTCATTCTTAGAATCAAATTTTGTAAGTTCACTATCTGTAATCTGTATAGAATTTATAGATGCAATCTTTTTTACCTTACCTTCTGTCGAAAAAGTTGCGCTTGTATATTCACCGAATTTCTTCTTGATATCGAACTTCACATCCATTTCATCTGCACCTAAACCCAAATCTATTTTATATGTATAATCTCCAAACTTACCAGTATAAGAAATATCCGTAAATTCTGGATTTACTTGCTGTACTTGACTCCCTTTACCAGGTATTATTAATGTAACTTCTTTCGCCTTAGTGAAATCAGTTGTCATATTCCACTCTATATTACCGTTCAATATAGCCTCCGTAAGCTTCGCGGGAACATAGTTTACAGTTATATTGCTGCCATTATCTGATATTTGACTAACTTTGGCAAGTACCAACCCGTGAACAACAATCACATCGCCTACTTTCAAGTTCTTTGCTTTATCGCTCGAACTAGAGAACACAAGTACGGAATTCTCTTCATCATTTTCAATGAGTGTTGAAGTTTCCGATTCATCAAAATAAACTGTACCTTCTCTCCATTCTGCTTCGAAGTGGGTCTCGTTTGAGGAAGGTATTTCGCCATCTGTTGGCGTGGTAGGTTTGTCATCGCGACATGAGTATAAACCAATTACAAATAAAGTAAGCACAAAGCATAAAAATATTCTTGATTTCATAATATCACCCTGTAAATGAATTGTTTTACTAAAAAAACAAAATTTGACAAATTGTTTGTGTGTTATCCCTTTCGTAACATAAGCCAATATAATAAATTACATATAAAAAGCAACTAAAAAATAATAATTATTATTGTCAGAACATAAATAGCAAACTCGATGAAAGCTGTAGATTTTCTTTGTAGCATCGATATCGCACCTGCACATTATTCAATAATTACTGATATTCTGAATTTGTTTGAATATTGAATAATAAAAGTAAGTTTCTCGGTCTATCACAATAAATTTCCGTTCAAATTTTTGCTTTGTTACTACAAATGATAATTTTGTGCTATGGACATTAGAGAAAAACAAGAAAATATAATTACGGAGTTCTCCTTTTTTGAAGATTGGATGGATAAGTACGCCTATATTATTGATTTGGGAAAGGAGCTAGAATTAATAGACGAAAAAGATAAGAGGGAAGAGAACTTAATTAGGGGCTGCCAATCTCGTGTTTGGTTGATAGCAGAAACAGACTCGGAAGGCAATTTGAAGTTTAAAGCCGATAGCGATGCACTAATCACTAAAGGAATAATCGCATTACTAATTAGCGTAGTGAATGGAGAAAAACCCGAGACGGTTGCTAAAGAGGAGTTTTATTTTGTCGATAAGATTGGTCTCAAAGAGCATTTGTCTCCGACCAGGTCAAATGGGTTACTCTCGATGATAAAGCAAATGAAGTACTATGCAATAGCATTAGTGGGAAAATAAAAAAAAGTAGTCTTTTTTAGTCCTATTTGCACAACAGCCAATAAACTCATTCGTTATGCAATGTGGAATTAATTTTAATTATTTATTTGTAAATTGCAATATGGAAACAGTAAGTAAAGACGTTTTAGAAGAAATAGAAGAAAAAGCGTACGAAAAGTTAAAAGAAGTCTTTGACCCAGAAATACCAGTTAACATAGTCGAGCTTGGATTGATTTATGATATTACGGTAGCAGAGAATAGGGAAGTAGTGGTGATAATGACTTTGACTGCTCCTAACTGCCCAGTTGCAGATTCTATACCTCGTGATGTAGAAATGAAGATTATGGAGTTAGAAGAGGTAGTAGATGTAAAAGCGATTTTGACTTTCGACCCTCCTTGGGATATCTCAATGATGAGCGACGAAGCCAAGTTAGAACTAGGATTTTTATAATTATAAACTAATATTTAGTAGCTTTAATGGCAATACAATTTCACAAGCTGAAAGTAAGTAATATAGTAAGAGAAACGGAAGATGCAACGACAATATCGTTTGAAATTCCGCCAGAGTTGAAAGACACATTCAAATATAAACACGGTCAATACCTAACACTTAGGTTCTTTTTTGATGGAAAAGACGAAAGAAGAGCTTACTCGATTTGTACTAGTCCAATTGCCGATGATTATCTAGCAGTTACAGTAAAAAAAGTAGTAGGTGGGGAAGTTTCCCCTTACATAAATAGTAGATTAAAAGTAGGTGACATAGTAGATGTGATGCCTCCTTTGGGCAATTTTACTATTGACTTAGATGAGAATGGCAAGAAAACGTACATCTTTTTTGCTGGAGGGAGTGGGATTACTCCTATCTTTTCTATTCTGAAGTCAGTTCTCTATACGGAGAAAGAAAGTCGAGTAATATTAGTATATGCGAATTCGAACGAGGAAACTATTATATTTCGTGATTCTCTTATTGATTTAAAAGAGAAATTCGTTGATAGACTCACTGTTATTCATCAACTAAGTAAGCCGATAAACAAAGGAATAGAACACACAGAAGGTCGAATAGACAAACAACGTTGTTTGGGTATTGTCAAGTTGCTCGACCACTCGATAATCGAAAATGCTGAATATTTCATGTGCGGCCCTGGTGGTATGATGAATGAAATAGAATCGGCACTGCTTGAACTAAATATAGATAAAAAGAATATACACAAAGAATCTTTCACTGTAGCTGAAAACGAGGGCACTGAAGTTGTAAAACATCACGAGACTCACGCTCCTGAAGAGAAAGTAGAAAAAGTAAAAGTTATACTCTACGGAGAAGAACACGAAATAGACATTGCGAACGGCGACACAATATTAGTTGCTGGAATAAAGGCAGGCATAGACCCTCCATTCAGTTGCCAGATTGGGGCTTGTTCGACTTGCAGAGCTAAACTCAAAAGAGGAAAAGTTGAGATGGAAGCTGATGATGCTCTTTCGGAAGAAGAAATGGAAGAAGGTTTTGTCTTAACTTGTACATCGCATGCGTTAACAAATAATGTTGTTGTAGATTACGATGATAATTTTTAAATTTGTTATTGTGTTTATAATATTAGAGACTTTATTTAGTCTTTAAATAAAAATAGAAAATATTTATAAATTAAATTTAAGGAGGTGATAGAATGTCTGAAGTACTAGAGAATGTTGACTTTGTGAAAGTACCAACAATGATCACAGGAACAGAAGAGCAAGATGAATTTATCATTTCAACAAATGCGTTAGAAATAATAGAGCAAATCAAAGAAGAAAATGATATTCCGGCTGACTTCAAATTAAGAATTAGCACGAGTAGCGGTGGTTGCTCTGGAATGAATTACTCTTTGGGTTTTGACTCGGAAGTGAATGAAAACGATGTTGTGTTAGAAGCTGGTAAATTGAGTATTGTAACTGACGACCATAGTCTATTTTATATCCAAGGTGTAACTTTGGACTACGTAGATGGTCCATCTGGTAGCGGTTTCGTATTCAATAACCCAACTAACTCACATACTTGTGGATGCTCTCACTAAAGTTAGCATAAGTATAGATACTAGAGGGTTGCTTATTTTATTAAGCAACCCTTGTTTTTTTTATTCGGTTTTTCGCTATAATCCTCAAATGCTGAAAAAAAAGCTAAGATTTCTTTTCGTCAGATTTGTTCAAATTGTATAATTTCAAGTATTTTAAATAAGTAGCAAAAGCTGAATTGAAAGCTACCACAAAACCATAGAACCCATCTAAGAAACCAAGTCTGAATACATAATCTCTGGTGAACTTAAACCATGAATTAAAAAGAATTTTTGCAATGGATACTTTCTTTCCTTGTCTATGAAGTTCATTAGCTGCGAGAGTAGTAAACTTTTGAATTTGATCTATATGCTGACTTATAGTGTCAGTAGTAAAGTGAAGCAAATCACCTTTTAGTTTAACAATCTTGGTATTATCAGCCAATTCAAGTGTTTCGTGAACTCCATCACCAACCCATTTTGCATTTCCCTTTTTCCAGATTCTGATTTTTGGGTCAGGATACCACCCACCGTGTTTAATCCATCTACCACAGTAGTTAGTTAATCTATTGACTTCGTATGCCGAGAGGAAAGAAGTAGGGCTGATGTATTTAATAGAATTTATTAATTCGGGGCTCAAAACCTCGTCAGCATCAAGAGATATTATATAATCGAATTTTGCCTCTTGAATACCAAAATTTTTCTGGTTAGCATAGCCCAAGAATTGTTGACTTATTACTTTGGCACCTTTCGATTTACAAATTTCTATAGTTCTATCTGTAGAATACGAATCAACGACTATAATCTCGTCTGCTACATTTACTAATGAATCTAGACAATTACCAATTTTCTTTTCTTCATTGTAAGTTATCACAATGGCAGAGAATCTTATAGAATTACTACTTCCCAAATTGCAAAAATAATTTTATTTCTTGTTCTTTCGGTATTGTTGCACATCAAGTTCGTACTTTCTAATCTTGTTGTGTAGTGTCTCACGACTAATTCCAAGTTGCGATGCAGATTTACTTACGTTTCCATTGCATCTTTTAAGAGTTGCTTCTATCTTTTTCTTATCAACCTGTTGCAAATCTTCTTTCAGAGTTCTGTCTGCTGAAAGATAAGCATCCGCCTTACCTTCTACGATAGGTGCAGATGTACTCGTCTTTAACATTTTGTGAACATCACTTACTTCTATTTCTTCATTCTTAACAGTTTGCAAAATTACTCTGACCAAGCTAGCAAGTTCACGCACGTTGCCTTTCCATAACTGTTCTGACATAAATTCGATTGCCGAAGGTGAGAACATTTTCTGTTCATCGAAATTTTCATTGTGTATTCTTAAATAATAATCAACAATCGAAGGTATATCTTCTTTTCTTTCTCTGAGCGGAGGTATAAATATCTCACATTCTCGTAACCTATGGTAAAGAGGTTCTCTGAATGTTCCTTCTTTCATCTCACTAATCAAGTTCTTGTCAGTAGCTGAGACTATACGTACGTCAACGTCTTCACTCTCCACAGAGCCTACTTTTCTTACTTGTCTTTCTTCTATAGGTATTAGTAAATTGCTTTGTAAATCTAATGGCATATCACCTATCTCATCTAAAAATAGAGTGCCTCTATGTGCTTTGTGAAAAAGACCTCGTTTTGTATCAGTAGCACCTGAGAACGCACCCTTTATATGTCCGAATAGCTCACTTTGGAACAATTCTTTGGGAATATTTGGTATATCTACGGTGACTATTGAGTTTTTGCTCCTACGTGAGACAGCGTGAATAGCTTTTGCTACTAATTTTTTACCTGTACCGGTTTCTCCTGTAACTAATATGTTCAAATCTGTGCGTCCAAATCTGATAATGTGGTCGCCAAGTTCAATCATCTGTTTGCTATTGCCAATTAGACCATGTACTTGCAAGAAGTGTAATATCTCTTTTTCTTCACCTTTCGATTCTAATCTGCTGACAGCACTTTCTAAAACTTCTTTTATTCTTTTTTTACTAACTATACTTTTTTCAATAAAGTTTATTGCACCTAACTTAGTGGCTTTTACTGCTGTTTCTATAGAACCTTTACCAGAAATCATCACAACTGGTATTGAAGGATATTTTTTTCTTGAATGTTCCAGTATATCGAGCCCAGTTTTCTTTTCAGATGGACCAAATTCAATATCCAAAAGTGCAAGACCGATTTCTCGGTTGTTTTCATTCAAATAATTGATAGCAGATTCTGGATCATTGAACATCTCAGTTTCATATCCAAAACTTTGCACAATCTCGGAGATTGTGGAGCAAAAATCTACATTATCATCGGCTATTAAAACTTTCATTTAATTTATTCTTCAAATTTGATTGGCGAAATAGTATTCAATATACTAAAAACTTCTCTGTATTCCTTACTTCCTATTGCTTTCAAGCGATTATTCCAAAATCCATTGAGTTGATAACCCGTTGCCTTGTTCGCATATCTTACGAATCTTACAGTATCAGCAGGTACATTTAGTTTTTGTACTTCTAATATGGTGTCCCATAGTTTTTTACTCATCATACAATAAACGGAGTCAGTAGTTTTGCTTATTGGTACTTTGCTAATACTATCGCTTAGGTTATATAATTGATAAATATTTTTGTCCGTAGCTACAGCGTAACCATTTATCATTCTACTGTTTTTCATATCATAATCGCCCCAGCTAATCAGGACTTTCTTCCTTGATTCACTAACGCAATCTGCCTCATTTTTTGTTGTGCTACAACCTATTAACATAAAAAACAAAAGTATAACTAAGCTATTTTTCATTGTTCAATTGCAGAAAATGGTTAATTCTCTTAAAAGTTTCTTCTTTACCTAATAATTCCATAGTGAGTGTTAGACTTGCACCAACAGACTTACCTGTGACCATAAGTCGGATAGGGTTCATTACTTTCCCAAATCCGAGTCCCGATTTCTCCACAAAGTTCTTAACTATATCATGAATCGGCTCGTCTTTCCAATCTTCCAATACTTCGAGTTCTTCAATTAGCGGTCTAATACTCTCATAAGTACCTTCTTTCCATTGTTTACTCATGAATGTTTCGTCATATTCTTTGATATCGCCAAACATATAGTCGCCAAATTCAGTTATATCTTCTACAAAGTCCACTCTTTCTCGCAATAGACCTATTACTGCTTCAACGTAATTCTTATCTTTATAATTTAATCCTTCAGATTCTAATTTTGGAATTAATTTATCAGCTAATTCATCTAGCGGCTTCGATTTCAGATATTCTGAATTCATCCAAAGTAGTTTTCTTCGATCAAATATTGCACCACCTTTGTTTACTTTTTCAATATTAAAACCCGCTATTAATTCATCCATAGTGTATATTTCACGTTCACCACTTGGATTCCAGCCAAGTAATGCAATAAAGTTAGTGAAAGCATCGGCAAAGTAACCTTTTTGTTTGAAATCTTCTACAGCAACATCACCGTGTCTTTTACTTAGTTTTTGTTTATTTTGATTTAGTAGTAATGGTAAATGGGCAAATTTTGGCATTTCCCACCCAAACGCCTTATAAAGTAATATGTGTTTTGGTACTGAAGGTAACCACTCTTCGCCACGAATTACGTGTGTAATTTCCATTAAGTGATCATCTACAATATTTGCTAAGTGATATGTTGGAAAACCATCTGATTTGAGAAGAATCTGGTCATCTACATCTTTACCATTTACTGTAACTTTGCCTCTAATCAAGTCTTCATATTTTATTTCTTCGTGAGGAACTTTTAATCTTATAACTCTTGGTGCATCACTTTCCAAAAGCTCTTTTGTTTTTTCTTCTCCCAATGTATATTGGCTTCTCATAGTCGATCTATCATATTTCGGTGCTATTCCAGCAGCTTTTTGTTTTTCTCGCATAGCGTCCAATTCCTCAGCCGTATCAAAGGCATAATATGCCGACCCGTTATCTATCAACATTTGAGCATGTTGAGTGTATAAATCAAATCTTTCCGATTGAATATATGGCCCATATTTACCGCCTTGTATTGGCCCTTCGTCGAACTCTATTCCGCACCAACGGAGAGATTCAATTAAGTTCGTTTGCGAATCTTCTACAAATCTGGTCCTATCGGTATCTTCTATTCTAAGAACTAAGGTTCCGCCAGTACTTTTTGCAAATAGGTAGTTGTAAAGTGCTGTTCTAAGTCCACCTACGTGAAGGTAACCTGTTGGTGAAGGTGCAAATCTAACTCTTGTTGACATTTGAATTCCCGTTTTATTTCTTTTTTATTTTTTTCTATTATATACGTAAAGGTAACAACAAAGATAAGAAAATTAGATTGAAGAATTAAATCTTGCATAAAGTAAAAAAAAGCTAATCCCATAAATATAAGATTAGCTTTGTGTGTGTTATATAATTCTGATTTTTGTTTACAAGGAGTGCAAAATCCCCTCAAGCAAATCAGCAGCTTGTTCATGTTGGGGATAAATTTTCAAAGTTCGTTCTAAGTAATCTTTTGCTTGTTCTGTCTCACCGTTCTCTAATAGTATTTCACCTATACCAAAAAGTGAATCAATATTGTACTCGTTCATTTCCAAAGAAGCTTCATAGACCTTAAGTGCAGATTCCAAATCACCCATAGTGGCCATTATTTCACCAGTGAATGCTAATATATGGTCTAATGTTAAACTAATTTGACTATCATGCTTTACTTGTTGCCAATTGTTCATTATTCCTGTTTGCATCTGCAATGCTTCTTCGTACTCACCACCAAAAGCTAACGCCTTCGCTTTCAAATATTGGTAGTCAACATCGGCTGTGTTAAGACTCTCTAAGAATTCATGAGCAAATTCATAGTTACCTGTATTGAGCATTATCAAAATAGTCTCTTTCAATGCTAATGCCTCGTAATCATCAGATAGCTCGCCAGACTCCACTACTTCTTTGTAAAGTGCCAATGCGGTTTCATAATCGAAATTATTGAATGCCTGCTCTGCTTCTCCTAGTAATATATATGAGTCAACAAATTCAGGTAGTTTGACCATTGCCTTAGCTGCCATTTCTGTACTATAAAGAACGTCCAACCTTTTCAGAGCTTTTATAGTTGCTTTTCGCCAAGTGAATATAGTTCTTGCCCTGTGCGAAGCTATTAAACCTACACTTATCAAAGAAGTAGAGCTTTCATAAGCTTGTTTGAGTTTTGTACTCAAATCTTGTTTGTTTGGTTCAAGTAAATATGCTTGATCAACAAACACCCTGTCACCCATAGTCCTTTCAAGTGGTTTTCTTCCAGCTTCAATCTGCCATCCGACATTTTCATCTACGAAATCATCAGTTGCGCCGCCTTTTGTCACTATTACAGGCAAACCGCATGCCATAGCTTCCAATGTTGGTAAAGAAAATCCTTCGCCTCTGTAAGGAGATACGAAAACATCACATGTACGATATAGTGCTGCTATATCTTTTTCTTCTAACATCTCATCTATATATTCTATATCGGGTGTATCATCTATTAACTGTAGTTTATTTATATATTCTTTTGCAGTTTGTCCTTTATAGAATGAATCTCCACCCATGTCTTTGATAACTAAACATACGTCGTCATGCTTTGTAAATGTACTTACGAAGGTATCTAATAGTATATCAATTCCTTTTCTTATTATTGTACCACCTACAAACAAAAATTTTACTTTCTTTTTTGTTTTTAACGGCAATTTCTTCCCATAAGGTGTGAATAGTTCTGGGTCTATTCCATTTGGTATTACCTGTATTTTGTCAGGATTTATACCCGAATTTATGTAAACATTTCTACACCAAGTTGAAGGTGTCCAGACCTCATCGGCTGCATCGAACGTCTCTTTTAAGTCTTTTGTTAACTTTGAAAATTCCCATGGTTGATTTATAATCCATTTTGCTCCTTTTGGCACTTGGTTTTTAGGTGGCCATTGATGCCTTATCCACACATAAGGTAACTTTTCTTTTGGTTTGTTTTCTGGTTTTACTCTGATGTCGTGCCAATATAGTTTCTCATATTTCTTATTCCCCTTAGGGTTGAATTTCTCTGGCTCATAAGGTACTATGGTCAAATCTGCAATTTCTGCGTCTATGATATTAGAACAGTGTTCTCTATTGATTAATGCTAAAGAATGATGAACAAACTGAGTACCTTCCCAAACAATATTCAATTGTGGAATATAGTCTTCGGAGTAATTGTATCCAACGCTGCTCTCTTCTTGAGTCGAACGATTGCCTACTTTAGTTCCTTTTGCTATTACAAGTGGTTTGCTAATACCAATATTTTGATGACCGTCCCTTTGTTCAACTTCAATATCCTGATATTTTTGTGCTTTTAGTATTTCATTTAACCGAACTGAGTTAAAAGTATTAACTAATGCTCTTCCACTCTTCTGGAACATCATACTATTGAATACAGAAAGTGACCACTCTCCGGTGCTGAATAATCTACCCATCTTTTCTATGTCTGGTACAATTATTTCTAATTTACCAGATGGTTTCAATATTCTTTTCACTTCATTGAGTAAATTCTGTAGGTCGCTATCTTCGTAAAACTCTAATGTTCTCTCTATCGTAATTGAATCCGCGGATGAATCATCTATGTTTATTTTGCAACTATTCGAGTCGAACAAAGATTGGCTTTCGTTCTTACTATATATATTTATCCTGCCATCTGAATCCGTGCCATCTAGACTTAAGTAAAAATCATTACTTTCATTTACTTTTTGTTCCAAAACGCTGTCCTTTGCTCTCTTTCCGAATAATTTTTCTTTGAAATCTAACTCTACGTCCTCTCTTTTCAAAGGGTCATTACTTATTAATCCGTCATAAATCTTACTCAAATGGATAAGGTATTCATTGAATGTAATTGGCACCGAACAATTGGATTGTAAATCATAGAGCAACTGTGGATTGTTTATTATATCTAAAAGAATATCTCTTAGTTCTAAACTGTTACTGTGATTATAAATAATACCATTGTATCCATCCTCTACAAAATCAGAGATTCCTCCTAAGTCAGAGCCAATTACAGGCAACCCCATCGCTAATGCTTCTTGCACTACAAAAGGCGCACAGTCTTCCCAAATACTAGGAACTACTACTACGTCTAATTTATTCGCAATTTGGTTAAAATCTTCTTTACTATATGCTCCATGGAAAACCATTTCGCATTGTACATTTATACTACTTAGTAATGATTTATACTCAGGATCTATATATCCATATATATTTAGCTCCAATTCATTCGCTTCAATTTGAGAACAAGCAGCTATTAATGTCTGAATTCCTTTTTGTGGAATAACTGCACCGATGAATCCCACTCTGAGTGGTTTCCCAATCTTATAACTATCTTTCTTGTTTATGGAACTTAAATTGTTATGAATTTGGTTTACTTTGTATGTGATTTCTGGATAGATTCCAAACTCACTATATATTTCTGATTGTCTATCTGAAACAGCCAACACCATATCGCATGAGTTAATTCCACTCTTTGCAACATCTATTCTTTGGCTATAAATGTCATGCTTTCTATCTAAATCTGGTACGTCTGAGTTAGCAAAGAAATCAGTATTATTCCATTTCTCCATATCGTCCGTGAACATATAGAGCTTAGGGTCTATTGGATGATAGTTGTAAGGGGTAAATATAGTTTTTATATTTCGATCTAAAGCAGGTTTAATTATTCCATAGGATAAACCAATGAAATTGTGATAATTAACTATATCTGGATCAATTTTATCAAGATATTTCTCAAAAATTGTCACTATTCTTTCGTCCTTGATTTCTCGTTCTGGTTTCTCATAATCGAGAAATTTCACAGGTCGATTATAAATCCCTATTAGGTGTACCCCCTCGTCAGTGGTCTCCTCTGTGTAATATTGAGTGTCTAACTGAGGATGATTCCCAGCCGCATATATAACATACACTTCATATCCCTTGAGTACTAATCCTTTGGCAACTGCTTTGGGGAAAGTAGTACCTCCACCTACTTCGTTCCAACCGTACATTGTGAATAATATACGTTTTTTATCAGACGTGGATTTAGCAGACGAAATATCGGACTCTCCTCTCAAATGTTTATCAGCATCTACTTCTAGTTTATCCGACCATTTCGATAAGAAATATTCGTGATTAGCTTTATCATAACTATTAGTATTTTTAAAGAAACGTTCGAATTTCTCCATTCCCACATCTATTTTTGTAATAGATTCGTAGTGATAAGCACTTGCGTTGTGGTTGTACCATACCTTATAACCAGCTTCTCGCACTTTCATACATAGGTCTAAATCCTCATGGCCAAAGTGATAATTCTCATCGAAACCACCTACTTCATGGAACAGTTCTCTTCTAATAGCAAGTAAAGCCCCTGTTACCATCTGAAACTCTTTAGACACATTTACTTTTGGGTCCTCTCCATCAGCAACAAGGTGAATATGGTAATGTAGGTTAATGTTATTTAGCTCAGGAACTGGCCCCCATACAATACCCGCGTGTTGGATTGTCTCATTCGGGTAAAGTAATTTAGCTCCTTGTATCCCAATAGTTGGGTCTTTCTCGAAAGTATCTTCAAATGCTTCCATCCAACCAGATATTCCCTGCACATCATTATTCATAAAGACAAGATACTTGCCCTTAGCGATAGCAGCACCTTG
>JAGQWJ010000038.1 GCA_020437395.1 Ignavibacteriota bacterium | reverse complement strand
TGGAGAATGGATTATCGGAATTAAGAAAAGATATCGATAGTGGAAAAATTGAAGAAATAATAAAATCCTATGAAAATGATTTGGGAGATTATTTATACGTAATAGGAAAAAAAGCCAGCAGGTAACAATGGCTATAAGTAATTGCTTGTTCTCGCCTACTTCTGAAAATCCTCGCGGATTTTCAGCTTGGTGCGTACTTGCAAAGTTAAGTGCTAAACCACGCAACTACTCATAGCCTAGACCGTTAGCTGCAAGCAGAAAAATAGACGTTAACAGAAAGAAATGAACGATAAAAAGAAAATAATAGGAATCTGTGGAAGTGCCAGTCGAAACTCGGGAAATTTGACGATTCTAAAATTCATATCCGAATTGGAAAAAGCCGAATTCGATTTTGAAATAATAGAGGATTTGACCGACTTTCCACATTTCAGGACTGAGCTAACAGACGAAAATGTGCCTGAAAAAATAACTAATTTCAGAAATAAAATATTAAATGCGGACGGAATAATAATCTGTACACCCGAATATGTATTCAGTATTCCGAGCGGACTAAAAAATATACTTGAATGGTGCGTTTCGACAACTGTGTTTTCTGACAAATCAGTTGGACTTATAACAGCTTCTGCAAGTGGAAAAAAAGGACACGAGGAATTGAAACTGATTATGAAAACAATTCAAACCGATTTTACAGATGACACAACTCTTTTAATTCAAGGAGTCAAAGGAAAAGTATCTAAAGAAGGAAAAATAACGGATGAAAAAACCGAAACGGAATTAAAAAAACTGATGAAATCATTTAAAAAACTGACTAAAAAGCCAGCAGCTAACACTGTATAAGCGTAATGCGGGCGAAAGTGCTAAATTTGAACTTATGAACTATTAACAAACACAGCGGTAAAGTGGAAAGTCTAGGCTTCGTAATCCCGCACTACGCTTATACTTTACCGTTCAGTGAGATTCGCTCTGCTCATCTCACTGAACAGATGGGAGCTAATCGAGGTTCGCAGAGCGAACCAACACAGAACTTGAGCCAAACTAAATATTTACAATACTTCGCTTAGCTCCCATCTGTTATTAAAAAATTCATTATACAACAAAAAAAAGCTCCCAATGGGAGCTTTTTTATGTTTAAGGTTTTTGCGGAGTTATTACACCCAGCCACGCATTTTGCACGCTTCTACTACTCTTTGGATAGAGATAATATAGGCAGCATCACGCATTGATACCCCTTTACCATTAGCAACGTGTGCAACTGCTTTGTAAGCATCTGTCATTTTCTTATCTAACTTTTCTATTACTTCTTCTTTTGGCCAGTAATAGTTAGTGTTGTTTTGAACCTGCTCAAAGTACGAACAAGTTACACCGCCAGCATTTGCTAAGAAATCTGGAATGCACAATATACCTTTTTCGTTAATTACCTTATCTGCTTCTGGAGTTGTAGGTCCGTTAGCACCTTCTGCAATAACTTTTACCGTATCTTTAATCTTTGTTACTGTTTCTTTATTTATTTGGTTTTCTAAAGCTGCTGGAATAAGAATATCTACTTCTTGCTCAATCCAAGCACTTCCGTCTAAGACTTCGTATCCGTTTTGCTTTGCTTTTTCAACATCAACTTCACCAAATTTATTTGTTATACTTTCTAAATCCCTGAAACTAATACCAGTTTGTTTTTTGAAAGTGTAGGCCTTTTGCTCTACGTGGTTCCAACTAGACACAGCTATGACTTTGCCGCCCATTTCAGTGTAAAGATCAATTGCATGTTTTGCAACATTACCAAAACCTTGTACTGATGCTGTAGTCTTGTTTATATCTAATCCGATTTGGTCTAATGCTTCTCTAAGTGTATAGATAACTCCATAGCCCGTAGCTTCTGTTCTGCCAAGAGAGCCGCCCATTCCGACAGGTTTACCTGTTATAAAGCCAGGGTATTTCATTCCAGTCATTTTCTCATATTCGTCTAACATCCAAATCATGTGTTGGCCAGTTGTTAAAACATCAGGAGCAGGAACATCTTGTATTGGACCTACCATTCTTACCATTTGTCTTACCCATCCGCGACAGATTTGTTCTTGTTCATTTGACGATAGATTTTGAGGGTCACAAACCACTCCACCTTTACCACCACCTAATGGAATATCTACAACAGCTGTTTTCCATGTCATCCACATTGATAAAGCACGCACAGTGTCAATTGTTTCTTGCGGGTGGAAACGAATGCCCCCTTTGCAAGCACCACGAGCATCATTGTGCTGCACTCTAAAACCTCTAAAAACTTTGTATGTACCATCATCCATTCTGATTGGAATGTTAAATGAAAACTCTCTTTCAGTATTATTTAACAAGTCTATAGTAGCTTGATCCAATCCTAATTTGTTAGCAATCGTTGTGAATTGCTCCTGCGCCATTTTGTAGGCATTGAAAGAACCGTGAGACATAAAAAAACCTCTATTTAAAACATTCTATTATAAATTAAAATAAATAATTGTTACTTTGTTAATCTAGCAACTTCCAAAGTTACGAAATGAATTACATCTAAACATATTAATATGGTGGTTTTTGAAACTTATTTATTCTATAATACTCTTAATTACTCTTTTTACTAATAATTTGCTTGCACAAAGCACTGTTGAGTACTTAGATGTCAAAAAATATGCGATTGGTGTCTATGGTGTCACAGGTCTAAACAACCATTCGGTAGATTTTGCAAAATTAAAAGGCACTCCGAATTGTTGCAGTGGGTTTGAGTCTGGTTCTGGAATTGGGCTTAACATAGGGATGATTTTACAATATCCTTTGACTCAAGAAATTGAGCTTGACATAAGAGCAAGTGTACTGGATTTAGGTGCCGATTTGATATCCACTCAACAGATACCAATTAGTAACTTAGAAAATAGTAACGACGGTGACATTGCAGTCATAGAACACCTTATCTCATCTAATATCAGTACTGTAGGACTGAATTTGGGTGTTAATTACTACCCTCTTCAGTATCTATATTTACATGGTGGAGCTTTCTTGGGGTATAATATAAGTGGTGTTTTTGAGCAAGAAGAACGACTAATAAGTCCCAGCAATCGAGGAGTGTTCAGAGAGACTGGCACAAGAAAAAGAAATGAACTACATGGCGATATTCCAGAGCTGAATAGTTTGAATTCTTTTCTTAATCTTGGGGTTGGCTATTCACTCCTGTTGAATGAAAGAGGAACTTTCTTACTTGTACCAGAAGTAAGTTTTAATTTGGGGTTAAACAATATTAATTCTCAGCCATGGAAAGTTAACCAAATTACTTTTGGTTTAGCTCTTATGTTCAATAGTCTTTCAAGGGAATATGACAACCCAATAAATCCAGTTAGATGAGATAGTCTATATCAGGAATTACTGGATTTATGAATTTGTAGGATATTATAATTAAAGAATTATGACGAATATTAGCGATTAGTTAACCTATGATGTAATCGGTTGTGCTATGAATGTTCACAACTCTCATAGAAATGGTTTTCAAGAATTATAAACTAAAGATGTTTAGCTATAGAATTAGGTAATTCTAAAATAAAGTTTGGAAGAGAAGTGGATCAACCTATTTTTTACAATGATATTATGGTAGGTAGTAGAAGAGTTAATTTCGTAATTGAAGATAGAATAAAACTTGAAGACGTACATTTAGCTTAGGCAAAAAACTATGTTGTGCCCTATAATTATGAGAAAGGTTTATTAATAAATTTTGGTTCCCAGAGTTTACAATACAAGCTTTTTTTAATCCAAGGTTTAATCTTGTAAATTCTGATTCTGATAAAACATCCTATCCTTACAACTGCTGCAACATTTTTTTGGCTTCAATAACATATTTTGTTGTAGCATATTTTTCTAAGATAGTTTTGTAAGCTTTTTTTGCCTCATCTTTTTCACCTTTTCTTACGTAAATCTGGGCAATTCCTGCTTGAGCTTCGGCTTTCTTCTCGTAGTCAAGTTTTGAGCTTAATACTTTAGCAAAATACTCTTGAGCTTGATTATATCTATTCAAGTTAAGGAATGATTTAGCTATAAGATAGCGGCATTCAGCCAAGTCTTGTGGGTTCGTCAATTTCTGTTCTTCTTTTAGTAATGAAAGCACAGCACCATTATAATCTCTATTATCAACCATATCTACAGCAGATTTGAATATAGAACTTTCTTCTTTCTTCTTGTTTGGCTCTATTGCTGGTGTAGATTCTCTTTTTGTTACTGGGCGTCTTTTGCCTTGTGCCTTATGGTCTGGATAAAGTACAAAAGCTTCTTTTTCAACTTTTTTTTCAGGAGGAGCACCAGTAGTTGCAGTTTCAGAATTGCTATGATTATTAGATTGCAACAATTCGGTGATTCTTTCTAACTTATTATTAATGTTATTGTTCTGTGATTCTATTTTAGTCAATCTGTTATCGAAATCATCTTGTCTCTCGGCCAATGCAGCAAACTGCTCTTGGAGTGTAGGAATTTTTCGTGATGGTATTTCGTTTATAACTTCCACTGGCTTTTCTTCGTTACCTGTTATAGCAAGTGATTCATTTTTCTTTTCACTCATGGCAATTAACAATGAATCGGAAGGAATGTTTTTTATTTCTTCGATTTTTTCGGATTTTGCTACTATATATTTTCCATTTCTCACACTACTCATATTGCCACAAGAGCCGAGAAATGCTAAAAGTGATGCTAATAGTAGCCAATGGATAATATTTGACAATTTGATTTTCATAACGAAATCGCTAATGTATTAATTTATTTACACTTAACTTATCATTAGTTAAGTACACTAATTGTTGGACAAGATAAATGCCAAAAAACTTAAGAATACTAATATTTAATTGGCAAGACATAAAAAACCCACTCGGAGGTGGAGCAGAAGTTCACCTACACGAGATATTCAAGCGAATAGCTGCTAAGGGACACGAAGTAACTTTGGTTTGTTGCGAGATACCGGGTGAACCAAAAGACGAAGTTATAGACGGTATAACTATAATGCGCCGTGGAAGCCGCAATACTTTTAATTTCATTGTACCTAAGCTCTACAAAAAGCTATTTATGAATAAGGGATATGACGTAATTATAGATGATGTGAATAAAATACCTTTCTATCTTCCGCTGTTTATAGGTAAGAAATTGTTAGTGCTTTCGCATCACTTTTTTGGGAAGAGCATATTCCACGAGACTAATGTGATAGCAGGACTATACGTTGTAATAGCCGAGAAATTAGTCGATTTTATATACAAGAAGCATCCAATTGTCACAGTATCGCAAAGCACTAAGGACGAATTTATAAAACGTGGGTTTGACGAAGATAAAATCGTAATAGTCCACAATGCCATAGATCAAGAAATGTACCCGATGGCAGTAGTACCGAAAAACCCAAACTTCACTATCACGTACTTCGGAAGATTGAAAAAATATAAATCGGTAGATAATATGTTCGATGCATTTGAGAAACTGCATAATAAATATCCAGATATAAGGTTAGAGATAATTGGTAGAGGCGATTACAGACCAAAGCTAGAAGAGTTAGCAAGTAAGGGTGGATACGCCGACAAAGTTAAATTCCACGGATTCGTGACTGATGAGCAGAAAGTAGATCTGCTAGGCAAATCTCATGTAGTAGTCAATACTTCGATGAAAGAGGGCTGGGGAATAACCAATATAGAAGCGAATGCTTGCGGCACACCGATAATCTCAGCAGACTCACCCGGATTGCGTGACTCTGTGAAAGTGGGGCTATCAGGCGATTTGTATGAATATGGAAACGTACCCGAATTAACCCAAAAGCTAGAAGAGTTAATAACCAATCCCGAATTGCTCCAAAAACTTTCTGCTGGAGCGGTCGAATGGGCGAAAGAGTTTTCGTGGGATAAATCAGCCAACGAAATGATGCGTGAGATAGATAAGATTGTATATAGATAAAAAAATCCCCTAACTTTTTATTAGGGGATTGGTGTAGATTACTTTGCGATTACTATTTTTTCCGTATTTTTATATAAGCCATTGAGGTCTTTATGCTTTAATAAATATGTTCCACTTGTGAGACTCGATTGGTCTAATTTATTTTTCTCAATATTGCCTATTACTAATACACCATTCAGATTATAAACATCAACCGTTTGATACTCAATAGGTATTTCGGACAGAACAACAGAGCTTTTTGTGTTATCAACTTTCACAACAGTCATTCTATCCCCTACTTTGCCTACGAAAGTAAAAATACCATCTTCCTCTTCAAAAGATTGGTTAAATCTCTCGTGTTCACCATCAGTTCCAAATTTCAATTCCCATTCTAGCTGTAAGTTCTTATCAAATTTTACAAAAATTACATCTTGAGAACTATAATCAATTTGTGAAGTGATTTTTTCAAAATTACTAGATCCAATTGAAAATATCATTCCTCCATCTTTGGTACTTAGTGATGTCAGCACATAGTTAAAGTCCTTTTCTTCATATAAGTAATCCGTTTCTATTATTTGATTATTATCTAGTTTAAAAATCAATATTTTATTTTTGTACCCAAATTTGTAGTTCTCATTTTCATCACGCCAACTTGCAATAACAACTGGATTATTGTTGACAACAGATACTTTGAAACCACCAAATTTCTTGTCTGAATTAGTACCATATCTGCCTAATTCTACTCCATCTTTGGAGAGATGTGCTAAATAAGGTGGGGTATTGCCTCCACCATCATAATTCATTTTACCGACAATCCATAAATCACCATTATCATCAACGGTTGCATCATCGAGTTTATGCATCATAGGTAATGTATTTGTATCTAATAAAATTACCCATTGCCTCTCACCAAAGCTATTCAAACGAGCAACTGCATTATGATCAGTAAATTGAGGATTTAGTTTTTTAGACCAAGTCAAATAATAGTCATCTCTCTCTTTTCTTCGAAATTTGACAGCATTGCCACTATACCAATTTTCTTCACAATAGCATAAACTATCGGATAATTTGACTCCATCTAGATTATAGTTTAATCTCCTAACATACCAACTTGTAGTATTAAATTTACCTGGACAAGTTATTACAATTGCTTCGACCCCATTATCCGTCTGTTCAAATTTAAAATCCGTATAATTCCAGTCATCAATTAAATAACCTTCTGAATTAGTATAATTATCAATTGTATCTGTCCAAATTAGTTCAAAGTTGCTATTTAGTTTGTATATAACTGCATCTGAAACAACCTGAATCCCGGCATAATAATAATCCCCAATTTTTTCAAAACCTTCAGGATTAAAATTACCAAGCTTAGTATTATATTCAGTAATATTCTGGCTTACGAGGTTGCCACATATTAATAGACTTATAAATATGAAAGATATCAATTTCATTTAGTCACCATAATTGTGGTTATAAATATTTTGTTTCCATTAATAAATGTTACAAAATATATTCCAAATTGATTTTTAAAATTATCAATTTCTATTTTTTTACCAGTGTAATCAATTAATTGTATTAATGTTGAATTCTGTTTTATAATATTAATATAACTAACTAGGTCTGAAGTTACTATATTCTTAGATTCTAATTTATTATTAGAGCTCCAAGTCTGTCCATTATTATAAGAGTAAAGTGCCACGCCTTTAGTATAATCAGTTAATTTCTGTTGACTTGGTAATTCCCTATAACTCCATTTTTGTATATTATTTTTAATGCTAAAAAAAGTTTTACCCGAATCAATTGATTTTTCATTCTTTAATACGATAGACTTTGCTGATATAGCACTAAAAGTGCAAACCATTAAAGCTATAATTATATAATTTTTCATTTTAATTATCCTTATTATTCTATAAAAATCCCTTCACAGGGTGTTGTACAACCAGATTCTGTACTTGTACCTGCACCATTATCACAATTTCCACTTACATGACTTGTTAAGGCTCTATTAAATTCAAGTTGTTGAGTAGTAATATTATAACAAATCGAGATTTGTTCCTCACAGCAAGCAGTACTTTCACAATCTACTTTCATAAAAAACCAACCTTCTAGAGTATATTCACCAACTTCAATTGTTTGATAAACTAATTCCCATTTAGTACATTTTCTCCAATGATAATTAAAATACATTCTACCGTTCGGGCATTCTATCTTATACTTATCATATGGGGAAGTATTGTTATATTCTGTCATAAAATATTGCTTAACTAATTCTATTCTTGCATTTTCAAGAAACTTATTTAAAAAGTCCCATCTTGGTGTACCTGAAACAGTAAATAAACTATCGTGTAATACTCCACAAGGTCCTGTTGTAATTGGTTCTCTAAACCCGTCAACATTTATTTCAATAGTATCAGCACATCTTCTCCATTCATAAAGAATTTCAATAGTACAACCAGGAAATTGTGGGAATTCCATTAAAACCCTTTCTTGAGTAAAAGTTGTATCACAACCAGTATTCTCACAATCTGCCTTACCTATTTCAGTACTAGCAATAAAAATACTAAAAACCAATAGGACAAAAATAATTATTTTTTTCATAAGAACTCCAATAATTAATAAATAATAACTTTTAAAGTGATACAGTATCACTACCTGCAAACAACAAAAAAAAAAAAAGACTTTTCCAAATTAATTATTATTCATTTATTATTTTATTTTAGAAAATCAACAATTAGTCGTAGTTTAGTGAATAATAATTACTGAAATTTTAGTTTATGCCAATCGGAATAATGAGTGCTATGCACGAAGAGATACACCTACTCTACGAGCAAATGGAAGTAGAACAAGAAGTAGTATTAGGAATGCGAACCTATTTTGTAGGGAATTTATACGACGAGGAAGTCGTGGTAGTTTTCTCTCGTTGAGGGAAAGTAGCAGCGGCATCAACTGCAACAGCGCTAATAATAGAGTTTGGAGTTGATGAGATCATTTTCTCTGGTGTTGCTGGGGGATTAGACCAAAAGTTGAATATCGGTGATATAGTAATTGGCAAAAGCTTGGTACAGCATGATATGGACGCGAGACCTATATTCTCAAAATTCGAAATTCCACTGATGGACAAGACTTATTTCGATTCGGATAAAACGATAAGTCAACGATTAACATTTGCCGCCAATAAATACTTAGCTGAAAATAAATTAGACAATGATCTGACAGAAGAATTTGGCTTACACTCCCCTACTATTTATAGTGGGAATATAGCGAGTGGCGATAGATTCATCTCTGATAGTGGGGAGATAGAAAGATTCAGAAGCGAATTGCCTGATGTACTGTGTGTGGAGATGGAAGGAGCAGCAGTCGCTCAAATCTGCTATGAGTATGGCATTCCATTCGGGATAGTCAGAACTATCTCCGATTCAGCTAATGATGATGCTCATATAGATTTTATTCGCTTCGTTGACAAAGTAGCCAGCCATTATACGAGTGGCATTTTAGAAAATTACCTTAAAAATATATAATTGGGCATACTTAACAACAAAAAAAGCAGAATCTGATTACTCAAATTCTGCTCACGGAGAGACACGAACTCAAATGAAAAACTTATGAATATTATTGGTAATAGCAATTTTTGCAAAACCATAAGATAGGTTCGTTAATGAAGCTAAGTGCATAAACTCATTATTTGTTGCTGTAGCGTCTGCAATAAATAAAACATTAAAGTCCCGAAGAAATCCATCTCTAGCTGTGCTTTCACAGCAAAGATTCGTTTTTAAACCAGATACAATGATATTTTTAATATTCTTTGATTTTAGAGTTATTTCTAAATTATTATGATCGAAAATAGAATATGTCTCTTTGTAAATTATATTTGAATTTTTTATAAATATAACTTCGTCGTATAATTCACAATATTTACTACTTTTTTGGGGTAGTTTTTTCCACCAATTTACCATTGAGTTTGCTTTCTGGTTTTCATTTAATTCATTGAAATGAATAGAGTAGAATATTGGGATTAAATTTTGTTTAGCAAAAAGAATTAGTTTGTTTATATTGCTAATTATTAATTTCGAATTATTGAAATATGCGGATGATTTATCATCCAAAAAATAATTTTGCATATCAATTACAAAAAGTGCTGTTTCATTAAATTCAAATTTATAGTTAGAAGTATTATTTGGTATAAACTTTAACCATTCATTTGTTCTTTCATCAAAATTTTCTTTATCTAATTCTACAAAATTCATTTAGTTTACAGCTGATTTTTCATTATTTGCTAGGGTTATATATTGCCCACAATTACTACCTATATTATTTTCTTCCAAATTACCTATACTAACTATAGTGTCGAAATTCAGCTTTTTTAATTCTTTTACCAAATTTACAATTGATTTATCGTTCAAAGGATCTAATTTGCTTTTCAATTCGTTCTCGTACGCTTTATAAGTCGGATTTAGAGGAGTAAGTTTTATAATGAATTTGTTATAATCAAAGTACTGATTTATTACTTTAGTATTTATTGGATAATCATCCAAAACAATAAAATTGAGTGTGATTTTTCGATCATTCTCTCTTAGAAATTTATTTGAGAAATCAGATATTTCCGTGAAAGTCAATTTATTAATAGGTATCAAATTATCTCTTTTTTCAATATCGGTTGTATGAATTGAGAATTGCAATTGGAACTTACCATTACTATAATGTTTATTCTTAATATCTGTTAGTCTCTCTAAAAAGTGAGTTGAGTTTTTAGGACCAATTGTAGAAATAGAAGGTATGAGCCCGGGGGCATTATATAAATGTGGTAATTCTTCTAATACATCAAGCACATTCGTGTTATAAACTGGCTCTCCCATTCTAGCAAATTGTATTTTAAATTTACTTACAGGCACATTTCTATCAGGAAATCTCCTCAAAATTAGATGTTCGATTTGAGAAAGCATATCTTCTTTTGAGATTTTGCCGTAGTAGTTCTGACCAGCATCGCACATAAGACACTGAACTGGACAACCGTATAAACAAGATATAGTTAGAACCCATTTTTCATTAATACTTTTAGGATATTCTAATGATTCGGCAAATTCTAATAATTTATTATTAATTTTTGCGATAAATACATTAGCTATTTTATTATCGCCTACTTGTCTGATAATTTCCATTTTTAACCCATTTTTAATTTGTAAGATACTTCTCAATGTCCATTGCTCTCTTTAGAGCATCACCTGTTGCTATTGAAATCTGTCTATAATTGATATTTGATAAATCACCTATTAGAAAACAACTATTAGGATTGAAAGATACTAAGTTTATCATATTTTTTTTTCTTCCGATTGCTACAACTAAATTGTCAAGCATAAAATCACCATTATTCGTATATAATAGTAGTTTATCCCCTTTTGTGCTAATATTTTGTACTTCACTATTTTCTATGACTTCAATGTTATAATCTAAAACCATTCTAGATAATAAATCTAAGCACTTAGGTTTATTTCTAACCAATATTTTAACATTATTCCCTAACTTTTTCAGGCTAAGAGCATAATCAAAAGCTACATCTCCACACCCTATTACAGCTACCTGTTTATCTATAATATTTGCGGGGAGTTCCGTAATATGATAATAGATTTTATCAATTACAGACTTATTGAAAAATAATTTATCATCTAACAACTTAGGTTTAGTACCAGTTGCGATTAGAACACATTTTGCATAATAACAATTATTATTTGATTTTATATTATAAGATTCTTTGTGAGTAACCTCTAATATTTCATCAATTATCACATTTATATTGTTATATAATAGTTGATTTTTTAAAAGAGAAGTAAACTTTTGACCTGTTATAGATTTGTATGTCGGATAATTTCCGATTCTATAAGCGTTATTTATCAAGCCTCCAACTTCTTCTTTTTCAATGAGCAAAACATTAAAGCCAGCTCTTTTCAAATATATTGCAGACGATACACCCGCAGGACCAGCCCCTATAATTATGCAATCATACATATTGTTTTTTGGCTAAACTCAAAATCAAAATTAAATAAAAAATAATTTGTGTAATAATAAACTTATTAACTTTTTAGAACTTACCCTCTATTATTCATTGATTTTATTTGACTTTAGTACGCTTAAGACTCTACTGTTAAGCAGAATATAGCTAAATAAAAGAGCTAGATTTAACTAGTCTAATAAAAAATAAAGCAGAATCTGATTACTCAAATTCT
Organism: Ignavibacteriota bacterium; assembly: GCA_020437395.1. Taxonomy (GTDB): domain Bacteria; phylum Bacteroidota; class Ignavibacteria; order Kapaibacteriales; family UBA2268; genus PGYR01. Next base: position 15,341 of record JAGQWJ010000038.1, on the reverse strand, counting down.
GCTCTTAGTTGGTACGGACGGAGAGACTCGAACTCTCACAAGCTTAAGCCCACTAGATCCTAAGTCTAGCGCGTCTACCAATTCCGCCACGTCCGCATCAAAATAGGTTACAAATTTATAACATTTACTATAAACTAAAAAATATATTTTTAAAGTTTTTATCTTAATTTTGAAACTATGGAAAAACAAAAAAGAAAAGTAGCAATAATAGGAGCCGGGGTTTCAGGTATGACCGCAGCGGTTGAACTCGTTGATAGATGCGATGTCCACTTATACGAGGCAACTAACAGAGTTGGCGGAAGGGCTACTACTATTCAGGATAATAAAACACAAGAGATAATAGACAACGGGCAACATATTTGTATTGGTGCTTACAATTTCTTCTTCGATTTTTTGAAATCCATTGGTGGAATGGACCATTTTCAAATACTTGAGAAATATGATATCCCCTATTTTTATAATGGAAGATTTGGTGCACTTACTTCTAAAATATTCACTGGAAAATTTGGGTTATTAGAAGCTATACTAAGAGACAGTAATTTTTCGTTCAAAGAAAAGTGGAATACTATAGTCTTTGCATTAAAAGTTCAGATGGATTCTATCTCATTTCAGAATTATTCCGATTGTTACGATTTACTATATCGCAACAATCAATCCGAAAATGTAATAAGAGTACTTTGGGAGCCGCTAATAGTCTCAACAATGAACACACCAATCAAAAAAGCAAGTCCACTAATATTCGAGAATATTATGTTAGATGGATTTTTGGGTAAAAGCCAAAATGCGGCATTCTATTTACCAAAATCAAATTTTGGAAAGCTTTTCGAAGGTTTCGAATCATTCTTTTCTAAAAACAATAATAAATTATATTATAATACACCTATAAAAACCGTTAACCAGACTAAAGGGAAATACTTAGTTAATAATGAATATTATGATTATGTAATTATCACAACACCTTCCTTTATTTCAAAACGGATATTGAGTGAATTGCCATTAGTAATAGAAGTACCCGACTACTCTCCTATTATATCAGTCTATTTCTGGACAGATAGTAAATTATTTGATTCATTTATGATATCATCTGTGGATAGTTGTTTCGACTGGATATTTAACAGAGACAAGTTATTAGACAGAAGAGAAGATACTTATTCATATCAGATAACAACCAGTGATGCCGTTCGCTTTGCTAAGTTAAAAGATGAGGATATTATTTCAATGATGGAGAGCGATTTACGTAGAATGTTTGGTGAAGAATTCGAAATTTCGCATTTTAAGATTGTTCGAGAATTAATGGCTACTTTTCTAGCCGATAAGAAAAACAATCAAAAAAGACCAAAAGTTAAGACTAGTTTGCAAGGGCTATATTTGGCAGGTGATTATTCAGACAACGGCTATCCGTCAACTTTGGAAGGAGCAGCTAAGAACGGCTTTAGAGCTTCTCACTATATTCTGAAACATATTCAAGAATAGTATAGGCGAGTTCTGACTTTGGGGCAGTAGCAATCTCTTTTACATTTTCTTTGTCATCAATTATAGTGACTGTATTTATATCCTTACCAAAACCACTATTAGCACTATTAGCACTATTAGCAACAATTATATTACAATTCTTACGCTCTAATTTATCTTTCGCATATTCTAATAGCTTTTCACTTTCCAGTGCAAAACCTATAAGAACTTGATTATCTTTCTTGTTTTTACCTAATTCTCTCAAGATATCCTTTGTTTTTACTAATTCAATAGTCAATGAATCTTCTTTTTTCTTTATTTTACCATTTTGTTTGAATTTTGGAGTATAATCTGCTACGGCAGCAGACATAATTATAATATCCTGTTCTTTTGAAAGTGCCATTACTTTATAATACATATCATTGGCAGACTCAATATCTATTCTATCAATAGCAGGGTCACAATGCAAACAAGTGGGGCCGGTTACAAGCGAAACCACCGCTCCCATTCTCAACGCAGATTCTGCTAAAGCGAATCCCATTTTGCCAGAGGAGAAGTTACCAATGAAACGTACGTCATCTATTCGTTCATATGTGGGTCCAGCAGTAATAAGTACCCTTTTACCTTTCAAGAAAGACATTATATATACTCTTTAATTGATGAAATAAGATTCTGAACTTCGGGTAATCGGCCTTGACCAACTATTCCACTTGCCAATTCACCATATTCTGGATCTAGTACGATAAAACCATCTTGCTTAAGCTGTGCAATATTACGCTGAATCGCAACATTCTCCCACATATCGCTATCCATAGCCGGAGCAATAAGTTTTGGTTTTCCTTTGGGGATAGCTGAAGTGAGAGTAGTCAGTGCATTGTCACAGAAACCGTTCGCAATTTTAGCCAAAGTATTAGCAGAGCAAGGAGCTATGATGAATAAATCACACATTTGCGCTTTATCAATGTGCCAAGAACCTGAATCTTGAAATTTATCATCGAACATATCGTCTATAGTTCTATTACGGCTCAGATTGTCCAGAACTAATTTACTGACAAACGTTTTCCCACTGGGAGTAATTACACAATTTACATTGGCACCCTCTCTGATAAGTTCACGAACTAAGAAAGGTGATTTGTAGGCAGAAATAGAACCAGTAATCCCAAGTATGATATTTTTGTTTTTCATTCTATGTTATATGCAAAGTTGACAATTGAATTCCGTAAATTAAATTTTATTTTCTGAAAAAAACAAAAAAACATGGTTACAGTAGCAATAGTTGGTCGCCCAAATGTAGGCAAATCTACTTTATTCAACAGGTTAGTAGGCGAAAGAAATGCGATAATAGAAGATGAACCAGGGGTAACACGAGACAGAATATATGGTAGCTCCGATTGGAATGGTAGGCATTTCCATATTATAGATACTGGTGGGTTTATACCTGGCAGCGAAGACACTATGGAAAAAGCTATTCGTGAACAAGCTATGATAGCTATGGAAGAAGCAGATTCTATTATTTTCATGGTTGATGGAAAAGAAGGTATCACTCGTTTTGATAGAGATATAGGCGTGTTATTAAGAACTACAGACAAACCGGTAACTTTGGTAGTCAATAAATGTGACAATCATGTTATGGATCATAATTCCTATGAATTTTATGAGCTTGGCCTTGGTGATCCATTCCCAATATCTGCGAATAATGGCAGAAGTACTGGTGATTTTATGGATAAACTTGTTGAAACCTTCCCCATTGTTGATTATGATGAAGATGACAACAGACTAAAAATTGCACTAGTTGGAAGACCCAATGCAGGTAAATCAAGTTTGACAAATGCCCTATTAGGTAAAGAAAGAAATATAGTAACAGATATACCAGGAACTACACGAGATTCGATTGATTCGGTAGTCAAATATCATGGGGAAGAAATAGTCCTAATCGACACAGCAGGACTAAGAAGAAAATCGAAAGTTGATGAGAATATAGAAAAGTGGAGTATGGTACGTACTCACAGAGCTATAGACAGATGCGACATAGGAGTAGTAATATTAGATGCAGAAAGAGGTTTCGAAGAGCAAGATAAGCGAATAATTCAATTGTTGAACGACGCTAGAAAAGGAATTATTATAGCCGTAAACAAATGGGATCTAATCGACAACGAAGAATCGGATACTGCTCATAAGATGAAGAAATCTATTTTGGAAGAAGTAAAGACTTTTCACTTTGTTCCAGTTATATTTACTTCTGCAACAGAGAAAACGAGAATCTTTAAAATAATAGAAATAGCCAAAGAAATAAAAGCAAGAAGAGAAAAAAGAATATCTACAGGTAAACTAAATAAAGTACTTATTGATTTGTTTGAGCGAACTCCTGCCCCTGCAGTTAGAGGTTATGATTTGAGAATAAATTATATCACACAAGTAGGAACAGAGCCACCTTTATTCACAGTGTTTTTGAACCAACCACAATTATTGCCAGATAGCTACAAACGATTTATAGAAAGGCAAATAAGAGAGAATTTTGACTTAGAGGGAACTCCTATTAGTTTGCTATTCCGTAAGAAAAACAAGAAATGGGAAGATAGATAAGGTTAGGTTTTTAGATTGCTACTAATATTATATCCCTAAGAGATATAATTCTACTTTTAATCTAAGTGAAAAAATTTGAGAAAGATAATGGTGCTGACATCCTATTTCTTCACAAATCGTTTGTACAATCTCTCATTAATCCTAATAAAGTAAGTCCCACTTTTAAGATTTTCGATATTGATATTCAATCTATAATCATTTATTTGTGATTGATTTCTATTATGAATTTTTCCAGTTAAGTCTATAATTTCATAGGTGTTTATAATATCTTCAGATTCAATGTATAAGATGCTTTCAGAAGGATTCGGATACAGAGAAACCCTCAACTTTTCATTCTCAACATTTGTAAAGTTCCTCATATCAAATCTAAAGAATTTATTTACTCTAATCTTGTGTCCTTGGTTGTCTATTTCTTCTTTTGATCCGGCAGCATAAATAAATCCATTGTAGTATATAAATCCGTTTATAGGATTTCTATTTTCATAAAAGCTATCATTTTCATCATAGATATCATACCACGAATCGCCACCATCACTGGTATAGAGAAAAACTTGGGTGCCTAAAGCAAAACCTTGATTACCATAGAATTTGATTCCATGTATAAATTTTCCAAAATCAATAAAGTCACTGACGAACACTGGCTCCCATTTAATAAAATCTACAGATCTCATTAAAGACGTCCTGCCTACAATTTCATCCTTATATCTATTTTCTACATAAAAATAAGGAGCTTCGTAAGTCAGATTATAATATTCGTGATTAATTAGATCTGATTCTTCGAATAATTCAGATTCAAAACTAGTCCAACTATCACCACTATTAGTTGTTTTATAGAAGTACAGAGAATCACCAACTGTACCAACCATATATATTTTATTTTCATCTACAGCAACGAAATTTAAAAATCTAAAATTCTTATGAATACTTTTAGATATTTTTTTTAATGGACTCCAGCTAAATCCTCCATCAGTTGTTTTATAGAAAGCATGTGAATTGTGATAGCCAATATACCCAACAGAATCAGAAACAAATTGAAGATATTGAGCACTTGTTTTGAAATCAATAGAAATTGGCAATTTTCTCCAACTTTTATTCTTATTATCTAATATATGTAGAGTTCCATTATCAGCAGGGACATAGAGTTGATTACCTTGTTTTATTAAATCATATACAATATTAGATTTACCAAAACTATTCAAAGATTCATAGAACGAGACTTCCCACGATTTCCCTAAATCAGTAGAAACTAGGACACCATTAGTATTTACTAAATTTACTGCGTAGAATTTCCCAAATAATTCTTCCATTTCAAATGTTTTGAAATGAAATTCTACGCCTTCTGGATTAATGATTGTTGTATTATTATCAATTACTTCCCATTCTCGTGATATTGTATTAATGTGAGTTAAAATAAACAAAAGTGCTAAAGTGTAAACAAATTTCATCAAAAATCCTTAATTAATGTAAGTATAATATTATAAATACAATCGAAATGCCATAATGTTTCCTTAACATGAGAATTGTCGTCTAAGTTATACTATACCTGAAAATAAATTCGTGGCAGGAACAATTCAAGTTCCAAAATATTTTCATTAAATTGCAACTAATGAAGATAGATTTGAGTAAATATAAATACAAAAGAATAGTTTGTTTCGATTATGGATTGAAACGGATTGGATTTGCTGTCTCAGATGAATTACACATAACAGTTAGACCACATAGATTATTTGACGCAACAAGCAAATCTCTTTTTGACGATATTTTGGAAGAACTAAAATTGCAAAATGCTGGACTAATAGTAATTGGTCAGCCAATAAGATACGATGGACAAAGTTCTGAAGTATTAGAAGCAATAGAAAACTTTAGAGAGAAGCTATCCGCAATAACAAAAATTGATGTTACATTATACGATGAGAATTTTTCAAGTAAAGAAGCAATGAGTATGATGTTAGCAAATGGTAAAAAGAAAAAGGACAGAAGAAAAAAAGGTAATTTGGATATGACAGCAGCAGCAGTAATATTAAGAAATTTTATAAATGAAAATGAATAAATTATTAGTAGTAATACTCTTTTTTGTATCGATTTCACTATCTGCTCAGATAGACAAATCGAAGTACTATTCCTATGGGGAATCAATATTTTCTGAAGTAATAGAGCTACCCTATAGCAATGCAGACTCTTCAAGGTTGGTTATATTAGTTAAAGCAGCCAATGAAGCCTTGAAGTTCACAAAAGTAAAGGACGGTCCAAATTTCGGCAAATATTATGGTGTTCTGAATGTGGAAATTTTATTTCAGAACAGTGACGGAATTGTTAAAAACCGTACGAAGATAACTGATACAATTTATTTCAAAGATTATGAGCAAACATTGAGTAAAACGATTTTTGTTGAAGAAGCAAAAGAGATAATAATGCCGAAGGGCAAATATGATATTGAAATAAAATTTGATATAAAAGACAATAGTTATTTAAACAATAAAGAACACAAAATCGATTTAGATAAAAATCAGATACTTTTCACACCAATATTATTCAATTCTCAAAGTTCAGATGTATATACCGAGTTGCAACCATTTTTGTACAATCAAGTAATTTCATTCGATGCTCAGGGAGTAAAAATATTAATACCAGCAAAAGAATTGGAAGATGCTAATTATACATATACTTTAGTTAAGAAAAAAGAAATTGCAGATAACCAATTGAAATGGGAAACTAAAAATGAAGTTGAAGGAATATGTAAAGTAATTAACAAAGTAGATTTTGACTTCACTAATAATTATTCTGACGTAAAATTCGATTTGAAACGAAATAAGAATTATGATGTTCTTGATATTGATTTGCCAAATATTAAAGTAATACCGGGATTATATAGTTTAGAGATTAGCAAAAACAATGAAAGAATAGCAGAGTTTGATATTAAAATGGAATGGGTTAATCAACCAATATCCTTAAATAGATTAACTTATGCGGTTGAGATTCTGAAGTATATTGCAAAAGAAAATGAGATTGAAAAGATAAATAGTTCAGAAGATATTTCTACTGCATTTCTGGAATATTGGAAACAAAAAGACCCAACTCCACTTACTCCATTCAACGAGGCATTACAACAGTATTACTCAAGGGTTGACTATGCTTTCTTTAACTTCAAGACTATTTCCGAAGATGATGGTGCTAAAACAGACAGAGGAAAGATATATATATTGAAATCATCACCTAAGAAAATTCGCGAAGAATTTGAGAATAACAAGACTTTAATTGTGTGGGAATATCCTCACCAAAAGACTGAATATGTATTTGAATTGGTTGGTGCTGGAGATTATAGGTTAGTAGAAATCAAAGAAATTTAACTTAATACATACTTTTGGGTTCCCAAGATTCTCCTTCACAAGGTATATCATTTGTTGTAACATGAACATCATATAATTTGCAAAGTTGGCTTTCAGAGCTAAAATGCTTACATGAACCACAAAGAGTATCTTCTTGAAATTTTTTCATTCTTTTTTCATAGTTTTGATATTGTTGCCACCCCGGGTAAAGCGCTACAAGCCAAATTAGAAAAAGAGATAAATACCAAACTTCACCATGACCAAACTCGTACATAAGTACCATTGTGATAATAACTAATAATGCAGAACGCAGTAATACCCCCCATACTATAGAACCAAAAGTTACTATTGGTTCACTATGACTATCATCATCGGATACATCTTTAAAGAGGAATAGATGCTTTAACTTTTCGAGGTCATTCATAATTCAATCTATATTATTATCACTTTCGTTCAAAATGTACGTATTGTTAAAACGCTTGACTATAAAATTAATTACAATTGGGAATAATTACTATTAATATTCTTAAATTATATTTTCTCAAGAAATAAAAACGAGTAAAATTATGAAAAAAACAAGTTTAAGCAGAATAACAATAAAAAATGCTCAGTACTACGCCTATCACGGAGTGAAACAAGAAGAAAGAAAATTAGGCGGCAAGTACGAAGTAGATCTGATTATGGATTATGATGCAAAATCTGCAATAGTGCGAGATGATGTTAATTATGCACTAAACTACGAAATTGCTATGTATTGCATATCTGAAATAATGACTGGAGATTCCTACTCTTTAATAGAGACAATTGCTAATGAGATTTTAAACTCGGTGGTTGAGAAATTCGAATTTTTAAAGAAAGCTACAGTGAGAGTTAGAAAAATAAATGCTCCAATGAAGCGGTATGTTGACTATGTAGAAGTAGAGCAAACAATAGAAGTAAAAGACAGCGAAGGTTAACACTCTTAGTCATAACATCAATCTCAAGAAAATACAAACGAGTTAATAGTTTTCCCTTTAAGCCCTTTTTTTTAAAGGGGCTTTGGGACTTCTAAATTTAATTACTGCTTAAAATATCAAGTATTGGTGTTTTATTTACCAGTTTCTTACTTTCAGATTCTGTTCAATTATCTTATAGGCAAGCTTTTGCTTCCCTGAACTCGTCCTAATGCCTAGAGTTCTAAGATACTCAATAAATCGTTCATCAGTTACTCCGTAAGGCCCGCCGCTCTCTTTTGCTTTTTCTAATGTAAGGTCATTCAATCTCAAGATGTTCACAGACTTTATTTTATCACTATACTTATCCCATATCGAAAAGAAATTACAAAAGAACTCAGCTTGTTTATCTTCGTTGCTGTTGCAAATTTCACTTGTTTGAAAACCTACTTCTTGAAAATAGATTGGTTTATTAGGATAAGTTTCTAAGAACTTAACAATATCCTCGCTTACAGATTCGGGCGATTTAACAGAAAAATCTCCATTTAATGGATAATAAGTGACCCCTAATAAATCAACAGAATTTATTAAATAGGTAAAAATATCAGACTTAGAAACGAGACCTTAAAGAGTTCCAGTAAATCCGACTTTTACTTGTGGATATGATTCATGTACATAGTTCATAACATTGAAAAGAAATGCACCGTAGTCAGACCAAAATCCTTCAGGTTCCTTACTAATATCATAGCCATCAATTTCATTACCAATTTGCAGGTTAAGCAGTTGTTCAGGTCTTAATCTCGAAAAAATAAAATCCACAAGAGAGTTAAATCGTTCTATCATCGTACTTGAGCTAAAGAGATGGTTTTCCAAATCATCAGGCACAGTTTTACCAGTAAGATCTATTGGTCTGATAGTCAGACTAATTTTAATATTATTTTCACTAGCAATCTTACCTAGAGATAACAAAGCATTAATTGGGTCATTATAATTGTAAGGGGATGGTTCTAAATAATTCCAATTCAAATGAAGAGTAATAAAATCAATTCCTAAATCTTTAGCTTTTTTAATATTATCATCAAACGTTTCACCCTCATTTACATCAAGCAAATCAATACCAATCAGTCTATTACCTTTCTCAACAGGATTCGGATTAGTGCAAACAAATTCTAAATTGTCTTCAGTATCGGTCGATTGTGAACATCCAACAATTAACAATAGTACTAATATTAATAAACATTTTTTCATAAAGCTAAAGTTCCAATAAACTAGAGAATTGATACTTATGAACTTAGTAAATTTTACTTACAAATGAAATATTTTTCTAATTTTTATTATATTGAAGTTGAGTAATTATACATACTATAAATAGAAATTGATAAAATCAAATATTAAGAATACATTCGTTCTGCTCTCATTGGGTGCCAATATGGGTGATAAGAAATCAACTTTGGACAATGCTGTTGAGACTTTAGTCGAACTAGGTGCTATATCGCAAGTAGTAGTTTCATCTTATTATGGCACAGAGCCGTATGGAGTAAAAGACCAAAATTGGTTTATCAATATTTGTGTGAAAGGTATGACTCAGCTCTCACCAATAGAACTATTAGCCAAATGTAAGCAAATAGAGCAAATGTATGGCAGACAGCAAAGAGAGAGATGGCACGAAAGAGAGATTGATATTGATATAATATTTTATGGAAAAGAAATAGTTGAAACTAAAAATTTGACTATTCCCCATAAGGAATATAAAAAAAGAAATTTCGTATTAGTTCCAGCGGCAGAAATAGCTGGAAGTTATATACCACCAAACAGCAATCATAGTTTAAGAGAATTAATAGATAAATGTACGGATTGTTGCAAAATAGATAGAATAGAGTAGGATGCATTTACCAGAAGGCATAATAGAACAGATAAGACGCGAAGCTGATATTGTTGAAATTATCAGCGATTATATGGTATTAAAAAAACGTGGTAGAAACTATATTGGATTGAGTCCGTTTACTAGTGAGAAAACTCCGTCTTTCGTAGTCTCACCTGACAAACAAATATTCAAAGATTTTTCATCGGGAAAAGGTGGTGACGTATTTTCTTTTTTAATGGAATACAGAAGAATAACATTCGTTGAGTCGGTTGTCGAACTTGCAAACAAACTAAGTATAGAAATTCCAACTCAATCTGGTACTGGTCAGAAACAAAATCCTGAAAAAGTATCAAAGAGAAAAAGGACACTCGAGTTATTAGAAGAAGTTAAAAAATATTACATAACTTCTATGAGATTAGATGAAAAACACACTGCAATTGAATATTTTATGAAACGTGGCTTTACAAGTGATGTCCAAAATAAGTATTCATTAGGTTATTCCCCTGATAATTGGGATGCTACAGTTAATCATCTGAAAAGCAAAGGCTTAACGGAACAAATAATGCTTGAGTCTGGTGTTATTGGAAAGAGTAAAAATGGTAAATTATATGATAGGTTCAAAGGTCGGGCAATCTTCCCTATAAAAGATCATCTTGGCAAAGTAATTGGGTTCGGAGGAAGAGATTTAACAAATAGTGACAAAGCTGCAAAATATATTAATTCACCACAGACTTCAGTCTATGATAAAAGTGATGTACTCTATGGATTTTATGAAGGAATAGACTCGATTAGAAATCAAGAAGTTGCGATTTTAGTGGAGGGTTACGCAGATGTAGTATCACTTAGTCAAGCTGGAGTGGAGAATGTGGTAGCAGTGAGCGGAACCGCACTAACTGAAAAACATGCAATTAGATTAAAGAGATATGTTAATTCCGTTTATTTGAATTATGATTCGGACAGAGCAGGAGTAAATGCGGCTGATAAATCCATTGACTTATGTTTAGAAAATGATATAGATGTTAAAATTGTAGTACTACCGGAAGGACAAGACCCTGATAGTATTATAAGAGAGAAAGGCAAGAAGGAATATGAGTTGTTACTCAGAAAAGCAAAGACTTTTGTAGAATTTAGAGTTGATAATTTCAAAAAGAATAATGATTTTAAAAACCCAAAGCTACTATCCGAATTTTTGCAAAAAATGATTGTAACTATTAACAAAATAAAAGATGTATTCGTTCACGATCACTATATTAATAGTTTAGCAACTTTACTCAATCTAAGTGAATCGGAGAGAAACTTACTTTACCAAGAAAAATCAAAATCGAATAAAGTAACTGATAAATCAAAACTTGAAGTTGTAAAAGGTGCAAAAAACACTTGGCAACCAGAGAATATGATGTCTGAGTTAAAGCAAGTTCTAAATGATGCTGAAATAAAAATATTCTCTCATCTACTCCATAGCAAGGATATAAAACAAGTGATAGAAAATTTACAATTGACTTCAGAATTTTTCCAAACTGATATGGCTATGAGGATATTCGACTATTTGGAATATTTGGAATTCAATACAACAGAAGAATTATTTCAACAAATACTACATTCAGAAGAAGCAGACGAAGATATAAATAGTATTTTGACTAATATTTTATTGATAAATGAAGAATTTCGCCCATCAGATGAATGGGAAAAATTTAGACATATTGAAGTATTAAATGAAGAGCTTTTAATCCAACAAGCAATTAGAAGTATAATATTAAACAACTTAGAAGAAGAAATAAGATTAGCAATAGAGCGGATAGAAGAAGAACCAGATAATGAGTCACTTATAGTAAACTATAGAGATTTGATAAAACAACGAGAAGTCATGTATGAAAAAGAAGTTTAGAGTAAAAAAATCCATTGTTGGGGCTATAGTTTTAGCTATAACACTGTGGGTCTATACGACCCTTAGCAATGAATACGTAACTTTCGTTAAAGTGCCTCTTAAGGTTATTATGCCTAATAATAGAGCAATAGAAAATCCAATACCTAAGTATCTGGATATAGAAGTGAAAGGCAAAGGATGGGATATATTCAATCTATTATTTTTTAATACTTCAAAAGAAATCAGTCTCGATCTTTCAAAGCAAAGAATTGACAAAAATGATATTGAAATTGGCAGACAGCAAATATTAAAATCTGTTAGATATGTAGGAAATTTAGAAACTATTGATGCACTACCAGATAATGTTGAGATAAGAACTGGAGTAAGTGGAGAGTATTTTGTCAACGTAGAACCAAATATAGAAATAATCCCAAAAGAAGGGTTTATATTAGTTGATGGTCCCAACGTAGAACCAGATAGAATTAGAATAAAGGGTAACAATAAAATTGTTAGTAGAATTAAAACATGGAAAACCGAATTTAATACAATTAGCAATGTAGCGAATGAATTTAGAACAATGGTTCCTTTGCAAGATACATTAGAATCTATTGTAGCGAAGTCAAGACAAAATGTATATGTTTATGGAAAATTAGAACAAATTGCCGAAAGAACTTTCAGGGGAATACCATATAAAATAATCAATGGCAAAGCAGAAAATTATGAAATAACACCTCAAAGATTTGATGTAACAATTAGAGGAGGAATAACAGCCGTTTCTGAAATAGAAATATCGGATATTGAATTAATAATAGATGCTAATGATATTTATTGGTCAAATTCTTCTACAGCTTTTGTAAAAGCAGAAATAAAGGGAAACGTAGAGCTTAGTAATCCAACACAGATGTACGTTTATGCTTTTAGAAATTCAAATGAAAAGAATATGATTGAGTTCGCAAATAGGTAAAAAAAAATAGTAGATATTAAAAAATTTGTTAGATTGTGGTAATAATTTTTAGAAAAATAAGGAGAATTTATGAAAATAGTTATTCGAATTTTAATTGGACTGATTTTTATGTCTGCTTTGACATTTACAACTAAAGCAGAATTCAATAAAGATGGCGTGTTTGAAGTGCCGAACGACTTTAAGCTATTTACATCAAAAAATTTACAGGGTTACACCAAACCATTATTTACAACAATCGGCCAAGGAGCTCAATCAAACTTATTTACTGTTGCGTCCTATGATGAGAGCTATTCGATTGGGATAGACCTATCTCTATCATCAACACTTATTCCTGGCAGTCAACAAGTTTACGATGCCATATTACCAAAAGCATTTGGCGATACTAATAGGATGGATAATGCAATTTATAAAGATGGAAAGATAGTCCGTAATATAAGCGGTACTGTTGAGCAACCGACGATATACGGAGGAGCAAGTAATGCAATATATGTTGTGGCTCCGGTAAATGGAGGTGATCCTGCCGACAGTATTTACAAGACTATAGCATTCAATGAAGGTACAAATATTAATACTATGGCCTCTTTGCCTGCATTTCAATTAATTTTCGGTTTACCAACAAGAACTGAATTAAGATTCCGATACTTGGGTGCCCCTATAGATGGAGAAATGTATAATCATCTAGCTATATCTGCAAATCAACAACTTGACCAATGGTTTGAATTATTCAAGAAAGAAGATGATATGGCTCTAGCACTTAATGCTTCTTATCAATTTATGACATTAGCTGAAAGTATAGATATGAGTTCATGGGCAGTAGGTCTTCACTACAGCAAAGGATTTGGCGATGGTTTTGCTGTTTACGGAGGTTTGCAATTAGAAGATTTGTCTGGAACATTCAATATGGTAAGACAAAATGGATACAAAGCTGAATACTACGAAGCTGATGGAAAGACTTTAAAATCTAGAACTTCGATACCAACGGCACAACAATCAAATTATGATTCACATGTTGCTGCAAGAAAAGACGTAGAAACGAACCCCTATGAAGAAGTTAGATTATTGAAACCTTTGACTTTCGATATTGAATCGTTTACAAGTTGGAGATTTACAGTTGGTGCTTCTTATCAATATGGGATAATGGATTTACACTTAGATATGGGTTATGCTTCACAAATGTTTCTCAACGGTGGAATAAAATTGAGATTCAAAGAATGGACAAATAGCAGTGATTCTGCTGAATAAAAATTAGATTATTAATTATTACAGGTATTTATATTATGAAGAATTTCAAAAGTTTATTAGTTGCACTACTAATTGCAGCTGGTATAATTGGATTCAATAGTTGCGATGTCACTAACATTAGCGACGTTATTTTACAAATTACTATCGATTTCGACCCTGAGTTTAAAAATAAGATGGTACCAGATAGTTCAATTGATGTAACCAATTTGAATGATTATGAAACATACAGAGACAATAAAGATCAAATTGAAGATGCAGAAATTTTGCACTTCAATTATAGAATTGACGACATAAGAACAGAGAATAATATGCACATTGATTCTATTGTTTTCAAATCTGTTAACTTTTATATGATCCCCACTACTTTTGACGGAAAGAGAATACCTGGCAAAAGATATAAACTAGGTGAGTTCAAGAACTTAAGGGTATCTGATTACTACAAAACAGCTAAACATATAATTGAAGTTTCTAGTGAATTGGGTCAATTAATATCTGAACAAATTAAAGAAACTCCTTATTTCATTTTCGTGACAGAATATAGTGAGTTAGATGGCGAAAATGTCGATAATAAATTCGATTACATAAAAGCACACATGGATATGGTTTTAAGAATTAGAACAAAGTAATGAATGTCAGTAGTCAAGATAAATGCCCACTTTATATAGATAAATAAAGTGGGTATTTTTTTTTAGTATTCAATATAATTATGACCTCTTTGCAAATAAATATTAGCCCAGAAGTAAAAATACTTTTCTTTCAGTATCCATTTTAACCGCACATTTTGGTCAAATAGAGTTTTTTCACTTAAAAGACTTTGAGTTTCTGATTCCGTGAAAATTGAATCTGACGGGTCAACAATGAAGTCAAACCGATTTGATAAGTCGATTTGATTTGAATACTCTTTTAATTTTTCAATTACGTTCTTCATTTTCAATTACCGCCAACGGTTTGGCGCTTGGCGCAGTGGCGGATTTCGGAGCACAAAACTGTCAATACACCACAAATGTTGATGCGAGGTAGAATGTTAAATTAACCACGTCACCCGCCATTGAGCCAAACGCCTGTTGGGTGCTGGCCTTCCTTGTCTTGTTTGGTCAAAAGTCATTTCGCAGTA
>JAGQWJ010000037.1 GCA_020437395.1 Ignavibacteriota bacterium | reverse complement strand
TATCTATTGCCAATTGTTGTTAGCGAGCGGGGTGCTGCTCTATCGTAATGGATTTTGATTTTACTTGTGATTGCGGGTACTTTGTAATCGAGTAAGATTAACTCTTTTGTGCCTGTTGCAGTGAATAATATTCTGCCATCTTCGAGGACTTTCATATCGGACACTATATCGCCCAAATATTCACCAGTCGAATTTTTGAAGTAAGAGTTTAGCGTTTTCCCAGTCGTATTATCATATACATATATATCAGAGTTGTTGTAGTTCCACAGCCCCTCGCAAAGCACTATCAAACCAGATTCGGGGAAAGGAGTAGCTAGAGTATCGTACAGCTTTGCCTTGCCTGTGGGAGTGTTAGGAGTCTCCACACATCCAGATAAGAGCAGTGATAATATTATACTGCATAATATATTATAGCTTGATGATTTTTTCAACCGCTGTTCCCTTGCTATTACTGATTTTCATTATATAAACTCCGTTCTGTAATTCTCGAAATTGGAATACACCAATACCCGAATACTCAGCTACTAATATACCATTTATATTATAAATTTGAATGGAATTACTCGCAATGTGGCTAATCACTATACTTGAACTAAGAGTATAGAACTCCGAAATATCTGATTCTACAGATGACATTACATTGGCTATGTAGCTATGTATTACCAATGCATCTAAGTCGAATCCACTTAATGAAAAATCGAAGTATTTGTGATTTTGATTTACATTGACTTGGTCAGTTATGTCCTTTATTTTTATATATCGAATGGAATCTAAACCTATGTCAGCTAAATCAAAACTGTCGCCTCCGCTAACCTCCGAATCACAATAATCAGCATTACCGTATGTTGGATGTGTACCCGCACAACCCTCCAATGAGCTAAACTCATAAGGGAATTCGGTGTAATTCTGACCATCTTTGCTAACTGAAATTATCGCAGGTTCTTTGAATAAACGTCCATTCACAGGATTCTTAAAAACATTCTCAAAGATTGTGAAATCAGCTCCCTCTCCATCTATTATCAAGTTATCTGTATTACCTACAATTATCTCCCCACCAAACCCTAGTGACAGCACTTCACTTTCACTTGCTTCTGCCACGTTCTCACTGGCAATTCGAGATGGTATTCCGAATATATTTGCAGGATAGAACTCCTCTCCTTGACCTAGGTTTTGTCCCTCACCTGGCGTGAAAGAGAATACATGATTGATAGTAATGCAATCTTGCGAAAACAGATTAGTGGCGATTAATAATATTACAATGCTATATCTCATAGCTAATGGTTCCCCTTATATTACGTCCCGGCATTGGGTAGTTTAAAAATACTTGATATTGTTCGTCTAATATGTTTTGTAAATCCACACGTAATAAAAGTCTATTAGTAAATAAGTCGAGTTTATAAGAAGCGAAGACATCGAGTAGTGTGTATTCATCTATTATAAGCCCCAAATCATTGTCTATAGTAGTGAATATATAGCTCTTGTGTTGTAGCGAAGCACCTACTTGAACTCTGTTGAAATCGTAAGAAGCAAGCGCCGATACTATCTCCTCGGGAGTATATGGGAGTAATACTTTCTCTCCTTCCTCAACTCCTGATTTTATCAGCGGCTGTTGGTATATATAATTATAAACTATATTAAGTCCCTCAATAGGTGTCAGAATACTGAAAAACTCAATCCCTTGTGAATTGACTTTGTCTATATTCTGCGATTGCCAAGTAATGGGGCCTGTAGGAACTGCGGCGATTTGGTCACGAGTATTTGTGTAAAAGAGATTCAACCCAAGTTTTCCGAACTTCGGTGGGTCATAATCAAAACCAAGATTATAAGTAATGGAGCGCTCTGGTCGGAGATTCTGATTACCATAGTTTAGGTAGTACATCTCGTTAAAAGATGGTAAACGATATCCGGTACTTAGTGAAGCTTTAGTAACCAAATTAGCTTGCACGACTCTTGCTGAAGCGCCAATCATCGGCGAGTAATTACCCGAGAAATCAGAACTATAATCTGCCCTAAAACTACTGTAGAATCCGTACTCTATTACCACGCTTTTCTTGGTGTAATTCATGTTCGCTGAGATACCAATATCATTACGGGCTATATCTTTGTTCATGTCTTGTAGCATATCTCCTGCAAGCTTATTCAGAGTTCCGTCTGCGACAAATCCATAGCGTAGATTTTTATATTTTGTGGCGAATTCGGTTCGTAGTTGCAGAGCATTATTATAGAAATCATTGTCCAATCCACCTGCACCAAACTCTATTGCTTGCTCATTTTTGAATTGAAGATCACTGTAATTATAAACAGCTCCAATCTTGAAAACGGTGCTATCGTTTATGAAATTATCTGCTGATACTATAGCTGTCATATCCGACTCTTTTAGAAAAGCATTGCTTGGTCGCTGTTCTCCAGCTATCACCGGTTCTGGGTTTCCTCGCTCAGAAGAACGGAGTATAACTCTTGGCTTTATATTGAAATTACCCCACCTGAGAATAGTACCAAAATATAGGTCAATATTATCAACTTGGCTGTTCTGTCTTTCGTAGTTATTATCGCCTATACGGAAGCCGTAAGTGCCATCAGAATCTGTCTTCCTTAGCTTCAAAGTAAATGGAACTGAGTCAATATTTTGTGTAATATCTGCTTCCAATATTCGATTTGTAAAACTATCATAACTCGCTGTCAACCTGTATCCATCGAATAGCTCAGTCTTGCTAATCATATTTACAACCCCAGCCATCGCGTTACTACCGTATTGCGAAGAGGCACCACCTTTGGCGACTTCAATCCTATCCACCGAGCTTATAAAGAGCTTGCTAATATCTGCAATACCTGTTTGTGAGTTTGTAACCCTAAGACCGTCCATAAGAATAAGCGTTTGGTTAGAAGGCATACCCCGTAGAGAAACCGTCTTAATAGAGCTAAGCCCACCATAGTCTCGGATATTCACACCAGCCGCATATTGCAAAGCGTCGCTGACTAAGATTGGGTTGATTCTATCAATCGTTTTGCTATCAATTAATTGACTGGATATATAGTTGAATCCTTGGTTTGTCAGCTCTTTTTTTGCTTCGACAGTAACCTCAGGGAAGCGCTTAGCGACCGAGTCAGTTTCTGAAAAAACGAAGCAGAATGACGTCAAGAAAACAACTATATATATGAGTTTATATATCACTTCGTTATATCTATAATAAATATCATTTTTTCATTTTCAAATGTTTAAACTTGGGTTTGAGACTGTCTGGAATCTTATTCCAAACATGTTTAGGAATTCCAACTTCTCTCTTCTCTTTAAGTTTTTTTCCTTTTCTCCAAGTTGTAACAAATTCCCAATAAATAATGACTTCATTTTCGATTCGTATAAATTCCATCCAACCATCAGCTAGTAATTCTTTATCTTTATTAAAAACTTCAATTCCTGAGAAGTTTTCGAATTCACCATCTAAATAATCCATTCCATGTCCTTCAATACAACTTTCTGACCAATCAAAAATAAAATCTTCTGATTCTATTTTGTAATACATCAAGTCATTGATAAGCTGGTTTTCGACAAATTCTCTTAGTTTAGGCCCCATTCGAGAAGAAAAACCATATTTATTTCTATTCGTTTGTTCCATACTCATCACTTTATAACAACAAATCTAACAGCTCTAGTACCGTTTATAACAGCAGTATAGTTACCTGCAACTAGCCCTAGTGCGTCTGCGTTTAGAGCGATCGCACCATTCGAGCTGCCACTATGTGTAGCTACTATTTTACCTTGGCTGTTGATGATTGCTATATCATTCGTACCAGCCAAATCATCTGATACCAAGTGAAAATCATTAGCAACTGGATGCGGGTAAACTCGGATAGTCTGCTGAGTTGCTTTAGTTTCTTCAACACTTGTGATTTTGTCTAAGTCATAAGCGAAGATTCTATTACTTGGTTGGTAGTTACTATAGTTGATGTTTGCTGCTAATAAATAGTTGCTTGTGATTGCTATTCCTTCGCTGTTACCATCTATAGTAATAGAAGATAATTGATTACCATTATTAGAATCAAAAACTAGAATTTTGTTACTGTAAGTAGAAACATAAAGTTTATCATCTTGGAATTTCGCATCTCTTGGTCCACCATAACCCGAAGTACCAGTAGAGAATGTTAAATCTATCTCACCTGTAATCAGATTAAGAATATGAACCTCGTGGCTTCCGTTCATAACAACCGCTGCTTTCGTTTGGTCAGCATTAACAACTATCGAATTACCACCAGTTCCTACATCAATCGCTGTGTTCTCGCCTATTCCCATGGTACTTAGCTTGATAATGTTAATCTTTGCATCGGGCTGACCAAAGTTACCTTCGGATAGCGAAACAACTCCAAAGCCAGAAGCGTTTTGGTAAACTATACAGTCAATTACATTTGCGCCAACTTCAGTACTAACGTCTATAAAGTCACCTTTCTTTATACGAACATAGCTTTTACCATTAGCATAATCTCTTTGACCTAATACAAGATAGTCGAGCACTCTGAATGCAGTAGATACATACATACCAGCGTCAAAAGACTCATAAACTTCATTGTCTTCTACATTATAATAGTGAACTGAGTTGCCTGATGGAATAGTAATATCTCCGTCTGAAGAAATGTTTGTGTTTAGTGGGAAGTTTATTGGGAAATCGAATTCAGTTTGTTTTGTATTATTTGCAAAAATATAGTCTGGATTCTTTAAATCGAATTGATTAATCGATGATTTTTGATCGCCTGCAAGCTCATCTATTT
This sequence comes from Ignavibacteriota bacterium, assembly GCA_020437395.1. Taxonomy (GTDB): domain Bacteria; phylum Bacteroidota; class Ignavibacteria; order Kapaibacteriales; family UBA2268; genus PGYR01. The sequence continues at coordinate 23,249 of JAGQWJ010000037.1, read as the reverse complement.
CTCCGTCAAAATTAAAATCTATCCCTAAATTTACAGAAAAGTAATAGTCACCAAAAGTAAATATATCAAGCGGTTGGTATCCGTAAAATCCATGTGCTTTATAGCTTTGGTCTATTTTTTTATCATTTTTAATATCATAATGGATAATGCTCTTATCTCCAGTCACAAATACTGCTGTTTCATTTGCAAAAACAAAATCAGTCAGTGAAGTCGTTCTGTGCATTTCGAAAATTGCATTATCATCTCTGACAATTAGATTATTTATAGAGTTTGTTATTATAGAAGTATAATCGTCAATTGGATAAAACGAAGTTGGGTATGACAACTCATCTAAATCGTAATAGCTAATTACTTCTGATTCCGCGTTACCTCCAATATCTGAAGTTATTTTAAGTAAACTCCCTTTATTAGCAAAAGTTGTATAAACGCTATTACCGTGAGAATAGAGATGCCCAAATTCACCAGTGTAGTCAGTGAAAATATTTAAATATATTTCATTTAAATATTCTATTTTGTAATCTTCTATAAATTTAAAGAATTGTAATCTTTCATTATCAATTAGAATAGCAATCTCATCGACTCCATCGCCATCCAAATCAATATATGTGTAGTTAGTTATATCTCCGTCTAATTCAATTGTAAAATTAGTTTTTGCATCGTCATTAACCATATTTAATTCATCATTACCATTCTTGCGAATAATTCGAACTTCATTACCATTTTTTATATCGAAATTAATTAACTCACCATTTATAATACTATCTAATAACAATAATTCTCTATTGTATGTGCTATAAATAGTGTACTCAGAATTATTAGTAAATTTCCCATTATCGGTATTACTTTTAAAGTTAATACTAATAGAATTACCATGTGTTTTATAGTTAAAAATAGTGGCCTTAAAAGGTGTAACAAAATAGTTATCAAATTCTTTGTATTTATTTGCTACTCCTATACTACCAGTTGGGCTGTGAACCCACCAACTTGGCTTTTCGTCTTCACCTTCATCATATCTGTTATTACCATTTGCATCAATACCAGCACAAAATATTTGTATATCTCCACTTAGAGGGTCTTCAACTACACAAACGGGATTGCTCCCAACAGCTATAATATTCGGTTGTAATTTAAGAATAGACGCTTTTGATAATGCGTAACCACACAGAATTAATGCCAAAGTTAGTATTAACTTTTTCATAATTTACTCCTAATAATTTTAAATAGTTATGTTTTTTATATTCTAAGTAATAAACACTTAGCAGAGGTAAAAGGCACAGTCATGGATGGATTTCCAATCGAGAAGCGGTTCACCCCAAAGCATCTGTTGTCCGCAGATGTTCTATTCGTCTCCGAATATGTCAATGAGTATTGATGGCCGGTATTCTGACTCCAAGCTTCTAACCTTCCCCAAGTCGCCTTCCCACTATTAATAGCAGTGACTGCATTTCCGCATGACCCGGTCGTAACTTGTTACAGCGGCGGTACCGTTTCCGAATCTCACGGAATTCCCACGCACCATCAAAATTTCAATTATTCAAAACTAACTCAAACGAACTAATATTCAAAATCATAATCAAATTATTTAAAATTCAATTAGTTTAATTGATAGATAGTCCAAAAAAACATAGTTTTGTATCACTTCAAAATTGAATCTGTCCAAAAGCATGAAAAAATTCGGATTAAAGAAACTATATGTAAACTTCTTACTCTTCAAAAGGGCATTTGTTAACTATCCGTTTAGAAAATTTAATATAATTGAAATTCTTCTTTTTTGGATTAAAAGTAGATTATCAAGATCGCAGTTTCTAGTGCTTTCAGGTATTTTAGTAGGATTTTCAGCTGGTTTGGCTGGAGTAATACTAAAAACTTTCGTTCACACAATCCAGGATTTTTTGAATAATGATTTGCCCATTACTGAAAGAATTATTGCCTATGCCGTTTTTCCATTTGCAGGAATATTAATAACAGCGTTAGTAGTTAAGTTCTTTTACGACAATGATGATAAGAAAGAAATATCATTCATTTTGAACGATATTGCACAGAATGAAAGTAAAGTCAATCCTAGGAAAATGCACTCACAAGTAATACAAAGTGCTATTACGGTTGGATTCGGTGGGTCTGCTGGATTAGAAACTCCTATTGCAATCACAGGTTCTGCTATTGGTTCAAACTATGCTCAAAGATACCGTTTGGGTTACAAAGAAAGGACATTGCTACTGGCGGCAGGAGCAGCCGCTGGTATTGCCTCAGCATTCAACGCCCCAATAGCTGGTGTGATGTTTGCATTTGAAATCCTTCTTACAGGATTAGTATTTTCCGACTTTATTCCTTTGGTTATAGCTGCTATTTGTGGAAGTTTACTTTCTCACATAATCCTCCAAGAGGATATTTTATTCAAACTTGACGCACGTCAATCTTTCAATTATGTTAACACATTCTATTATGTTGGCTTAGGTATAGTTACTGGGTTTTATGCACGCTATTTTTTAGTGGTTGGCGAAAAAGTCAAACATGCCTTAGATAAATTTAAGGGTAGCACTATAACTAAAGCTGCAATTGGTGGTTCAATTCTTTCAGTTCTTTGTGTTGCTTTTCCTCCACTTTTCGGAGAAGGATACACGAATATTAAAATGCTACATCAAGGAAATATAAATTACTTAATTCACAAAGAAATATTCAGCTTTTTTGGCTCGCCTGATTTTGTGATAATAGGTTTCTTAACTTTGACGCTCATATTCAAAGCGGTAGCGACTAGTGTAACTTTGAATTCTGGTGGAAACGGTGGTAACTTCGCACCATCGTTGATTGCTGGCGGATTACTCGGGTTTCTATTTGGGTTCGTATTAACTATAATCGGAATAGAAAGTGTGCCAATAGCTAATTTGATGTTAGTCGGAATGGCAGGGGTAATGTCGGGAGTGCTTTATGCACCGCTGACAGCGATATTTCTGATTGCCGAATCAAGCTCTGGTTATGATTTATTTATCCCATTAATGATAGTCTCGGTTATCGCTTTTCTAATTAATAAATTCTTTTCTTCTATAAATCCAACCTTGAAATCACTTGCTGCTGAAGGTAAAATATTCACAACACGACATGATCAGAACATTTTGAACCAAATTGAATTGATGGAATGTATCAATGATGCAAGTGTCGTAATACAGACTAATTCGGATATTCACGAAGTTTTGAATATGTATAGAAATAGTAACCAAAACACTTTTGCAGTAGTTGACGAGAACTATAGATTCTGGGGTATATTGAACAGAGAGCAATTAAGACCTTATCTAATGGGTAGCAAGCCTTTGGAAGAGGCAAATATAACAGATATGACAATTAGTCCAAGTTTTGAAATTACAATGCAAGACAGAATCGTAGATGTGATAAAAATGTTTGACGAATCGGATGTATGGCAATTGCCGTTGGTCAGCAATAAGAAAGAATTCCTCGGATTTATAAGTCGCTCGAAAATCCTAACAAAGTACAGATTGTTACTAAAAGAATATTCTGATTAAACTGATTTCTTTTTTTCTTATATTAGCACTCTTTAAGTACTATTTACCACAAATCACAAGAAATTATAAATGAAATATACATTAATACTATTCTTTTTAACGATTTATTGCCTCAATGCCCAATCCTCAAAAGATACTATCCGTGTTTATAAATTAGGTGAGATTGTAGCAGAAGATACAAAAGGAAGCAAAAAAATACAACCAACAAAGATTAAAGAGATAAAATATCACGAAATAAAGGAACAAGATGCAGTCAATATGCAAGATTTGAATGCTATTATTCCTGGTGGGTTTATTCAGACCAATTCACGTGGCGAATCACTATTATACTTACGTGGAGCTGGCGAGAGATCTATCGCATTATTTTTCGATGGTATGTATTTTAATATTCCGTGGGATAATAGAGTGGATTTGAGTTTAATACCAACGGATATTATTGGAAATTTGAGAATTAGTTCAGGTGCAAACTCAGTACTATACGGAGCAAATGTATTGGGTGGCGCAGTTAATATAACCACAACGGAAAGAGATAAAGACGGTTTAGGCGGCAATATTGGGTTGCAACTTGGCGAAGGAGGACGTAAGTACAGCAGCGTTAAGCTGGAAGGAAAAGAGGGTCAGTTCAACTATATTGGAAATCTTTCTTTTTTGACAAGAGATGGATTGAAAGCACCAAAAGACGACAAATATGATTTCAATTTGAAAAAGAATCAAGAGCTAATAACTAATAGTTACAGCGAAAGAGTCACTGCTTATCTAAGAGGGGAATATAAAATAGATGAAGAAAACAGAATTGGTATTTCACTCAATCATATTGATGGAGAAAAAGGAACAATCCCAGAAAATTACCCAGATGGTTTAACAAATAGATTTTGGAAATATCCAGAATGGCTAAGAAATATATTAACTGTTAATGGTGAGTTTAAGGCATCTGAAATGATAACCGTAAAAGGTGCTGTGTGGTTAGATAAATTCAATCAAACAATTGAAGATTATGACTCTATTGATTTTAATAATCTTAATGAGAGACAAAAAGACGAAGACATAACAACAGGTATAAGAGTAAACTTTGGTGCTGATTTATCTGAGAATGATAAATTGAATTTAGCATTAAATGGTTTCAACACAACTCATAATGAAGAAATTGACAATTTGGCAGGTGAGATAAATAACACAGAGTTTTCTCAAATGACAAGCAGTGTAGGATTAGAATACAAAAGATTTCAAGGAGATTGGGTATTTACTATAGGAAGTTCCTATGACTTATTTTCTATTGGCAATGCGGGTGTATTCACCGAAGCAGAAGGAAGTTCGTTCGACGGAATAGCTGCTGTTTTAGGTGCGACTTACAAATTGGCTGAAACCACTGATCTATTTGTTAGTTTTGCAAAAAAGAGCCGATTCCCGACTCTAAGAGAGTCTTATTCTGCTGCATTAGGCAAGTTTGTTGTTAACCCAAACTTGAAACCAGAATCTGGTCTATTATCAGAAATAGGAATAGATTATAAATCAACAGACTTGAGCGCGACTTTATCATTATTCGCTAATAGCTATACTGATTTGATTTCTAAAGCTTCAGTACCAGGCGATTCACTCAATAGAAAGCAACGTATAAATCTAGATGAGGCAACAATAATCGGCTCTGAGTTATTAGTAAAATACTATTTGACGAATAATTTCGATATAACCGCTCACTTTACATATATGAGAAGTAATGGAACGATTGATGGAAAAGAACAGAACTTAGAATATCACCCAGAGATAATTGCTTTCTTACAAGCTGATTGGAGAATTTATGGTGGATTAGATATTTTAGCGGAAGCAGATTTGATAGGTAATCAATATGGAATATCTGATGTAGTTGATGATTTAGTACAAATTAATGCTACAACATTATTCAATCTAAGGTTTAGTTATAGAACCGTATTCAATGAGAATCTTTATACTTTGTTCATAAGAGCAAACAACATATTTGACACTGCAAGAAAAGACAAGATTAGTATAAGTGCACCTGGCCGAATGGTATATGGTGGAGTAAACGTATCTTTCTGATATATTAATTGATTATATATAAAAAAAGCCATTTTGAGAATTTCAAAATGGCTTTTTTGTAACTTTGGGATAAGTTGAATATTATTCTACTATCAAAGTTCCTCTCATCATCGACCAGTGACCTGGGAAAGAACAAATAAATTCGTAAGAACCAGCTGCAGGAGCAGTAAATTCAACTGTAGTTTTTTCGCCACCACCAATAAGAGCAGTGTGAGCAATTACTGCGTTTCCTTCAGTAGGAATATAATCATTTGCTTCGCCAGCAGCTACTGCTTTTTCTGCAAAAGAAGCTACGTCAGTACCAGAAGCAAGTAAAACCCAGTTGTGACCCATAGCTGATTTAGCCATAGTACCTGAGTGAGTTAGAGTCAAAGTTACTTTTTGACCTGCTTTTACCGTCAATTCTTTTTTGTCGAACTGCATTTGGTCATTACCATCAATTGATAATGTTGCTTCGTTGTTTTCTTCCGCCATTGTTTCCGTATTTGTTTCTGGCTCTTTTTCTGCTTCACTATTTCCACCGCCACATGCAGTTAATAGAGACAATCCAAATAGTATCGCAATTATTGATTTTAACATATCGTACTTCACAAAAATTAATGATTAAAAATAAACTGTTTCCAAACTTAACTAAATAGATTCTTATCTTAAAATCTAAAATAAAATATTTGTTATATAGAGTTGATTTTATTTTCTATTTCAGTTTTCCAACCGCTTGGTGCAAACTCTGTTATTCTATCAACTTCATTTCCATCTTTTAAGAATATCACCGTTGGTACTCTTGTAATATTGTACTCCGCTATTCTTTCCGCAGGCTCCGATTTAGTATTGTTTACATTTATAATCTCAATGCTATTCTCATCTACGCCGTTGGTTGAAACAAATTGTGCTATCTGGGGCATAGCCGATACACACATAGGACACCAGCTTCCTTGAAAAACTAATAAATTAATATTATCATTAGCTATTCTTTCTTTAATACTCATAATTTTATAATCCTAATTTTTTTATGTCAGTTATTTCTCGTCTTTTGGACGATTTTGATTATTGTATAGTATATAACCGCTCCAACTAATCCCCATGTCCATATATTCTCTTCAATGGAAAAACTATCATAAAGTAAATACCCCGCTATCAGTTTAAAAAGAAATATAGTTAAGAAAATATTTAATATTCCCGATTTTTCCTGTTTTATTACTTTCCAAAAACTGAATTCACCTTCTGGTTTAACCCAATTCTTCAAGTTAGGGATAATTGCAGGAGTCCTACTGGCCCATACAGTATAGCTTTCGCCATATTTATCTCGCAGAAACTCTTCTTCGGCATACATGATTCTCTCGTAATAGAGCCAGTACATAAAAAAGAAAGCAACTATAAACCAAAAATTAGCTGTAAAAAGAGCAATACCCAACCACATAAAAAAATTTCCTAAATAAAGAGGATGTCTTACCGTAGAATAAATACCGGTACTATTAAGTGAATCTGCAACCTGTCCAACTGTAGTATTTCTTCCAGACGTATTCTTTGCCGCAAAACCAACCGAATAAGCCCTGATGAATTGACCCAAAAAGGCAACAATCAAAAAAACAATTTCGATTCTGTAATCATTAAATTGTTCTAATGTTATATTTTCAGAACTTAGTGTATAGATATAAACGGCAAGCCCTACAACCACAATGATTAAAGGGAGGTAACTCCTATGTTTGAATAGGAAATTACCTTGAGTTCGGAATTCTTCTTTTAAAGGCATAAAAAAATTTGGTTTTTAACAAAGAAGTAAACTACAAAAATTAGAGTAATTTATAAACTCCTGTTAACAATGGATTCGGTGGAAACCATTTTTATCTATCTCATATACTTTTTTAAATATCAGATTCGATTAAAACCTATATTGGAACTGAAATCCGAACGGAGAAATTCCAAAATTGATATTTGATTCATCTACCTCGCTCTTTCTTATGCTATTTTCGTAGGCCTTAATAACAGCAATAGCACTCAGCAGACCAACTGAAGCACTAATAAAAGTGTCCGACGCCCAATGTTCAGAAAAATAGACTCTCGCAGCAGTATTCATTGCAGCAATGGTATAAAGTCCAATACTAGCCCACCATCTATTTATTCTATTTGAAAGAATTGTAGCAAGAGCAAAACTAATTGTTATATGCCCGGAAGGAAATGAATGATATAGGAAGTCGAATGTAAAAGGCTTGAAAGTTCCGTTACCAATACGATTATATGGTCTTGAACGGCCGATTATTACTCTTGAAGTTATAGTAATAAAACCCGAGAGGACTAAGGTTTCAACCATTAATCTACCAGTTGTTCTAATATACTCGTCACCTATTATTAAACCAGTTATATAAGTACCTACTGCTAACCCATCTGCAACAGGAATAGTACCAAATTGATCAACAACTTTGAAAATATTTTCCTCTGTAGAACCTTTGATCTTATTATTTTCTACATAATTATAAAGTGGTTCGTCTAAAGGAACTAAGGCAAGAGTTCCTAATCCTATTGTCCCTAGTTTGATAGCGGTGTAAGAATCAAATGTAGAAATATCTCTGTAAATAAAACCCAAATCATCAAACGCACTTGAAAAATCGTCTTCTAAGATTTCGAATGCACTTCTATTTTCGCTTTTTTGAGCCATTGAATTAACAGAAGTGATTACAAGCATAAGTTTTATTATTGCTATTGACCTTGATAACAATATTCTTTATCCCTTTTATTAAACTATATACCTGTAAATATATCAATTTTAATGACAAGACGGTTAATTATTTTTTTTAGTTTTTAAAATTAATGCACTTATAACAGTTATAATTAGTGCTACTGGAAAAATTTCAAAAAAAGTAATAGTTATTCTATAGGGTGCAAATCTATATAATTCCATACTCTCAGATATTTCAGATCTAGTTTGATCAATCAATTCAGGGCTTTTTCCACTTTCTATTAGATTATTTATAGTTTCATTTGAATAATCATTAATGAATTGTTCTCCATTAAATGAAAAATAAATTTCCCAACCAACTATATACATCAATGAAGCAACTAAAGATATACCTAAACCTATTTTGAAAGCAGTTTTAAAATCAATAATATTATTGTTTTTATTTTTAAAATCCTTTATACCAATAAATATCATTGAAAAAGCGATTACCATTATAAAGTAACCAAGCCATTCTGCGAACCAAAAACTGTCCGAATCAGAAATTAATGCAATTGTAAAAATAGCTGAAACAATGATAATAAAGCCAGAAAGAAGTCCGAATTTAATAATAATGTTTTTCATAATATTCCTTTAGTTTTTATAAGAATTGAATTGTCAAATTTCACTATTTCATTCAAAAGAAACATCACCCAAAAGTATGATTTGTATCATTCATTCTATTATTAATCCATTTTTTCTGGCTAATTCAACAGTTTGGACTCTATTTTTTGTTCCTAATTTTGAATATATATTTGAAAGATGTGTTTTAGTTGTATTCAATGAAACGTGCAGAATAACTGAGATTTCTTGATTAGAAAAACCTTTAGACATAAGATTTAGAACTTCAATTTCTCTTTTAGTAAGTAAATTATTTTTTTTAATTGATAAAGGACTTGGATAAGTTTGGAGTTTTAATTCTTTATTAAAATTTCTTGAATAATAAAATCCAATACCAATTGAAATAGTGACTAACAATGAACTAAAAATTTCAATTTGAATAATTTGATTTAAAAACAGGAGTTCAGATACTTTAAAGAAAATGAGTATAAAGAAAACAAGGGCACCATATTTAAGGATATGTTTTAAATATGATGCCATAAAAAAAATAATTTACTTAGTAAAAACTGCTCCACCAAGAACAGGTAATCCCGATGGTACTCTATCTGGTATTTCCATTAGCATTGGGTCAAGTAATGAGCCATTATCTTCAAGAGCGTGCATAAAATCAACTAATTGATTGATCTCTTCTTTTGTAAGTCCCAACGGTTCTCTCAAGTCCGGATGTAGCATATCGTCAGTAACTTTAGGATGTCTCGGTTGCGATGCATTATTATAGAAATGTACGACTTCTTCTAATGTTTCGAATATACCATCGTGCATATAAGGTGCGGTCAAAGTAACATTTCTTAATGTTGGTGTTCTAAACGCAAACCTTCCTGAAACTTGCTGTGTGAATTCCTCACGTCCGAAATCTTCTCCAGCAAGTAGTTTTTTACCTGGACCAATCTGCGGAACACCTTGAACAACGAATTTATAATCTGAAAAATTTGGTCCATTGTGACACGAGCCACACTTCGCTTTTGTAAAGAATAATCTCAATCCTTTTTTCTGATTGTCGGTTAATGCTTCGCTATCACCTTTTACAAACCTGTCATAAGCTGTATTTCTTGTAACTAACTCCCTTTGGAAAGCCGCTAATACTTTACCGACCATTTGTTTAGTTATTGTAAACTCATCTCCTTTGCTTTTGTATTCTTTGGCTTCCTCGGGAAATGCTTTTTCGAATAACATTCTGTACTCATCAATCTTATCTAAACTTAAGCATATAAAAGTAAAAACATTATTCGGTGACAACATATCGCCCTTCATTTCTTCTCTAGAAGTAGGTGGCTTTACAGCTTGTGCTTCCAGTCCCCTAGCTCTGCCATCCCAGAACATAACTCCAAAAGGAGTGAGTTCTCCAGTAGAATCTAAGTTGAACGCAGTATTGAAGACTGTAGGTGAATTACGAGGTACATCACCAATTGGTAAGTTAGTAGCTTTTGAAACTCCTAATTCACGTTTGGGGCCAATATGTATTGAATTGCTAACACCTGCAGGCAATTTCCTTCCATCTCCAAAACCAAGTGCTGGATGATGGCAAGTAGCACATGTGGAAGCTTTCTCAGCCGACAAAATTGGATCGTAGAATAATAATCTACCTAGCTTAATCCTATCGATATTATATTGGTTATCTGGTGGATAGGGTATTTCTGGTAATGTTTTCAAACCAAATTCTGCAACTAAGTCCCCATCTATTGGTGTAATAATAGGGTCATCTTCGGAGCAAGAGTAGAATAAAACAGTGCTACTTAGTAAAAATAGCATCAGAAGTCTGTAGATAGATTTCATATCTTTATGTCTTTTTTAATAAAAATAGTTATTGTATTAACAACCTAAACTACAAAAAGTAACAAAAAAAACAAAAAAAATTATTCAGGATTATTTAGTTTATTAATCTTGTTTAAGATTATGGCACTATTGTTCTTATCTCCTTTGTATTCAAAGTAATTCATCCCCGCCTTCAAGTTGAGAATAGCAAGATTACGCGACATCTCATGTAGCTTATCATCTTTGCCATAAGTCGATTTATTCAAAACCGACAAATCAAATTCATCATAATTTAATCTAATCTCATCCTCTGTTTTACTCAATCTGACTAAAAAACCCTCTGGTATTTTTACATAATTTTTGGCTATATCAGGGTCTGTCTGCAAAATGTCAAAAGTCAGGTAAATCGGTCGTTTGCCATAATTCTGGTCAATCATACAATTGATAGCATTTACAAATTGTGATTGGATCAAACGAGCATCATAGGGTAAATCTGACTCGAATTTTTCTAATTGCTCTTGATAATGTTCTATCTCAGTACTACATTGATTTTGAATCAATGGATACCACCTTTCTAACGAATTCACATACCATGTTCTTCTGAGCAATTCTTTTTCTATCAATATAATGTCTTTTCGCTCGCCTTCTATTTTATTCTTATACCAGAACGCCGAGACCCAGAAATCCCATTGAGCCGAAACTATTATCGCATCTTTCTCCGCAGATTGCATAACCAATCGGTAATATTCACTTACAGTCTGATCGTCAGACAAATCATTGGTTTCGTAGTTAACAAAGAGATTGAAAATGGGGATAAATGCGAATAAATAAACTAAGTTGACTTGGTAGTTTATCAACTGTTTCGCGGCTAAACCAACAATAATAAAAAGTACGACGTAAGCAGTTACAAAATATGAATCTATATCATGTATTGAATAGTTCATTGAGTAAACCACACACAAAATTGCCGTTGAAACCAAAGTAAAGAATAAAGTTTTGTTGCCTCTGAAAACCACATAGAATCCATAGATAAGGAAAAGAATACCAATCCAAGTAATTTGAGATGGAATCAACTCAAAGAATAGCTTGAGGTTTTCTTTGGAAGCTGCGGAATCACTGAACATCCATACTTGGTATTGTGCACCAGTTACATGGTAGATGAACTTATCGAAACTACGATGGACTTCTCCCCAATTAAAAAGTGGTAATTGACTAGATCTGATTGGTAAGTACAAATACAACAATACTCCCAGCAAAGTTGCACCTACTATATAGAGAAGCAATTTATAACGACTTTGAGCATTCATTGTCTTTGTTTTATTAAAGAATATAATTAATCCAGCTGGTATAAGCATAAAAGAAGTTAGATGGTTAGCAAAACCTAATCCTAACAAAAAACCTGACAAAATTAGATAAATATCTGACTTCTTTGCACTATAATAAGCAGAGATAATCGTGAAAATAAATGCATTTATTATAAGCAATTGCAATGAATAAACTTCAACAGAGGTGGCTTGTTGCCAAGTTGTAAGTGCAAACGAATAGCCAGTTGATATAAACAAAGCTAGTAACAAATTGTTTAATTCGCTCACACGTCTAACAACTTTCGTTTTTAAATTGAAATTCGTAAACAGTAAATCTAAGGAAAGAAATAGAAACAAAGAAGAAGCTGCAGTTGCAAACGCTGCCATTAAATTCAAATTGAAAATTGGCGACCAAGGGAGCAGATTAGACCACAAATAGCCAATTAATGTAAACAATGGGTAACCGGTTGGGTGGGCAATCCCTAAACTAGTTGCTACAGAAGCTAACTCACCACTATCTGTGAAATATACATCTGGAGCTAAAGTTAAAATATATACAAAAAGAGGTATTAGAAAAGATAAAACAACAAATATTTTTTTCATTTACTTTACTTCTATTTTTTTATTAGCAATTTATCATTGAAAATAATTATTACAAAATAAATTCCTGAACAGAGTAGCAAATTGAACATATTGTTTTCTAGATTTTTAACCTTTCAAGCCACTTTATCTAATGAATTTAAAATCTTTACTTCGTGAATTTTTATACATTCTAAACGAAATAACAACAATGATTTACTATTCGAAAAGGTTATTTTTGAAAATAAATTTTGCTTATTACTCCTTAATAAACTTGTACGTCAGTACTTTATTTCCCAATTCAAGTCTTACAAAATAGATTCCAGAGTCAAGATTGGAAATATCAATTTTTTCACTAATGTTTTTATTAATATTAATTATTTCTTTGCCTAATAAGTCAACAATAATCAATTTATCTATAGAAATTTGCGACTCAATTTGGAGATAATTTTTATTCGGGTTTGTAAAAAATTTAACTCCAGTTAAATCTATATTTTCAACATTTGATAAAGAATAGACGAACTCTTCTGAGAAGTCAGACCAACAGTTTTCCGCCCTATACTGTGCTCTATAAACCCCTTCGTCAGGGTTCAGTAGTTTATTTCCAGTCTCTCCATCAAGAAGTTCTCCATCTAAGTACCATCTGTGTAATCCTGAATTACTTGAAAAAATTGTTTGGTCTATTAATTTTAGTATTGGCGCTTGAGGAACAGGAAAAACATCAATTTCAATCAACTCAGATATATCACAATTCATAGAGTTAACTACAATTGCTTCAACAACAAATGGCTGAGTTTGCATTACGATATATTTTTCTTTGTAAGTCTTACCATCTATTTTAATTAATCCTTCTTGACCTGGTTTCAACTTAAAATCTAAATAGATTGTCTCGCCAGAACAAACAGTTGATGGAAGATTGTGATCAACCGTATCAGGCGACTCTATTATAGTTATACTTATCTCTATGGAATCTTTTTGAAGTAAATCTTTTGTTTGTCTTTTTAATTTAACGGCTCCTATTCCAGCTATCCCCCATTTAACATCTATCTTACTATTAGTTTGGTTTAAAATCTCGCCACCAGCAACAGACCAAGAGTTTATATATTCATTGTTTGCGGACGTAGTGTAGCTATAAGTTCTATTTTCACAAACTGAATTTTCTCCATTAATTACTATTGTTGGTGAATCTATCAGATATATTACTTTAGTAACAGTATCTGTGCAATTACTATTTTCAGAAGTCTTTATCAGTCTTATAACTACTGAATCTGCATCATCATTTGGCTTGTAATCTAACTGAAGTTCATATTCTTTAACAATATTGCCACCACTTACTTTCCAATTTGATATACCCTTAGTTTCTGTAAATACACTTTCAATACAACCTCGACAAGTTGTATCTGCACCCGTCAAAGTGGCATTTGGTTTCTCATTTATCAATACATCAAGTGTTTCAGTTGTAATACAACCAGTAGCAGTATCTGTTGCTACTAAAATAACCTGACCTGGCTTACTGACATTGTTCCATCTAATCGTAGCACTACCATTTTCATCCTTATCAACAACTGTTCCTTCAGTTGCATTCCATAAATAAACATAATCCTTCATATCGACAATTGTGTAAGTTTCTAAGCTAAAACCACAGACATTATTATTACCAAAGAACTTTACATCTGGTAATTCATTTACCGTCACGGTTTTAGAAGTAGTATCTGTACATATTGGGTTTTCGGATATTAACATCACTTTATAAGTACCTGCACTATCCCACCTAACATTATTAACCAAATCTGAGCCATTAATTACTATGCCCTTCTCAAAAAACCAACTATAGTTTACATTGTTTATCTTTTGGGCAGAAAATACTTTAACACTGTTCACACATAGAGGATCCGATGAATTAATAATTCTTGGTTTCGGATAGATTGTAATAGAATCAAGATTTACTGTGCCTTCGAAAACTGGGTTAGTTGACCTAATTTTTAATCTATATTTAGTAGAGTAATCTTCCAAATCAGGCATTCTTACTGTTACGTTAGTTTTGTTTGAACTAGTTTTTCTACCTATAATTTGTGGGTTATCGAATTTACCAAGTTCGTCTGACAATTCGACAATAAACTCATTGTTTGGAGCAAAATCCATATTAATAAAATCAACTGAAAAAGAGTATTCCTTATTAGCACAGTATTCCGGTTGATCAAGTAAAAGTCTTAATTCGGCTTCTGTCATCTCAGCAATTAAAGCATCATATAAACCAGAGTGACTATTGTTAAATCCATTATAACCAATATTGTTTTTACTGTCTGTCAAACCAGTAATATATATTTTATTATTAGCAGAAACGCCGTATAACTCATCGAAACTACTACCACCATAGTAAGTACTCCACTCCATAGCACCAGTCGAATTGTATTTTGCAAAAGTACCATCTGATGAACCGCCACCAAATATTTGTTGCCAACCAAGAAAATTGATATTATTTGTAGAATTAGTTGAACCAACAGTATAGACATTGCTACCATTAACATCAACGGAGTTTATATAGTCATTACCTGTACCGCCGTAATATGTAGCCCAAAATTGATTCTGGAAAAAATCATACTTTACAAGAAACCCATCCCATCCTCCACCAATACTATTTTGGAAGCCATTGAGCGAGATTCCATTAAAGCTTTTTGTTTTACCACCAAAGTAAATATAATAACCATCTGATTCAATCGCCAAAGCAACATCATCAGAAGACCCACCGTAATAAGTACTCCATCTGATGAATCCATCGGTATCAAAGCTAGTAATAAAAGCATCTGTTTGCCCTTGTCTATTAGGTACATTCGCCTGCACTGCAATATTATTATCACTTTCGGTACTACCAACAATAAATACATTATTATTTGCATCTAAAGCTATGTCGTAGCCAAAATCATCTGAAGCACCCCCAAAATAAGCACCCCATATTCTGTTACCTAAGGGATTGAACTTTACAACAAAAGCATCGTTCATACCACCATTTTGTAACTGATGACCGTTGAAAAATATATTATTCTCACTTTGAGTATAGCCAACAACATATATATTATTGTTGTTATCTGTTGTTACTCCAGTCATAGAATCAGATTTCTGACCCCCATAGTAAGTAGCCCATAGTAAGTTCCCATTAGCTAGGAATTTTGCGACAAAACCATCTGATATTCCGCCTCCAAAAGTAAGTTGATGAGCTGTTGGTGTTGCAATATTTGAAGTAGAGCCGGTCTCCCCCACGATAATTATATTTCCTTGATTATCTATTTTCAAATCATTAGCAATATCTACTCCCATATCACCAAAATAAGTTGACCATATTCGATTATCATTACTATTGAATTTTGCCAAATAAGCATCTTTCAATCCTCCGTGAATTACTTGATAACCACTATGTGCGATATTTGTCGGGCTTTCAGTATAACCAGTAATGTAATAATTACCACTCGCGTCTTCTTCTACATCATAAGCCGCTTCATTTGCTTGGCTACCAAAATATGACCCCATTATTCTTGCAATTGGGTCTATAACAAGTATCTCATTTTTATCATATTCTCCTAATGCAAAAGTGATAGTATCACCTTTTAAAACATAGGAAGATTCTATGTGTTCTGCATTCGTCAATTCACCCTGATACGAATAAGGAGCATTAAGCAACATACTTCCGAATTCTACGCCTATTTCTAATTCATTTTTAGCAGATAATTTTGAAGAATTACTGAACTTCTGCAATAGATTTATTTTCTCGGGATTTGATTTTGGGTGCACTATAAAATCGAATTCAAAGTTCCCTTCTTTATTGAAATATGCTCTAAAATCAATACCATCATAAATATTCGAATAAAGAATTTCTTTTGTTTCTAAAAGCTTATAGGTTGAGCTATTCAACACTACAAAACGATTATTTTCTATATCATTAGATTCTATATGTAGGTTATTAGGATTTACAAAATCGAAGTCAACTCTGTGTAGTTCATAGCTTTCTATCGATTTTGACTCATTAATTGCAGTAATATTCTCAATTCGTTGCTTTGCAACCAAAGAGAAACCATTCTTTCTCAAATAAACTGAGGAATTTGGACTATTGTATGCGTAAAGTACGCCATCAACAGAAGATGGTAGTTTAGTAAAGAATTTTTCCGCACTTTCGCTATTATAAAAAACAACGAACAATGAAAATATATAAATAAAAAACTTATTCATGACAATCCCGTTAATAATTATTATCTAAATATAACAAACATTAACGGAAATAATCACATTTTTTAAGAATTTTTTTTATTAAAGCTTCGAAAATCCTCGTCCAACAGGATAATGTTCGAAGCCAATTTCTGCCATATCTTCAGGTTGGAATAAATTTCTACCATCGAAGACTATATTATGTTTGAGTAAACCTTTGAGTTTATCAAAATTCGGATTACGGAATGAATTCCATTCCGTTACTATTACCAAAGCGTCTTTGTCTTTGCAACAAGAATACATATCTTCGCAATACTCGATCTTATCACCAAAATGGAGCTTAGTATTTTCCATAGCTTCTTGGTCATAGACAGATATTTTTACACCTTCTTTAAGCAATGCTTCAATAAGTACAAAAGCGGGTGCTTCACGAACGTCGTCAGTATTTGGCTTAAACGCGAGTCCCCATACTGCAATGCTTGTATTGCTTAAATCATCAAATCTATTTTTGATTTTGTTTATGAATCTTTGAATTTGCTCAGAATTTATACGTCTAGCTGCTTTAACTATGTGGAGAGGTGAGCCCACTTGGTCAGCAGAATACTCTAATGCCTGTACATCTTTTGGGAAACAAGAACCACCATAGCCAACACCTGCGAATAAGAAACGTTTTCCTATTCTACTGTCAGAACCAATACCTGCTCTAATCTGCTCTATATCTGCACCTACTTTTTCGCAGTAAGCCGATAAGTCGTTCATAAATGATATCTTAGTCGCCAAGAAAGAATTAGCAGCGTATTTAGTTACTTCAGCACTTTTTTCATCCATAATATAAATAGGATTGCCACTACGAACGAAAGGTTGATATAAATCGGTCATAATCTCTGCTGCTTCCTTAGAAGAAGTACCTATTACAACTCTTTCTGGCTTCATTGCATCTTCAACTGCGAATCCTTCACGGAGGAACTCTGGATTAGAAACTACACAGACTGTATTATTTTCTAATTTTGATTCAAAAATTTCAGAAACAGCAGCAGCAGTCCCAACAGGAACAGTGCTTTTGTTGACAACAATCTTATTTTCAGTCAGTTTATTCTTGTTGATTATATCTGCAATATCGTTTGCGACTTTCAGTACATGTTGTAAATCAGCAGAACCATCTTCGTTGGGAGGTGTTGGTAAACAAAGGAATATAACTTGACTTTGAATTACAGCATCTTCTAAATTTGTTGAGAAATTTAATCTTCCATCTTTTATATTTCTAGCTAATAAATGGTCAAGACCAGGTTCGTAAATCGGTGATTTTCCACTTCTCATCACCTCGACTTTTTTCTCATCGATGTCAATACAAAGAACATCGTTGCCTGCAGCAGCAAAGCTAGTTCCAGAGACTAATCCTACGTAGCCAGTTCCAATTACTCCAATCTTAAAAGACATAGAAATCTCATTTTTTTAATTTTAATAGCTTCAAAATTAAACAAAGCTTATTTGAGTTACAAGACAAACAGTTCAGAAAAGTAAATTACTATTGCAATTATTATTAATACTATTATTGAAAACTTTAATAATTTCTTAATGATAGTTACTATTAGAAGCAAGGTCAGTAGTAGTAAAATAACTTGAATCAAAGTTGGCAACTCTGAGATAAACTGAATAGCATCTGTCATTTATCTTAGAATAAAAGTTAAAGGAATAGTACCCCACATTTCTTTGTTCTCTTGTAGTGGGTTGAATCTCCATTGCTTTATAGCATTGATAGCGGCTTGCTCCAAAGCTGGATCAGCTTTTTGTAAAGGAATAACTTGGCTTACGGAACCATCAGCCAGTACTTTAAAACGTAGTTCAATTCTTGCATTAGATTTCACACTTCTGGGGAATTGAGGTAATTTCTTGCTCAAAAGAACTCTATTTCCTCCTCCACCCCAATCTATATCACCGAAGCCATCACCTGCTCCTCTGCCTGTACCTCGGTCTTTAAGACCTGTACCTGCTATATCAGAGCCATCTTCTTTACCAACGCTTTTATTGTCAGTACCAGTGAGTTTTGTGTTATTATTGTCGTTACTCTTTATATCATTAGATGCAATAAACTTAGAAGCATCTTCAATTTTTACATCCGATTTCCCTTTAGTATTAGATGCAATCTGTGCATCTTCTATATTTATCTCAGCTCTATTACCTTTTACTGATTTACCTTCCTCTGTAAGATTGCCACTTTTCTTACCAGTACCATCTCCTGAACCAAAGTTCAGTAGTTCTATCGGGATAGAGGATCTGATTTCTCTTGGTTTTGCCTTCTCTACGGTGATTAATGGCGAAATTAGCCAAAATGCCAACAAGCTAACAGTAGCAATAGCAAACCCTTTTGCCGTGTTCGAATCCCAAGGAATATTTATACTTATTCCGTGCTGTATATCGTGCTGTCTAATCATTTGACTCTATCTATCCAAGATTGTGAGTATCCTAACTCTAAAGCAGACGTACGTGCTGCTTCTTTTGTTTCAAATTTTCCATATCGAACTCTATACCAAGTTCTTCCTTTTATCTCTTGTTCTGTTATTATTGGATTTGGTACTTGCTGTGCTTTCAACTGCCCCAGCCAACTTTCAGCGTCTTCTCTAGAAGGCGAAGAGTATATCTGCACTATGAACAATCCAGTATCTGGTGCAGGTCCATTTGGTTGTGGCATAGAGAACTGCGACTCATTAATTTTGACATTCGGTTTGGTTTTAATTGCTTTTGATTTTGGAGTTACGTTCTCTGCTAAATCTTTTTGAATCTCTTTTTTACTTTCAGACTTTGGCTTATTGTTTTCATCTTTCTTTTTTTCAGCTATTTTTTCCGGAGTTTTTTTCTTCGGTTTATCTTCTGGTTTATCACCTACTAAGTTCTTTTCGTCGAAGTCATCTTCAAGACCAGCAAAAAACTCTTTGTCTTCTTGATAAGTTATTAACGTGTCTTCATGATTAATATCAGATGAATCTAACCATTTTTGTTCCTCTTCAGTAATAGTTTCCTCTTCAACTGCTTTCTTATTGGAATTAGGGTCGGTTCCTTTATTCTCAGCTACAATCTCGCTCTTGTCCTTATCAGATTCAGTATCGCTATTTTCACCCATCATATACCAGATTAGTAGTACAGATCCAAGAGTAACGATAAAAGTTGCAACCGATGAATAAAGCATTAGAATCCAAATAGGAGTTTTCTTTTTACTTTTTTCTTCTTTATTGACTTGCTCCGACTCTTCGTTTTCCTCTTGTTTGGCAGGAGGCGGAGTCTGTTCACTCGATTTTGCACTTGAAGGTCTATCAGCATCTATGTCATTTAATACTACTACTGTGTCGGCATCATCGCCTATTTGCTTTGCAATTTCAGATGATTGTTCAACATCTTCTAATTCGGCATTTCCTTCTCTCTTCGACTTACTTTTTTCAATATCTGCTTGTAATTTCTTTTTGAACTCATCATCAAAATCAACCGATTCGTTTTCAATACTTGTCTCTTCTTCAATGCCCTCTGGAGTTTCTTCTATTATCTCCTCGGCAGACTCTAAAACTTCTTCGGGTTCAATTTCTATTGGTTCATCTGGCTCAATTTCTTCTTCTGGTTCAGAGTCCTTCTCAGGTAAATTTACAGACGCAGTTACCTTTTCAGTAGATGTAGGTTCATCACTGAATTTGTCAGGTAATTTGGCAGGGTAGTCGTTTTCGTCTTCTAACAAAAATGATTCATCATCACTATCATCGGATTCGAATCCGCCGTACTCTTCCTCTTCTTTTTTTCTATCGTCGTTCAAATCTGCCATAATCTAAAAAGTATAAAGGACACCTAACTGGGCAAATAGACCTCTTTGTTTGTATCCATTCCAAATATAAATATCTTGGTTTATAATATTTTCTAAGTTAACAAAAGCTCCCAAATTTTCAGAGAAATAATACTCAGCACGGAAAGTAATATCGAAATAACCATCCAATTCTATTGTATTTGCAAAATCTGCATATCTGTTTCCAATAAACTTGGCACCAATAATTGTGCCAAACTCCTTTGTGAAATAGTGGTGGTAATTAGCTGCAAACTCAACAGCAGGAACGTAAGTGAGCTGTTTGTCTGTCGAATCTTGCGTTGTAATATTAAAATTCAAATCGGCTGTAACTCTCTGAAGCTCATTTATATCCCAAAACAACTGAGCAAAAGCTTTTAATCGATTGGATCCAACATAGTTCGGAGTAAATCTGAAAACACTATCATTTGTGAAGCCAATATCATTCTTATTAATTGAATAAGATGCACCGAAAGTAGCACTTATAAATGTATATGGATGATAATTAAACAATATCTTACCCATAGCAATAGTATGCTTGTAATCGATTGTCGGCGATGTGGCAACGTAAGGATTTATCCCAAATAAATCAACAAATGAATTATTGCTCAAGCCAGTATTTGCTATAGCATAGAAAGTAAAATCTTGGTTCATAATTGCAGAAATAATTACATCTGCGTATAGTGCCAGTTTGCTCTCGCTTATAGTATTAGTAGCTAATTGAACACCTGGAGCTATACTAAAGGAGAAATCTCCCTTTGCAATTGGGAATACAGCATTCGCTTTTATCATCGAATTGCCATTCGAATTTGTTGTTCTAAAATCTACTTCAGCATTCAAACCAAATTTATCAGAGCCAAAAGGATTATGAAGAAACAAGCCCCCATTAATTCCAAATTCAGATCCGTCATTCAGATTATCATTCAAACTAAATATATTGAAACCAAGCTTAGAATCAAATCTGAAATCATTATAATTAGACTCAGTGCTAGTACCAATAAATATTTTTGTAGTATTTATATTATCAGCCGTGTCTAAAGCATAAGTGTTATAGTTCCAGTTGTCGAATCTGAACTTAGTTCTTGTCTTACTACCACCAAACAGCCAGAATTGCTCAGGGGCTATATAGTCTATATCAGCATTAGCTTGTATTTTCGTATAATCAGCATTCGTTACGTGACCATCGGACCCTTCGAATCCGCCATTAATGAAGAAGTCGAATTTGTCTATGTTAAAATCTAGCCCTGCCATAGCTTTTGGAGTAAGAAAACTACCAAAAGAACCTTCTAAGTAGCCATTAGGGAAAGTAGGCACTTCAAAATTAGCTGGTATTTTCTCAGGAGGAAGTAATAAGAATTTCTGCTTTTCATTATCGTTCAATGAATCAAGCGAGGCTTGGTTCATAGGTTTGAGTTTACCTGGTAATTTCTTAGTACCGCCACCAGTTTCAGGATTATAATTTCCAATGATAATTGCATTGGGGAAGCTAGCAGGTTCAGTATTCTGTGGCTTCTGTGATTCTTGTGCATTCGCCGTATATAGTGATACAACTAGCACACAAAGCAATATGTTTCTAAATTTATTCATCTTTCTCTAATGCCTTGTTTACTCTTTTTAATCTAGCTTTTGCCGTATTACCATAATCATCATCAGGACGCAATTCTAATAAAGCAGAATATATTTCCTTAGCTTTCAGATATTCTTTTCTCTGTTCGTATATTTCTCCCAAATTCACTAACGAAAGTGAGAACCAATCTTCGTAACCAGAGTAATTGTTCTTTACTTGTAAGTAAGCAGCTTCTGCTTGTTCCAAATCCTTATCTTTTTTCCAAAGTTCACCAATTCTGTAATAAGATTCTGCAACAAAATCATTGCTCTTACTATTGAGTGCTAATTTGAGGAAATATTCTCTTGCCTTAGCATTACTATCTATTCGCTTATAGTAACTAGCTAGACGGTATGCTGATTCATCTGAATATTCATCACCCGGATAATTTTGCACTGCAAAATCATACATTTTCAACCCAAATGCTGTGTCTCCCAATGTGAAGTTTATTAATGCTCTTTCGAACACAGCCCTTGGTGCTGGTCCTTCGTTGGGATAAAGCTTTATTAATGATGCGAAAAGTGAGTCTGCTTTTTTACCATTTGCACTACTCTTTTGTAAGAGAGCATTTTCCAACAAAGCCAAACTAGCATAATCACTTTGAGGATAATTTTTCTGTACTTTTATAAAGGCGTTCTCAGCTTCCAATTTCTTATCCATACTAATATAACTCTTACCTATCCAGTAAAGTATCTCTGCATTCTCAGGGTTATTAGGATCGGCATTTATTATCTTGCTATATTCATCTATTGCCTTATCATACTTTTTTGAATCAAAAAGTATTCTAGCACCGTCAGAACGGAAACTACGAGTGAAAGGAGAGTCTTCATTTTTTTCGACATAATCATTGATTATACCAACTGCCTCGTCTTCTCTGCCTAGTAATATCAGACATTGTTGAACACTACGCATAGCTTCTGGTGCTAAACCACTCGATGGGAACTTATCAACTACAGCTCTGTAAGCTACCATAGCTTGTTCGAAATCACCCTTATTATAATAGCAATCGGCAATCGCATAATAAGCACGAGGTACATAAGTGCTATGAGGATATCTTTCTATTAGGAAGTTAAAATTGGCAACTGCTTCGTCG
>JAGQWJ010000036.1 GCA_020437395.1 Ignavibacteriota bacterium | reverse complement strand
TGGGTAGATTATCCTTATGATATAGTAAACGATGATGATACAACATGTGTAACATTTGAAGTAGAGTTAGGAATCCAAGATACAATCACAGTAGGAGACTTGAACGATATAGTAAATCAAGGCAATAACAGCGATGAATTGGATAGAGCTAATGATGGTAATGAATCACAAAGAATCGAATCATCAGTAGTTGACTTCAACTTCAATGGATTCTCAGTGAACCCAGCAAGCACAACTACAGCTATCAGATTCAATAGCGAAGAAGCATTGACTTTGGAAGTAGTAGATATGAATGGTAACGTAGTGATAAGCGATATAGCTAAGAACGGTTTATACAACTTAAATGTATCAAACTTAGCAAATGGAGCTTACACAGTATTACTAAGAAGTGCTAATTGCATCCAATCAATACAACTAAGTGTAGTTAGATAATCTAAACACAAACAGTAATTACTATTCAGAACCCCGAGATACGAAGCTTGGGGTTTTTGTTTATAATTTAAGTAGATAAGTATTATTTAGTAACATTTGTAATGTTAGAAAAACCACTATAAAATCTTTAAATGACGTAATAAGTAATTCCGAGTATATTGAAACTTGTGATACTCAATTTAATTCTGGACTGAACATCCAACATTTTTAAACTCTGAAATGTACTATTTCCTTATACTAGAGTAAGTGATAATAATGCTGGTATTAATTACTGTATTTTTTATAAATGAAAAAACAATAGTGGAGGAGAGGTACCTTAAAAAAAACTTATCGTAAAAATACAATTACCCAGAGCGAACAGTAAATAAAAGATAAATTATTATAGCTGATGAACCAACGAAAACGACTGGTTCAAGAACATCATCCCAGATTGATGATTCTTCTAACAAATTGCCTTTGGTAAAAGGGAATGACTCATCTTCAATTCGGCTAATATTTTCTATTTCTATCGTATCACTATATAAAACTGGTATCTGGTAGCTTACTATATTATCATCGGCAAGGGATTGCAAATTAGCAATTAATTTGATCGTTCTAGTACCGTCTGATTCATTGTAATTTATTTGTATTGAATCAAGAGAAATCGAAGCACCATATTGATTTGAGTTGGTTACAACGTAATTGCTATCTAAATTTTTGTATGAAGATTCGATTCTGTCAACTAATTCTTGAAATTCTGATTGAATTTTAATCGATTTCTTAAAAATCATTGGCTCAGATTTAATTGCAATTGAATCTATTGAATTAATAATTACTTCTAAATTCGTAGGTGAAGCAAAAACTAATGAATATGAACCAAAGATTATAAGAATGAGTAATTTCATTTTCCTATAGTCGATTTGACACGGTTTATATCTTCAAAAAGTTGTTTGTCATCCCAATAGTTGTGCGGTCTAATTCGAAGCTTTCTTTTCCGATTAACTAAATCAATTTTGATAACTCTAAATGTTTCTCTCGATTGAAATGGTCTTTCTCTACCTAAGAATATTTTTTTGATATTATCTTTATCGAAGGTTGATTCGTTGAATCTATTCCTTAGGGTTATATAATCTTCTCCTATTATTAAAGTTCTAACCCAAAATAGTTTATGCAAATACATAAGCAATGAACCAGTTATAAAGAATAATAGTAATATAAATACTGGGTCATGAATAATTATATTGAGGTCTTCTTGACCTATTACTAACCGTATAAGTCCATAACCTATAAGGACTACAATATATATTATTACTGACTTCCAATAAAAGTCAAATCTTTGCTTGTATATTTTGCTATTTACCATAATCTAAAATAATTATACTATTGGAATTAATCAAGTTTTATCGTTCCATTAACAATATCTTTTATCGTTTCAGTGTATAAGATGTGTTCGACGGCTAATACTTTTTCAGCTATTTTTTC
This sequence comes from Ignavibacteriota bacterium, assembly GCA_020437395.1. GTDB lineage: Bacteria > Bacteroidota > Ignavibacteria > Kapaibacteriales > UBA2268 > PGYR01. The sequence continues at coordinate 26,354 of JAGQWJ010000036.1, read as the reverse complement.
TGGATTATCCTCAGGTTCAATAGTGATTTCTAATTGTTTTAAAATTCTTCCTTCATCATATTCTTCACTTACTAAATGTACAGTTGCTCCACTTTTGGATTCCTTCGCTTCATATACTGCGTTATGTACGTTCATACCATACATTCCTTTACCGCCATATTTAGGTAGAAGTGCTGGATGAATGTTCAATATTCTATTTTTATATTTTTTTATAAGAACTTGCGGTATTTTTCTCATATAGCCAGCTAATACTATTAAATCTATTTCAAAACGATTAAGAACATTCAATAATTCTTGATTAAAATCATCGCTGTAGTCGAATTGTGCCGAGCTGATATGCCTATATGGTACACCCAATGCCTTAGCTCTTTCAAATGCATAGCAATCCGAATTATTCGATATTAAAAGTGATGCATTCGCTTCAATATTCCCAGACTTTATACTCTCTACAATAGCTTGGAAATTAGAGCCACCATGCGAGGCAAAAAAAGCAATATTCATTCTTTTCATAAATTTAGCAACTTACCATTTTGTTAGATGCAAAAATAACATTAACTTTATCTATAAAAAAGTTTGGAATTAATTAAACATACTCTTATTTTTGTAGCCATGATAAAAATAGGAATAAGAAAATGACTTCATTACAATATATAGAGCAAGTAGCAAAAGACAGAGTAGCAGCTACAAAAAAAGCTAAAGACGGCGATAAGTACCAAGAGTTTCCAGAATTCGGACCTGGTGATACTGTCAACGTTGCAGTAAGAGTAATTGAGGGTGAGAAAGAAAGGATACAAAACTATAAGGGTATTGTTTTAGGTATCCAAGGTGGTGGTATATCTAAGACTTTTAATGTTAGAAAAATCTCAAATGGTATTGGAGTTGAAAGAATATTTCCTTTCCATTCTCCAATGATTCAAAGTATCGAAGTATTGAGTAAAGGACGTGTTAGACGTGCTAAACTTTACTATCTACGTGGTATGTCAGACAAGAAAACAAGACAAAAACTTGCAAACAGAAAATAAAAAAAATAATCCCGCTTTTGGCGGGATTTTTTTTCACTTATTTACTTTTATCCGAAATAGCTTTTAATTCTTGATAAAGCTTATCCTCATCGCCTGGGGCATATCCATTGTGAGTATAGACAAGATTACCTTCCCCGTCATAAAGAAATGTATGAGGCGGATTGTTGACATTCAAAGCACGCTTGAAATCACTATTTTCATCAAGATATACTTCGTAGTCCCAACCTCTACCTTTTACGAAAGGTGCAACTCTTCTACTGTTTCTTGAATCATCAATTGATACTGCTATAATCTTTACGCCCGTTTCTTTTTGCCATTTAGCATATTTCTCATTAATATTATTCAACTCTAAAATACATGGTTTGCACCAAGTGGCCCAAAAATTAATAATAAATGGTTTACCGTCATTATTAAAAGTTGAAGTATTAACATTTCTACCTTTAAGATTTTTTACCGTTACTGTCGGTATATCAGATTTCTTCTTTGCTTCTACTGTACCAAAAAAAGCGAGTCCTATCAATAGTGAAAGGGCTACTATTTTACTCATTATTCTCAAATCATACTCCTAAAATTAGATAATTTTGTAACTTATATTTATATTACGTGTCTATTACTAGAATAGTTTTACGAAAAAATAAAAATTATATGGGATAAATTTATGAAAAAATTACAAATTATATTAGCATTTGCATTACTTAGTTTCCTTATTTCGTGCTCGGAAGAAGGAGACACTGTAAAACCACCAATCAAAGAAACTGATAGTATCAAGTTGACATCTGTTGAGGGCACAAATATTACTAAGAATATTGGTTTCACTTCACCTGACGATACGGAAATAATTATTAGTTTCCACACTCAAATAACAAATAGCGGAAACAGAGATTTATTGCTTTATGCAAAAATGGAACTGCTTGAGTTGGATCCTGGTCAAGCGTCGTATTTCTGTTGGGGTGATATTGATAAAAACGAAGGTACTTGTTATCCTCCTTTAAAAGAAGATTTCCTTTCTGATAGAACAATGACTGTAAAAGCTGGCGAGACTACTCCTCCGGGCAACTTTCTTCAATATTTATCTGATGATTTGACTGGCGGTGAAGCAAAGATTAGATATATCGTATATGAAAAAGATAACGAAGACAATAGAGATACTATAGTTTATAACATCTCTGTTATCAAATAATATCTCTAATATTTATTCTCTTTATTAAAGGTCGTTTTCTTGTGTAATTAGGGCTGTAATCAGTCTCCATTACAATTGGAACGACCTTTTTCTGTATAATTTTGGGACTATCCAAAAATAGGACAGAAAATGATAGTGCAATAATAATATGTTTTACTATATCTACTATTATTTCGCCTTTATTTTTTTGAATTTACGTTTTCCTACTTTGAATATTCTGTATTCCGTCAAGTCGATAGATTCATTAATATCAGAGATTTTATTGTCATCTACTGAAACTGCACCTTGCTGAACCATTCTCTTTGCATCCTTCTTAGAGTCAACCATTCCCGAATCAGTAATTATGTCGATTATTTTCGATTCAGTTGCAGAAATTGGTAGTTCCAATTCTTCTATTTCGTCTGGTACGTCTCCTTTCGTAAATACTCGTAAGAACTCTTCGTAGGCAGCTTGCCCAGATCCTGATTCATGATATTTATCAGTTATCCGCATAGCAACTTTAATCTTTGCATCGCGGGGATTATTGCTTTCATTTGCTAAAAACTTTGCCATATCTTCAATTTCTGGTCGTGTAGCAAAAGCACCGTACTCGTAGTATCTTAGTATTACATCATCTGGTATTGACATTACCTTCCCAAATATTTCGGAAGGTTTATCTGTTAGTGCTATGTAATTATCCAGCGATTTGCTCATTTTTTCTTTTCCATCGGTACCTTCGAGTATTGGTAAAGTAACAATACATTGTGGTTCTTTGCCGTAAGCTCTCTGTATGTCGCGACCTACTATGAGATTGAATTTTTGGTCCGTCCCACCTAACTCAACGTCCGATTCAATCTCAGCAGAGTCCATAGCTTGTGCAAGTGGATAGAGTAATTCATGCATACTGATTGGCACACCAGAGTTGTATCGCTTATTGAAGTCATCTCTTTCTAATAACTGAGCAACTGTATATTTAGCGGCTAACTCAACTACATCTCTGAAGTTCATAACATTGAGCCATTCACTATTATAACGAACTTGGAACTTCTCAGGGCTTTCATCTAAAATTAGACCTGCTTGGTCTAAATATGATTGTCCATTGACTCTTGTATCTTCTAACGTCAATTGCGGTCTTGTCTTGGATTTGCCCGAAGGGTCGCCAATCATAGCTGTAAAATCACCAATTATTAATATTGCTTTGTGTCCCAAATCTTGGAATTGTCTCATTTTGTTGAGCACTACCGCATGACCTATATGTAAATCGGGACGGCTTGGGTCAGCACCCAGTTTTATTATTAATTGTTTTTTATTTTTTATGGAATTTTCTAACTTTCTGACTAACTCGTCTTCTGGGAGTACATCGACAGCAGAAGATTTAATTATATCCATTTGTTCGTTAACTGATGGGAATTTCATTGGTTTCCTTATACTTTATATTTTCTTTTAAGATCTCTTTCTACTTCTTTCTTTTTAGTAGATTCTCGCTTGTCGAAATTTTTCTTTGGTTTTGCTAATGCAATTTCGAGCTTGACCAAATGATCGCTGAAATAAATCTGCAAAGGGATAATTGTCATCCCCTTTTCTTTTACATTATCTTTCAGCTTTTTAATCTCTCTTTTGTGCAGTAGTAGCTTCCTGTTTCTAGTTGGCTCGTGATTCTCTCTGTTGCCCATAGAATACTCCGGAATTGTCATGTTCATAATAAACAATTCATCTCCGTTCTTAACAAACCCAATATATGCCTCTTGCAAACTACATTTGTTTTCTCTTAGAGCTTTTACCTCAGTTCCTGTAAGCATTATACCAGCTTCAAATCGACTGACCAAGCTGAAATCATAACTTGCACGCCTGTTCGTAGTTATAATTTTTATTTTAGGTCCATTTGATGAGTCAACTTTCGACATTACACAGCATTTGTTGAGTTTCTTAGCTCATTGTCTAATATAAATAGACCTCCAGGTGAATCCGATGCAAGCTTCAATCTATCTACTAATTCGCTTACTGTAGCTTCTTCTTCCACTTGTTCAGAAATAAACCAATGTAGAAGTACTTCTAATGATAAATCATCTTCTTTCTTAGCTAATTTAGCAAGATTATTGATACTCTTAGTGATGGATTTTTCATGATCGAGTGCAACTTGAAAACCATCCAATGGGCTTTTCCATACATTTGGTGGTGAATCAATCTTACCTATTACTGGCAATCCACCCCTGTCTAATAAAAAATCAAACAATTTATAAGCGTGCTGCAATTCTTCTGTTGACTGATTTCTCATCCAACTAGCCATTCCGTTCAAACTTATTGAATGAAAGTAACCAGCCATTGACAAATACAAGTTAGAAGAGTAAATTTCTTTAGCTATTTGTTCATTTATTGCAGTTTCTAATTTTTTCGATATCATTTTTTCAATCCTTTTGTTTATATAAATTTCAAACTAATGTCAGAGCTTTTTACGCTATGTGTAAGTGCACCAACGGAAACAGCATCAATTCCAGTGGTTACATAGCCACTTAAGTTCTCTAATGTAATCCCCCCCGATGCCTCGAGAAATATTTTGCTGTTAATTCCCCTAGCAAATTTAACACATTTTGTTAAATAATCTGGCGACATATTATCTAATAATAGACCATCTGCACCCGAATCTATTGCATTTTCGATTTGCTCCATTATCGCAACTTCTATTTGTATTGGCAAGGTACTGTCGAGCTTCTTGCAGCTAACAACCGCTTCCTTAACTCCACCAGCGGCAACTATATGGTTGTCTTTTATTAATATTCCAGTAGAAAGATTATATCTATGATTTTGTCCACCACCCATACATACGGAATACTTCTCAAACATTCTAAGCCCCGGTGTAGTCTTTCTTGTGTCTAATACTACAACGCTATGTGGCTTTGCGATTCTTACATAGCGCTCGGTAACCGTAGCAATTCCAGACATACGTTGCATTAGGTTTAAGAAAATGCGTTCTTTTCTTAAAATATCTATTGCATTACCTTTTATAGTAGCTATAAGATCTCTATTCTTTATTTTATCTCCATCTTCGAAATAAAATTCTAATATTGTTTTACTGTCGAAAATAGCTTCCACAACGTTTCTACCAGAAAGAACCATGTCATCTTTCGCAATTAACTGTGCTTCTATTTCCGAGTCTTGGTTTACTGTCCCTACGGTTGTAATATCACCATTGGGTGAATCTTCTTCCAAAAACTCATTCAATTTGTCAAATAGATAATCTTTTGGAATTTCTTTTATTTGATTATACTTTATCATATTTTAATTTCTTAAATTATATTATACAAAAATAAGAAAAGAAATAATTAGAACGAATTAAGTGAAAAATCAAGACAATTTATTCCTCTGGAAAGCAAAATTATTAGAAAAGATTTACCGTTTCGCTATCTTTTTCGGATTTATTACTCTCATAGTGTCCGGTACTCTTACAATAATGACTGGCTCGTATTTGCAAGCCACTCTCTATGTGGTTGTGTATATAATTGCAGTTTATGGTGGACTTAGCAAAAGTCTAACATATAATTTGAAAATATACACTTTGATAATTATGACTTTTATTATTGCATTAATTGTATTAACGCTTGAAGGCGACTTGACAATTGGATTGATTTGGATTGTATATAGCGTGTTTTTCGCCATAACTTTTCTTACGAAAAAGCAATATAAAAAAGTCATATATTTGAGTATTGCTATCGTTTTACTATGGTACATAAATTATATTTATAAGTTTATTCTCCCAACTAGACACCTATCAGAAATATTCTATTATGTAAAGTTTACTAATAGTATTGCTTTTTTGATTGCTGGGATTTTATATGTGAACGAAAGATTAATTCTCAGTACTGCCACTTCACTCCAAAGTGAGAAAAAAGCTAAAAAAGAATTAAAAAAAGAAAAGAAGAAATTAGAAAATGCAAACTTATTGTTAGAAAATAGATTAAACGAAATTGATTCATTAAAAAGCAAATTGGAAGATGCTAATAAATCGCTATCAGTGAGAGTAGAAGAGCAAGAAATTGGAATTAAAGAGACTTTGACTGATTTGAAAAATGAAATTGTGAACCACAAAGCTACCGAACAAGAATTACTCAAAACTAGGGAAGAGTTGGTTCTTTCGTTGGACAAAGAAAAAGCTTTAAATGAGATGAAATCAAAATTCATTTCTATGATCTCACATGAATACAGAACTCCACTAACTGTGTTGATGAATTCTACTTATTTACTCGATAAATATTTTGAAATGAATGACCGTAAGAAGTTTGACGATTCTTTGAGTAAGATAAATCATTCTGTTGTTGATATGACAAACTTGTTGGAAGAGGTAATCAGATTTGGCCATAGTGATTTAGTAGAAAGAGACAACGAAATAGTAGAACTAGATTTAGTACATCAGATTAAAACTATAATTGAAAATTTCCAAATTCAATCGAATAAGAAATTAAAAGTGAATTTTGACTATATAGAAAATCCATTTATTATCTTTACGGACGCAAGGAAAGTTAGGTTAATTATTAATAATTTGATAAAAAATGCAATTACCTACTCTGGCAAAACACCTGAGATAAACATAATATTGGAACGTATTGACAATCAAGTCAGAATTTCTGTACAAGACAAAGGGATTGGTATTACAGATAATGATTTCGATAAGATTTTCGAACCATTCTACCGAGGAGAAAACACCATAGGCAATAGTGGGACCGGGCTCGGTTTAGCAATATCCAAAAGATATGCGGAATCTTTAGAGGGGAATTTAACTTTCGATAGCCAAATTGGGAAGGGTTCAAATTTCTCACTCTTGCTACCAGATAAAAAACGCTAGATTCCTATATATTTAGATTTTCATCTAATAAAGTTTAATTTTGTAATTAAATAAAAACTTATAGAAGAGAAAAATATATGTCATTAAATTGTGGTATAGTAGGTTTGCCTAATGTCGGTAAATCAACAATCTTTCAAGCCCTGACTTCTGCCCCAGCTGAAGCAGCTAATTATCCATTCTGTACTATAGAGCCAAATGTTGGTGTTGTGTCTGTACCAGATTCTAGGTTAAATAAGATAACAAGTTTTATAAAACCGCAGAAAGTAATTCCAACAATTGTTGAATTTGTTGACATAGCGGGATTGGTAAAGGGTGCTTCGAAAGGTGAAGGTCTCGGCAACCAATTTTTGGGTAACATAAGACAAGTTGGTGCAATAGTCCATGTTGTTCGTTGCTTCGACGATGAGAATATAATCCATGTAGATGGAAATATAAACCCAGTTAGAGATGTCGATACTATCGAAACTGAGCTTGCCTTGGCCGATTTGGAATCAGTTCTGAAAAGAAAAGAAAAGAATGAAAAGCTACTCAAATCAAGTGATAAGAAAGTTGTTGATACAGCAAAATCCTTAGCGCCAATTTACCAAAAGTTGGCTGATACGTTGAACAAAGGAGAAGCCGCAAGGAGTATAGGATTGACGGAAGATGAAGTTAAAGCTGTGAAAGATTTGCATCTGATAACACTCAAGCCACAAGTCTATTGTTGTAATGTAAATGAAGACGATCTACAAGGCGAAAATAAATACGTTCAAATGGTCAGAGAGATAGCAGCGAAAAATGATAGTGAAGTAGTAGTTATCTGTGGTAAGCTAGAATCAGAAATAGCTGGATTAGATACTCCAGAGGAAAAACTAGAATTCCTAAACGATATGGGGTTAGAAGAAAGTGGGCTGGATAAGCTTATTCGCAAGGGTTATGAGCTATTAAACTTGAAAACTTATTTCACTGCAGGCGAGAAAGAAGTCAGAGCTTGGACATTCCCTGAAGGAAGTACTGCACCCGAAGCAGCAGGTGTAATTCACACTGATTTCGAGAAAGGTTTTATCAAAGCAGAAGTTTATCACTGTACGGATTTATTTGAATTAGGAAGCGAACAGAAAATAAAAGAATCGGGTAAACTTCGTATAGAAGGTAGGGATTATATTGTTAAAGATGGCGATGTAGTTCATTTTAGGTTCAATGTTTAGGAAAAAGATGAGAATATCAATCGACATAAGTCTATATCCTCTCAATAAGGATTATATAGTCCCAATAAAAGAGTTCATTGCCGCCGTGAATGGGATTTCAGAATTGGAAGTAATAACTAACTCAATGAGTACTCAAATTAGAGGCGAAAGCGATATTATTTTCGATTTGCTCAAATCGGAAGTACCGAAAGTATTTGAAGAAAACAGAGCTGCCTTCGTAATTAAAGTAATAAAAGGGTCAGACTAAAATGGAAATCATATTACTAATTGTCAATATCTTAGTGCTTATCATTGTTTTTATTCATTTCAGAAAATCGAACGAGAACAAAGAAGAAACTGTTGATATTGATTCAAGATTAGTAGAAATAAAAGAAGCACAAACTATTGCTAACAAAGAAACAAGAGAAGAGCAATCTCAAAATTTCAGACAAAACAGAGAGGAATTAGCAAATAATTTTTCAGTATTAAAAGAAGAAATGCTTAAGAGAAATTCGGAGCAATTTGTTCAACAAAATGATAAATTTATTGATTTTGAAAGAAGAATCAGAGAGCTTTCTGGTTCGAATGAGCAGAGAATTGATAAGTTAGCCGAAACAATCAAATCAGAAATTGCAGAATTCAACAAACAAGTTGATAAAAATCTAAGCACATTGAACGAAGAGAATACTAAGCAACTTGTGAAAATGCAAGAAACAGTCGATGAGAAATTACAGAAGACATTAGAGAACAGAATATCACAAGCATTTAGTACTGTAAGCGAAAGACTTGAAGAAGTTCACAAGGGGCTTGGAGAAATGAAGAAGCTAGCGAATGATGTAGATGGACTTAATAAAGTGCTTAACAATGTTAAGTTGCGTGGAGTAATGGGTGAGTTCCAATTAGAACAAATTCTCGAACAAATACTTGGACCAACGTTATATACTAAAAATGCTCAAACTAAACCTAATACAAATGAGAGAGTGGAGTTTGCGGTTTTACTCCCTGGTGATGAGAATGGTGAAGTTCTTTTACCTATTGACTCTAAGTTCCCCTCGGACTCATATTCAAGGCTAATAGCGGCATTTGATAATAATGATTTTGTAGAGGCTGAGCTGCAAAGAAAAGAACTCTATAAATCAGTAAAGAAATTTGCAAAAGATATTAGTGATAAATATATAAACCCAGGCACCACAACAGATTTCGCTATTATGTTCGTCCCTATGGAGGGGCTTTATGCCGAAATTTTACGCGATCCGGCTCTTTTTCACGAAATTCAGACACAGTTCAGAGTAAATATAACTGGACCGACCACATTAGCTGCATTCTTGAGTAGCTTGCAAATGGGATTCCGAACTTTAGCTATTCAAAAGCGTTCAAGCGAAGTTTGGCAAGTTTTGAGCGAAGTAAAAAAAGAGTTTTCTACTTTCGGAGATGTGCTTGATAGAGCATTGAACCAGCTGGATACGGCAAAGAACAGCATCAAAACTTTAGTTGGAGTTAGAAGTCGTCAAATGCAGAAAAAATTAGAAAAAGTTGTATCTTACCAAACTGAACCAACTAAATCTTTGGAAGAAAGTCTGAGAGACAACTTATTTGATGAAAATAATGACAATGAATGATGAGAATAGCAGTTATATTGCATTGTAGTTTTGAGGGGCCAGCTTTTATAGCTGATTGGGCAAAAGAAAATGGGCATGAATTAGATGAAATTCATATCTACGAAGATGGGGTAATGCCCGAAGATGAATATGATGGATATATATTCATGGGTGGTGATATGAGTGTGAATGACCACAATGAACTGACATGGATATTAGATGAAAAGCAATTCATAAATAACCTAATTAGGGCTAATAAGAAAGTATTAGGTATTTGTCTCGGAGCTCAGTTAATAGCTAGTACTCAAGGTTGTTCAGTTGTTCCTATGCGTCAAAAAGAAATAGGATGGTTTGATGTTTATTTGGAAGAAAATAGAGAGATAATTCCTGAGTTTGATATAATAGAAACACTACATTGGCATGGGGATGAGATAATTCCGAATGAGAAAATACACGTAATTGGCAAATCAGCACAATGCGATGTGCAGATTTTTAAAGTTAATGATAACTGCTACGGATTCCAATGTCATCTGGAACAGACTATGGATTCTTTGATTGATATTTACGCCCATTGTTTCGATGATATAGATGATTCACCCTTTACTCAACAGCATGATGATCTATTCCATTCGGATGTAATTTTCGATGATAATAATAAGATATTCGCACATTTTTTAAATAATTTTTTTGAAGGATAATTGAAAAATTTACTAATAATTGCATATTATTTCCCTCCCTCAGGTGGCCCTGGAGTTCAAAGAGTTTTAAAGCACATTAAGTATTTACCCGAATTCGGTTGGAATCCTATAGTCCTTACAGTAGAAAATGGTGAATACCAAGCGATTGACAATAGCTTATTAAAAGAAATACCTGAAAATACTATTGTCCGCAAAAGTCGAATATTTGAACCTTATGATATTTATCGCAAATTCACTGGTCGTAAGAAAGGTGAAGCCCTAGACGTAAATAATATTAAGAATGATAATCAGAAATCTCCGTTCGTTGATAGAATAGCTGAGCTAATACGAGCTACGATATTTATACCAGATGCGCGAATTGGTTGGTTCTTCTCCGCCAAAAAAGAAGCCAAGAAAATATTGAATGAATACAAGATTGATGCTATTTATAGTAGCTCACCTCCTTATACTTGCTCCGTAATTGCGAATAGCTTACAAAAAGAAACCAAACTGCCTTGGGTAGCGGGGTTCCGTGACCCCTGGACTGGATTTCTGACTACTCCTAATCGTTGGTTTTTACCTGCTGCTATTGATAGAAGTATGGAACACAGCGTTTTCAAAAATGCTACTGCGATCGAAGCTGCATGGCATGGGATTATTAAAGATGCACTAGGAAAATATGAAGACTTGGACGAAACCAAGTTCCATCATGTTCCAAATGGTTATGATTCTAGTGATTTCCCTGATGGAGAGTACACGAGGAATGAGAAATTCACTCTAACTTATACCGGCTCTCTTTATGGAAGACGTAATCCCAAAAGTCTATTCGAAGCTATAGAAAAGCTGATACAGATGGGGAAGATAGACAAAGAGAAGCTGAAGCTAGTGTTCGTTGGTAGGTTCGGAGAAGAAGTATTAGAAATGTTCGAGAATGCAAGTTTCAAAGAATGCATAGAAACTGTTGGCTACGTAACCCATAAAGAAAGCATTAGCTATCTAATTAAATCGGAGGCATTGTTATTAATAGTTGATGAAGCCAAAGAAAGCGAAGAAATCGTCCCTGGGAAGGTTTATGAGTATTTGGGTACTAAGAGACCCCTGCTCGCTATTGCGCCTAATGAGAGTGCCATAGCGGAGCTAATATACGAAACTGATGCTGGTCTAGTGGCTCACCAATCCGAGATTGATAAAATTGCTGAAAATCTATTCGAATTTTATCATCATTGGGAAAAATCTCTACCACTAACTCAACCGAATTTAAAAGCGATTGAACAATACGAGCGCAGAAATGCTAGTAAGAAGTTAGCAGAGATTTTGGATGAGGTAACTACCCCATAAACCCCCTCAATAAATTTTCCCTTTTTCTGTGATAGCCAACTGGTTGTGTTTCACTAATCATCAATATCATCTCAGTTGCATAAGATAATGTATCGACAATGTCATCGTGCTTTGCATTTGGGAAGTTCAGTAACTCATTTTCAATTTCCGCAAGGCAGTTGATAGATTTATTGAAATATACTTTTCCTGCTTCTATTTTCGCAGCGAGTGGCAATGCTCTTGATACTTTGTCCTTCTTTGGTACCAGCTTAGTTACTGGTAATCCTAGATTACTAAGATTGTGGAATAAACTAGCTTGATACTGGACTGTTTCTATTCCTATTTGCATTGGCTTATATTTTTCGTAGAGTTCTCTGATTAACTCAATATGTCTTGAGGGAAGTATCTTTTCTCGCACTAAATCAAGTATAATCAGATTCTTATCTTTGTCCTTTACAAAAACTGATATTACTGTAAAGTCTGCTTTCTCGTTAGTAGAAATAGCCAGATCACAAGCGAAGAACGTATCTAAATCACTTAATTCTATGGTAAAGTCTCTCGATTTAATGTGTCCACTAAAAAGCTCGAAATACTTGAAATCACTTCTCTTGAAAATACCACCACCAGAAGGTGCAGGAGATTGTTGGTAAAGACTCGAAAACCAATAGCTGCCGATGCTGTCTTTTATGTCTAATAGTGAAGATTTGGAGTAACGGTCTCCCCATAGAGGCTCACCTACTTTTCTCCCTAAAGTATCATTTTTCTCTGCAACAGCTGGTAGTACAATTCTATCCCATTTCTTCTGTTTTAGCAATCGCCCTGCTAAATCGTCTTCGTGCCACCTAGTCATAACAAGTATAATTGCTCCGTTTGGCTCTAATCTTGTTAGTAAAGTCGCGTTGAACCATTCGTATATTTTATCTCTAGCATCAGGCGAATTCGCCTCAGAGTCATTTTTAATGGGGTCATCTACTATAATTAGGTTTGCACCTTTACCTGTTAGTGAGCCGCCTACGCCAACGGCACTAATACTACCATTTTTGTTTGTAACGAACTCTGATTTTGATTTCTGCGCATTATTCAAATCTAACCCATAAGTGCGACTGATACTCTTGAACATATCTAGTATTTCTCTTCCAAAATATTCAGCCAAAGTGCTATTGTAAGCCGAGAGAATTATCCGATCATTAGGTCTATTGAGTAACCACCAAAGTGGGAAAATTTTAGTGACTAATTGTGATTTTCCATGCCTTGGGGGCATATTTATTATTAATTTATTTTTCTTTCCACTATATAATTGCAAGAGTTTATGCTCTATGAAATCAATATGAACAGGGGATAGCCAATTATCACTAAACAGTGAATTGGCAATGGACTGAGGCGTTAATAGTTTTATTAAGTGGAATAGATTCATTTACAAAATTCATAATAAGTAAATAAAAGTGCCACAAAATGAATAATAAATAATTTGATAGTTAGTTTTAAATAGTTTAATTTTTATGAATTTATCGAACAAAAATAATATTTTAATCTATTGAAATGGAATTTTCTCACAACACTAAAGAAATAATACTAGAGTTGAACCAATATAGGGACATAGTAGAGCAATCACCTATGTATGTATTCAAAGTTAATCGTGATTACAGATTGACCTATGCAAATGAATCTTTATTCAAAGATTTCGGCTATACTAAAGATAGCATAATTGGGTTAAATGCAGAAGAAATGCAACTACCCCCCGAAAGCTATAAAAAGTGGTATATGTATTATGATAAAGTATTTGAAAGTGGTGAAAAAGAAACTTTCGAAACAAGATTACACAACAAAGAGAAGCCTCAATTCTTCAAGTTTTATCTTTTCCCTGAATTTGACGAAGATGAAAATGTAAATTCCATCACTGTATATATGACCGAAATAACGGACAATAAACTTATAGAAGATGAACGTGATTATATATTTAATTTTTCATTAGATATGTTTGCAGTCCAAACTATAAATGGAGACTTTCTGAAGATAAACCCATCATGGAACGAAACTCTAAACTGGTCCACTGAAAAAATGATTGGTTCTAATTGGATTGATTTCATTCACCCAGATGATTTGGTAAGGGCTGATAAAATGCGTGAGGATTTGCTTAATTATGACTTAGTAGTTTCGCATGAAACAAGGTTCAGATGTAGTGATGGCTCTTATAAATGGCTTGAGTGGAATTCTATACCAATAAAACAAAAAGATATAGTAATTAGTGTTGTCCGAAATATTACGGAATGGAAAGAGGTAAATGAACGACTTTCAGAGTCGGAGTCACGATACAGAGAAGTTGTAGAAACTGCTAATTATATGCTTTATAGCACTGACCTAAAAGGGAATTTATTAATTATGAATGACCCAGGTTTGAAGCTAAGCGGTTTAGCAATTGGTGAAATAAAGCAGAAAAATTTATTGGATTTAGTTGAGGAAAGTCATAGGGAAAAGGTTCGGTCATTTTATTCGGAAATGATTGCTAATAAACAAGAATCCAACATGTTGGAGTTCCCTATAGTAAATGAGAAGGGAGAGCTAATTTGGCTAATGCAGAATGCCAAGTTGAAAATTAGAAATGGTACTCCAATTAGGATTGATTTTATTTCTAGAAATATTACAATTAGAAAAGAAGCTGAAGTTAAATTGCGAAATAGTGAGATGAGGTTGCGTAATGTTGTCAACTCATCGAGTGAAGTAATTTTAGTTTTAGAAGGATTCGGAAGACTAAAAGACGCGAACGATACTGCTTACGAAGTTTTAAGCATTGTTGACAATGAGCTTTTGGGAAGTGACTTTTCAAAAATTCTTGATGATGAAGAGTCTGTTACTTTGTTCAATAAATTCTTTGAGAAAAATGCAGATATTCAATCAATTTCTGGTGAGATTAGAATATGTTTGAATAGTGGAAATCCACACCATTTCAAAGTTAAAGGAATTGAGTATAATGATGGTTTCGGAAACAACATACTACTATTCCTTACGGATATAACCGAAATCAAACGAGCTCAACAAGTAACTCAGATATTATTCAATATATCAAGAGCAGCTAATTTAACCCACAATCTTGATGATTTTTATAATATAGTACATAAAGAAATTAGTAGTGTTATAAATGCTAAGAACTTTGCTGTAGCTCAGATAGATAGAAAAAACAGAAGAATTGTATTCCCATTTTTCTTAGATGAGAAAGATGAAAAATTTGACTCTATAGACTTAGACGACCTTACTTCAATAACAAATAGAGTAATTTTTAAAAGAAAATCTATAAGACTTAACGAAGAACAAGTAAAGGATATGATTGGGGATACTAAACCAGAGATTTATGGTAGTATTTCTAAAAGTTGGCTCGGAGTACCATTGCTCGTAAACGACGAAATTTATGGAGTAGTAATGGTCCAAGATTATCAGATAGCAGAAGCTTACGGAGCTGAAGATGAGAAGATACTTAGCTCAGTTTCTGAAATTCTTGCTTCTACCATTTCTAAGCTCCAATATCAGGAAGAATTAGAGATTCTCAATAAAGACTTGGAGCAAAGAGTAACAGACAGAACAGAGCAATTGGAAAGAACATTAGAGAATCTGAATTATGAAAATGATCAACGCAAGTTAGCTCAAGAAGAATTACAAAACACTCAAAAAGAACTGGAAAGAGCTCTGGAAAATGAGAAAGAATTACATCAAATAAAATCAAAGTTTATCTCGATGGTATCTCATGAGTATCGAACACCACTTACTGTTATACTTTCCTCTGCAAATTTGCTAAAAAACTACATGCAGAAAATGACTCCAGAGCAGATAGAAAAGCAATATAAAAATATTTCTGCATCAGTTTCTTCTATGACCAATTTGCTGGATGATGTTTTGATGATTGGTAAAACAGAAAGTATAGATGCACTAAATTTAATGGAATTTGATTTGTGCAATTCTATATCTACTATCGTAGAGAATACGAAGTTTATTGATAATAGTAAACATAAATTCAAGATTCTTATGCCAGATGTATTAAGAATTACATCAGATAAGAAATTGCTCGACCATGCTTTGGGAAATATTATAACTAATGCAGTAAAGTACTCAAATAGAGGCACTACGGTAACAATAGAAGTTGAAGAAACTGATTTTGAAAGTGTAAAAATATCAATATCTGATCAAGGTATAGGTATTCCGGAAGAGGACTTGAATAAAGTTTTCGAGTCTTTCTATCGCAGCTATAACACTGGTGCTATAGAGGGAACTGGCTTAGGTATGTCGATTGTCAAAAAGTCAATAGATTCTATCAAAGGTAGTATTACTATTGATTCAAAGTTGGATGTAGGCACAAAAGTTATCATAAATATTCCAAAGAAAGTTAGTAATTGATATATATTATTTAACTTTGCTTATGGAAAAGACTACAAATATTTCTATTAATCTAATAGTAAAGAACGAAGAAAAGAGAATAGCAGACGCGATAAAATCAGTCAAAGATATTGCTAATGAAATTATAGTAATAGACACTGGTTCAACTGACAATACGCCACAAATTTGTACTAGATTGGGTTGCGAAGTTTATTATCACTCATGGAAGGATAATTTCAGCGAGATGAGAAACTATGCTTTAGACTATTCTAGTTCAGAATGGATTTTGGTAATTGATGCCGATGAAATAGCTAGGTTTACTTACGATGACTTACCTTTAGACCAAATGAGTAACCTTAGTATTGGTGGAATAAACCTTCAGATAATAAACCACATCGATGAAAAAGACGATTCAATCATTTCTAAGCATAGATACACTCGGCTTTTTAGAAATCACAAATCTATACGGTTCACTGGCAGAATACACGAGCAAATACGTGAATCGATTGAAGAAAATTATGATATTTATGATAGTGATTTGGTTATAGAGCATTTTGGATATAGAACAATTGATAAAGAAAAATTGGAACGTAACACAAGATTGCTCGAAAAAGATTTAGAATCAGAAGCAGACGATTGGAAGTACTATCATTTGGCGGAGACCCACTTCTCTGCTGGGGATAAGGAGAAATCTTTGCAAATATTCGAAAAAATAGTAAATTCCACCGAATTAACTGACTTACAGTTAGATAGAGTTAGAACTAGGTTAGGACAAATTTACCTTGGAAATGACAAATATGACGAAGCCGAATCCGTACTGAGTTTTATTTCAAAAGACAAAGACACAGAAGGTTTGAGGCAATATGTTTTAGCGGCTGTTAAACTATCGACTGGATTTGTCGATGAAGCATTGATTTTGTACAATTCACCAGATATAGAGCTTTCTGATTTGGTAGATAAGAGCCATTTAAGTGTAGCATTGCAAGGAGCAAAACAATATAAATCACTTTTAGAGAAGAAATAATGAAAAGACCGAATTGGGATCAACTCTATATTACAATGTGTTATCTTGTAGCTATGAGAAGTAAAGATAGTCACACGCACATGGGGTCAGTAATAGTCGATAAAGACAATGTATTGGTTTCCACTGGATACAATTCTTTGCCACGAGGTATAGAAATAGATAAAGATGAGAAGAGATTATCACGCGATGGTGGCGAGAAGTATTTTTGGATGGAACACGCAGAAAGAAATGCTATTTATAATGCTGCTAGAAGAGGTACTGAATTAAAAAACTGTAAGCTCTATGTACCTTGGGCTCCGTGTACGGATTGTGCAAGAGGAATTATACAAACTGGTATAGCTGAGGTAATAGTCCATCAAAATGGTCAAGATTTCTATGATGCTCATACAAATGGGAAATGGGTGGAAGCGACCGAAAGAACTCTATCTATGTTCAAAGAAGCAGGGGTTAAAGTTACATATTTCGAGAGCGATATTGTTATTCCTGAGATATATATGAATGCTAAAATGTATGATGCTGCTGTTTACTTAAATAAATCTAATGACTAACTCACTATTTTGATTCTTTATTGTACTGAATTTCATAAAGATTTTTGTAATAACCATTTTTGGCAATTAGTTCAGAGTGGGTGCCTCTTTCGACAACTCTTCCTTTGTCAAACATATATATAATATCGCAATTTACTATAGTAGAAAGTCTATGGGCAACAATCACTGCGGTCTTATTTTTTAGTGAACTCTCTATTGCATCTTGAACAACTTTTTCTGATTCTGCGTCAAGTGCAGAGGTTGCTTCATCGAATATTAGCACTTCTGGGTTACGGACTAATGCTCTCGCAATAGCTATTCTTTGGCGTTCACCTCCCGAAATTGTAACTCCTCTATCTCCAATTATTGAGTCAAATTTATCGGGTAGTGCCATTATAAAATTATACGCATTCGCTATTTTTGCCGCTTCAATCACTTTTTCGTCTGATACTTCTGTCATTCCATATATTATATTATTATAGATTGAGTCATTGAATAGAATATTTTCTTGAGAAACTATTCCAAAAAGTGAACGATAATCCTTTATTATAATATCTCTAATATCAACACCATCCAATGTAATTGACCCACTTCTTGGGTCATAGAACCTTGTAATTAGGTCTAATGCTGTCGATTTACCGCTGCCACTTCCACCAACGAAAGCAACTTTCTTACCCTTTTCTAATTTTATGGAGACATCGTTCAATACGTGATGGTCAACATAAGCAAATGAAACATTATTAAATGCTATTTCTTGTTTTATTTCAGAAATTGATCTCGTACCCTCAACTATTGTTGGTTCCTCATTCAGAATACTCATTATTCTTTCACCAGCTACAATACCCTGTTGCATATTAGAGTAAGAACTAATTAGAGACATAATAGGCGTCATCAATGCAAAAAGCATAAATAGGAATGTCATCAAATCGTCAGCTTTAACTGTTTTTTCAACTAATACTTGCTGCCCGCCAACTACGAGTACAACACAAAGCCCAAGTATAGCCCAAATCTCATTCGCAGCTGGAACAAGTGCCATAATCTTACGATGTTTGATTGCAGAACGAACATAGGAACTAGTATCTTTTGCAAAACGCTGATTCGTGACATCTTTGGCGTTCAGTGATTTGAGTACTCTAATTCCTCCTATTGATTCTTGAAGTGTGGTAGTAAAACTTGCCATTGCATCCTGCATCCTTGAGGCGTAGCGTTTTAGGTACTTTACAGAAATTTGAATGAATAATACAGATATTAATGAAGTGCTAAACGCCCATAGCGTTAATTCTACTGATATTGTCAGTAGGAAGAACATAAATATAACCACTTGTATTACATCGCGGATTACTCCATTGAGTGATGCGATTGTTGTATTATTGAGTAGCGACACATCATTGGAAACTTTTGAAATTATTGTTCCCTGTTTTTCTCTATTGAAATAATCCATTGATAATGAAGTTATTTTATAGAAAACTGTATCGCGAATATTTTTGATTACACGTTGATTGAACAAATCACCTACGATTGAACCGAAGTATTTGAATATATTTTTAATAATGAACAATATCATTATAATTGCACCAAGTCTTAGGATTTGTTCGCTCGCAGTGTCAGCTTTTACGAGTGAATAGAAAAACTCGAAGAAGGATTCTTTTAGGTTCTGGAAGAAACTTATATTTACTGGTGCATTGTTTACCGGCGAACTTGTTTCTACTTCGAATAGTATTCCTAATATTGGATTTATCAGCGATATTGTCATCGCTGTTGTTATTGAAAAGAAAATATTAAGTACGAAAGATGCGAACAAGAGTGTACGGTTATCTTTGGTGAATCCCCATGCAATCTTGTACGCATCTAATATGCTTAATGATTTTTTGTCTTTCATTTTTATTATTTTTTTCTGATTAACCTTGCAGCAAAGGCACCATCTGTGTGATGCACATTAGGAAAAGTTTGCATAAAACCGTCTTTGCAAACTTCTTTCGGCAAATAGTTTTCTGCTGGGTCAATTGTAAACTCAGGGAATTTATTCAGAAACCATTCAATTATTCCCATATTTTCTTCTGGCTCGATTGAACAAGTAGAATAGACAATAGCACCATTTTCCTTAATAAGGTTTGGAGCATTTTTTAGAATATCTTTTTGAATTGTATTTAACTTATAAACATCTTCTATTTCGCGTTTCCATTTGATATCTGGTTTCTTTGAGAATGTACCGCTACCGCTACAAGGTGCATCAATAATGACAACATCTGCTTTCTCTTCCGCATTGCATTCCGAGGCATCTTCTTTCTGTTGCTCAATAATCGAAATACCGAGTCGTTCGGCTTCTGATGATAAAATTTTCAGCTTACCCCAATATTTATCGTTTGATACTAATTTCCCTTTGTTTTCCATCATTTCTGCTATTTTGAATGATTTACCACCTGGTGCTGCACATAAATCAATTACTTTCATTCCAGGTTTGGCATTAGTCAATTCTGCCGCAAGTGAAGCAGATGGGTCTTGTACTGCTATCAGCCCTCGCTTATATAATTCAGTCATTGTGATACTGTTCCCCAAATTCTTTACTTTGTAAGTATCAGGATGGAATATGGATTTCTCAAATTTTATTTCACTTTTGTTAAGCAAATTCTCAACTTCTTCTGCATTAGATTTTAGCTTATTAACCCTCATCGCCAGATAAGGGATTCTATTGTTAGCTTCCATTAACTTTACTGCAAAGTCCTCACCCCAAAAATTAACCCACCTTTTTGTCATCCATTTCGGATGAGAATGCACTATAGATAAATAGAATATCCTATCTTCATTTTCATCAGGAAAACGTATATTTTGCTTGTTTCTTACTATGTTTCGTAAAACTCCATTGACTAAGCTTGCTGCCTTCTGACCTTGTATTTGTTTTACTAATTCTACCGATTCGTTTATTGCAGCATGCTCTGGTATCTTTTCCATAAACAAGATTTGATATAGTGCTATGCGCATCGCATTTTTGACTATATTCATTGATTTATGGAATTCACCGTGGAAAAATCCAATCAGTACCCAATCAAGTTTTGCTCTCCAACGTATTGTACCATTAACTAATTGCGTCAATAGTGCTTTATCTTTTCTGTTCAAATCATTGCTTCTCAGCTCCGATTCCAAAAGCTTATCTATGTACGAATCGCTTCTGTCATATCTATTTAGTATATGAGTAGCAATTACCCTACATTTTGTAACAGTTGTTAATTTCCCAATGTTATTATTTTCACTGATTGTAACTTTTTCCATAAATTTTACTCTATAATAAAATAGATTTTTGCTAAATTATAAAAAGCAATATAATTAAAATAAAAGAAAGCAATGATAAGGACGAAAACATATACTTTGTTATTTGTATTCCTAACTATATTTTTAACTAACTCAAATGCCCAAGTCTATGAACTTTCAGATCCATTGAAACCATCTAACAATTCATTGGCAGAAGAATCATTGGGTGGATTTCTTGGTATTGGTCCAAATTGGGCTGGTGGAACTCATTTTGTTGAATGTGATAGTTGTTATTTTCAGGATGGTACTGCGACTGGGTTCGCCCTTGGAGCCATTTATCAAAGAAAAGCATTTAAAAGCTTATATTTTGGTGCCATTCTTTCGTTAGATGTATTGAATATTAATTCATCTTACAGAGAAATTGAATCTATTGATATTTCTAAATATAGCGACATAACGACTAATCCTACTTTTGCGAATATTGAATTCAGACACGAGGCAAAATTGAGATTGACCTACTTGGGATTAGCCCCATTTCTTTCTTATTTTCCTTCAAATTGGTTAACTTTAAGAGTTGCACCAAAAGTTTCATTTCCTATTTACAATGGGTTGATGCACACGAAAACCCCTACTTCTAAAAGGGTTTTTGTTAATAATGTTGAAGGTCGGTTAAGATTTACTGATGATGATACAGTTGTACAGGACTCCGAAATGGATGGAGTTACTTCGCCGCATATTAGTTCCGACTTTAGTTTAATGATAAATCTTACACCAGGCGAACGTTCAACTTTCTCAATTGGATATACTCAGAATGTTCCCTTTACTCAAACAAGTTCTTTTGGTGAAGATTTCACTATAAGTTCGTGGCGAATGTTTGTTGAATTCAAAATACTAATACAAAAGGCATATAAGGGAGTTTCTCAGTCAAAGTAATTCTTTCAGTGGATTTTATCTAATAACTTTATTAATTCTATCACCATTCCGGATAAAATAAATTCCTTTGGGTAAATTTGATAAGTCGATATATCCAATAGTGCTTACTAATACTAACTTTCCGTAAAGATTATAAATTGCTGTTTCTTCTTTCGTGTTAGATATGGTAAGTAAATTAGTTAAAGTGTTATATGAAATATCTTCGGTTACTTCTATATTTTCGACCGTAGAAATACTAGTATTCAAACAACTACGCTCATAGCTGTTCACAGTTTCCCAAGCTATTTCTTGAAAAATTTTCGCTTGTGCTGCAGTCGGTGGCTCGAAGTCTCCTCCCCACCAAACTTGTGTTTGATTAGTCAATCCAACTGGACTTGTATTGTGAATCATAGCAAAGTGCACACAGGCAACGAAGTATTTACCTACATCAGTCAAATGTATATCGTCGCTGAATATATCTTCAATACTCGCTATACCTGGCACCTTGCCTTCTTCTATTGCATCATACAGGCGAGCTAATCCTTGCCCCGCAGGAATCATACATATTGGATTAATGGGGTTGAATCTATTATTCAACGTATCGACTACGCTTTCCCACATTGCCAAATCGTCATCTAGTCGTTGTCGCCACGGACTTGCGTCTATATCATAATCGCATCCCGTTGGAGTTCCACTTTTTATGCAATGCCAATCTTCGTAAAGGTAAATCTGGATATTCGGATTGTAGCTAAGTGCATAAGTAACTAAGCTATCGGCATACTGGTAAGTATCATCTATAATAGACCAATAACGCGGCACAGATTCTGTCAATACTAATACATTATAATCGCCGGTAGGTAGCCCACCTTCTTCGCTATAAAATGCATAATAATACGGAGGATTCTCACTATAGTCTTTATTGATTTTCCTGTCCCATTGCCATCTAAGAGGTGCACCGGGTATGCTTTGGTATGCCCAATCAAAATCTACAGCAAACATATCATCAGACAAAGACTTTACCATATCTGGTATCTGGTCACTCAGACTATGTCCTATGTAAAAAGCGTTTTTTTGTTGGGCGTTTAATATAGAGCTTGTTAGAAGTAGAAATAATATTGCTTTTGTTTTCATTAGATTCGATATTTAATAGATGAGTTTTTTTAATTTAACAAAAAAAAACCGACTCAAATAATGAATCGGTTTCTAATTTTTTAATGCCAGTTATGAAGTATTAACCTACCCCAATCCGCCACCTTCTATTATAGATTCGGTTCTTGTCTCTTCTACTTGCTTCATTTCCTCAGTTAGCTTTTTCTGCTTCCAAGTGCCGCTTTTGAACCACACCCAAGTTGCAAGTGCAGCAGCAATGTTCGATACTGGAAACGCAATCCAAATTCCAATTTCCGCCATTTCCGTGTGCTTTGCTAATACGTATCCCAAAGGAAACCTGAGAACCCACAAACTAACAATTGCCAAAGTCATCGAAATTATAGTATTGCCCGAGCCAACAAATACGCCATTGAGTGTAAGCTGCATACCTATAAATCCGAAAGTAAGAGCCATTATCCTAAGGAAAAGTGCACCCGATTCGATAGTAGCAAACTCACCTGGGATGAATGTGGCAACAATTTGAGGTGCAAAGATGAAAACTATTGCCCCTACTATAGTCAATGCTATGAAAGCGGTTTTTGTGCTTAGTATTGCTATTTTCTCTGCCCTATCTATTTTGCCAGCACCAATGTTTTGACCAACTAAAGTAGATGTAGCCATAGATAGCCCCATAGCTGGTATAATAACGAACATTAGAACACGAGTGCCAATTCCATAAGCAGCTACTGTTAGCGTACCAAATGTTGTTACCAATAAGGTCATTACGGTTAAACCAAGTGCTCTTGTAGATTGCTCGATAGAGGAAGGAAATCCGATTTTAAACATTTTGTAAATTAGCGGATAGTCGGGCTTAAAGTCCGAGAGTTTTATTTTCAATCCATATTTGCCACCGGCGAGCAATGCAAACCCTATCACAGAAGCAACTCCTTGTGTTGCAACTGTGGATATAGCGGCACCAGTTACTCCCATTGCAGGTATTGGACCATATCCGAATATAAGCAAGGGGTCCAAAACGAGGTTTAGTAACACTGTACCCAACACAACATACATAGGAGTCCTTACGTTGCCTACGCCTCGAAGTAGCGATTGGAAAACCATATAAGTAAACATAAACACTAAGCCGAGGAATGAAATTTTCATATATGAGTCAGCAGGTCCGAAAACATCAGCATCGTCTGTCATAAGTGCCGTCATATAAGGCGAAAGGAAATATCCCAAAAACCCCAAAAAAAGCGATACTATTATTACCATCAGAAAAGTCTGTGCTGCAGTATAATTCACAGTCTCTTGGTCTTGCATCCCAGCATATTGTGCAACCAAGATTGTACCTGCTATACCCAAGCCAATTCCCAACGAGATTATAAAGAATATAATAGGGAAGCTAATAGAGACAGCAGCTACTGCGTCTGTGCCTAATCTTCCAACCCAAAATGTATCTGTTAGTTGGTAAGCTGTTTGTAATATATTTACAAATATAACAGGCAAAGCTAAGGAGATAAGCGATTTGAGAATTGATCCTTCTGTTAGCTTATTAGGTTTTTGTTGCATAAATTGAAAATTCTAAGGTTTGTATTAATTAGCTTTCGGTTGAAGTTTGAGAGATACTTTTATTTTAAGTGAAATGCGGGTTAACAAAAAAAGCATAATTTGCAGTAAATAGTTAATACTTTATGAAGGTAATCATATAATCAGTGAATTATTCGGTTTTCATTTTATTATCCTCTTATTCTCGACAGTGATTAGCGAACCCTCAGCCAACATTACTGAGTCTGGCTCTCGGCTTGTCAACTTAGAGAACTCCGCACCATATAGTGACCCAAAGTCTATTCTAATATCGTGGTCTAACACTTTGTAGCAATCCCATTTGGGGTGAGTAACTTCGTATTCATAAGTCTTTGATTCGTTAACTTTCGTATATCCCCAATAGTGTTCGGTTATGAATTCTTCCTCGCTTCCTGTTGGAATTGGCTTGGCTTCCTTTTCAGATGTTAATGAGATATGATGTTGGTCGTTATTATGCTCCCACTCATATTTCGTAATCATATTTGTATGGTTGTCAATCCACTCGTGAGACATTTTAACGGTTTGATAGTGTTCACTGTACAGAGTATTAGCAACGATTGAAAGCGCTCTTCGAGGTACTAATTCTTTTATAAATACTACTCCTCTCTTCCATTTACCTTTATCATTATACCGAACATAGAATCTCAAGTTAACTTCTTCGAAATTGATATGAAATGGGACCTTCATACCCAACATTTTAGTATTCACGAACATAAACCCAACTAAGCTAACATAGTGTTTACCATCCCAAGTATCTAACTCAGTTCCATAGGGCAAATGTTTTATGAGGTCCGATTCATTTACCTCATAGTTTGCTATTGCCAATCTACGCCACTCTGCTTTTAGGAAGCTCATAGTTTTATCATTTCATTATTTATATCAAACTACAATATAGTAAATAAGAACTGTTCTATTAAAATCAAAGATAGAATTAATACGTTATATAATTATACTACTTTGAAAAAAGTATGGAATTTACTAATTTAAACAATAATTTGAATGGAGTATTTGAAATTGAAGACAATAAAATTAGAAATAAATGATAGTATATATAATGAAGTAATTTCATTAATTACTAAGTTTAACGACAAGGATTTAAAGATTACTGATTATTTTTTGGAAGAAAAGAAATATTTACAGAATCAGTTAAACCAGTTAGAGAGTGGTAAGGAAGAGTTATTCGATATAGAAGATTTGGATAATATATTAGAAAAAACTATTTCAAGGTATGAATAACAAAAAAAAACCGCTCTCTTTCGAAAGCGGTTCTCTTAAAAACTGAAGAATAATTCTATTCTTATTACATATTCTTGATTAGTGCATCACCAAATTCAGAAGTTTTTAGCAATGTTGCTCCATCCATTAATCTCTCAAAATCGTAAGTCACAGTTTTTTGTGAGATTGTTTTCTCTACAGCATCTACTATTAAGTCAGCAGCTTTTTGCCAGCCCAAATGCTCCAGCATCAACACGCCAGATAATATTACTGAACCTGGGTTCACTTTGTCCAAACCAGCATACTTAGGTGCAGTTCCGTGTGTCGCTTCGAAAATTGCATGACCACTAGTATAATTGATATTTGCACCTGGCGCTATACCAATTCCACCAACCATTGCAGCCAATGCATCAGAGATATAATCACCGTTTAGATTCATAGTACAAACTACTTCATACTCATCAGGACGTAAAAGAATTTGCTGTAAAAATGCATCAGCAATTACATCTTTAATTAATATTTTTCCATTAGCCAATGCTTCTTTTTGCGCAGTATTCGCAGCATCTTCGCCTTGCTCTTCTTTTATTACGTCGTATTGTCTCCAAGTGAAAACTTTATC
>JAGQWJ010000035.1 GCA_020437395.1 Ignavibacteriota bacterium | reverse complement strand
TTTGTTCCTATTATGTGTTACTAATTTAATAATATTATATCACATTAAGGCTGTGTCCACTTTTTTGGGTCAGTTCATTAACCTGTAAGAATCTTCAATATAAGAATTAATTGAGTTTCTTTATAATTCAAAGTTCAAACACTTGATTCTCACTATCTGTATTGGGAACTTTAATTTTGATAAATGGGTGGTCGTTAATTTGATGACAAGAGTTGCAGGTAGCCGTTAGAAGCTCATATTCTTTTAAAAATTCTTCTTTATTCTTTTCCTTAACTTGTTTTTCCAAATCTTCTAATTGAGGGTAAATCATTTTTATAGACTTAATATTTGAGCTATTTTCTTTATATCTTTCTATTTCTACAAACCTCTCTTCCAATTCATGCAATTCGAAGTTAGCTAACTCCCAATTCTCATTAACTCCTGATTTCCAAAGTTTTAGATGATGGGCTTGTATAGCGTTCATTAACATCCCCAGACCGGGTTTATAAGCATTATCTTTCACTGTTTCTAGAGTTTCTATCTTTTGGGTGAGTTCATCTACTTTTTCTACCAATTCATTATTTGATTGACAACTGATTAAAAATGATAGAAGTAGAGTGAATAGTATTTTAAATTTCATATTTACTGTCTTTAATTCGTTAGGTAAACACGAATCTAATACTTTATTCGAATCCATTTATTATAATTAATATTTTGTAATCAAGATTGTGTCAAATCAATGTCGAAAAGAAAACTAATTTTCTTTAAATTGTTTAAACCTATTATAAACATCATCTACACTTATCTCATTCATACACTTGAAATGGCCTAAAGGACAGAAACCACGCCCAATATGAGAACAAGGACGACACCAAATATTGTGTTCTATAACCGCGTGTTTGACTCTATAAGGAGTAAATCCAAGCTCTTTTACACTTGACCCAAATATTACTAAGATCGGAATTTGACAAGCAGATGCAATATGCATTAGTCCTGTATCATTCGAAATAAAATAATCGCATTCGGAAATTTTTTCAGCGGTTTCGACTAATGATAATTTCCCACAGAAATTTTCTACATTCTCAGTTGTGTTAACTAAAGTCGATTTGTCACTACCAAATACCCTAACCACATACCCATCATTAATTAGACGGTTTATTAACTCCTCATATCTATTCTGTAACCATCTTTTAGTTTTATGAAAGGCCTCTGGAGCTATACCAATAATTTTATTTTTGTTCGAATACGAATTAAAGCCAAGGTCTAGACCTCTCCCATCGTCTTGTATTAAATCTCGACAAGTGTCCAAGTATCTCTCCCCCACGTGTATTGTTTCTTTGGGGAATTTTTTGAGGTAAACCATTTCTAGTTTTTGCTTGCGAAATTTGTTGATTACTCTCAAATCACCTTTAAATTCAGATGTTAAATTAGAACTAATACTGTTTTTTTGTAAATCAAGAATTATATCATAATCAAAATCTTTAATCGAATTTCTAATAAAATCTCTATTATTAGAGTCAATGCTAATAACTTTATCAATAGTCTTTAAATTACTGAGCAGAGGTGCAACTTTATTATTAGTAAGAAGATGCACAATTGCACCCGGAAACTTATTCTTAATTAACCGAGGTAAATGAGTAGTTAATACAACATCTCCTATAGAAGATATTCGTATTATCAATATTTTTTTTAAATTGTACTTAGTTGACATTCAAAAAGGAAAGTAATGAAATATACAATCGAACATAATGACAATATAGTAATATTCACTTTAAAAAACGACACATTGAACAGCAGAATTTCTGCTGATTTTAAAGCGGAACTATTAATAATATGTCAGCCAGACATAAAAGCCCTAATTTTGGACTTATCAACAGTAGAATCTATTGACTCTTCTGGTTTAGGAGGGATATTACTTGCTTATAGACAACTGCATGAGCACGAGATACCTGTTATATTAGTTGGAGTTCAAGAAATGGTAAGGACAATTATGAATATATCGCAGATTGGAAGCCAATTTATATTCTGTGATACTATAGAAGAAGCCACGAATTACGCCAAAGAATTATAATTAAGAAAAGCAATTTATCCAATATTCAATCCAAATATTGGATTTTTTTTAATTTTAAATTTGGGCATTTTTTTTTGAATCATAAAAAATGCTTAATTTTTCGGCTGTTAAAAATGCAAATTAATAATCTATTGTTTAATTAAATAACATATTTACACTATGAATTCATTAATATATCTGATTCCTTTGGCAGGAGTAGTAGCTTTGCTATTTACGTTTGTCAAATCAGCTTGGGTGAACAAACAAGACCCAGGTAGCGATAAAATGAAAAATATCGCCAAGTTTATCCAAGAGGGTGCAATGGCATTCCTTAAAGCTGAGTACAAAGTACTTAGTATATTCGTTATCATTGTAGCTATTCTTTTAGCATGGCAAGGTAACACATCAGCTAATTCTTCACCTTTGATTGCACTTTCCTTTATAGTAGGTGCATTGTGTTCTGCACTTGCAGGATTTATTGGTATGAAAGTAGCAACTGCTGCTAACGTTAGAACTACAAACGCTGCTATATCAGGACTAAACAAAGCATTAGCTGTTGCCTTTACTGGTGGTTCAGTTATGGGAATGGGAGTTGTTGGATTAGGTGTATTAGGTCTTGGTGGTCTATTTATACTTTTTGCAAGTATCTATGGAGTTGATAGTGTAGCGAATATAAATACAGTTATTTCAGTAGTAACTGGGTTTTCTTTTGGTGCATCATCTATTGCATTATTTGCTCGTGTAGGTGGCGGTATCTATACTAAAGCTGCAGACGTAGGAGCTGACCTAGTTGGTAAAGTTGAAGCAGGTATCCCAGAAGATCACCCATTGAATCCAGCAACTATCGCAGATAACGTTGGTGACAACGTAGGTGACGTAGCGGGTATGGGTGCTGACCTATTCGAATCTTATGTTGGTTCTATCATTGGTACAATGGTCTTGGGAACAGCATTCTTCGGGTTATCTGAATTTAGTGATTTAGAATTTGGTTCTCTTAGTCCAATATTACTACCTCTATTCTTAGCAGCAGCAGGTATTATAGTTTCTATACTTGGTACTTTCTTTGTGAGAGTAAAAGAAGGAGGTAATCCACAAACAGCACTCAACATTGGTGAATTTGGTGCTGCTGGCGGTATGTTAGTTATCTCCTATTTCCTAATTACAGGACTATTACCTGAGACATGGACAGTTGGTGGCTTCGAATATACTTCCATGGGAGTATTTTGGGCGACAATAGTCGGACTTTCTGTTGGACTTGGAGTTGGTAAAATAACTGAATATTACACAGGTACTGGTACTAAACCGGTAATAAGCATTGTAAAACAATCTATAACTGGCTCGGCAACTAATATAATTGCTGGTTTGGGTGTTGGTATGATGTCAACAGCAATACCAATTCTTTTAATTGCAACTGCAATCTTACTTTCTTATGAGTTTGCAGGACTATACGGTATCGCAATCGCTGCGGTAGGTATGTTATCTACAACTGGTATTCAATTAGCAGTAGATGCTTATGGACCAATCTCTGATAATGCTGGTGGGATAGCAGAAATGTCTCAATTGCCACCAGAAGTAAGAGAAAGAACTGATAAATTAGACGCAGTTGGTAACACTACTGCTGCTATTGGTAAAGGGTTTGCAATCGCTTCTGCTGCATTAACTGCATTAGCTTTATTTGCTGCATTTACAACATCGTACAACGCTACTCACGACACTCCATTAACTGGTATTGACATTATGACTCCAACTGTTATGGCGGGTCTATTCGTAGGTGCTATGCTTCCATTCGTATTCTCGGCTATGGCTATGAATGCTGTTGGTCGTGCGGCAATGGCAATGATTCAAGAAGTAAGAAGACAATTCCGAGATATACCTGCATTAAAAAATGCACTTGAAGTTATGAGAACTAAAGGTTCTGATTCAAGTAATTGGTCAGAGCAAGACAAAGCAACTTATGACAAAGCTGAAGGCGCTGCTGAGTATGCTAAATGTGTTGAAATCTCGACTAAAGCCTCAATCAAGGAAATGGTTCTACCAGGTCTATTAGCTGTATTAGCACCTGTATTAGTTGGTTTCTTATTTGGTGCTCCTACACTTGGTGGTTTATTAGCTGGTGTTACTGTTTCGGGTGTACTAATGGCTATATTCCAATCAAACGCTGGAGGTGCTTGGGACAATGCTAAGAAGATGATAGAAGAAGGATTTGATGTAGATGGTGTTAAACTAAAAAAAGGTTCTGAAGCTCATAAAGCTGCAGTAACTGGTGATACAGTAGGTGATCCATTCAAAGATACTTCTGGACCATCAATTAACATCCTAATCAAGTTAATGTCAGTAGTAGCATTGGTAATCGCTCCATTGTTATAATCTGATAAAACGATAAGTTAGAATTTAGAAAGCCATTCGGTTAATAACTGAATGGCTTTTTATTTTGAATTTTTCTCATTTAAAATTTGGATTTATACTTTATACTTTATACTTTATACTTTATACTTTATACTTTATAAATAAACATTTTTTTATAAATAATGGAGTTAAGTATGAAATACATAATATTTTTCTTTGCTTGTAGCTTATCGTTACTAGCAATTCCACCTATACAGAGGACGGCAGACTGTTTTAATAGTAACACCCAATCTATAACATCAATAGATACGGACCAAGATGGTGAATATGATACCGATTACATTGTTGACTGTGAAGGTAGAGCTTATGCAAGAAAATACAATACAGGTATGACCATAGACGAGCTCGATGATTTCATTGCAGCAGATTCAATAGAAGTTAATCTTGACGAAAATACTAATGGTGATATTTCTGTTGATGTTACATTATTTGAAAATGGTATTGCTATTCAAAAACATGAAAAAGATTATACAGATTCTACTATTACAATTACTACCTTAAGTGGTTCGTCAAGTAAACTAATTTCTGAAACAAATTCAATGGAGCCTATATTGTTGTCTCCAAACCCATCCTTCAATACAATTAATATTGATAATATACCTAATAATGCTAATTTGATTAACATTTATGATAATCTAGGCAATCTCGTACAAAGTTTAAAATTAAATGGTGAACGAAATATATCTATAGATATTTTAGACCTATCGAACGGGAATTATTCAATACGATTTGATAGCAATCAGAGTTCATTAAGATTTGTTAAAATTAACTAAGGAGAAAATGATGAATGAAATTTCTTTTCAACTTTGACTCGTTATTTCATCTTCGATTAAAGCAAGTGGAAACCTGAATAAATTAAATCTCGTTATAAACTTAATACTCAAAGTAGATTAAGAATGATATGAGAAAGCCACGTCCTTTCTGTCCTAGCAGTGACAACTAAGTTTGGAGACGTATGCACATCGGCTTCGCTCAGTACAGGCAATACGTCTCTACAATTAACCAATATACAATTTACGACCCTTTTAGTTGTCTATTCTTATTTGAAAATATCAAATTTTATATGTCAATCAGAAATTCAATTCTATTTAGTTTTATTGCTATTTTTCTTAGCTCTTGCTTTTTCGATGTACCGCCTTACAAAGGAGAGAAGTCTAACCATTTTGATGGAGAGAATTTTTATAATTTGGACCAATCAAAAGGTTTTAATTATTGGGATTTGATGTGGTTTTTTATTTCTAGAACTGATGGTTATTGGGCGGATTTTTACCCTCAAACAATTCCTTGTAATCCGCCAGCAACTACAAAAGATGGTGAGCTGAAAGTAACATTTATCAATCATGCAAGCACACTAATCCAATTCGATGGTATCAATGTATTGACTGACCCAGTATGGTCGGAGTACACCACCCCAGTCAAGCCAATTGGCCCACAAAGAAGACGAGCACCTGGAATAGATTTTGATAAATTGCCCAATATAGACTTAGTAGTTATTAGTCATAATCATTATGACCACATGGACTTCGAGACTCTGAAAAGACTTCAAGAGAAATTCGACCCTATTATCCTATACCCTCTTGGTAATAAACCGATATTCGTGGATAATGAACTTCCAAACTCACGAGATATGGATTGGTGGGATACACTGAATATCAAGGATAGAACCATAACATTTGTTCCCGCTCGGCATTTCGCTAATAGAGGTATTACTGATAGAAATGGGACACTATGGGGTGGATATATGTTCGAAACCTCTGGTGGTCCAGTTTATTTTGCTGGGGATACTGGTTTCGGTGTTCATTATCAGCTACTTAAAGAGAAATACGGGGCAATGAGATTTTCTATACTACCAATAGCTCCTATAGAACCTAGATTTTTTATGGAAGAGGTACACCAAGATGCCAGAGAAGCAGTAATGGCTCACAAAGAATTGGAATCACAAAAGAGTATGGGTATCCATTTCGGTACATTCAAACAAGCTAGTGACGCTATGCGTTCACCAATTGACTCGCTTATAGTTGGTCTTAGAGATTTGAATGTCTCCCCTACTGATTTCATACTCCCAGGTCATGGTAGAATAATAGATGTGAAGCCATTAGAAAAGAAGAATAAATAAGTTATTCTGAAAATAATTAATCCACTTAATGCCCTAATTGTGAAAAATTTACGAATTTTGTTGCTAGTATATTTACGAATTAGAAAAAAATTGGTATTCGAATGAATTTTCAGAAAAGATCAGTAACATGTGGTGAATTGAATGAATCACATATTGGACAGGAAGTTGTATTAAACGGTTGGGTAAACGTAAGACGCGATTTGGGAAGTTTGATATTCTTTGACCTTAGGGATAGGTATGGTATTACTCAGGTCGTAGTACTACCTGAAGTGAACCCTGAGTTAGAAGAAAAAGCACGTGAAGTTCGTTCAGAGGACGTACTTTGGGTAAAAGGTACAGTTCGAGAAAGAGAAAGTAAGAATAGTAATATACCAACTGGAAATATAGAAGTACTTATCTCTGAGTTTGGTATAATAAGTAAAGCAAAATTGACACCATTCGAAATTTCAGGTAAAACTGAAGCAAGTGAAGAACTAAGGCTAAAATTCAGATATTTAGATCTACGTAGAACTGCTCTTCAAGAAAAATTCATAGTTCGAAATAAAGTTTATCAAACTACTCATAGATACTTCGAAGAAAATAAATTCATTGAAATTGAAACACCTGTTTTGATGAAATCCACTCCTGAAGGAGCAAGAGATTTCTTAGTCCCAAGTAGAATGAATAAAGGCAAATTTTACGCATTACCTCAGTCACCTCAAATTTTCAAACAGATTAGTATGGTAGCTGGGTTTGATCGCTATATGCAAATAGTGAAATGCTTCCGTGATGAAGATTTTAGAGCAGATAGACAACCAGAATTCACGCAAGTCGATGTAGAAATGTCTTTTGTAGATATGGAAGATATAATCTCAATAGGAGAAGGTTATATCAGAAACTTATGGAAAGATGTACTTGGTTATGATGTAGGAGTATTTACTCGATTGACCTACAAAGAAGCTATGGAGAATTACGGAAGTGATAAACCAGATTTGCGTTATGACCTGAAATTAATTTCTATTGCAGAAGAAGTAAGCAACTGTGATTTTAAAGTATTTACTGATGTTGTAAATAATGGCGGTGAAGTAGCAGTACTTAACGCTAAAGGTTGCGCAGATTATTCAAGAAAAAATATAGACGATCTGACAGAAGTCGCAAAAAATTATGGTGCAAAAGGATTAGCTTGGATGAAATTCACTGATGAAGGTGTAAATTCGCCAATAGCTAAGTTCTTATCTGATGAAATAATAGAAGCGATTAAGTCAAAAGCAAATGCTGAAAATGGTGATTTACTTTTAATTTCTTCGGATAATTGGTCTAGATGTTATACTATACTTGGTGCTCTAAGACAAGAAATAGCAAAGCGAACTGGAATATATGAAGGTATTAAAAATGATTTCCACTTCGGTTGGGTAACTGATTTCCCTCTATTTGAGAAAGATGAAGAGACAGGAGCAGTATATGCTATGCATCACCCGTTTACATCGCCAAATTTTGAAGATTTAGACAAACTCGATGAAACTCCAGAGAAAGTTCGTTCAATAGCTTATGATATGGTTATCAACGGTGCTGAAGTAGGTGGCGGAAGTATAAGAATACACGATCAAGAATTGCAATCTAAAATGTTTGAAGCTTTGGGATTGAGTAAAGAAGACGCTAATGATAAGTTTGGATTTTTAATAGAAGCATTACAATATGGAGCTCCTCCTCATGGTGGAATTGCATTCGGATTAGATAGGTTAGTAATGATTCTTACTGGTACAGACAATATACGTGACGTTATCGCATTCCCTAAAACGACAAGTGGATTGTCACTTATGGATGGTTCTCCATCTACTGTAGATACAGTTCAGCTGTCTGACTTGGGATTAAACCTTCTTAAGAAAAAAGATTAAAAATAATAATTTACTATCAGCTCGGTACCAAAACCGGGCTGAGGGTAAACTGATTTAATTCTAGAAAGGTGATTTCTATAAACTTGATTCGTAATATTATAGAAATTTAACATTACTGAGAGCATATTCCCACCCAAATCTATATTTTTCTTAATATCAGCATTTAAAACTATATAACCATCAGTTCTACTTTCGAAAAGCCCAGTTTTCTCTTGACTAGTTGCCATTTTTGAATTAATTCTAAAATTCCAATCTTCTAATTTGTAGTTCAATGCTATATTCATAGCCAAAGGTGGTATAAGTGGAAGATAAGTGCCACTTGCTGTCTCTTTACCGATTGTATAAGTAAAATCAGAATTTAGAGTTAGAAAAGAGTTGAAGTCATATTCTGCGTTTATATTTAGCCCATATAGTTCAGCAGCTATATTCGTTTGTCTAAATATGGGTAACAAAGTGCTATAATTTGTATCTCCAGTCGCAAATGGAGTAATATAGTTCGAATAATCATAATAATACAATTCCGATCCAATATTAAAATCTTGAGTGTTATACTGTGATTTCAATGAATAAGAAATTGATCTCTCTAAATCTAAATTCGGATTCCCAATTTCATAAGAATAAGCAGCCAAATGAGGACCATTTGAGAACAATTCTTCAGGTTCTGGAGCTCTGTTAGATAGTGCCAAATCGAAAGTAAATAATAGATTTTCCGAAGGGGTGTAATTAATTGTTAGAGCATTCGAAAAAGACGAAAAATCTCTACTATTAATAATTTCAGATTGAAATAAATATGGGTTATCAAGATTCACTTGAATTATTTCATATCTAGCTCCATAGTTTAAATTAATTTGATCTATTAGAGCAACTTTTTCCTTGATATAAGCAGAAATCAAATTGTATTGGTTATTTGGTATAAATACGAATCCACCTAGTTCATTATCCTTTCTTGTTAGTTGTAAACCCATATAACCGTTATTGAATATGCTACCTTGGTGCTGTTCCAATTCGAATCTAACTGTATTAGATACAAACCTAAATTGTGCACCAATTAGTCCACTGCTCTCATACTCTTTATGATCATAAAAACTTCTTTCATAATCTAATTTCAGTTTATCTATTACAGCGCCATGAGTGTGGTATTCAGAATTCAAACCAATAGTATTTCTATTCATTTCTATATCAACACCTTTGGGATGGGCACCAACAAATCCACCTGGAATTCCATATTTTTTCTCGAAAACTGACATATATGGGTTGATACTATATTCACCTAATTCGTAGTATAATCCAGAAGAAATTTCATAAAGCTCATATTCAGTATTAAATAACTCACCATTTGGAGTACTAACATTATTAGCTTTAGTATATACACCATCTAATACAAAACCATTGAGAATCTCTATGAATTGATTTTTAGTTGAAATACTAAGTTTGTTATTATTAGTTGCAAAAGAACTAGTTACTATGTTACTGTTGTTGGAGATCGGTGTACCTATATTATAATTACTCTCTGTATGTACTGCACTTCCTACTAATGATGCCCCATACCTAACTAACTCTGCCCCTGAGAGAATACTAATTCGATCAAGTCCATTGAGTGTTTGAGCTTGAGCATGATCGGGTGAATTACCAGATAGATCTTTTGATTTGAATCCATCATTAATTACTGATAATCTATTGCCAGATAATCCATTTATTACTGGTCTTGAAACTGCTTCACCCATTTCAGAACTAGATATTCCCAATTTACTATTCAATAATTCTGATAGGCTTTTACTTGAATTTTCGTTTATAGAAGATTGGCTAATAGTTCTTTGACTTGATTTTTTAAATTTATTATCAGTTATTGTAATATCATCATACTCAAAATTTAAAGGAGTAAGAAAAATAGATAAAGTATCATAATCGGGAGTTAGATTGATATGTTTCTCTACATAACCAGATTTGATAAAATCTGTATGAGTTTTCTTTGACACTTCAATTTCGAATTTTCCATTCTTATCAGTATAAATCGTTCCTTCCTTGATGTTGATTATAATCTTAACATCTGCAACTGTTTCATTGGTAAAACTATCATAAACAGTCCCAACTACAGTCTTAGAACTAAGAATTGAAAATGATAAAAGAAAAACGATTAGAATTTTCACTTTTTCAGTTTCGGGTTATTAATATGACGATTTTTATCTCTAGCAGTCTTTTTCTCAAAATTCTTCTTGAGAGCTTCAGTTAAATCGATATTAGTCTGATTTGCGAGACACAACAATACCCACAGTATATCAGCCATCTCATCGGCTTCGTTATACTTCTCATCGGAATCTTTGCTTGATTGTTCGCCATATTTTCTAGCAAAAACTCTTGCTAACTCACCGACCTCTTCGGTGAGTATAGCAAGATTAGTCATTTCATTAAAATAACGAACTCCGTTTTCTTTTATCCATTCGTCAACTAATTTTTGTGCTTCTGCAATTGTCATTTTATTTCAATTGGGACAAAAGGTGAAGTAAAGTCTGGGTGACCTTCATGTAAAATTTGAATTCTAAATGTAGTTCCACCTATTTTTAGAGGTGTTAAGTTTAACTCCCATTCGTCTATTTCAATATTTATAATAGAATCATCTTCCATTTGAAATTCAAGTTCATGTTCTTCCTTTGCTTCTGTTTCTTTATGATCTTCATGTTCCGGAATACCTATATTGTTTCCGTCTTCATCAAGAAATTCAATAGTAAAATTTTGACTTCCATCAGCCAACAACAATGTAAATGATTCGGTAATAGTGTTATCAACTTGCCCTTTTAATACTTTAAATACAGTTGAATCATTTTCATTTTTAATAATATAACCTGCCGCTTCGAAGTGCTCCTCTGATGGAGTTACAGTATCATTTTCATCACAACTAATAAAAAATAGTGATATAAATAGAATAGATATAAGAATAGCTGAATTAATCAACTTCATAATTAACCTCATAATAATTAATAAAAAATTTAATAAAATAGAATTAAATGAGGATTGAAGGAGGTGATCTACCTAATTTTTCAATTTGTAATGGTTTATTGCTGTTTAATAATTCAAATGAATTATATTCTTTTAGAAACGAAAACTCTGAGACTACTTGATTTTTAACAAAGAAACTGAATTTAGTATTTTTCAGAAAATTACAAATCAAACAGATTTCAATATTACTTTTATGTAAATCATCGATTGTTAGCTTGTGGTTGTATCTAAAATCTTTATGACTATGACCAATAACCCCAATTGAGCTAATCAACAGGAAACTAAATATCAGTAAAACTGAATTAAATCGCAATATGGTTTTAGTAAATTTCAGCTATTGCAAAGATGTATTAAAAGTTTAATTAGTGCATTATCTATATATTACTATAGGAATACTATCTTGATTAACAATAACCTTTCCTTCTTTCTTTAAATTAAATACTAAATAAGCAACACCTTCATCATGCGGGGTTATACTTAATGTATAGTTATAAGCACTTGCAAATGCTCTTTTGACTTCCTTTGTACTATGTTCAATTATATCGGCAAATGTGATATACTTTAAAGGGTCAGGATTTTTAAGTGTCTCGCCTTTGCTATTTAAGAAATTTATATCAAAACTTTTTTCACCAAAATACCAATTTAGCTTAATAGTATCACCTAGTAAATGGTCTAACTTACCATTATTGCAGTACAAATGAATACTATCATTCATTGACAAAGTGAAACCAGTTGGTTCAAAAGGTACTTCTGGTTTGTCAATCGGATTTACGCTACTTTCGTTACAACCGAAAATAAATATTGATATTAGCGTCAAAAATAGAATATTTTTCATAATTTTCTCATATTTTAGGATACTTTTCACCAAAATAACAAATAAAAATATAAAAAGTAACAATGGATAACATTTTTTTTATAGATAAAAATGATTGGGTTGATAAAGTAGGTTACTGCAGAGCCAAACGAACTGGAAATATTATTCATATTTCTGGGACTGTAGCTAATGATGAATTTGGGAATCCAATTGGATTAGATAACGCAGCATTGCAAACAAGAAAAATTCTTGAGAAGTTTGTGGAAATAATGGAGCATTTTAATTCAAGTATAAATTCAATTGTTAGAACAAGGATATTCACCACTGATATTAGCCGATGGGAAGAAATAGGATTAGTTCATGGAGAATTTTTCAGGGAAATAAAACCAACAACTACTATGGTAGAAGTATCAAAATTAATTCGAGAAGAATATATAGTAGAGATTGAAGCCGAGGCAATAATTGAAGATTAAAAGAAAGTATATATTAATGATGTTAGCATTGGTTAGTTCTTTCTGGATTTACTTTGGAATAATAATGCAAAACAAGACGAAATATCAGGATTTCATAAACTTCGAATGGATGAGTGGTGATTGGTATATGAGAGGTGATGGATATACGATATATGAGCATTGGGACGGAAAAAGTGAACACGTTATGGAAGGTTTTTCCGTTAGTTTAAATGAAAATGGTGACACGCTTGGAAAGGAAGAATTAAGAATTATAAAAATAGAGAATAACTATTACTATATTGCTAAACCTTCAAATAAGAAGAACCCAACAACATTTAAAATGATTGTTGATTCTGTTAGAAAAGTCAGTTTTTATAATGAGTCGAATGAATTTCCAAAGTTAATAGAATATAGAAGATTTGGTGATTCATTAGAAGCACGAATAAGTAACAAAGATAAATCGTTGCTATTCAAATTTAAATTTGAATAATTATCTCAATTATTCAAATTAACTGGACTTACTGGATAAGTATTAGGATATCTTCCCTTGATTGCACCAATCAATTCAGCAATTTCAATCTGTATTTTATTAATATCTTCTCGCTTATACTGTTTTGTGAATATCCAATCTTCATCGTGTGTAGAATTATGCAACTTATCAATAAAGAATAGTCTTGAGTTAACTTCTTCAATTTTACTATCAAATTTAAAAGCAAAAAGTGCATACATATTCATCTGTAAATCATAATTACTTGCTTTTGAGACCAAAGTATCATTTCCATAAAACTTATTTGTTTTCCAATCCCAAATTTCAGCTATATTATTATCGAAATAAACAGCATCATAAATAGCCATAAGCGTATGATCACCAAATGCTAATTTCAAATCAAATTCCTTTTTCGAGTTCAACAGTGTATTATAATTTTTATTTATGAAATTTGAGGCAAGTACATTTTGTAAATCGAATTTCAGCTTTTCACTATCATTTTCTTTTAATAAAATTTGATATTCTAATTCCGTATTTGTTAATACATTAATAAATTCCGAATCTATTATATTATTCTGAGAATCTAATAAAGTGTTAATATTCTCCATAATGGAATGGAAGAATATGCCATATTCAGTCCCATCAGATATCTTATTATCTCTAGGTTCAGCTAACTCGTCATTATCAAAATTCAAATTAGATGGTCCAATTATAGGCAAACCGTATATATACGTTTCTTTAAATTTTTCTGTATTTCTAATATCTTGAAGCATAGATAGCTTAGTAGCACTAAAATTAATTTCTTTTTCTAATGCTTCTACAGTACCAATATACTCCGTTACATTTAAGTCAACTTTAACTTTGGATTTTTCAATGTCAAATTTATACTCACATATTTCGGTATTTTCATTGTCAGTATTTATTGAATATTCGCAATTTAACTCTGAAATGCCACTATCTTTATCATAAATATTGATAGTTGAATTTATTCTCGAATTTGTTTCATCTTTAAAAATGTTAAATATTTTTTGAAGTTCAACTTTCTGTAATGCTGATTTTCCATTTTTAACAATTAAATGCAAAGACTCCTCTGCTCTTGTTGCTGCAACATAGAACAATCTCAAATTTTCTGCTTTATCAGCTATTTTGTCTTTTTCATATATTAACAAATCAATTGGTGACTTTGATTTAGCAAATTCTTCATATTTATCAATGGAAGTTGGTAATTTAATTGAAAGCCCAAGATTTTCACTAAAGCTAGTATTTCTATTGCTACCAGAAGGTAAGTTTACCAAATCGAAATCAAGAATGATGACATGCTTAAACTCGAGTCCCTTGGCACTATGTATTGTCGAAAGTTTTATAGATTTCGAAGATGGATCAACATCTTCTGAAAGTTTATTAGACTTAAAATCATGGTTTAATAGTTCTAATGTGTGTCCTATTCCGCTGAAAGGTCTATTTTCGATAGAATTGATATAACTCATGAATTTATATAAATTTCTAAATATCAATGATTGATTCTTATCGTTTTGATAAAAATAATTCCAATTAGAATCATCAATAATTTTGATTATAATATCGGACAGTGGAAGTTTATTAGATAGTTTAATTGATTTTTCCAATACTGCTTTAACGTCTTTATGAATTGGATTGCTATTTATATCAGCATACTTTCGGAATTTATCCCAAAAACTATCTCCATCAGTAATTGTAGTTCCTATTTTATAAAGGTCATTATCAGTATAATTGAATAAAGAAGATTTTAGAGTTGCTGCACATAATAAATCATTCTCAGGCGAATCGATGAACTCCAAGTAAGCTATAAGAGACTTAACCTCATTCTTATCAAAAAAACCAGAACCTGCCATAATATCATATTCTAATCCATTTTCTGCTAATATATTAGCTAAAGTTGGAAAATTGTATGATGAACTTGACAAAATACAAATATCATTCGGAGCCGCTCCTCTCTCATTTATCAGATAATTTATTGATTTCATTATTTGACTGTAAAACCCATTTTTTGTATCTTCATCAGAATTCAAATGTTTATCGTCATAAAGCAGTATGTTTATGTTCTTGTTTTCACTGTCAATTGTTGATTTGAAAGAAACTATTGATTGATAGTCAATATCATACTCACTTTTTTTCGAACTCATGTATTGAGAAAATAAATCATTTACAAATGCATTAATTTCTAAATTTGAACGAAAAGATGTATTTAATTCTAATCTGTTTTCTTCCTTCAAATTTGCACGTAAATTTTTAAAAACTCTAACGTCGGCATTTCTGAAACTGTAAATACTCTGTTTATCATCGCCAACGACAAATATTTTTACTTTCTTACTATCTCGTATTAAATTAGCAATCGCTAATTGCCTGTCGTCAGTGTCTTGAAATTCATCAATCATAACGTAAGCTAATTCATCTTGTACTATCTCTTTTACAACCTTATCATTTAGTAATTTGAGTGCTACGTCTATAGTTGAGTCATTATCCAATCTGTTATTTTTATAATTTAAAGCATTGTATCTTTTGTTAACTTCTTCAGCTACTAATACAAGTGCAAGACCTATTTCTATTCTATTCTGAATGAGTTTAT
Organism: Ignavibacteriota bacterium; assembly: GCA_020437395.1. GTDB lineage: Bacteria > Bacteroidota > Ignavibacteria > Kapaibacteriales > UBA2268 > PGYR01. The sequence continues at coordinate 12,549 of JAGQWJ010000035.1, read as the reverse complement.
TATTTTCATCTTTCATACTGCTCGAAAAAGTAGATATTGATGATAATATAGATTCTAAATTTTTAAATTCTAATTCTCCAATTAAATCTTTTAAAACAAGGCGGCCTTTAGGTTTTCGTAAAAATGAAAGCTTTTCTACTAATTCATTTATATTTATATAGTCATAATATTGACTTGATTTTAAATCACTAACGATCAGTAATAATGATTTTTTAATTTCTTCATTTATTGTCTGATCTGTAGTTAAAACCGATTCTATTAATTCTGCCAATCTTAAAATATTTTTCTTATAAATCTCTTTGATTTCTGAATTCAAATAATCTATGACCTGTGATAAATTTTTACTATAAAACTCTTTCTGCTTTTGCAAATGTTCTTTTTTTAACACCAAAAATTGAATAAGACTTACAGATTCTTCTACTCCTAGAAATAGTATTAATTTAACAATATGTTCATACAAATCACTTTTTTCTTCGCTTAGTACTTCATCTATTATCTTTGAGATTAATATACTTCTTTCCGTTTCATCTATTATCGTAAAATTAGGTTCCAATCCCGCCCTGAAAGCATGGTCTTTTATCAACCTCCTACAGAATTTATGGATAGTTCCTACCTCAAGATTTACAATATTTCTATTTATCGTCTGAAGAATTTGTTTTTGTTTTTCATCCAATTCCACATTCTCGAATGGTTCAGTTTTATTCAATAGAGAATTAATTGTTTTTCTAATCTTTTCTTTAATTTCCGAAGCAGCTTTGTTTGTAAAAGTTATGGCTACAATATTTTTATAATTAAACCTTTCAGAATGGAATAATTGTAGGTATAGATATTTCATTACTAATAGTGTGGTTTTACCTGAACCGGCATTAGCAGTTACTGAAACGTCATCATCAAATTTGAGAGTCGCTTCTTTTTGTTCATTTGTTAATTTTACTAAAAATTCTTGCTCAGTCATATCAATTTAATTTTATCTTGTTTTTAAATAATGCGGGAATACCGTTCTTGTTAAGAGTAATAGAGGTGGTCTTGTGCATAAAATAAGAATAGGAAACATAGAGGTATCCATCGTGGCCTCTTTTTTCAGTTCCCCAGGAATTTTTTACCACAAAATATTTTCTGTCTAATTTATCTTTAACAATACCGACTATGTGCATACCGTGGTCGTCTTGTGTAAGGTAATTATCAAAATCTTCCTGTCTTTCTTCTTGTGTAATATCTAACTCTTTATAAATAGAATCCCACTTTATTTCATCTTTATTCCTAATCATTTCCTTCATATCTTTTGGATTAATTGCAAGTCCATATTTTGATTCGAAGGATGGTTCTGAAACATCGGCTCCCCAATCAACAGAATAGCCATTTTCCAAGGCCTTTTCAGTAATTTCAAGCATTTCATCGATTGGTACATTAAAAAAATCACCTCGAGTAAAATTATCTGGGACCTCAAGCACAAATTTTTCATAAAAAGGGTGGTGAGTGAAAGATGTAATATCAACAAATTGTTTTGTATCAATACCAAGGTATTCTCTATAAGTTATTGGAGTATATTCTTTTCCTTCAACAACAAATTTTTTTGGAACTGACCCCATATATACATCTAAGATTGCTTCGAACGCTTTTTTCCATTTTGTTGTCCTATTCAAGGGATCGGTTGCAACAACTCTTTTTATCATATCTTCTAATATTCCTGACATTTCCGCATGGTTAAGATAACCATTTGATGGTCGAGTTGAGTAAACAGATTCAGGCACTACTCCATATTTTTCAATAGATCTCATTACATCGTGGGTCAATGCTCCTTCACCAAATTGAGTTGTACCGTGGTATCTGACATACAAATCGGCTTTTTCAGGATAAATGTTTCTCACAATAAACATTTCAGACAAATCAATATTACCTTTACCTTCTCTTAGCAATTCACTTTCAATAAATGAATTTCCAGCAAATGTCCAGCATGTACCAGTCCTATTTTGGTTTTTGACTTCTGTGTTTTCTATATTAATTATTTCTTCAAATTGATAAAGAGAATCTATTTTTCGCCTCATTTCATCATCTTCATTATCTTTTGAATGGAGAGAAATACAACAGAAAAAAAGTAAAATTGAGTAAGATATAGTTTTAAATACAATATTCATTTTAATCATTATATATTTTTTTGAAAAATAAAAATAATTAAAAAATCAGAATAAAGTGAAAATGTGGAAGAATACTAAAAATTAAAAGTGTGGGTAAAACCGAAAACAAGGGTTTGCTCTAATTGACGATGACTATATATCTGCTCATCATAAGTCAGGTTTGCCGAATATTCTAAACTAAGAAACTTATATTTGAAAGCTGTATAGAAAATACCGTTTACAGAGACTTTACTAATATCCTCAAAAAAAGAATCTTTAGTAATAGCAGCTATACTAAAATCTGAATACCATGATAATTCTTCGCCTATCAAAGTTTCATAAGTAAATTTTAATATTCCACTATAACCAGTCTCCAAAGTAAAGTGACTTTGTACATCGGAAAGCGGATTATTGTCATCAATTATAAAATCTTTATTCTCTTCTAATATGTATTTATCAGTATATGTTTGCTGCACAGCATATCCTACTCCATAAACAATATTAAAACTAGAAGTATATTCCTCATTTTCCCAACTATAGTCTTGTCCAACAAAAAGAGTATGATAAAGATAAGCTGGATCTAGGAAGGAAATAGGGTTGCCATAGTTATCATTCACATCCATTGATGTTTGTAAAACATTATCAAAAAACAATCTAAGTTGCAATGATTCGAAAAGACTCATAGAAGGCATAAGAGAAATCATTAAGTTGTCTTGAGTAGTAATAGGAATCTCATCTTTTGAGATAATCTGACCATATTGGGCAGTTACACTAGAATTGAAATTAAAAATATCTCCATAAATATCTAATTTTGAACGAAGCGAACCCAACCATTGGGCACTAATAGTTTCTTCTCCCCTTTCATAACTAGAGCTTTGAAGATTGAAACCAAGAGTAGGTGAAACCATAAATTTAATTACGGTTTCACTCTCTTCTTCAATTTCTTCTGCTTCATTATCTTGAATATTTTCAACTAATTCTAATGAATCTTGATTTTCAATTACGTTAGTAATATCTTCTTGCGAGTATGCAAGAAATTGTAAATAGAATAATGATAATACAAATATAAAAATTCTCATTTGTTACAAGATACTTTTATTTTTATTTGTCCACCTTTCATTGGGGTTATCTCTACTATACCGTCGCAATCATCATCTAAACCATCACTATCTAAATCAGCTGCACTTGACGTTTTATTCGAACGCGAAGAATTATGATCATTTGATGATGATTTAGTAGAAGATTTATCAAGTTCTTTGGATAAACTCACGGGCTTGTGTTGTCTTTTACCTGTTGGTAATCCGCTAGCAGCATCGCGTGTATTTGAAGCATAGTAATCGTAACCTTTCTTAGAAATATACATTGATCTAGATGAAAGTTCTAACCGAATTGGTTTTACATTAGCCGTTGAATTAGTAGAAGGAACAGTAATCTTTTCATTTACCTTATCACCTATTACGCAACGCACACCATTCATTTCAATAGTAACTTTGTAATCTCCTTCTTCTAGCCCTTTAGCGATAAACTCGCCACGTCCGTTTGTAGTTCCATTTTTCGTAATTCCATTTGGACTTTGATTAACAGTAATGTCTATTCCAGGAATGGGATCACCAGCAAAAAGGACTATTGGGATTGCCACAAAAATAAATATAACTATTCTTTTCATTTTAATATCCTTAGCTATTTTAAAATAGTTACAGTAATTTCTACTCTACCATTACCTTTGTCAGTAACAGTTATTTGTGCATCATCACAATCGTCGTCTAGACCATCATCATCACTATCATCATCTAATGCGGCGGCTTGGTTCGAACGTGTTGTGTTGTGATTAGCATCTAAACGTTTTGCATTGTTTGCAGAATTTACATCTTCTAAATTAGCTTTGCCTCTTTTACCAGTTGCTAATCCACTACTTCCACCATCTTTTGAATGTGTCCTTCCTGGTCTTTTTCTAAGTATCAAATCATCACCGCCCTGATAATCGGACAGTTTTGCTTGATAAAGTAAAGGCGTAGATTTATCGATTCTCTTCTTATTATTATTTACTCCGAGTTCTACAGATTTACCATTATTACTTAATTTCACATCCCAAACAGCATCGTCAACACCGCTTAGAGTTAGTCGCCCTTGACTATTTAATTTACCTTTTTTAATTACCTTCCCGTTTGCATCTATGATTGAGACCTCCATCCCTGCAACACAGCTAGGAGAAGCCGAAAATAGTGTTGTCGGCAACACAAACATTAATATTAGTAATAAATTTTTCATAATTTCAATCCTCAATTTATTTTAAAATAGTTACAGTAATTTCAACTCTACCATTACCTTTGTCAGTAACAGTTATTTGTGCATCATCACAATCGTTGTCTAGACCATCATCATCACTATCAGCGTCAAGTCTTTGATTTTTTATATTGGCTCTTGATGTATTTATATTTCCATTAGATTTATTATTTCTACCTTTTTTTTGTTGTATAACATGAGCTGCTTCGTGTGCAACTAATAAATCGCTACCACCTTTAACTTCTGATATATTTGAATTATACAAGGGGTTTTCAGCATTGTTATTATTAGAATTATGCAAAGGATTACCGCGTTTACCTTTTGTATTATTGATTCCTAATACAACGGATTTCCCATTATTAGTTAATTTCACATCCCAAACAGCATCGTCAACACCGCTTAGAGATAGTCGCCCTTGACTATTCAATTTACCTTTTTTAATTACCTTCCCATTTGCATCTATGATTGAGACCTCCATCCCCGCAACACAGCTAGGAGAAGCCGAAAATAGTGCTGTTGGCAACACAAACATTAATAATAATAATAACTTTTTCATAAAAAACTCCATATTTAAAAAATGACACATAATTAAAATACCATTTTTAATAAATTACAACTAAGTAATTATACTTAAATATGAAAATATAACTATGCACAATAACGTCTAATTGTACTATTAACTTAAGATTATTTCGTAATTTTGAGTTTCTATATATTCTTATAATAAAAAAAGGTAGAACAATGTCAGTTAAACTTGCTATTAATGGATTTGGTCGAATCGGAAGATTGGCTTTCAGAGAAATTTTTAACAGGGAGTTAGATATAGAAGTTATTGGAATCAACGACTTAACAGATTCTAAAACTTTAGCCCATTTACTTAAATATGATTCAGTTCACGGCCGATTTGCGGGTACAGTAGAAGCAAAAGACGGTGCAATTGTTGTAAATGGTAAAGAAATAAAAATATCTGCAGAAAAAAATCCTGAAGATATTCCTTGGCAAAATCCTGATATAGTTCTTGAATCAACTGGTGTCTTTAGTTCAAGAGAAGCTATGTCTCGTCATTTCAAATCTGGTGCAAAAAAAGTTGTGCTTTCTGCTCCAGGTAAAGACCAAATGGATGCAAACGTTGTATTGGGGGTAAATGATAGTGAATTGACTGGAGAAGAAAAAATAATCTCGAATGCGTCTTGTACTACGAATTGTCTTGCACCAATGGTAAAAGTTTTAGACCAGAATTTTGGTTTGAAATCTGGGTTTATGACTACAGTTCATGCCTACACAAATGATCAAAGAATTTTAGACCTTCCACATTCTGATTTGAGAAGAGCAAGATCAGCTGCCGTTAATGCTATCCCTACTACAACTGGTGCTGCAAAGGCTGTTGGCTTGGTTTACCCTAAAGTACAAGGTAAATTACATGGTTACGCTGTCAGAATACCTATTCCTGATGGTTCATTAACTGACTTCTCTGTAGTATTAGATAAATCTGTAACAATTGAAGAAGTAAATGCTGCTTTTAAAAACGCTGCTGACAATGAGTTAAAAGGTATATTAGAATATAATACAGATCCCATTGTATCATCTGATATTGTTGGCAATAGACACTCTTGTATATTTGACTCGCAATTGACTGATGTAGTTGATGGAAATCACGTTAAGGTTGTTGGATGGTATGATAATGAAGCTGGTTACAGCAATAGAATATTAGATTTAGTCTCAAAATTAGCAACTCAATTATAAATGATAAAAACAATTGATAATTTCGATTTTAAAGGGAAAAAAGCTCTAATCAGAGTTGATTACAATGTCCCTCTTGATTCAAATTTGAATATTACAGATGATAAAAGAATTGTAGCGTCAATGCCCACCATCAAGAAAATTCTTTCTGATGGTGGCATGGCTGTTATAATGTCACATCTTGGACGTCCCAAAGGTATTAGAGTTGATGAAATGTCATTAAGACCAGTTGCTCAATATCTATCAAAAACATTAGATACGAAAGTTCATTTTGCGGATGATTGTAATACTGAAATAGCAAAACAAGTAGTTTCTGATGCTAAATTTGGTGAAGTTGTCTTATTAGAAAACTTAAGATATTATGCTGAAGAAGAGGCAAATGACGACAATTTTGCGTCAAATCTAGCTTCTCTTGGCGATGTATATGTTAACGATGCTTTTGGAACTGCACACAGAGCTCATGCTAGTACATTTGCAGTTGCTAAAAAATTCGATAATCGTTTTGCAGGCAAGTTAATAGAAAAAGAGATAGAATATTTAGAAGACGTAGTCAATAATGCTAAAAGACCGTTCACTGCTATTATTGGCGGTGCTAAAGTATCTGGGAAAATAGATGTCATAGAAAATCTCTTCTCAAAATGCGACAATATACTTATTGGAGGTGGAATGGTATTTACATTCCTCAAAGCTCAAGGCATAGAAGTAGGTAAATCACTTGTAGAAGATGATAAATTAGAAATTGCAAAAAAATTATTACTTGATGCACAAGCAAACAATGTAAACCTTGTGCTTCCGAGTGATATAGTTGCTGCAAAAGAGTTCAAGAATGATACCGATTTTGAGAATGTGACTATTGATAATATACCAAACGAAAGCATGGGATTAGATATAGGAGCTGAAAGTACAAAGCACTATGCAGAGCTTATAGAAAATTCAAACACAGTGCTTTGGAATGGTCCGATGGGTGTATTCGAAATGGATAATTTTGCTAAAGGTACTATTGGAGTTGCAGAAGCACTAGCAACGGCAACTTCTAATGGAGCAAAGACTATAGTCGGTGGCGGCGATTCTGTAGCGGCTATTCGAAAATTGGGATTTGAAGACAAGGTTTCTCATATATCCACGGGTGGTGGTGCTTCCTTAGAATTTTTAGAAGGGAAGAAACTTCCTGGTATAGAAGCGTTGAGATAAAAACAATTATTTATTATATGCGTCAAGCAATTGATAGTAGTTTTGAATTAAAAATTGAGTTAAATGAACGGATTTGGTAATAGACCTAGTGGATTTGGCGGTGGTATGTTTGGAATGTTCCCACCTGTAATTAAGTTCATTCTAATGTTAAATGTTGCAGTTTTTATATTGCAATATCTTGTTATGGAACTATTGTATTTTGGTGGTCTTCCACTAAGTGCATATTTCTTTAATTATTTTGCATTGCAAACAACTAATTTCTCATTCTCTTTCGCAGAGAACTCCTTTTGGCCTTGGCAATTAATAACTTTCCAGTTTATGCACGGGGGGCTTTGGCACTTATTTTTTAATATGTTTGCAATTTGGATGTTCGGAATTGAGTTAGAAAATAGTTGGGGCAGCCGCAGATTCCTATTCTATTATTTATTGACAGGTATTGGAGCTGGTTTAGTCCAATTGGCAATTCATGCAGGGCCGACAATAGGTGCTTCAGGTGGCGTATTTGGAGTATTGTTAGCTTTTGGTATGTTGAATCCGGATAGAAAAATATTCATCTTCCCTATTTTCATCCCTATAAAAGCAAAATATTTTGTGATGATATATGCTGGTATAGAACTATTCTTAGGCATAACCGGATCATCGGACGGAATTGCTCATTTAGCACACGTAGGCGGTGCCGCGACTGGGTTCTTACTGATAAAATTTGGGGATCAGTTGGGCATTTACAAGTTTTTAAATTCATTCGTCAAATCCTTTGGGGTCAGAGGTACAAGTGCTGGATATAGTCAATTTGGTGGCTATTATGGACATAACGATAGAAACCCTTATGGGAACAGACCACAACCCAGACAAGAAGCCACAAGGTACAAAGTCAGCTGGGAAAAGACAAGCACGAATGATGATTACGAAATAGAGGAAACAGATTCGAATAGTAAATCGTATATAATAAATGGCGAAGAAATAACTCAGCAAACAATAGATAGTATATTAGACAAGATATCGGCTTCGGGTTATCAGAATCTGTCTGAAAGAGAAAAAATTATATTAAACGAATTGAGTAAAAGATTATAATATGAGTGAAAATAAAAACGGTATAATTGGCTTAGACGTATTTAAGCCAAAAGAAGAAATGCCACAAAGTGTGCAATATCCTCGGAGAATGTCGAGAAAAGTAATGGTGGGCAATATACCAGTAGGTGGTGGCTCTCCTGTATCTGTTCAGACAATGACGAAGACCAAAACTGCCGACGTAAAAGCAACAGTAGAGCAAATCAACAGATGTGTAGAAGCTGGAGCTGATATAGTTAGAGTTACGGTTAACAATAAAGATGCTTGCGATGCAATCGGTGAGATTGTGAAGCAAGTAAGTGTACCGATTGTATCCGATATCCACTTCAACTATACTTATGCTCTGAGAGCAATAGAAGGTGGTGTTGCTAAAGTAAGGATAAACCCTGGTAATATCGGTAGTGTTGACAAAATCAAGAAAGTATTAACAGCAGCCAAAGAACGTGGTATTCCTATCAGAATAGGTGTAAACTCTGGTTCACTTGAGAAAGATATACTTGATAAGTATGGCTATCCAACTGACCAAGCACTATTCGAAAGTGCAATGAGGCACGCTAATATAGCTGCGGATCACAACTTCGATGACGTAATAATCTCTGTGAAATCAACTAGTGTTCCACTTATGATTTCAGCATATAGATTATTAGCAAAAGAGACAGATTTCCCACTTCACTTAGGAGTAACGGAAGCTGGATTGATTACCAAAGGTACTATCAAATCGGCAATAGGAATCGGTACATTGCTTGCGGAAGGAATAGGTGATACTATAAGAGTATCTCTAACAGACCAACCAGAAAACGAAGTAGAAGTAGGAAAAGAGATATTAAAATCTCTTGGTTTAGCTCAAAGAACTGTAGAAATAATTGCTTGTCCGACTTGCGGAAGACTAGATGTCGATTTGTTCAAAATAGTAGGCGAGTTAGAAGAGAAAACTAAGAATATCAAAAAGCCAGTGAAAGTAAGTATTTTGGGCTGTGCTGTTAATGGTCCAGGTGAAGCTGCAGATGCAGACATTGGGGTAGCAGCAGCCAAAGGCAAAGGGTTGCTATTCAAACACGGTGAATCAATTGGATATGTAAACGAAGAAGATATAGTCGAAAGAGTTTACCAAGAAATCCTTGCTTTTGAACCGAAAGAATGAGAAAAAGAAAATAGATAAATAATAAAAAAGCTCGCAGTTTAAAAACTTTGAGCTTTTTTTTTCTTATTTTGTGATGATTAGTTTCTCAACACTCTTTTTATTACTCAAATTAAATTCAATTAGGTAGCTTCCAGCTAAAAAGTCGGATAAATCCAAATCTATTATTCCATGCCAATTACTCTCAATTATTACATTACTTGGAATTACTGATTTAGAAATTCCAGATGAAATGTTTATTATTTTCACTTTCAGCTGAGATATATCTTGCATTACTCCACTATAGAACGCAATCCTTACTGAATTTGTCGTAGGATTTGGATAAGGTGGATATGTCCAAATAGCTGGAGGAATAGGTTCCGTTTCAACATTTGTTATTAATCTATCTTCCTCGATTGGACGCCATAAATTATTACTAGCTCTTTGGAAAAGTAGAGTCCCATCATCTAACGTATATTCAGGAGACATAAACGGCACATCATTTTCTCCGATTATTTCATAATTGAAACCATTACTGAAATCAAGATTTCCGTAGTAGAAATCTAAACCTGTTGTATCTTTGTTGAGTTTACCAATTGTAACAATTTTTTCACTCTCATCTATTCTATAATTAGATGGGTAATAAAAATAAATGGGTTCTTCCTCAAATACAAGTTCTGGTTCCGAATAAAAATCAGTAATTTTGTAAATACTTGTGTAAGTGTATTGTATCCCGTCTGGCCATCTTTCAAAAACTATAAATAATTCTCCTTTTTGATTTATAAATACATATTTTATTCTTGGTTTATCTGAATTAGATTTATCATATTCCAATTTCAATGAATAAACTTTATTTGGATTTTTAAGTTCAGAATCTGTCAGTAAAAAACAAAACTCAAAATTTTCATTCTGATTTTCAATAATTAATATTTTATCTTTATAAATTAAAGACCAATCAACAAAAAAACTATCTAATTCAAACAATGTATCAAGCAGTCCATTTTCTTCTTTGAAAAATATAGTAAATGGATGCTTTTGCGACATATTCTTAAATCCTTCAAAGTTGTAAATTTTGGAATTTTTAAACAGAGAATATAAATTATAACTAGTATAGGGACTATCTAAATTTTTGAAATTAAATGTCTTCCCTGCATCAGAACTTGAAGCAAAATTAAACTCTTCGTTTTCTACTGCAAAGTTAATTGAGTCTTTTGTTATGTACTGGACATTATTAGTTTTTAATGTTTCTATTGCTCTTGTACCTTTTCCAAATGTAGTACCACCATCATTTGTCCACATATAATTCCCAAATGAAGAAGTAAATCTCCATTCATCTTTAGTGAAGAATTTACTATAATAATAAGTTTCAATACCGGGCACTATAAAGGCACTTTTTGTTTCCCAATCTGAGTCTTGTTTTTTAATAAATATAGTTTTACCTGGTGCTGTTACTATAATGTCTCCTTTCTCGTTTATACTAGTACCAATTACATTAAAATGATGTAAGCTCAGATTAGTGTCAGTAATCATTTCAGCTTTACTAATTGTCATATTTGGCTTATCATAATAGACAACATCTATTCTTTCCCAATTCTGTTTTGATTTAAAAGTAATAAACTGTTTATCTGTTTCAATTATATCATTAACCATAAAATCACTTATCTTATAGCTATCCCAATTGAAATTATTATTAAGTTTTGAGATATGATAATTACCTATTAGATAAAAACCTGATTTTTTATTAATTACTCTATAGTTAACTTCAGAGGGTATTTCCTCCGGAAGTGGAAATTTATCCCATACCCCATTATCTTTAATTAATAATCCGTTTCTGAAAGTTTTTACTATTATCTTACTACTTTGAACATATATATTTTGTATCGTATCTTTAACTACAAATTCGGAAGTCCAAGAGTTCCCAATATCTGATGAAATCATAATGGAGTCTTTAAGTTGATTAATATAAAATAAATTATCTTTAATATAAAAATCAAAAAGTATTGAATCTGATACTTTTTTTACATCCCATTTGTCCCCACCATCTTCAGATTTCATAAAATCACCTTGAATAGTTATTCCGAAAATGTCACTACCATGTTGTATTACCTTTAAAATGCTGTTATGAGTGCCTGAGTAAGTCTGCTCCCAATTTTCACCACTATTAGTAGTACGTAAAACTCCGCCATACCATCCAACAAGTAAGAATTTATCAACACTAAGATGATAAGGTGTTAGATTTGAATTATTGATATTATAATGTGTTAGCTTGTGATGGGATTGGCACAAGCTAACAACAGGAATTAAAGAGATAATTAAGAATATTAATATTTTGATTTTCATAATGTACTATTATTTTTTAATAACACGTATCAAAACAATCAGGGTTTGGATTTAAAGGGTCTAAGAAAACACCACCTTCATAATAACAATCACTTTCCCCAACTACCCATCTATTCAATTCAGTTTTAGTTAAAACAAAACCATTCCAACAAACAACATACTCTATATGACAAATCGCAGCTTCACCATCACATTCAACTAATTTTGATTCTAATGCAATGTAATCATTAACGATTCTCCAACATTCTGCTTTTGTAATTTGAACATTACTTGCAAGCTGATTAATGTTATCACATGGTGGAAACTCGTAAATACTATCTGAATAGACCATTATTTCGTGATAGATGATATCCCAAAAAGTACTACTTGATAGATCTACACTACCCCATCCACAACCGTTAGGGATTGTGATACTACATATTTTGATATACCTAATTCCTACTGGACTTATATTATGACAAAAGGTTATTTTTATAGTACAAGGAACAGTTCCAACTGTAACTGTCCTCGTTATAGTTACTTCATCTAAAGGATTAGCACAACATTGCGAATAAGCTTCATTCATACTAGTAAATAGTAGAATACTAGCGATTAAAAATAAGTACTTCTTCATATTTTTTTTAACTCCAAATATTAATAATTATTTAATTATTGCTATATTTGTAGTGTCAAATGTGTTCGGCGAGAATTAGTTTG
>JAGQWJ010000034.1:16159-29494 GCA_020437395.1 Ignavibacteriota bacterium | reverse complement strand
ATTCATTCGGATTACAAACCAACTTTTGTTTATAATAGAGAAATCGTAAAGTTCCTAACTATTAAGAATTACACAATAGAAGAAAGATGTATCAATTGTAAGTACTCCGTCTGGGCTGTAGGTGTTGGACAAGGGTTCTTCTGTAGAAACAAAGACAAGATCAATCAAGGCGGTGAAAGAGTTATAGGTAGAGAATATAAACGCTTCTTAATTCCCAATAGGAATTACATCTGCGAATTCTTTGAAAAGAAGAGCTGTAGTTGCGATTTAAAGTATAAACAAAATTAATAATCACTTACACAACAGCATAGTGAGAAGATTGCCTTGCCCGATCTTCTCACCTGTGCGGTTATATGTTTCATTGCGCCTTGGGTCGTAGCGTCCGAGATAAGCACCTGTGCGGTTGAATATCTCGAGTTTGCCTGCTCGCTCTTTGATGACCCCAAGCAATGCACCCCTGCTATCTTTTAGTATTTCTTTGGGCATGAGGGTTAGATCTTAATTCCTTTATTCGCTTCTTTATCGAAGATATAAAGGACTCTATCAACATGACAGACCTTTACTTTTTTATCTTTTGAAAACTTATGAACTCTCTCGATATATTCAAAATATATTTCTACTTGTCTATCAATATTTGTGGAAGTATATATTGAGAGTCTTTCTTTATCCATTAAAACACGATAGGCTCTTTTATCAATGATTGGGAATACATCAGGATTTCTAAACCTTAATATTGTTGATGCCATTGGTAAACCTATTCCATTAATAGAAATTAAATCTCTTAGTACCTTTTCGGATTCTTTGTAATTCTCAATTGTCGTGTCGCTTAAGCCATTCAATTCTTTGAAATTAATTGCTTTAACTTCCGGATATCTATTAAGCTTCCATAAAACTATTTCTAATAATAATCTTTTCTATCGAATTTCCAAACCTAATTATGTAAACTCCCCTCTTTAAAGAGCCTATATCAATAACTTGGTGATTCAAGTTGATTTGTACTTTCATTACTTCAGTTCCATTTAGGTTATAAACTTGTAAGTAATTAATCCTATCAATCAACTTATTAGTAACCATGAGTGTTTGTGAATAAGAATTGTATTTCAAGTTATTATATAATTCTTCAGTTTCAACGCCCGAAATAACTTCAAACCAACCACGAAAATCTATAGATTCAATACAGTCAAACAGCATTATTCTCTTAATCGCGGTATCAATGTTAACATAGTCGTTAAAGTTTATAAATAAATTTCTCTTAATTAATGTGGTTGTATCGGAAAGGTTTGGTCGTGTATCTCTAAATCTAAATGTTCCAAATTCAGTTTCTAATGCTTGAAAATCTGCAATTGCTTGGGTGTAAATAGTATCTATATCACTTATACTATATTCAATAATAGTGTCTTCTGGGAACAAGCCAATTCTTGGTATAATGTTATAGCTAAACTTAGCTATAAAGAAATTTTTACCATAAAATTCTCTGTATGTGCTTGATTCCTTACAACTATCTACTCGAACATCTTCGGGATTCGAGAAAGTCGTATCTTCTGGTATATCAAATGTTTTTAGACAGCTGTCTGGTGGTGGGTAAGAAAATGCTGTATTAGCATACAGCATTAGAAATGTGAAAAATATAAAATGTTTCATAATAAAACCTCAAAAATTTAATAAATAAGCTTCTTAACTATTAATAGAACCATTAACAAAAGAAAAGTTACAGTTGAGTTGCAAATATATTCTATAAAAAACTATTAATTACTGATATATTTAAATCAAATAATTAATAAAATGCATTTTTTCCAAATAGATTTCTCATTATTCCTCCTCACTAAAGTTTTGGTTTTGTGATGATAACAGTATATTCTTTGTTATGGATAAAAGATCCATTTGGTTTAGATAATCTATCGATTCTTCGACGACGTGATCTGGTAACTGGCAAGAAGAGCTTAAATAATCTTCGTAACTGTTGAATTCCAGTAATGATTTATCTTCATCTGATTGATCTATCTTGAAAAGATAGCCCATTGATTCTTCAGTAACATGTTCTGGTAGTTGGCAAGAAGATTCTAAATAATCTTCGTAACTGTTGAATTCCAGTAATGATTCATAAGCATCTGATAGTTCCACTTGGAAAAGATATTTCATTGATTCTTCAGTAACGTGTTCTGGAAGTTGACAAGAAGAACCTAAGTAATCTTCGTTAGTGTTCAATTCCAGTAATGATTCATTCGAGTTTCTGTTTAAGTATTTCATCTCAATATTCCTTTATATAATTGTTAATTGTTTTCTTATAATTCATATACAATCATGTCTAGATTTTTTTATCACACATTGTGAATTTTTTTTTCATTTTTATTTAGCGAGATCATTTTTGTAGCCATGACTTCCACTTTATAGATTCTCTCACCTTCTACTAATTTAGAATATGTCGTCAGCTTTCCTTCGATATATACTTTGGTCCCTTTTTCAAAGAAGTTATTTGCGTTGATGGCTATATGTCCCCAAAACTTAACAGGAAGCCAATCGGTTTTTCTATGAATCTCACCATGTTGATCTACATAGGATTCGTGAGTTGCAATATTAATAGAACAAAACAACGTTCCGTTTATCACCTCTCTTAACTCAGGCTTGTTTGGCACATAACCGATTAATTTTACTTCATTTACTGTTGATGTATACATTTTTATACCCTTTTAATAATTGTTTATAGTACATATACATTTAAGAAAGATATTTTTTATCAGTATGGTAGAAAAAATGGAAAGTACTTAGATTTAATGGAGAGGGATTATAGGAAAGGCAACTGGTTTTGTTAGGGTTTAGGGATTATTTCATTAGCTCTAAAGTCCTTAGAAGCGGTTGACAATATAATACAGAATCGAAAGTAAAATAATAAAGTTGGCTGTTGCAAGGGGGAGTTATCCTAATTGATATTGGTAATGTGATTCTAAGTAGGCAATACTTAAATACTAAAACTGCCCTCTTCGACCACCATTAAAAAGGCCCTTGTAGTGCATACTGCAAGGGCTTTTTTGTTATACTCTATAAAAATCAATTTTATCAAAGAAGGTCTAAGAAAAAAATATTTTAGTCAACAAACGGTAAACAATTCCTGCAATTGATTGAGTATATCTATGAAATTATATACTCTCCAAAAAGAAAAGTCTAAATTCAAAATTTAATTTCAAAATTTGAATTGCATAATATACTTGAATTATGTAATTTAGAGATGTGTCAGAAATTTATATTTATTCTAATCCATTTCGGAGTTATTATGAAAAATTCTTTTACTAACTTTAAAAATAAGTATAAACACATCTATTGCCTTATAGCTTTTATACTTTTTTTCAACTTCTCCAATGCAATAAATGCTCAAGAAAACCCTATTGTGACCGTAGTTGCTACTGCTAAGCAAAACTCTGAAGAGCCAAGCATTGAGGTTAAATATGTTTTGCGCGAATCATCGGTTATTCAAATTGACAAAGTTGAAATAATTGATCAGGACGTTAATTTCTACGAATTGAAAGAAGATGACATTAGTGATAACGATCTTGTTGGTGATATTGGTTATACTGAAACAAGTGGTACTACAACTAAGACTTTCAATTGGTTCTATGAAAATGCACTAACCAACAAAGACATATCGGGTAAATTGAAAGTAAAGATATACCTTAGTGCTAAATCTTCGCAACCCGCATCTATAAAGATGTACTTAGGTGAATTGATGCCTCAGTACGAAAATCAAAGTGGTCCAGTTGTCTTAAGAAATTCGGAAGGTCCTACAGATGATTTCGAACCATATACAGGGCTCTCCCCTTTAGGTAATTGGCACAGCACTTTACCCGAAGAAGCTAGATTCTACGCAATAGGCGCTGTTTCAGATTTCCCAATTTATAGACACAGTTCAAGTAATTTTTATGGGCGACCAACTTTGCTCAGCGGTTCATCGTTCTTCGCTTTTGTAGAGGGCGAAAACTCCAGACAGATTTGGATAAACGCAGCAGCAGGTAAAATGCAAGGGCTCCCAGGGGCCAAAAAATTATGGGACTTCCAAATTCATTACACAGGTGATGAAGAGTCTGGCACTGCTGTTGTCGGAATAGCAAAGGAAGGAAGCCCTGATTTATCATCAACCTCAACTACCAATGCTACTCTCGAGTTAGAGTATTTATCATCTGACCCAGTAGCTTCAAATGAAGTAGAAATTGAGAAAAAACCAGCTCTTAAACTTACAGTAAACGCTGATGATGATTATATTAAAAAACCTCTTGCTCCCGAAGATACTTCAATTTTTAGGATTAAAGTAGAAGAACCAGACGACGATGGCAATTATAATCCCGCAAGTGGTGTTAACGTATTTGTTCGTAACAAAGTGGAACAAGATATTCAGTTTGTCCAATTAAAAGATAAATCGGATGCTAACGGTGAGCTAACCTACTCTTATATTATTCCCGAAGACACTGAATTTGGCTTGTACACTATTGAAATATTTGCAGAAACTGATGATGACGATGCATTAAAATCGAAAACAGTAAAAAATGTTATAAAAGTAGCACCAGAACCTGATTTAAAAATTAGCTCTGATGAGGAGACTTACGAAGTATTGCAAGAAGAAACGCTTGAAATAGAACTTACTGTTCGAGATAAAGATGGTGAATTAGTTGAAGACGCTAGAGTAACTGTTATTAACCCATTAAATCAAGCTGGAGTTGAAGAATATCTAGGCAAAACAAATGCTAGTGGAAAATTAACATATAAATATCCTATCCCAAAAGAGACAAAAGATTCTGTTTATGAATTTACTTTTTTCGCCAATGAAACATTAGATGAAGACCAAAAATCTGATCCATTAAATATTAGAGTTATTGTAGGTGAAATTCCAATTCTGCTAGTGAAAATAAGTCCTAACACTGACTATAAGCTGAAGCCGAATGAATCAGAGAAAATTGAAATAACAATTTCGGAGGAAAAAGAGGGCGAAATAGTTCCCGTCGAAGATGCCCAGATTTACGTAAAAGACGGATTAAAAGGAGAAAAATCTTTCAAGCTATTGGGTGCATCGGATGCAAATGGAATACGGAGATTCGATATTCTAGTCCCTGAAGAGACTGAGCAAGGTGAATATGAAGTTGTATTCTATGCTAAAAAGGAAAAATATGTAGATTCAGAGAAATCTATAGTAAAAGTCGAAGTAAGTATTGATTCTTGCTGGAAAGAGGGTTCTTTTGAATTCTGTACAAAAGAAGGATGGGAAGAGAAAGAAGGAGACCCAGTTATAAAAGCAAATGGTGAAGTACTAATAAACAACTTTATCTCTTTTAGCGGGAAGATGGAGATAAATAAAGAAACTTTGAAACTCAATGCAAATGGTACTTTCTCTGTAAAAAATGTTCCACTTCCTGGAGGTGGGAACGGAAATATTACACTAATGAGTGGTAATTTGGTTAATGTCGAGCTTTTGGGTTCAAATGGAAGTTTAACAAATTTGTTGAATCAATCAATATCAAATGCACCAAAAGTCTGCGGTGTTCAGATTGAGAAAATATCTGATATTAAATTGATCGGAGGTACAAATGCCACAGGTGTAGAAATCAGTGCGTCTATAAAAATACCTGGTTTCGCTCCTGGTTGTGATAAAGACGGTAAGAAGCCAGTAGATACGGGAATAAAGGTTAAAGGCCTGAAAATACAAAGAAACACTGGATTATATTTCGATGGATTTGAAGTTACTAATTTATCGCCTGCTCCAAAATTCTGCCTTAATCAATTGACATATAACTATGATCAGAAAACAGATAAACTTGATTTGGGAGCTGAATTTACAGTGCCATTTATGAAAGTAGGTGCAGGTGCTTCATTCCGAGAAGCAAAACTCGATAGCGTAGGATTCAAAGGTACTTTAGCAAAAGGAGTTCCTATCGGGAATACAGGAGTTTGTATATTAGGATTGGAAGGAAAAGCACATGGACTCGCATTCCCTCCACTTGAACTTACATTTGGCGGGACAGTAAACAATTGCTTGAACGAAAATCTTATGGAGATAACCGCTAGGGCTGGTTATAAAGCACCTTCTACTATTTATATAAATGGTGATGCGAATTTTATGAAATTGCCTGGAACAAGCTATTGGCAGATAGTAGGTTCGCCAGAGATTAGGTTCGATTATAACAATGCATTATTGAAATTGACTTCGCAACTCAAATGCGGAACTTTTGACGGAAAAGCTTATGTGCTAAATGGGTCATTTGACATGGGCTACAAAGCAGACCAGAGTAAATTTACAGGAAAAGTAAATGGAAGTCTGACATTGCCAAAACTCCCATTCAAAGGGTTTCCGTATGATATTATCGAAGCAAGGCTAAAACTCCCATATACTGCTTCAATGAACGCATTGATAAATATGTCTGAAAACACTCGTCATATATACACTGAATGTGATTTTGCAGATTTGGGTAAATTTAATTTCCAACTTGATTTGACAAAAGGGAGCGATGACACAGAGTTCTTTACTTACAATAAAGGCAAGCAATTTATACCATCTATTGCTCCTAATGGGAAGAAAGGCAATAGTGGAAATTCAATACAAGCTGACATAGAAAAAAGTATTAATATCCCTTCAAATACGGAATGGATGTATGTTAGAATTGTCAGCGAAGACCATGTACCAGCTAGCAAATTAATAATGCCCGATAAAACAGAGTTGACTGGACCTGACGAAGAAGCGAATATTCTTCATTTTAATTCTCAAGATGGTCTAACATCATTTTGGTCAATAAAAGCCCCATTGGCTGGCGATTGGAAAATTGTTTTAATAGATGGTGCTGAGGAAGATTTAGTCGAGGTTTATTTGACTGAGGGCGAAACCACATTCTCAGTTTCTACAACTCAAGCCGATAATCAAGTTACTGTATCATGGGATGCAACTTCTTTTGACCCGAGTGATAAAATAGAACTGTATATAGACGATAACGGCGATGGATTTGATGGATACAAATTTGCCGAATTCCCAGTTAAACAAGCAAAATATATATTCACTATGGAAGACGATTTTGGTTACTGTAGCAACTTTATATATGCTTATGTACAATCAGAGAATGAAGAGCTGCTTGCAACGGGCTATGCGGCTGAGTCAGTAGTTAATCAGAAGAACTCACTACCTCCACCACACGATATGACTGCTGTTTATTACACAACAGGGAAGCTGATGACAGTTGCGTGGATGCCGAACAATATGGAAAAAGTTATAGGTTATTATGTTATAGTTACTGACAAAGATGGCAATGATTCTACGTATGCTATAGCACATGCTAATGACCACAATGTACAGTTCAATTTGGAAGACAATGAGGGCATAACGATAAGAATGGCAGCAATTGATGAGAATTATAGAAGTGGTTGCCCTTCTGAACCAATTGATATTATTACTGATATAGAAACAGAACCAATTACTGGATTAGTTTTCGATGAAAGTAGAATTGCAATAGTGCCTAACCCAGTGAGCGATAACACTGATATATCATTCAAGTTGAACAATAATTCTTATGTAAGATTAGCAATCTATGACATGTATGGCAATAGAATAGCAGTACTTGCAGAGGGTTACTACCAAGCAGGTGTAATACGCAATGATTGGAATTCACAAGGACACTCAGCTGGCACTTATTTGGTAAAATTAGAAGCTGAAGATATTTACACAACGCAGAAGCTAATACTAATCAAGTAGTTAAAATATAAATTCAAAAATACAAATCCCGATGCTTAATGAAAGTATCGGGATTTTTCACATCGCTGATTACTGTCCGTAAGCTACCTAAGTGGACTAAATTCCACTTTTTTTAAAAAAGAAGACTAGTGCGTTATATCTCATTAATATTCAATTGATTATACAGTTATTGCAATTTCGTATTAACGATAATCATAACGTTTAATAAAACTGTTATCCTTTTTCAAGAATAAAACGATGCCTATCCTGAAGTTCTACTTCAGAACTATAATAATATTAATTGTAATTTTGTGAAAAATGTATTTATTCGGCAATTGTAAATGATACGTTTACAAGTTGAATTATCTTCTATGTTATTTGCAAAATGATTGGTTTAAAAGTTCAGTGAGCCGACTTTTTTAGAAGTTACGGGCTGACCGTAAGATATTGTCAAATTAATTCGTTAAGTTGTGAATGACATACTTAATTAGATTAATTTATACTACTTGTTTAAGTATTTTGAGTATCAAAAAGCAAAAAATGTTATTGAACCATTAGTTCAGAGAGACGGTTTTTATAGGATTGAATTCTAGATTCAAAAGAAATTCAAAATAATTTCTTATTTTAAGCAATGTAGATTAATATTTGTTCATTTGTGAGACGTTTTTGATGTTCAAGTGTCATAAAAGTATGGCAAAAAACAAATTCAGAAAAAGAAATATTTTAAATGAAACAAACAACAAGGGAACAAGTTCCCTTGTTAAATCAATTTTTTTAAACTAATTGGAGGGAAAACCAATGAAAAAACTACTATTAACCACATTAGCAATGCTAATAGTGATACCTCTTTCAAGTGCAGAGATTATTCCTGTGTGGAATAAAAAGGTAGAAGGAGAAGTATCAGATATGGAATTCCTTAAAGGGCAAAATGAAATTATCATACTTATAGAAGGAATTAACGGACAAATTCAAAAACGAAATCCAGATGATGGAGAAATAATAAGTTCATATCCAATAGCCTTGTCTGAAGAAATAACAAAAATGTCTCTTACTCCAGACAGTTTAAGATTTGTGTTGATAAATGGCTCAGGTGGAACTTTAAGAAATTTAGATGAAAATTACACAATTGATAAGACTTTCTTTATTGAGCGTCCTAAAGATAGCATTTTTGCATATTTTACACAAATTGTAATTGACCCAATTAGACCCATCGCATATGTAACTACGAATGCATGGGATTTTACAACAAATTTATCAGCTCCTTATAAAAAAGTAATTGCATATAACTACGAGACTGGAGAACATATTAAAGACCTAACACCCTACGGAGAAGATGAATACACCGCATTAGAAGTATCACATGACGGTAAATACTTAGCAACTCTAAATGACAACAAAGCGTACTTAAAAGTATGGAATTTGGAGACTATGGAGTTAATTATAAACGAACCATTATTTGATGTAAATAGTGATGATTGGTGCAGAGCAGAAGATATTTATTTTTCCGAGTTAGATGAAAATATAATTTATTTATCGGGATTTTTTAGTAAGCAGATAGATAATAAAACACAACATGGTATATTCCAATACAACATAAAAGGAAAAAGTAGAACAAGGATTCTACCCGATTTATATTATGGTGGATATAATTTGATTTTTCTTAATAATGAAACAAAAATATTCAATTCAAATGGTTGGGATATTAGTGTTTTAAGTCTTTTAGAAAATAAGTTAGAATACTTCGCCGCACCGCCTATAAATGTATATTCAAAGAACGTTATTTATAATAATAAAATGAACTATTTTATAGGTTCTAGTGGGAATGATTTATCAAAATTTCTTTACGATTCTCAATCGAGTGTTAACAATACTATAGAAGAGGAAATAACAATTACACCGAATCCAACAAACAGCTTTGTAAATATTAATTTGAATTGTTTAGAAAATCAAACAAGTTATCAAATCAATAATACAGCTGGTGTTTTGATTTATCAGAATACTATTACAATTGGGACTGAGAGCTTACAAATTGATTTTACACCATATCCTTCTGGTGTTTACTTCCTAACCCTCAACTGCAATAATCTGGCTAAGACATATAAAATTATTAAGGAGGGCTAATTATGAAAAAGCTAATAATTCTAATAATAATAAGTTTTGGAATAATCAGTGCCCAAGATAAAGAGCCCAATCCATGGCAATTTATCTGGGGGTATTCAACAACACCTCGACCTTTTGTACTTGATTCTTTTCCTCAAACGTCAATACTGACTGGTGGACAATGGTCTGGAAGTACACGAATGAATAATGCTCTAAAGAATAATGCAACTACAGCTGGTTATTATTCCCCTGCTAATGCGACAGTAGAAACTCCTCTTAACCTAATAATACAGCCCAAATGGTTTGATGCAAACTATTATCAACCTGGATATTTTGGTGCTGTTATGATGCAATACGAACCGACTTTGCCTATAAATAGTTCTAATCAAGGAAAAATATTGAGACCTGCTGATACAACAAGTCCTATATTTGGGTTTAGAAATAGAAAAGGCACAATACTTAATGATCCTGCTGAGGGGAACTATTCTAGATTAATACTTTACAAAGATAGTAGTTATATAAATAGTACAGTATTGAGTGATATATGGCCTCAACCTAGATTTAACTCATATGAGATAGGTGAGCAGAATCGGATTTATTATTTATATGATTATTCCAAATGTATTGGTTGAGTGCTATTGTCCGAGTCGAATCGTCAAACTTAGTGTTTTTCCATTTTACAAGGAGCGAATCCTCCTCAGAGTGGAGTGTTGAAGTAAATAGAAGTAACAAACTATTAATAATTAATACTATTTTCATATAATTTCATAACTATTTAAGAATTCAATATAATAATAATTCTTTATTTATGGTAAGTTTTTATTATCTATTTCATTATTTTCTTTTTTGATTTTTTTAGATAAATCCCCGAGAGAGCTAAGAGTATAAGCAACCCGCCTCCCATGTAAAAGTACTCTTTAGTTTCTTTGCTAGCTTCCATTTGTTTTATTCTAAGTTCTTCTTTTGCTAAACTGTCCGCCAACATCTTTCTTTCTTCTTCCAATTGTACCAGTTTCTTTGAAGTCTCCTCCGATTTTATACTGTCTTTCAGAGAGTCTGACAATCCTTTATAATACTCGGCTTTTTTGCTATTTCCTTTGTTGCTGTGTGACTCATAAAGACAATCACAAGCTTTTTTCTCCAATTCAATTGAGCTAATCTGATGAGAAATTCTGTAACTCGAATCACATTTTCTGATTGCGTTATTGTAATCATTCATATACAAATAGCACTGCCCAAGCTGATAGTAACAATCTGCTATATCAAACTTCTGTCCCATCTTCTGATAAGCTTCCAAGCTTTCGTTGAAATACCAAATTGCTTGGCTATAATCCCCTTGCTCTTTAGTTAATTCACCCAATAAAAACAAAGTATTAGCTACGCCGTTTGCATCATTAATTTCAATTAATATTTTCAATGATTTATTGTAATTTTCCAAGGCACTATCAAATTCTTTCATTGCTGTTTTGACATAGCCAATGTTCGTATATGCAGACGCTAATAATTTCTTATTATCAATATTTTTCAATATTTCTAAAGATTTGAGAGCGTGATTAAGCGCTTTGTCATATTTTCCTAAATCATAATAAATCAATGCCAAATTCTGATGTGTGTTACCACTCCCTTCCTTATTTCCCATTTCTTCAGACAGCTTTAGTGTCTTATTGTAATGTTCTATTGCCAATAAGTTATTGCCTAAATAATCATAAGTTATACCCATATTATTATAAGTTCTAATTTGACCTTCTTTATCATTCAACTCAATCTGGATTGCTATACATTTTTTATTGTATTCCAATGCTTTGTGGTAGTCACCAAGACTATTATGCATATATGCAATATTAGAAAGTGATGTTGCTATACTTTGTTTGTTTTTTAATTTCTTATTTATTTCTAATGCTTTGTATAAATAGTCGAGAGCTTTTTGGTAGTTGCCTTGTGTAGAGACTATAATTGCATAATTATTATAAGCTTCGCTCAGCCCTAAATTATTATTTTTCGTTTTAGAAAATATATATAAATCATCGTTGAGAGATTTGGCCGAATCTGGATTTGAAAATATAATATTTGCCGATATATGTTTTGAAATTGCATTAATTCGTACAGTATCAGGTTTCGTTTGATCTTGCCAAATAGAAAAAAGTGAATCTGGATTGATGGCTTTCGCTGTTGTAGCTATCAAAAATAATACTACTAATGATAATATTCTCATAGATGAAACCGCTTGGTTGAAAAAAAGAGATTTTTTTTTCTCGAACAAAGATAGTAAACTTCTCGGACTTTTGGAATACCTACTCCAATATTCCTACTTTAAATTTTGTATGGTGAATAATAATTCTTTGATGAAGATAGACAAGTAGAGCTACTATTCTCTATTTTTTCCAATAAGAAGGTGCAAGAAGTATAATGACTGTAAGTACTTCTAATCTCCCTACTAACATAAGAAAAGACAACAACCACTTTGATATATCTGGTAAAAAGCCGAAATTGTCTGTCGGGCCAGTCAGGTTTAACCCAGGGCCAATATTGTTGATAGCTGTTACCGCAGAGCCAATAGCTGATTCCAAATCTAGACCAAACAATATTAAGAGATAAATAGAAATTCCCAATATGAACATATATAGAACAAAGAAACCGAGTACATCTCTTATCACTTTGTCTTCGATTCGTGTTTCTCCGACTTTGATCGGTACAATCGCTCTTGGGTGAAGGACTTTCACAAATTGGTTAAATGCAAATTTTATCAATAAAATAACCCTTATCACTTTCATTCCACCAGAAGTAGAACCTGCCATACCACCAATGAACATAAGCGCAAGTGTCATTATCTGTGAAGAATTGGACCACAATTCAAAATCTGAAGTGGCAAAACCTGTCGTAGTAATTACTGCTATGACATGAAATAAAACATCTCTTATCGCTGGTTCAACTGCTCCAGCATATAATTGGAATACATCTGTGAAAATAAAAAACGATGCAAACAATACTATAAATACATATACTTTAAATTCCGTACTTTTATAAACACTCATAAAATCCCCTCTCATCCAATGATAGTGGAGTGAAAAATTTGTTCCCGCAATAAACATAAATATAATAACTATATATTGGGTATAAGGCGTTTCACCCGCTAAGCTCAAATTTTTTGTTGAAAATCCACCTGTTGCCATAGTTGCAAACGAATGGTTTAATGAATGGTAAAAATCCATACCTCCTAACATAAGTAATATTAGCTCTGTGGCTGTAAGCAATACGTAAACGCCCCATAGCAATTTTGCTGTTTGAGTTATTCGTGGTTTCAATCTGTCAGAAATTGGACCTGGGGATTCTGCTTTGAACAAAGACATCCCACCAATTCCTAAAAAAGGGAGTATTGCTATTGTGAGGACTATAATCCCCATGCCACCAAACCAATGGGTGATGCTACGCCAAAGTAGTATCCCTTTTGGTAAGGACTCGATTTCTGGGAGTATAGTTGAGCCAGTTGTAGTAAAGCCAGACATTGATTCAAAGAAAGCGTCTGCAAAAGAAGGTATTGC
>JAGQWJ010000034.1:0-16059 GCA_020437395.1 Ignavibacteriota bacterium | reverse complement strand
GTAACAATTGCAAAACCATCTTTGGTTTTGAGGTCAGTTCGTTTATCATTAGATAAAAATGCCAATATCCCTATGCTAAAACAAATTGCCGATGATAGTAGAAATGCAACTGAATCGCCCGATTCATAGTAATAGCAGAATGGTAATGGCAACAACATGCCTAAACCAAGGAAAATTGACAGAAACGCTAATACTTTTATTACAATTTTATAATTCATTCAACAATGTGATAATTATTTTAGCTTACTTTAATTAAAAAAGTAATTGACAGTGCGACATTATTTTGAGCAATATAAGTAATATTGCTCTAATTGTAATAAACAGTTGAAATCAGATTGCTATCATTTATGCCAATAATTTGGTGACAATAGTATGATTACTGTGAGTAATTCTAATCTTCCTGCTAACATAAGAAAGGAAAGTAACCACTTTGAAACATCTGGTAAAAATGAGAAATTGTCCATAGGACCAACTAAGTTTAATCCCGGCCCAACCCCACTCATAGCCGTTACTACTGCACCGATAGAGCTTATTAAATCCAATCCGAAAACGGTGAGTAAAAGAACAGATGTTGCTAATATGACTATATAAAGCATAAAAAAACCTAATACATCGAGTACGGTTTTCTCATCTACGTATCTGCTTCCAATTCGGAGAGGAACTACTGCTTTTGGATGCAAAACTTTTACAAATTGGTTATATGTGAATTTTAGTAACAAAATTAATCGGACTGTTTTTATACCTCCGGCAGTCGAACCAGCCATACCGCCACCCATCATTAGCAGCAATAGTAAAAGTTGCGGTGTAGTGCCCCAGAGCTCATAATCAGCAGATGCAAAACCTGTACATGTAACACACGATACGACTTGGAACAGTGAATCACGGAACGCAAGCTCTAAAGCACCGTTATATTGGGTGTATATATTGAAAAATATTAAGAAACTTGCTATAAGTATTGAAAAAAAGTAAAATCTAAACTCGGGACTTCTGAAATAAGTGGTGAAGTTTCCAGTTACGAAGTAATAATGGAGTGAAAAGTTTGTACCTGCCAAAACCATAAACGCAATTAGTACATATTGAATGTAGGAGCTTTGACCTACTATGCTTGAGTTATAGGTAGAAAACCCACCAGTAGCTAAGGTAGCAAAGGCATGATTGATAGAGTCATAGAACCCCATACCCCCACTCATTAGCATTAATAATTCAGTAATTGTTAAAACTAAATAAACTGTCCAAAGTAATTTTGCAGTGTGCGTTATTCTCGGTTTCAATTTATCAGAAAATGGCCCGGAAGATTCTGCTTTGAATAGCTGCATTCCTGCAATACCCAAGAATGGTAGTATTGCAATTGTGAGTACTATAATCCCCATACCTCCGAGCCAGTGAGTAATACTCCTCCAAAATAAGATGCCCTTAGGCAATGCTTCAATATCTGTTAAAATAGTAGAGCCAGTGGTAGTAAACCCGGACATTGTTTCAAATATTGCATTGGTGAAATTGGGTATTGCTCCCGAAAATAGGTAAGGCAAACTGCCTAATAAAGCCATTATTATCCAACCAAAGGTAACAATTGCAAATCCATCTTTTGTTTTGAAATTCTTGCTTATATCTTTGGGTATAAATACAAGTAAACCTATTGAAAAACAAACGGCTGCCGATTTCATCAAAGCTGTTGCATCGCCAGAATTATAGTAATAGCTGAACGGCAAGGGTAAGAGCATACCTATACCTAAGAAAATAGATAAGAATGCCAAAACTCTTAAAACTAGTTTTATATTCATATTGTATTATTCAAATAGTGATTCGACACTAGGGAATGAGTCAGGCAAAGAGAAAACTACTACTTTGTCTCCGGCTATAATCTGCGTATTTCCTTTTGGGATTATCAATTCGTCGTCTCTGAGTATAGCTCCTAATACTGCACCTTTCGGTATTTTTAAATTCATAATTGGTTTTTTTGTAATTTTTGATTTTGCTTTAACCACAAACTCAACGATTTCAGCGTCTAAGCCCGGTAATTCAGCAAACTTTGCAACTCCTTCGCCTTTTATGAGCCGTGTAATAGCATTGACTGTAATTTGCTGCTTACTAACTACGGCATCTAAATTCAAAGCAGGCGTCAAAGGTAAATATTCACTTTTCTTTATTAAAGAGACCGTTCTTTTAACTCCAATATGTTGAGCTACAATGCTTGTGATAATATTTGTTTCATCATCGCCAGTTATAGCTATAAATTGGTCCATTGAATCTAAGTTTTCAGACATAAGTAAATCGAGATTCGAACCATCGCCATGGATAACTAGCGACTTATTCAATTTCTCCGCGATAGCAATAGCTCTTTTCTCATCGTTTTCTATTATTTTCATATTGATTTCGCCATCTAGCTCCATCGCCATAAATGTAGCTGTTAGCCCACCACCTATGACCAGTATATTCTCGATCTGTTTTTTGGATTTCCCCAAATATTCTAAAGCAGTATCTTGGTAGTGAGGAGCACAAACCATAAAAATCTGATCTCCTGGTAAAAGTATATCACTTCCTTTTGGAACAATTGTATTCTGTCCACGTTTGATTGCTGTAACGGTCAATGGTGGATTTTCTAACTCTATACTCAAGTCCATTAATTTTTTATGCAAAAGAGAAGAGCTATTGTCTAATCTCAGACCAAAGAATTTTAGCTTTCCACCTTCAAATTCAATAATATCCGTTGCGTTTGACTGCTTTATTAATCTGATAATAGTGTCTGCCGTTTCTTTCTCAGGTTGTAGAAAGTGGTCAACTCCAAATTCTTCTTTACTAATAACATGGTCTTCGAGTAAATATTCTGGATTTCTAACCCGTGCAATTGTAGTTTTCACACCATGTTTTTTTGCAATCTTGCAAGCAAGTATATTTACTTCATCATTGTCAGTCAATGCAGCCAAGACATCAGCTCTATCAACCCCAGCTTCCATCAATACAGAAGAACTACAGCCATTACCAGTTATCACAAAAGCATCTAAACTATCAGAGGCAAGATTTGCTAATGCTTCATTGCTTTCTATTAGTGCAATATTGTGTTTCTCTTTAGAAAATCTGTGGGCAGATTGATAACCAATATCACCTGCACCAATAATAATTATTTCCATTTTAAATATTTTTTTTTATATTAAGCTTTCCGTGAGTTATAATTTAAAATTAATTGTTTAAAAAATAAAAAAGGAACTGCTTATAAGTATATTTTTTACTATTTGATATTTGTTTAAAATATTCGTAAAATAGATATTCGATATATACACTTTTATTAATTTTGGTTAAAAAAAGTATATATTTGTTGTGTGTCTGTTTTTAACAAATTTGAAATTTAAAATAATTCAAAGGTAAATTATGTCAAAAGGCGGTGGAGCTGGTAAGGTCTATTTTGTACTTTATCTGGCGGTAGTATTAGAGCTTCTAATTATTATCGTAGAGAGAGATGAAGCTGAAGAACACTTACACAAGAAGCAAAAAGAAGCGATGAAAATCGTTCAATCTATCCTTTCACAACTTCAATCCGGGTCAGGAACTGAAGGTATTAACACAAGACCTCAAGATGAGATTACTATTCCACCTCCAGGTGTGAATATTAAAGAAGTATTGGGTATCGACATTAAATCTCAAAGGAGATATATTGTCGAAGTCGGTGTGACTGATGTTAGTGCCAATTCTTCTAGAATGGAAGGCGAAGCTCAAAAAGAATACATGGAAAGATTAGAGAAGTTAGTCAGATTGGCTAACGTTGAAGATCTTGAATACCAGGTGTTTTATAATAGTAGTTTAGAGTCGGGTGCTGTTCCTCCTTTCCCTAGTGATGATTACTTTAAAGATAATTCGCTTGACTTTACGACATTTGACTTGGGTAAAGCAGT
Organism: Ignavibacteriota bacterium; assembly: GCA_020437395.1. Lineage (GTDB taxonomy): Bacteria > Bacteroidota > Ignavibacteria > Kapaibacteriales > UBA2268 > PGYR01. The sequence goes on along the minus strand of JAGQWJ010000034.1, from coordinate 12,172 downwards.
AATTGATCCCGAATCAAATGTTGCTTGGGAATTTATCGGTATTCAGAAAATAAGAATGGACGCAGAAGCAACCTTCAAAAAATTGGACTTAGCAAAAATAAGTCAAGATCTTATGCATCCTGTTTATGATGATTCAAAAAGATTAATAAGAGGCCCAACATTCGCTCCAAACGGCACTCCAGAAGATAGTGTTTTCCACTATTCTATTCCAGAAACCAAATTAGCTTCAGGTATCTATGGAACTCGTGGTACTTTGAGTAAGAGAGCTTTTGTTGTAAACTTCCAACCACCAAGCAAAGCAGGTTGGTATAAGTTACGGTTTGTTTCTAAAACAAATAGAATTTTGGGTGTGCGTTCTGACCAAAAAGTAGAGGAGCTGGACAAAGAAGCTACTGTTAATATTGGTACTGTACAACTAAAAGTTACTGACTTAATTAAAGTAGAGAAAGAATTAAAAAGAAAGTTAGAAAAATATGAAATACCAAGTGCTGATGTTTTGACATCGGATGGTGGATTCAAAGCGTTTGATGATGCTATTGATAAAGCGAAATCATTAGCTGCTACAGAAGAAGATGCGGGTGATTTGATAGGTAATATCAGATTATATGGCTATATAGTTAAGCTATTGACTCCAGGTCAATCTCAGAACTTTGATCAAAACAGAGGTGATATTGAGTTCAACATCCGTGTTATGACACCTAAGCCGAAGATGGCTGACCCAGTTATCAATATTGCTGATAATTTCTACAGATTTGATAAAGGTAAGATTAACTTCAGAATGAATATTTCTCCTTACCAAGGGGATAACAATATAGTTCGTGGTACTGTTCACGATGCAGCTTCGGGTTCATCGAGCCAGCCAGTGGCTAATATTACATTTAGACCAGCACCTGGAACAACTCCTACTAATGGAGGTTTAGCAGACTATATTGGTACTGTAGATAAGGAATTGTCTGCTGGTAAAAACGGCGGTCCAAGAAACTATATTATAAAAGTTAGTCACCAATTGCAAGGTAAGCAGGATATCAAAGAGCCACAATTAGTAGTCTTCCCAGCCCTTCGTGAAGAAGCAATAAGAAAACTACAAATCGAGCTTAGTGCACTTTCTGTTTATGGTGAGCAATTGTTCTTCAACTTTGAGCCACCATCTGGAAACAAAATCCAACCAGAACAATTTGGCTATTACTTCAAGACAAATGCTGATGCTCAAGAAAGAGGTTTAGTAAGAGGTCTGTCGGCTACTAGAGCAGATAATCTTTACTTGTCATCTGACATGAAAGATGCTTCTCTTAGAATAGTATGGACGGATCCAATTTCTAAAGAAGAAGTTGATATCTTCCCTAAATATGACTTTAAGATACAGCAAGGTGAACCTGGAATAGCAACTATTAATCAACAAGTTAGCTTATCTCCAGATGGTGATGCACTAAAAATTAGAGTATCAGGTATTAACGTTACTTATCCTAAGATTGGTCAAGAAGGAAGCGACCAAAAAGCTGACGTTAATATTACATTGGATAAACCTCAAGTACGAATTGCTGGTTATTCAGTTGTTGGTAAGCCTAATTTGACAATCAAAAATGGTATTGCCCAAATAGATATGACTTTAAGAGGTGAGCCTGATGATGATGGTAATATAAGAGGTTCGGTAACTTTAACAGGTACTGCGACAGCTACTAATCCGTTGAATGGAGTGCAGTCGAATCCTCGAAGACTTAACATTAATATACCTGTTAAAACTAAGGTTGAAAAGTCTAACGATTACTTATATGAAGATTAAGAAAAACAATTAATTCAAAGGTTAAAAATATGAACAGTTTTAAAATAAAAGTATATGCTCTGCTGGTAGCAATATTTGTATTCTCTTCCCTTGGATTAGAAGCACAACGTATTGACGATGTTAGCTCTATACTTTCAAGATTTAAAAACTACAGATTTGGTGCTGTTAATGTTTACAAAATAACAACACCAGATGAAATAAAAGAGATATTAGAAACTAAGAGAAAGAAGAAAAACACTAATGCTGGTCAAGATGACGAGGCATGTTTGAAAAACGCTGAGTCTGGTATCAAAGAGATTGTAGAAAAAGAAATCTTAGCAGGTAACTCACTTTCTGGGATAAATCGTGCAATCATCGTTTCTGGTAGAACTCCTCCAGACGATATAGAGTGTATTTACAATGCAATGTACGCAACATTAGTAGGCGGTGGTGAAGCTCTTTCTCCTAAAGCTTATTTAGTGACTTCTCGACCTGAGAAAGGTGGAATACCTGATAGAATAATCGGTATGATCTATATGGAACAAGAATTCGACTTAGCTAATCAAGAAGTTAGAGAAGATTTGGAATTCGTTTCTACGGACAATGTTTTTTCTTATGACAGATTGAAAGAATTCGATATTGACCCTGCTAAATATGGATATGCAAATCTGTACGATTTAACTTATGCTTATCTAATCCAAGGTAACTTCGAAAATGAGACAATGGCAGCTAGAGCTATTGGGACGGATGTTCGATACTTAGGTAAGGAATACGGTGTTTCTCAACCTTTGATCAATGATAATAGAGTTACTTCTAAAGATATTCAGATGTATAAGAGAATATCGCAAGGACAACCAGAAAGATACAGAGGAAAGAACAATATAATGACTGTCAGCCCTGATCTAATTAGCTGGACTCAATATGAGCAACAGTTCGAAAGAAAGAGAGATGGCTCGATAGCAACAGATTCAATGGGTAATAAAATATTAGATTCGAGAAGAGCTACTAATGACTATTTACCTAACTTTGGTGTAGAGTTGAAGTACGGTATTGAAGGTATAAACTATCCTTCGTTCTGGAGCAATAGAATGACTCTTTCTGCTATCTGGAAGAATGTGAAGTTTGGACTTATATTGCCTACAGAAGGTTGGTCATCATTCTCTGAAGATGTTTACAATCAGCAAAGAACAATGACTTATGGTGGTGTAGGTGTTTCTGGTGTCTTAGACTTTCCTTTTGCAATTATTCCTCGAAGCGATGTGTTCCAAGTGCAGTTTGGATACGTGTTCGGAGATGCTGAACCGGGTAATGGTACTGCTAGTGTAGATACTGATCCATTTACATTCCAAAGAAGTTTGCTCGACAATGACTATTTAATGAGATTCAATACTCAAGTTCATTATACTTTTGGTATAAGCGTTGATGAAGACTATTTCATGAGATTTAGTGTGGGTGGTACTGGATACTCTATGGAGACATGGGGCTATGAGATAAGTGAAGACTTAGAAAATCCAAAAGTCAATTTAGAAGAAAGAGGAAGTGAATTTATTGGAGGTATTTCTGGTAAGTTAGAGTTTATGACTACTAATAATACAACGCCTTTTGGTGGCGGTATTCAGTATTTCGACGAATCACTTCAGTTCAATGGTTGGGTACAAGTACCAGTAGTTGATAATACTTTCTCAATAAGATTAGAAGCAAATGGCTATGCTGTTGCTTTCAGAAAATCTGCTAGACCTTGGGAAATGAACTCATTACTAGTGCCAATGGCTCGCTTAATTTATGTATTCTAATAATTGTAAAACAGAAAGAAAATTGAATATGAAAAATATAAAAATATTAATAATCGTAAGTATCCTAGTTCTTGCTGGTTCTACTTTTAAGAGCTATGCTCAGCCAGCAACTGGAGATTACAGCTACGTAGATTCTTTGATGACGATTGATTATGAATTACGTAAAATGTTTCCACGATGGAAAGTTTGTGAGCCGGATTTACAATTCCAAATCTATCAAGCATTCTCAATTTACGGATATTCAAAAAACGAATTGAATATTGAAGAAATAGAAGTGTTGGCTTCTCCTAAGCCGCCAAGAGAAAGAACTTATGAGATTCTGCTTATTACTTGTGGCAAAGCATCGATGAATCCGCAAGAGATTGATCAGAATATCAAGAAAATTTCTAAATATTTGTCTGGCGATGATGACTACAATATTTATGAAAGACCTACTCCAGGTGCTGACCCGAGAACTTATTGTTATATCGAGATTCCACCTGAAATACCAGTTAGACCATCTGAGGCAACTGCTATACAAGATTACTTGAAACCAGAAGACAAAATACAAGCTATTACTATGTCTCTTTTTGAGCAATCATTGAAAATTGGAGAAACTGGTTTTTGGATTCAAAACAAAGTAGGTACTGATGAAGTAGGATATCAATTCTGGTCTGCTGGCGAAAGTAAAGTTACTCTACAAAGACCATTGATGAACAATACTGACCCAGAGACAAGAGAATATGTTCCTCGTCTTATCAATGCTTACTTAGGTGGCGGTTACAGACATTCATCTGGATTGGATAACGAAGGTACTGCTTTTTCTTGGGTTGCTGATAGAATATTAAATTCAGGTCCTGATGGTAAGTTAGTTGCTGGTTTTGACATTCACATGCCGTTCCACCCACAATTTGGTATTGGCTTGAATTTAGAGCTACCTTTTAGCGATTTAAGAACTAGCAATGTGGCTGTGGAATCTTACGGAAAATATGCTAACACTAGTGGTGCTAATTTTAGAAGAGATGAGGAATTCCAAGATCCGCGTAATGGTGATACTACTATTATGCAGTTAGGAATTGCTCCATTGCTAAGAGAAACAGGTCAAGCGACATTGTTCTATAATCTTTGGATTGGAAACGAAAGTACTCCGTCTCACTATTTTAGATTTGATGTAGGTGCTAGCTATGCACAAGTTGACGAATACTTAATGTATCAACAAGGATTTGAATATATTATAGAAAGAGAAAATGTTACTGGTCTTAATACTTATAAGCCAAATGAATTTGCTGATTGGCTCTATCTTAAAGCTCAGTACAGAAACCAACAAGCGTTTCCGTTCAGCTTGAGTGTACAATATTCTAATCAAATTTTGATGGCTCAGGCATATTTACCATTATTTGGTAATTGGTTCTTACTCGAAGGTAAGTTCTCAACTATAATGAGAGACCAAAGGCCTTATGAGATTCAAAACTTCTTTATGATTAGTCCAATACTAAGAATAACAATATAAGAAATCAACAACCCTTCTGTTTTAAAGCTGAAGGGTTTTTTTTTATTTGTACTTTCAGTAACTTGCGTTATGAACAGAGCCGCTTTCATATTAATTGCTATTCTAGCAGTTTTTGCCACAAGTAACTTACTTGTAGGGCAGTCGGCAGATGAATCTAAAGTTCCAACTGCTAAGGACAGTTCGGCGAAGAGGAAAGATCTGATGCGTTCAGCATCAGTTACTTACAAACAAAAAGAAATCAAACTTACTATTCAAAATGTTGATATATCTAACTATCCGATAATTAAAGTGATAGTTGAGGCATACAATATATATGGGCAACCACTCGATACGCTTTATTCCGAGGGACTAACTGTACTAGAAAACGGAATTGAACATCAGGTAATTTCCGTGGATAAGCTTTCGATAAACGAAAGGGTTCCAGTTGATTTTGTCTTCGTAATCGACCAAACTGGGTCTATGCAGTCATATATTAACGCAGTAAGGCAAAAAGTCCGTGATCTGACAAGTTTTCTTAAGACACGAGGTATTGACTATACTTTAGGACTTATTTTATTTTCTGACGAAGTTGATAAAGTTTATCAACCTACTCCAGACGTGAATGACTTTTTGGGCTGGATAGGCAAAGTAAGAGCCGCTGGTGGAGGCGATGTGAAAGAGAATGCACTTGAAGCATTGAAAGCTGCTTCCAAGCAAATAGAATACAGACCTTCTGCTAATAAGGTCGCAGTTCTTGTTACTGACGCACCTTACCATCAGTTAGGCGAAAGTGGTGTTGGAACTACGAATGAAACAACGGAGTCAATTACTAAGATGTTATTCGATGATCAAGTAAGAGTTTTCAGTATTGTCCCTCCAAGATTGACTGCTTACAACTACATTTCATCTAATACGCGCGGTAATTTCTATGATATTGATTATCCATTCTCAACTATTTTAGATAATTTTTCAAATCAGTTGACTAATCTTTACGCTTTGAAATATAGAACAGCTAAACCGGCTATTCCCGATAGTATTGATATTGCTATCATCAATGAACGTAAGGAAGAATTAACCAAGAAAACTATTCCGATAGTTGAACTCGGTAGAAAGCTGATAATCGAGAATATGCTTTATAAGACTGGTAGCTCTAATTTACCGGATTCAGTACCAGAACTCGAAGTGCTTTCCGAATTTATGACTAATCGCAAGAATGTTGTAATTATGATAGAAGGTCATACTGACGCAATTGGTAGCGAAGAAGTAAACAATAGATTATCGAAATCAAGAGCTGAAAGTGTTAAAGCATATCTTATTAATAAAGGGATATCTGCTAAGAGAATTAAAACAGAAGGATACGGCGAGAGCCGACCTATTGCTTCTAATAATACAGAGTTTGGACGAAAACTCAACCGAAGAACAGAGATAATTATAATTGCGAAGTAACAATGACCTAATTAAGGTGATTGTTGATAAATAAAATTTTTTTATTCAAATAAATTTGGAAATTAAATTAAATTAAATTACACCAAAAGATACAATCAACTGACTATTTGGGGTACATTTTATGAAAAGTTTTATTTTTACACTTCTGTTTTTTGCCTGCTACAGTTTAAGTTTAGCACAATTCAACACAGTTTTCCCTGAGGTTGGAGACACTGATATCTCAATAAATCAATAAATAACCGTACAAATGAAATCATTTTTTATATTGCTTATTAGTATAATTCTAATTACTTCATGTAAAGATTGTCCAGTAGAATACGTTGAAGTTCCGAAGGGTGAGTTTATAAATATAAATATATCTCCTAATCCTCGCAGAACTTATTTTATGACTGATGTTGATACATTGAAGATAAAGATTCTTGATACTAATTTAATAAATTCATTTCAGAATAACACAAATCTTTATTCAGTAAGTGGTTTTTACATAAGTGAATCGAATAATATTGCACTTGAGTACGTAGAGTCTGATTTAACTTTTAAGGTTAATCCTAATGATTTATATGAAATGTGGATTATGGGTTTCGAGGCGAATTTAGATTCAACAAGAACTTTTGGTGTTGGAAAATTCGACTATTATTCACTTTCAATTAATTTTTGGAAGATTGATCCATATTATATGGGTAGTAATATAACTATTTTTGTAGAATCAACTACGGAATAAAAGAAAGAACTCAATTAAACATCCTTCAACTCAGTCATTGTAAATAATGAATGAAGTTTAATACCTGCCTCTTTAAGCTTTTCTTCCCCGCCAGCTTCTCTATTAATAACACATATTGCTTCTTCGACTATAGCACCTCTTTGGCGTAATTCGCCAGCACTGATTATAATCTGACCACCACTAGTAACTACATCTTCTATTATAAGTAGTTTTTTACCTGCTATATCTGGACCTTCAGCCAATTTGCAAGTGCCGTATTCTTTGGCTTCTTTGCGGACTAATACCATATCATAGTTGTTTTGTAGTGATATAGCAGTAGCTATAGGAATACCCCCCATTTCTAATGGAGCTAACATATCAAATTCTAATCCAGGGATAATAGTCTCATTAATTTGTTTGCCTATTTCTTTGAGTAAAGTTGGTCTTGACTCGAATTGATATTTATCAAAATATTCATGGCTGGTTACGCCCGAGCGAAGTTTAAATTCACCTGTTATATGGGCTACTTTATATATTTCTTTGCAAAGTTCTTGTTTTGTCATTCTAATTCTAATATTGAGTATAAGTAAATTGTAACAGCTATCGCTGCCACACATTGTTTGAATTCGTCCTTATCAACTTTGTCGAAAGTGTCAGCAGGGGAATGATGATACCAAAAATATCTTCCTTTATCATCTGGCGATAAGCTCATTCCAGGTACACCAGTTTCCATCAGTGGGCCTATATCTACTCCACCACCACCTTCACCTATAGTGATCTGTGGGTTTACTTTCTTTAATAATGGTTCGAATTTCTTTACTTGTTCTAATATTTCTGGACTACCACTGAATCTAATAACTAAGGGAGCAAATGTACCAGCGTCAGATTCGAAAGCCATAGCGTGTTTCTCGTGTGAAAAGCCCTTAGCGTATTCCTTACCGCCCATTGCTCCGTTCTCTTCGTTCGTCCACATTACAGCACGTATAGTTCTGTTATTGTTCAATCCCAATTCTTTTATCAACCTTACTGCTTCCCAAGTTGTCATACAACCAGCGCCATCATCTTGAGCACCTTGACCAGCATCCCAAGCGTCTATATGACCTCCTACGGAAATAATCTCGTCTGATAGAGTGCTTCCCTTTGTTTCACCCATTACATTGTGTGAGATTGCATCTGGATAATGCTTTGAGTGCATAGTTAAGTGTATAGTTGCTCTTTGTCCATTGTCTTGGTATCTTTGCAAGAGTTCGGCTCCTTCTAAAGTGATGGCTGCGTGGGGAATTTTAGTTATACTGTCGTTGTATGCCATCATTCCAGTGTGTGGGTTGTCGTATCCCACAGGGCTGATAGAACGTATAAGACTAGCTACAGCACCATATTGAGCTGCCCATTGAGCACCATAGAATCTATATTGAACAGTTTGACCGTATGTTGTGAATGGTACATTGAAAAGTACAATCTTGCCTTCTACTTCGTTTCTTCTTCTTTCTAACTCATCTTTATCGCGAACAACTATTACTTCGGCGGTTATTCCTTCTTGTGGAGTAGCTACGCTACCACCAAGTCCGAGCATATCTATATCATATTCCATTGGGAATATCACTTTGAGCGATTCGTAGTGCCTCTTCCAATTTGGAACTAATACTTCCTGCTTTTGTACATTAGTTAAGCCATCTTTGTGCATTTCTTCGTAAATCCAATCTATACATCGCTCCAATTGATGTGAGCCACTTAATCTATTCGCAAAATTGTTACAAAGATATTCTAATCTTACCCAACCGACATTACTTTTCATTGTGGCTTCGATTATCTTTTCTACATCATCTTCATAATCATCTGGATTGAATTCTTTTGCTAACAATATAACTGGAAATAGTAGTAGGAATAATATCTTTTTCATTCTGCTCTATGGCTTATTTTTTGAATTACAAATATAGTAAATTTTTGATAGTCTTTAATGTTTTGAAAAAGTAAGAAAGTCATTTCTATAATCGTAGTAGTTCTGATCATCATAAATAATTGATGGTAGTCAAAATAATGGGAGTTTGAAATAGTATCAAAAGGGAATTAATGAAGGGCTTGTAAAAACAATTCCTTATATTTGTAGTCTTTCGTAAAGATTAAATCTACAATTTTACTTTAGGATTAAAATAATGATAAACCCAATAATACCAGCGTTCAGAACGGATAATATTCACTATGCTATTCGTGATATTATAATGCTAGCTCAGGGAGTTGCTAAAACAGGTATCGATATGCATTACCTTAATATTGGTGACCCAAATGTGTATGATTTTGATACTCCTGCTCATTTAGTTGATGCAGTAGTGAATGCAATGAGAAACCGTAAAAATGGCTATGCACCATCTTCGGGTATTTCGGAAGCAATCGAGGCAGTTCGCAAAGATGCCGAAGAAAGAAAAGGAATAAAAAATATTCAAGATATATGTATTACAACTGGTGCAGCTGAAGCTATTGAGATTTGTCTTACGGCTTTGCTAAACACAGGTGAAAACTTCCTTATGCCTACACCAGGTTATCCGCTCTACAATGCGATAGAGGCGAAATTGGAGTTGGAACCAAATCCTTATTATCTGGATGAAGATAATGGGTGGTTACCAGATATTGAGGATATAAAATCAAAGATAAACGATAAGACTAGAGCAATTGTATTGATAAATCCGAACAATCCAACTGGCTCAATTTATCCACGTGAATTATTAGAGCAAATAGTAGAAGTGGCTCGCGAACATGGATTGATAATATTTTCAGATGAGATATATGACAAACTAATCTTCGATAATACTGAGATGGTGTCAATAGCATCAATCGACCCCGATTTACCGTGCGTTACTTTCTCAGGTATGTCAAAGAACTATATGGCACCAGGTTTCAGATTGGGCTGGGGAATAATCTCAGGAAAAAGCAGTCTTCTGAATGAATATGTAGAGGCCGTAAATAAGATACTTCGCAGTAGAGTCTCAGCAAACCACCCGCTTCAGTATTGTATAAAGCCAGCACTGGAAGGTGACCAAACGCACTTGGAACAGTCGATAGCCAAATTGGAAACACGAAGAGACTTAGTGATGAAGAAAGTTAACGAAATAGATGGAATAGATTTAGTTGCTCCGAAGGGAGCATTCTATGCTTTCCCTTCTATTGAAGTGGAAAACGATTTCCACTTTTGCGAGGAATTGCTCAAAGCTACTGGTGTTGTAGTTGTGCCGGGTACAGGCTTCGGTCAAAAGCCAGGTAGTTCGCATTTCAGAATAGTAATTTGTCCGACCGAAGAAACTATTGACAAGGCATTTTCTTTAATTGGGGAATTTTATAAACATTATAAAAAATAAGAATTAGAAAATCTGTTCAAATTTATTTTGACTTAGTAAAGATAAGCAGAAGTTCATAATTTTGCTTATCTTTATTTTTTTTTAAAAGAACAAACACGAAGGCAAAAATGACAAATGAGTTACCAAAAATAGCCTTAGTCGGCTATGGTGCAATGGGAAGGGTTATAGAGAAGTTAGCAAAGGATAAGGGATATTTTATCACTGATATATTTGATGAGAATAATAAACTAGATCCTAATGAAGATTATGATTTTGATGTTGCTATCGATTTTACTTACCCAGATACAGTGATAGAAAATATAAAAATCTTGACTTCAAAAGGAAAAGCAGTAGTAGTAGGTACAACTGGGTGGTACGACAGAAAAGACGAGATGAGCGATTTGGTCACTAAAAATGGTACGGGACTAGTTTGGGGTTCTAATTTTTCAGTTGGTGTTCAGATGTATTTCAAAATTGTTAAATATGCCTCGAAATTGGTCAACTATCTGGATTCCTACGATGTGATGGTACACGAACTGCATCATAAACGCAAAAAGGATAGTCCGAGTGGAACAGCTGAAATTATGGGTAAAATAATAACTAGCAACATAGATAGAAAATCGGGAGTGGAATATAATGCAATCAACGGAGAAGTTGACAATAGTAAATTGCATATATCTTCTACAAGGGGCGGCGAGATAACGGGCAGACACACAATGTATATTGATTCATTAGCTGATAGTATTGAATTGACCCACAATGCCAAAAACAGAACAGGTTTTGCACTTGGCTCGCTTTTAGCTGCAAACTGGGTACACAATAAGAAAGGATTCTTCTCATTTAGTGAAATCTTAACGGATATATGGGAAAACATTCCCGATTAATATTGTGGTTGTAACATTTTTCTGGAATTATTGTTATTGTATTAGTAATGGGTACAAAACTTGACAAATATAGTGACCCGGAGCTGTTTGAGTTAGTGCAATCTCGGGGCAAGTTAGCCAATAGTGCTTTTTCCGAGTTGTATGATAGACATTCTCCTCGAGTTTTTGCCTATTGCCGAAGGTTCCTTGGTAATAAAGAAGAAGCACAGGATGTGTTACAAGAAACTTTTATAAGACTTTATAAAAGTTCAAACAGTAACAGGGAAATGACTAATGTGCCGGCTTTTATATTGACGATTGCACGTAATTTGTGCGTCAATATACAAAAGAAGAAGAAGCCATTGGTCAGCTATGAAGACTATATGTTTGTCAGAGATGAAAATCATGATGGCAATGAGCTTTTGGATTTGATAAAAATGGCTATGGAAACATTGCCAGAAGAGTACAAAGAAGTCTTTATACTCAGAGAGTACGAAGGTCTGTCTTATCAAGACATAGCAGAAATTACTGATACTTCTTTGACAAATGTTAAAGTTCGAATATATCGAGCTAAACAGAAAATTAAGGACATATTAGAGCCATATTTGGTTGATTTGAATAAACACGAAAATAATGAATAACTTAACAAATAACGACTTAGAACTAATTACCCAGCTACTTGATGGGGAATTGTCGAGCGAACAAGCTGCTGAAGTCACTAAGATGATAGAGTCGAGTCCTGAAATGCAGGCCGAGATGGATCGACTTACTGAAATTAGCGATGCGATTCGTAAAGATGATGAACAGTTCGTGC
>JAGQWJ010000033.1 GCA_020437395.1 Ignavibacteriota bacterium | reverse complement strand
ATGGTACTTCTGCTAATCCATTAAATTTAGCTCAAGCAAGTGCTTCTAATGATGGTTATCTTAGCTCTGCTGATTGGCAAAGATTCGATGCCGCAGGTACGACAGTTGCTAACGCACCCATTACTGGCAATGGTACTTCTGCTAATCCATTAAATTTAGCTCAAGCAAGTGCTTCTAATGATGGTTATCTTAGCTCTGCTGATTGGACAAAGTTCAACAATTCATCTACTACTTTTGCTAATGCCCCTATTACTGGAGATGGGACTAGCAGCTCACCATTAATACTACCTTCTTCAAGTTCAAGTACTGATGGTTATTTATCATCTTCTGACTGGAATTCATTTAATAGCAAATTAACTAATGTAGCACATGATGCCACTTTGAATGGTGACGGTACTACAGCTAATCCGTTAAGTGTTGTTTCAGCAGACGTAGTTTCTAATGGTGTGATACAAATTACTAATGGTGGAAACAAAATATTAGGTAGTAATGATATGACTGTTAGTATCAATCAAGCAAACGCAAGTACTGATGGTTACCTAAGTTCTGCTGATTGGACGAAATTCAATAATTCTGCAACTACTTCGGTCAATGCTCCATTAACAGGAGACGGCACAACAGGTTCACCAATTGCATTAGCACGAGCAAACACTACTACCGATGGGTATCTTAGTTCATCAGATTGGAATTCATTTAATAGTAAATTAAACAATGTGTCAAGTTCATCTCCTATTACTGGTGATGGTACAAGTGGTAATCCTTTGACTATAAACCAAGCAAGTGCTTCTAACAATGGCTACTTAACATCGGGCGATTGGTCTAATTTCAATAGTAAATTATCGGCTGTTTCAAGCAACTCTCCAGTTAGTGGCGATGGTACAAGTGGCAATCCTTTAACTATGAGTAAATCGAGTGCTTCAAACGATGGCTATCTTGCTTCATCAGATTGGAGTACGTTCAACAGTAAATTATCAACTGTTTCAGTTACAGCACCAATAGAAGGCGAAGGTACGTCTGTAAACCCACTACGTATGCAAAGTGCTAACGCTTCACGTGATGGTTATATAAAAGCGTCTGATTGGTTGAAATTCAATCAAACTTCGACAACTTGGGTTCAATCTCCTCTTCTTGGTACCGGAACAAATTCCGATAGAGTTCGGATGCCAAGGGCAGATGCATCAACAAGTGGTTATTTGATGAGTTCAGATTGGATATCGTTCAATAGTAAATTAAATGTTGTAAGCGCCAATAGCCCAATCACTGGTAACGGAACTAGTTCTAATCCGCTAAATATTGACCAAGCATCAGGTTCAGCATCTGGTTACCTTTCTGCTGCTGATTGGATTACATTCAATAGTAAGTTGAGTACAGTTAATTCAGCAGCACCTATAACAGGTACAGGTACATCTTCGCAACCAATCACAATGCTCAAGGCAAATAGTTTCAGAGATGGATATTTGAGTTCAACTGATTGGAACACATTTGATAATAAAATAGCAACTGTGACAAAAAATGCACCACTTTCTGGAGACGGAACAAGTAGCTCGCCTTTGGTAATTCCCAAGGCATCTTCCACAACCGATGGTTATTTATCTGCTGCTGATTGGAATACTTTCTATAATAATAGTTCTTCTGTTGCAACCACTTCGCCAATTAGTGGAGATGGGACCACATTAGATCCTGTTAAAATTAGTCGTGCAAGTACAACTGTTAGTGGCTATCTTCATAGCACAGATTTTAGTCTTTTTAGTGCTAAGCTAACGAATGTAACATCCGACGGTTCTCTTTCTGGAAATGGAACTTCTGGAAGTCCTCTGTCAGTTCGTACTTCTAATTTGAATGGAGATGGGATTATTACTGTTTCTAACGGAGCAAATAGCGTAGTAACTGCATCAAATGTGAATATCTCGATTGCTCAGGCAAGTTCATCATCAAGTGGATATCTGACTCAAGCAGATTGGAGTTCATTTAATAGTAAATTGAGCACTGTAACTAAGAATTCACCTTTGACTGGAGCTGGTACTAGTAGCTCGCCGTTAGGCATAACTCAGGCATCAAGCACAACCGATGGATATTTATCTGCTGCTGATTGGAATACTTTCTATAATGCTACGGTTGGAGCAATAGAAACAAGTGATCCAATTTATGGAGATGGCTCAACTTCAAACCCAATAGATATTAGACAAGCAAGTGGTTCGCAAGATGGTTATATTTCTGCTACAGATTACTTGAAATTCAACAAGAAGTTAGACAGCGTTTACGTAGATCCACCATTGAAAGGAAATGGTTCTGCAACAAATCCTATCGATATATCCACAGGAGATGTATTGACCTCTGGGCCATTGACTATTAACAATGGAACAGATAGATTGGTTGGAGCTGCAAATATGACTATAGTTTTGCCAAAAGCAAGTTCGACAACAGACGGTTATCTGAGTAAAGAAGATTGGACTGCTTTCAATAGTTCTAGTTCTGTAAATGTTAGTGCACCCATAACAGGTGCTGGTACGTCGGCAAGTCCATTCACAGTTCAAGATGCAAGCGATTCGCAGTCGGGAGTAGTAAATACTACCACTCAAACATTCGAAGGTAATAAAACTTTCAACGGAAGTATTGGGCTTGGCAAAACTGCTATTTCTAGTACAAAATTGTATATTGCATCTACTAATAGTAACGACAATGGTATAAAGATTGGTAGCAGTTCATCTTCAGACAATGGAGTGCTAGTATTTGGATCGACTGAAGCAGCTAATTCCACAAGCCCTCCTCGTGGAAGATCAGTTTTGGTTTACAGTTCGAGTCCAGGAGGTACAATCGGATTACCTAATAGTGAAAATGGTACTATGCTAATGGTAATTAATAATTCAGGTGGAGATATCACAGTAGGTGGAGCTTCCAACTGGACATTGGCATCGAAAACGGCAGCAAGTTTCATAAGATATGGTGGACAATGGTTCCACATGGATTAAGAATATGAAAAAAATTATTTTTATTTTATTCCTTTTCTCTTTGACTAATATTCTTTCGCAAACAAGACTTGAGAAAGGAGTATTAAGTTCTGGTGGGAATAAAACAACAGACGATAAACACGTATTAAGATCTACATTAGGTCAAAGTTTTATTGGAATAACTAGTGATGGTAACAATACGAAAAGTCTAGGATTTTGGTATTCTATCAACAAAGGCATCAATGATACTGTGGCAACAGCCGTTGTTACTTTACCCAAAGTAGAGTCTGAAACAGGGTTTGACATAGATGTACCTCTTATGTTAGTAAATTCAAGGCAATTCGCAGGATCTCCGCACAGTTGGACTGCAACTATCCGTTTCAACTCCACAATTCTATACCCAATAGATGGTATGCCAAACTGTGGTGGTGTAGATGATTGTAGCATCAAAATATCTGGTGAGTTTTCTGACTCTACAGGCGTGCTTTATAACCTTAGATTCAAAACAATGCTTGGAGAAGTACTCTCAACTGACTTAGTAATAGAAGATTTTCAATGGACTGAAAACATAGTAACAGTCACTAATAATGGTCTATTCCAACTTAAGGGTGTCTGCGAGATAGACGGAGTTTTTAGACTTATAAAGCGTTCAGTAGAGGCAGGTATTACAAATACTTTTCCTAACCCCGCTATGACTACAATCAATATTGATTACCAGCTTCGTGAATCTGGGACTAACAAAATGGAAATAGTTGATAGCAAAGGTGAAGTAGTTGCAAGATATAATGATTTATCAAGTGAATCTGGATTATTTAGCACTACAAAAAGTGTATCTGATATACCTTCTGGCGTTTACTACATAGTGCTAACAACACCAAATGAAATTTTTACTAAGAAAATAGCCATACAAAAATAGTATGAAAAAAAATATATTAGTATTATTAACTATCCTACTTCCAATTGCTCTAGTATCTCAAAGCAAAGTGGATCAAATAGGAGATATAGGGATTTATGGCGGAATGGGGCTTAATAACTATTCTACGTCATTCCAATCACTACCAAATTTTCCCTGTTGTAGTCCAAACTACAAAAGTGGCGACGGCTTAGGAATGAACTTTGGTTTCTTAGCGAATTATAATATTGATAAAGATTTGCAAGTCGGTTTGAAAATAGGATACAGCGATTTATCTGCTCTGATATCACAAACAGAAAACGAAATTATTCGAAATGCTCAGAATGAACCAACTAATGGTTTAATCCGCCACGATTTAGATGTTCAACTCCCATCGGTTGTATTCGAACCTACCGTATCTATGGCTATTATAGAAAACCTGAAAGGGTTTTTGGGTCTTGGTTTTAATTATTTACTTTCAGTTGATATATCGCAGAAAGAAACATTAGAAAAACCCAAAAATATGACATTTGAGAATGGTAGAACAGTTAGAAATGAGAAAAGTGGTACTTTAGATAATATTTCAACTATTTTGCCATTAGTTTCATTAGGTGCAAGCTACGATTTACCATTAGATAACAATAACGATATGTTCCTCTCTCCTACTGTCAGTTATACCCATAGATTTGGCAATGTTGTACCTGAAGTTGAGTGGACTGTTAGTACTTTAAACTTAGGTGTACAACTCAAATATTCTTTGAAAGAAAAGCCAGAGATAAAAAAACCAGAGCCAATCAAACCAGTAGAACCTGAAATAATAGTACCAATTGCAACTTCGGCTATTGCTGCTGACTTTCAAGTAAAACTGAATGAAGAATATTCAAGTGACACTATATTCGTTAAGTATGATAAAGACTTGAAGTTCGAGGCAATTTTGGGCTATGTTTTCTTCGAAGAAAACGAATCAACTATACCTCCGCGATATGATTTGATTAATGAGCAAGAAGCAAAAGAATTCAAAACGGACAAGTTGAACTTTGAGAACTCACTTTCTGGTTACCACAACATATTGAATATTTTGGGCCAAAGATTTCAGAAATTCCCAGAGGTAAAAATCAATTTAGTTGGCTGTAATTCTGATTTCGAGTCTGAGCAAGGGAACAAAACCCTTTCTATGAATAGAGCAGAGAATGTGCGCGATTATTTTGTACAAACTTGGAATTTGAGTCCAGAAAGGTTCACAATAACTGCAAGGAACTTACCAGAAACACCATCGAAAACGGACAATGAGTATGGTAGAGCAGAGAACCGAAGAGTAGAAATTGTACCGCAAGATTGGACAATATTCAAACCTCAACTTATGTCTGACACTACTAGCTCTACTGATAAAAATCTGGAAGTAACAATGTTACCGAAAGTTGATTCTAAACTTCCAATTACAAATTGGGAAATAGAAATATTCAACAATGAGGGAGTTGCAAAGACATTCGCTGGGAAAGGGACCCCTCCAAGTAGTCTTGAGTGGAATCCTTTAGACGATTTGGGAGAATTACCGACAGAGGAAAATCCACTTAGCTTTAAGCTAAATTTACGTGATAGCTTAGGGACGGAAAAGAGTTTTGCCGGGGAAATACTTACTAACGAGAAAAATTCATCTGAGATGAGCTTTGTTCAGAAATTTGTAAACGATGCAAAAACTGAAAAGTACAATTTGATATTATTTGGATACAATATAACACAATTACCACCCGTTGCAGAAGTTACTTTGAATTTAGTAAAAGAAAGAATAACTGATAAATCGCAGATTGTCTCCATAGAGGGGTACTCCGATATGATAGGTGATGAAGATTATAATGTAACTTTGTCTTATGACCGAGCATTAGCTGTAGCAAAGGCCTTAGAAGTTAGTACTGATAAAGCAATCGGACGAGGTAAAGTTAAAAATGAAATCTATGATAACAAATTACCAGAAGGTAGGTTCTATTCGCGTTCAGTAATCGTAACTCTAAAAGGCAATAAGTAATTAGGAAAAAGCAACGGATATCTAGAATAGAATCTTTGTACATATTAATAATATTGAGATTAAAATATTGGACTAATCTTCAAGTAGATTCACACTTTTAATACCTTGTATATTCAATATTTTCAGGAAGATATTATTGACATCGTCATCTTCTTTTACTTTCAGAGTAAAAACTCCTTCGAAGTCTTCCTCTTGCGCACTTATATGAAGCTCGTGCATACTATTTTTGCCAATAGCTTCTGTTATTTGCTTTAGCATACCCTCTCTATCTTCTCCAACAATTTTCATTTTTATAAATGAATGCAAAACCTTGTCATCGGCAATTTCGACAAAAGGATTTTCCTTAAAATAATGGAAAAGTGAGATTACAGCTTTGAATGTAACAACATATTGTTGCCATTTTGGCTCTGGTTTAACGCTATCAGAAGTAATAATCTCGACTTGATCACCATATTGAAGCTCATAGTTCAATTCTTTAATTACACCGTTTATTTTAGCAGAAATGCAGTGCATACCGTCATAATACGATTTTGCAAAAGCAAAGTCAAGCACAGAGGATCCGTCTGGTAACGATACAGGTTCACCTTTCTTATTATAGACTACAACATCTACATCAAACAGATTAACTTTAATAGAATTCCAAATAATTTGAATAGCACTATCCGGATACTCTTCTATCATCTCTTGCATCCACTTGCCCCATTCCTCAGTGTCTTCGCGAGTTATATTGAGTGCCTTTCGCTTATTTTTTAGAGAAAATTTCGATGCAAAACCATCTTCGGCAATTGCTTCCATTTCCTGTGTTCTAATTGATAGTTCTATTTTTTTACCATCTGGACCAATTATTTCAGTGTGTAATGATTTGTACCAATCGAACTTTGGTTTTGAAATATAGTCTAAGAATTTAATAGAATCAAAAGTATTTGCAATTATTCCGTGAGCTCTGTAGCAATCAGATTTTTCATTAGTATTGATGATTAAGTTAATAGAATAGAAATTATCAATATCAGAAAGAGATTTCCCTTCCTGAATCATATTAAATATTTCGTATTCGTGCTTATGATAAATCGTCAATGTATGGTCAATTTCGTGTTCTTGAAGACTATTTTCAATAGTACCTAAGAAAGAAGTTATATAGCCCAAAAATTCCTTTCTTTTTTGACTCAACCTTTCTTTTATATCTTCATAAGCCTCTCTGTCAAGGTAGAAAAAAGATAGATTCTCTAATTCAATCTTAATTTTTAATAATCCTAATCTATGGGCTAACATTGTATAAAAATTAAGAGTCTCCTTCGCAATGTATTGTTGTTTATTCGGTGACAGATAGTGAAGAGTTCTAATATTGTGAAGTCTATCAGCTAATTTGATTAAGACTACCCTGATATCTCTTACTAAAGCTAAGAATAATTTTCTGTAAGAAGCAGCTTTGTTCTCCGCTTGGCTCACTTGCTTATGGCTAATTTTAGTAACACCATCTACCATTCTGGCTACTTCAACGTTGAAAGTATCTTTGATACTCTCCCATGTTACATTATCTACGTCTTCCATAGTGTCGTGGAGTAAACATGCAGCTACTGTTTGCGAATCATAAATTGGGAATTCTTCTAGCAGAACAATGGAAACATTGAGCGGATGAGTATAAAATGGTTTTCCAGATTTTCGTACCATACCTTTGTGATTCTCGTAGCAATACCAAAATGCTTTTGTTATCAGTTCCTCATCGTAATCCTGTAAATACTCCTCTGCTTTTTGCAATAGAAATTGCAAGTCGAATTTAGGGTCAATACCAAAAGGACTGTCCTCTTCGTATTCTGGTTGAAACATAAATATGTTTTCTGTATCTATCAATTTTTTATTAATTTTTTCTTTAATTTACACAATTATAATAATATTCTGAAAATAAAATATGAATAGACGAAATTTATTAAAATTAACTGCGCTTTCGTCATTATTTTTACTTAATAGTGGCACAAATAAGCCAACTTTTGCCAATACTTCATCAAAAATCAAACCAAAAAAAATTGAACCTGGCGATAAAGTTGCACTTGTTTCACCTGCTTCTAACGTTACCGATCTTATGGACGTTTATAGGGCACAAGAAATTTGTGACAAACTTACTTTGAACACAATATTGCCGAAAAGCATCGTTAAAACTGCATCAGGGTACAAGACAAGGTCGGCAGAAGAAAGAGTAGATGAACTTCATCAAGCATTTTCCGATAAGTCTATAAAGGCAATATTTACTATTCGGGGAGGATTTGGCTCTGCCGAATTGTTAGAAAAATTAGACTTTGATTTGATTAAGTCGAATCCGAAAATCTTATGTGGTTACAGCGATATAACAGCTTTACTTACGGGCATTAACAAAAAAACCGGATTGGTTACATTTCATTCTCCAGTGATGCTATCCAATTTTGATTCTGTTACCTATGAGTCCTTTCAAAATATTCTATTTAAAAACGAAGCTTATGGAACAATAGATAATCCCGTTTCTAATGGCGTCAGGGCTAGTAATCCAACAATTACTATAAATGGCGGAAAAGCAAAAGGTGAGTTAGTAGGTGGTAATCTTTCTTTACTAACTTCGCTAATAGGTACCCCATTTGAAATTGAGACAAAGAATAAAATAATCTTTATTGAAGATGTAGGTGAAGCGCCGTACAGATTAGAGAGGATGTTAACTCAGATGCGAATGTCCGGCTTACTCGATAATATAGCTGGTGTGGTCATTGGCAAATGTGACGATTGCACCGCAGGTAGTTCGCAAATGAGTTGGGACCGAAGTGAATTGGAAGTCTATAATTATATTTTTGCTGATAAGAAATACCCCGTATTTTATGGATTGCTATTCGGACATACTTCAACTCAATTTACAATTCCTTTAGGGATAAGTGCTGAGATTGACAGTGATAAAGGTAGCATGAATATATTAGAATCTGCTGTTATCTGATACCAAGAAAAACCTTGATTAATAACTTAGTTTGTAAATTTTGCCAGCTATTGTTTGCGACATAACTATTTACGGTGTAATTACTTATTAGATTAAGCTCACCGTATCGTTCAATTCCTAAATCAAAATCATAGCTAGTACCTATGCTAACACCAAGTACAAAGTCCGATAGCTCCCCTATTCGTCCGGCAGTAAGTGGTTTCTCAAAAGTTCCATCGGAGAAAGGTATATTTCTAGGGGAAACAACAAGATTTCTGTGAGATTCTGTTGAGTTGATATTAAAATTAATATCAACACCAGCCCTTAGACTTAGTTTATCATATATTCTTTTCTTTACCGCCATATCCAATGTAATGTATCCAAGAGAAATATCACTCTCATAAGCAGTTGTCCAATTGAAACCTGGTAAATCTGGGTTTGTTTTCTTAATTACTGATATTTCTGTTCGGAAATTAGAATTTATCTGGGAGTAGAGCAAGGAAGCAGAAAAGGCCAAATCATATTCGTACCAATACTCTCCAGTTATACCGAGTTGAATACCTAAACCATCACCTTTTTCATAGTTGCAACAAGTGATATCGCCCTCGAGAAATGGGAAATTTCCTGAATGGTAGCCATAAGATATGCCACCAACTGCACCTAAGTAATTATTAGTTATGTTGTATGGATGACGTGAGCTTACTTGCCAATCGAATCCTTGCGAAAACAACGATACTGGAATTACCATAAACACTATGAGTATTAATTTTGTCATTTGCTTATTACTATAGTCTTATTCGCTATTATTCTATCTTTAACTAATAATACATTATATAAACCGTTGGAAAGATTAGAAAAGTCAAACTCAAAACTATTATTTCCTGACTTGATATTCGCATTTTCCATACTCATCTCGACTCTACCTAGTGTATTTATTATTTGAATATCCAAATTCATATCCACAGGACTAAATATGTTTATATTTGATTGAGCTTGAGTTGGATTAGGTGAAACACTGAATATAGTAACAGCTCCAGCGTCATAAATTTTGAAATCTAATCCGCACACCGAATCTATTTGATAAATTCCCCTGTGTGGCTTTATCTCAAAAAGCTTGTCGCAGTTCTTGTTGCTGAATTTCGAATCCGTAAAATCTATATTTGAATACTTTGCATTACCCAAGAAAGTAGCAAATTTTAATATAACTAAAGTGTCAGATTTTAAAAAGTTTTCCTCCGATTGTCTTTTCAGATTTACAACAAGATTCCCATCTTGATTCAAATCAAATTTCGTATCAATCGATGCAGCAGAACTTGCTGTATTCAAGTGAATAGGTTCTATAAATTGAAGTAGTGTTCTGTTGAAACGGAGTACATCGGTATATTTATTTGCATTAACAATCTTTTCTTTTTCTACAACTATAGGCATAAGTATTTCGGTGCCCGGAAGAGATTTAGAAGAATCAATTTTTAGCATTATGTCTGCTTGTGGCACACCTCTCCCAACTAATTTAACATTAGTAGTATCAAATGGTAAAACCGAATTGGTAATTATTGATAAATCACTAAGGTGTTTCCCGGGCTGACTTGGTTCATAAGATATTGTTACTAACGATGTGTCCGTTGGTGCAAGTTCACTTTTCAAATATTGAACCGAAAAATTGACTAAATCATTTGGGATTATATTATAAATATTAAGTGTTTCGTTACCAATATTTTTAATTTGTAATGTTTGCGAAACGAAACTATTGCAGTTTTCATCTGCTGAAATCGTAACAGAGCCGAAATCTACCGAGTCTTTGTTAATCAACAATATAGGTTGCCTAATCGTACCTGTAAAATTTACTTCAAATAAAGAATTAACTTTCTGTGCCCCTCTGATATTCCTATCGAGTAAATCACTTTCAAACAGGTACTTTGATTCAATCTTACCGCCACTACCAGCTATAAATTCAACTGAAATCGTATCTATTTGGTTTTGTCTTAGGTGTCGGTTGCTTGCTAAACTATCTAGCAATATTAGAATGTCGTTTCTGCTGTTTTCAAATCTTTCTGCTTTGTTACCAATTGCAAAATTACCTTTGTTTTGAACAACAAATGTTACTTTCTCTTTATCACCAGGTCTTAAATTCCCAAGATCGATAGTGTACTTATTTCCAAACGAAGTCATATAATGACCCGAAATAACTTCTACAATATCAATTCTTTGTAGAACACCTGTTCCCATAACTTTTGTTTCAATTGAGTCAATTTCAGTTGTGTTGCCCTCAGACTCAAATGGGTAAAAATACAATTTAAAAATTGCTTCATCTGCCTCCATATCCAAAGGTTTATATTTAAACTCCCAATCTATAGCATCTCTATTAGGTGCTAACACTATATCATTAGTCAATCTCTGTGGAATGATTTCCTGACCACTTACTAGAGAGCTCAGCAGTTTATATTCATCTTTGAAAAGTCTTTGTTGTGTTTTCCATACATTTTTAACGAACCAATTCTTTGTTATTTCAAATTGGCTTTCAACATAAACTGAATCAAAATCTATCTCCTCTTCATAGGCCCCAACATACTTATCAGTTTTTCTCGCGATTATTGTGAAAGTGTCTTGGACTACCATATTGTTCTTTTCGTCTAATAATCCGCATATATAAATACATTTATTTACATTCTTTATTTCATTTATAACATTTGGAAACAAATATTGAACAGTGACTGAGTTGTTCCTGTTCGCAGGGTCAGTAACGATTGGAAAAGTATTTATATCGTCTGTGAATTGTCTGAAAGTCTGGTCACCACTACCATCAATCGCAAAGATAGCTGAAGTCAAATCCTGATTCGTAATTCTAAGTTGGGATTCAGTATCATTATTAATCAAAAATTTTGCAAATAATGGGAACTGAACAGAGCCTTTTTTATAGGTTATGCCTAAATCAACTGTATCAGACGAAGTTTTTTCGGGAATAATAGTGGGTTTTGATGTCAAAATGTAACTTTGACACAAAAAAACAGTTAATAATATTAGTATAATTGATTTTATGATATTTTTTAAATTAATGGTCAATATACAATCAGTAACGTTTAAGTAAAGACTAATTTTACAAAAAATACGTTCTGAGAAAGAATTATTTTATTAATTTAGTAAATATAACTGAACAAAAAGAGGTAAATGATGAAAAAATTTATTCTAAGTGTGCTTTCCGTCTTAATGATTGCATCTGTTGCCTATGCGCAACCAAAATTAGAAATAGTTGGTGGAAATAGCTATGATTGGGGTAAAGTTGGACCCAAAGATAGTCCACTAAAGACTAAAGTTAAGATTAAAAACACGGGTAATGAGCAACTTATAATCACTAATGTAAAACCATCTTGTGGTTGTACTACTGCTCCACTTGACAAAGACAAACTAAACCCTGGTGAAGTAGCAACAATTGATGTATCATTCAATGTAGGTAGTAGAGCTGGAGTTAACTCAAAAACAATTCGAATTTCGTCAAATGATCCTGCTAATAGTACTACTATATTCAGACTTTCAGCTGATGTTCAAAAAGAAGTAACTGTTTCTCCTGCATTTTTTGCATTCAACCAGATGGAAGTAGGTAAAGAAGAATCTTCTAAAATTACAATCAAAAATACTGGCAAGAAGACTTTGACTCTTAGTAATATAACTAAAAGTCCTGCTGATTTGAGGTTAAATATTAGCGGCAATAAATCATTAAAACCAGGTGAATCATTTGATCTAGTTGCTAAGGTTACTCCAACTGCACCGGGTTATATGAACTGCTGGGTGAAAATAAAAACTAATTCTGTTGATGAACCTGAAATTTCTATTTCTGGCTATGGCTCTGTGAAAGAATCTCCTATATTCAACAACAAATAAGTAAAGATGATTATTTTATACAAGCCGGCTGTAAGGTCGGCTTTTTTATTATCTAGTAATTATTAATTATGATAAGAAAAGACGTAGTGATAATTGGAGCTGGAGCGGCCGGTCTGCAATGTGGAATAGAGTCTGCCAAAGCTGGTAGAAATACAATAGTGCTGGAACACAACCGAATGATTGGTACGAAAATACTAATCTCCGGAGGCGGGAGGTGCAACTTCACTAATATAAATGCTGGTCCTTCTAATTACACTTCTTCTAATCCTCATTTTCATAAATCTGCACTAACTCGATACACGCCTAATGATTTCATAGATCTAGTGGAGCAATATAAGATTGATTATTATGAAAAGACTTTGGGGCAATTATTCTGCAAGAATTCATCTCGTGAAATAGTTGCACTACTCCAATCAGAAGCAGATAAATATGGTTTAGAAATACAAACTAGTACAAAAGTCGCTGAAATAAAAAAAGCAAATGATGGCAAGTATTATGTACTAACTAATCAGGGTGATTATAGTTGTGAGTCGTTAGTAATTGCAACTGGGGGATTGTCTTTTCCTAGCCGTGGTGCTACAGATTTTTCTTACAGAATTGCAAAACAATTCGGCTTAAAATTAAATCCTCCTCGACCTGGATTAGTACCATTAGTGCTCGACTTTAACAAAAATCTAGACTATAAATCCTTACGTGGTATATCATTCAACGCTGAAGTTTACACTGACGATATTACCTTCAAAGAAGCGGTATTATTCACCCACAAAGGGATGAGTGGACCTGCTATATTGCAAATATCGAATTACTTGAATGGCAGCAAAGAGTTCCATATTCGGTTAGAACCAGACGCTGACTTACCAACATACTTTAATAAAGAAAGGCGTTCTGGTGTACTTGTAAAGAATCTACTTTCAGAGCATATATCTTCCAGATTCGCTACCGAATGGGCGACTTATCACGGTTTCGATTGCTCACCAAAACAGTTAGATGACCCTCAGTTCGAACGACTATTAAAACTGCTAGATAAGTGGACTATAACAATAACTGGAGACGAAGGATACAGCAAAGCAGAGATTACTCTCGGCGGTGTACATCCAGACGAACTATCATCAAAGACTATGGAAACTAGAAAACACAAAGGTCTATACATAATCGGTGAAGCAGTAGATGTAAACGGTTGGCTTGGTGGCTATAATTTCGCTTGGGCTTGGGCTTCTGGCTGGGCCGCGGGGCAGTTTGTGTAAAAATAAAAGAGTCAAACTAGTTTATTACCTTCGTTCGTCTAAAGCTATTTAAATTTAAATTTTAAAAAAGTATATTCTAAATCATTGTCGAGATAATATTCCTCAACTTTATTATCGAATTCTTTGATTGTGGTTGACTTACAAAAATCAACTAATTTCTTAGGATAAGGGACAATTTTAAATAGATTTCCATCTATAATTCTAAATGTCTGGTATAATGAAATGTTATTGGGACTAAAGATATCATTAGGATTTTTTTCATAGTTAAGTAAATCTAATTCAAAAATAACCCATCTGTTATTTCGTTTTTTATATAAATCATATTTGCATCTATATGAATCTATTCCATCAATTTTTGACGGATATGTCCAACTTACAAGATAAGTAGAATCATTAATGAATTCACTTCTCCAAATCTGATTTAAAATCTTTCTATACTCAAATGCTTTATATATATAATTTGAAATGTATTTATCACAGTTATATTTTGGATAGTTATCATATTCCTTTCCCCAAGGTTTATTATCATTTCTAATGATCGAATCAACAAAAATTCCTTTTTCTACGTTATAAAAACGAACTTTATATTTAGTTATATCAGAAATTGATAATATTCCATTATTAAAATCAATTAATTTTCTGGGCCCATAGACAGCCATATCAATGCCTTCTATATTATCAAAATTCACTTTTTTTAATTCTTTGTTGGTTAAATTTAATTCCAACAGTATAGATTGAGAAGTCTCTTTACAATTATCCTCAGAAAATTTCACATCGAAAAGATAAAGATTGTTATTCCAGAATTCCAAATTGGATAAATATAACGGACAATGTACTAAAAACTTAAACTTAATTTGAGTAAGATTATTATGTTCAAATAAGTAAATATAGTTAAAATCCTTGATTGCAATAAATTTATCACCTATTTCAAATGAAATCACTTCACTACTTTTATAATTAGGAATTAATTCTGAAATAGACATCTTCTTATTATCTGTAGCAATAATGATTACATTATTAAGTAATCCAATTTGATAAATCTTATTTTGATAATATACATAATTATTATCACGATTAATGTCAAAATCAGTATTATATTCGATCATGGAAGATAGTTCCCAAAAATCAATTAATTTTTGGGAACTATTCAATTGTTGTACCAATAACAAAATTAAAACAAATTTTAACACTATTGAACCGTTATGTTTGATATAGCAGTTGTTACACCAGTAGTAGAATCTGTTACCCATTGAATTACACCGTAATAAGTATTAGTGCCATCGACTCGATTCTCATGGTAAATACTATCAGTAACTCCGTTAAGTACATAATAATCTTTATGCCTTGAAAGTGATATTTCTAAATCATAGTTAGGCATTTTAAGTTTATACAAAGTACTAACTTCACATAGAGAATTCCCAGGTTCGGAACAATGCAATTCTGTAATGACATCATTGGGGGGAGCCCCAACAGTTGTAGGACTAACATACTGATAACCACAAACTGGTTCACCAGTTGGAGCACCTGTATGTGTTCTCATATCCCTTCCATTATCTGTATAATAATCTATTGAACAAAGACTTATAGGTGTAGCTATTAAAATAATTATTAGAACGATTGAGTAAAGCTTATTTGTAGACATAACAAATCTCTTTGTATATTTTTTTAAAATTATTAAATACTTTTCTATTATCTTTTCCAGTGAATAGATTTTCATAATGAAAATAATATGTTGAATCTTCGGTTTTTAAAATAACATTTGGTGAAACACTAGTATTAAAATTAGCAAAAAGATTATCTTCTTTATAAAAAACCCAAATATCAGGAGTGATATATTTCTTACTATTATTTATTAAGGTTTTATTTAAAATAATACCATTTTGACTTTTAAATGCCACTATAGATTTGATTTTTCTATCTGCATCAATCACATTATTCAATTTTACAAGGCAATCATGGCAGTACATACCATCCATAATTATCAATAAATAATTATCTATCTTATTTAACTCGACTTTTTCACCTTTAATTGTTTCAAAGCTATTTGATGAATATATCAAAATAAGAAAATATAATAAGACTATTTGCATTAATTTGTATGTATTCTGATTTATCTTGAGACTAAAATAAAATAAAATAAAATAAAATAAAATAAAATCCTAATTTTATTTACAAAACAAATATATTTATCAACAATTGCCTAACTATGTCGTGGTATGTCGCAGTATTTATTATTGCTTTGGTTACTGGGCAGTTCGTGTAAAAATAAATTCAGATATATTCCCCATTTTAAGCGTAGCGAAAGAGGGCTGGATCAGGCCAACGGCGTGAGACGGGGTGTTTATTATAGAATAAAGACAGTAGTAAAATGCAACATTTGTATTGCACAAGATTTTAACCAACAGAGGTGGACAAATTACGTTGCCTGAGGTTCTCGGTGGCGAGTAATATATATAAAATACTTACACTTCGAGTGCCTCAATGAACGCATTTTATTTATCCTCCTCAGTCAGAACAAGTTCTGACAGCTCCTCCAGAGGAGCACAATCCGAGGATAATTCTAAACGATTCTATAATTTCACTTGAGCTTTTACTTTCTGTTTTTTACTGCTTGCTTCATCAGAAACCTTTTCATGAAGTATCCCCAACCAAGCCCTGCCATTAACCATAAAGGAATATCTATTATTAAGGTTTGCCCAGTTACGTCCTCACCTCTCAGCATTGGCGCGGCAAAAGTCATTATTATAAGCATCCCAATTCCCCAGATTAACCCAACTATTATCCATCCATTCTTTTCAAATTTCATTTTCTTTGTTCCTATTGTGTTTTTCAAACACAAAATACTGAAATCAAGATATTATAACAAATCATTTACTTTGATAACTCCATATGCAGAATCGGGAATGGTTTACCAGATGAGTCTAGTTCTGACTTACTAGTAGTAACAAATCCACATTTTTCGTAAAAGCCGACTGCTTGAGGATTGTCTTCGTTTACATCTACTTTCCTTACATTCTGCTCAGCAACCGCAAATTCTAATAATGCCTTACCGATTCCTTTACCAAAGTATTTTGGGATTACGAATAACATTTCTAACTTTCCATCAGCAACTCCAGAAAAAGCGATAATTCTATTTTCACTATCTCTAATACACTTAAGCTCTACCGCTTTCAGATATTCATTCAATATTAGTGGACGGAAGTATTGTATATCTTCTTCAGTTAGAAAGTGATGAGTGGCCCGTACAGATGCCTCCCACACATCGATTACTTCTTCGTATTCAGAATCAGCGATATTGCTTATTTCGTATTGCATATTTAGTTTGTTATTCAAATTTTGCTTAATCCACTACGCAATTTATTAGAAAATGTCTTAAAAAGTGCATTTTGCTTATTAGACTAAGCAATTTTAACTATATTTTCGTAATGAAATAAGCAAAATATAGTTACTACAGATTAAGTCATTAATTTAGTTGTGGTTGAGTCGTGTTGATTTTGGTGGGTTATTTGAATCGGTCTAATTCTTCTAATTTGATTATTAAATTATTATAAGGTGCAAATGCTTCAGTTAATCTAGGGAATCCGCAATTAATATCAATTTCTAAAACATCATTTTTAATAATAAAATTGGATTCCCAACTTTCAATAAAGCAGAAGTCATTAGTTAGCTCTATTGCCGTTTTATAATCATAAATATCTAAATCGCCTTTTTCATATTCTAACTTAATTATAGATTGATACTTATTTAAATGTTCAATCTGCTTACTTTTAATATATAAAAGGAACTCTTCTTTCTTCTCTACTAAATCTAAAAGTTCTATTCTAATACCATTCTCTAAAGAAAATGTAAAGTACTTTGAAAAAGAGTAAGAGAAAGGGTCCGCCCACTCAAAATCAAGCTTGACGGATATATAATTAGAATCTATATAAAGCTGATACGCAAGATATACTAAACAATCATCTTTCATTTTTTCTAATGTTGCTGTAATTGATAAATTACTATCAAATTCAAAGTCAGATTTTAACTCATTGTTCAAATTTTCATTGATTCTCTCTTTTATTTCACTCCCTCTTAATATTGGATAAAGAATTGTAGAATCTTCAAAAGACCAATCTGGGCAGTTAGGAGCTAATTTAATTTCTACCTCAGCTTCTGAAAAGTAAGGTATCCCCAGAAGCTTAAAATAAGCTCGTCTGCTTGTTTCTGCAAAAGTTGAATCACTTCGCTTGTCAACAGTATCCATATATTTATAGTCGGCATAATCTGCTTCATATCCAATTTCCTCAGTAGGTATTGGTGCAGACCATTGAGGAAATGCTTCATCATGATAATTTTGAAAGGTAAAGTTGTTTTCGATACTCAGATTTTCTTTTAAATCAACGTCATTGTATAAAAAAGTCAAGTAATTAATTAGGAATCTTATTTCAGGTGGTTCTTTATCGAATCCGTAAACCAATGTATTATAAGTAGTGTCTTTAGTTTGAATTAATATACCGCAGGTTTGGTCATCAGTCCAATTTGCCCGATATTCATTCCCCAAAGTGTTAGTATCTACTGCGTGAATTTTTTTATATAATTTGTTTAAGATATTCAAGGGGACGTTACTTTCAAAGAAACCTTTATTAGGGGTTCCGCTTTTCCCGTTAAACTTTATATTACCTAAGTTATCTAATTCTAAATATAAATCAGGACAATTCTCACAGTCAGAAAAATTACTAAAAAACGCAATGCGTTCAAATGCGATATTATTCTTTTTTACTATTTTCTGAAAAGCTATAGTATCAGTTTTCTTCGCTTCATAGTAATACTTGAGACTACTACGAGTAGTGTCAAGAATAACTTTTAGCAATAATTTATCTTCAGTTAAAGAGAGTATTTTATAATAGCTATGAATAATGGGCCTTCTAGTATCCCAACTAGAACGCTGTGTTATGTCAGTTACAATCAAAGTGTCTTTAATAAGGCGATAATTTTTAAGGCTTTGAGAAGGGGTTAAAAACAAACATTTTTTATCTCTAAATGAAAGTAGAAATACTGTTTCATGCATCCAATCTTCGAAAGACTCAGATACCCAGTCAGCTTTGAGTTTTTCGTGTAAAGAATTATGCTCTTCACTAGCACTTGTTATTGTTAATAAAAAGAATAGAATGATTACTAAACCAATATATAAGAAAAAAGTTCTCACTTCCCTTTCCAGATCACATCTTCTACGCCTGTCAGATGGTTCACGTAGCGGGCTGCTGCGAAGAAGTAATCGGATAGTCTATTCAGATATTTGATAACTATTGTATTTATCTCTTCTGTACTGGCTAGCTCTACTGTTAGTCTTTCTGCTCGTCGGCAAACAGTACGGGCATTATGCAAGTAAGCTGCTGAGTGGTGACCACCGGGTAATATGAAGTTCTTGAGTGGTTCTAGGTCGTCGTCGTATCTGTCTATAGCTTCTTCTAGTCGAGTTATTTCGGTTTCGCTTGTACGTTCTATTGCTTGGGATTTTATATACTGGTCTATAGGTGTAGCCAGATCAGCCCCTACAGTAAAGAGGATATTCATAATATGCTTCAATTCAGACTTAACAGGTTCGGGACACTCGAATGAATACGCAAGCCCAACTACTGTGTTTAGCTCATCAACTGTCCCATAAGCTTCTACTCTGAGTGCAGCTTTGCTAACTCGTTTACCGTTAAAAAGTCCCGTTGTTCCATCGTCGCCAGTTTTAGTATAAATCTTCATTTAATATTAGATGTTTTATTTCGTAAATTTGTTCAATTATATTCACAAAATAAGAAATTTTGAAATTGAGCAAAGATATAAGTCTAATATTTGTAGGTGATGTAGTCGGAGAAATCGGCTTAAACAACCTAATAGCAGAACTCCCAAAGATAAAAGAGAAACACTCTGCTAATGCGATAATTGTAAACGGTGAGAACGTGTGGGAAGGCAAAGGCATCAATGAAGAAGAAGCAAATAAGCTTTTTGATGCTGGTGTACATGCTATAACTACAGGTAACCATATCTGGGAAAATTGGAAATCACGTCCTTTGCTTGGCAAAGACCGTCGTGTTATCCGCCCTATGAACTACCCTGCTGGTAATGCTGGTTATGGATTTACAACTTTCAGTGCAGAAAATGGTGTAAAAGTAGGTGTATTGCAATTGCAAGGTAGAACTTTTATGTCAACTATCGATTGCCCTTTCAATTCTGCTGATTTTGCTATAGATAAAATGAAGTCCGAAACGAACATAACAATCGTTGATTTCCATGCAGAAGCTACTGCAGAGAAAATCTCTATGGGTTGGTATCTGGATGGTAAGGTAAGTGCTGTATTAGGAACTCACACTCACGTACAGACTGCAGATGCTCAGATATTACCGCACGGTACTGGCTATATAACGGACGTGGGGATGACAGGCCCTTATGACAGTGTATTGGGTATGCGCAAAGATATAGCTATCAAACGATTCCAATTGCAAACAGCACATAAGTTCCAAGTTGCAGAAAATGATTTGAAAGTAGCTTATGTTCATTTGAATATAGATGGTGAAACAGGTCAAACTATAAGTATAATGGCTCATACAACTCCTAAATTTGAAAATCAGGTATTATGAGAGAATATAATATTGCAATAGTAGGTGCTAGTGGATTAGTAGGTCGCAAAATGCTGACAGTTCTCCACGAACGCCAATTGCCAATCAAAGAATTATCGCTTTTCGCATCAGCTAGATCTGCTGGACAAAAGCTAGTTTACAATGGCAAAGAGATAACTATTCAGGAGCTAACTGAAGATTCATTCGAAGGTATTGATATAGCCCTATTTTCAGCAGGTGGCGATACTAGTAAAAAATACGCCCCAATAGCTGCAGCTGCAGGATGTACAGTTATAGACAATAGTAGCGCTTGGAGAATGGACGAAAACACTCCCCTAGTTGTACCCGAAGTAAATCCTGATGCTCTGAAAGAGCACAAAGGTATAATAGCAAATCCGAATTGCTCTACAATTCAGCTGATGTTACCTCTAAAAGCTATACACGAGAACTATGGACTGAAGAGAGTTATATGTTCTACATATCAGTCTATAACTGGTGCTGGTCAAAAAGGACTAGATAAACTTGAGAATGAACTAGTAGGCAATTATAGCGATGAAAAACCAATAGCATTCAATACTTTATTCCACCCATTCGAAAGCAATGGTTTTACGAATGAAGAAAATAAGATGATAAAAGAAAGCCGTAAAATCTTAGGATTACCAGAACTCAATATAGCAGTAACTTGTGTTAGATTGCCTATAGTCGGTGGTCATGCCGAGTCTGTGAACTTTGAAACGGAAAGAGATTTTTCTATTGATCATTTACGAAATTTATTAATGACTACTAAAAATATGGTAGTTCTAGATAATTGGAAAGAAGGTGATTATCCAACACCTAAGGAAGCAAACGATAAAGACCCAGTTTTCGTTGGTCGTTTACGTAAAGATGAGTCAGCTCCAAACTCTGCATATATGTGGGTAGTAGCAGATAATCTTCGCAAGGGAGCTGCTACTAATGCCGTACAGATAGCTGAGAAGTTGATAGAAATGGATTTGGTTAAGGCGAATTAAACCGAAAAATGGAATTTGATATATTTATGAGACGCAATTGCAAAATGCGTCTTTTTTTTGTGCATAAAAAAAGCCGACTTTGATTATAAAAGTCGGCTACTCTATTTTTTTTGTTAAGTCTTTTTATTTACTTAACTTTATCAGCAATAGCTTTGAATACTTCTGGTTTATTCATTGCAAAGTCAGCAAGTACTTTTCTGTTTATATCGATATTGCTTTTTTTCAAGCCATGCATCAATTTAGAATAAGTAGTATCATTTAATCTTGCTGCTGCGTTTATTCTAGTTATCCAAAGTCTTCTGTAAGTTCTTTTCTTTAACTTACGCCCCGAATAAGCGTGAGATAAACCTTTCTCAACATGGTTTTTAGCTATAGTCCAAACATTTTTTCTTGATCCCCAATAACCTTTGGCAAGTTTGAAGACTTTTTTCTTTCTTTGTTTGGCAGCTACTTTGTTTCTGGCTCTAGCCATAATTGTACCTCAAAAAATAAATATGTGTTTATAAGGTTGCTTAGGGAGAGCTACTCACCCCGTTTGCAATTAATTAATTTTCCTTAGAAAGAATTACGCATTAGGTAACATTCTTTGTACTGATTTTTTATCAACATTATCAATTAATGCTTTCTTACGTAAATTTCTCTTTCTCTTTGTAGTCATCTTAGTTAAGATATGACTTTTGAATGCTTTTGCTCTTTTGAACTCTCCAGAAGCAGTCTTCTTGAATCTTTTCTTAGCTGAAGAATTTGATTTCATTTTTGGCATTTTGTTGCTCTATTGTATTTTAATTACAAAAAAAAGTTCCAATAATGTAAATATTGGAACTTCAAAATTAGATAAAATGTTAATAATTTACAAATTATTTTTTATTCGGTTTTATTGGTGATAGCAATACCATCATATTCCTACCTTCCATTTTTATATCTACATCAACCTTAGAAACGTCTTCTAGCTCTTTGACGAATCGTTCTAAAAGCTCTCTACCATATTCTTTGTGAGTGATTTCACGTCCACGGAACATAACTGAGGCCTTTACCTTATTGCCTGACTCTAAGAACCCTCGTGCGTGCTTTGTTTTGAAATCGAAATCGTGTTTTTCAGTACCTGGCTTGAACCTTAGTTCTTTCAGTTGCTGTTGTTGTTGATTCTTACGTTGCATTTTGTCTTTTTTCGCTTGCTCATATTGATATTTACCAAAATCAATAATTTTGCAAACAGGCGGATTTGCATTTGGTGAAATTTCTACCAAATCCAAACCATACTCCTCAGCTTTGCGAAGTGCAGCAATCTTACTAAGCACACCTAGCATCTCGCCAGTTGGTGATATTACCCTGAATTCCTTGCCTCGCAGTTCTTCGTTAATGCGTGTTTTATTTTTCGAACTTGGCATATTACGATTGCCAAAATTAGATTTACCCAAAAATATCCTAAAAGATTTGTTAATATAAACGCTAAGCTATTGTAAAATTACAAAATTGTATTAAACTAATAACTAAAATAACTATAATTAGTTAAAAATATTACTAATTTTGCAATCTATAAATTATCACGTACATAAACTAAAAAAATTAGAATAATGGCAAAAAAAAATGACCAACAGATAAGAAGAGAGGAAGAATTAGTTCATTTGGAACAACTAGGTATTGAACCTTACCCCTATTCATTCGATAAGTCTCACTCCTCTGTAGATATTATTAAGAATTTTGATGAAGAGAAACCCGAGCAATTTGAGAAAGTTGCTATTGCAGGTCGAATAATGAGTATCCGCCGAATGGGTAAAGCCTCTTTTCTTAATATAATGGATCAAGAAGGTAGAATACAGGTTTATGTTAAGAAAGATGATATACCAGATTTCTATGATGCTTTAAATCTTCTTGATATTGGTGATTTCATTGGAGTCAAAGGGCATGTTTTCAAAACGAAAACAAAGGAAACGACTGTTTATGGCAAAGATGTTACGCTACTTGCAAAGTCACTTTCGCCATTGCCAATTGCAAAAGAAGAAATTGACGAAGAAGGGAACAAGGTTGTCCACGATGCATTTGCTGATAAAGAACTCAGATATAGAAAACGCTATATTGATTTGGTTGTCAATAGCGATGTACGCCCAGTGTTCATTAAGCGTTCAAAAATTATATCTGCTATGCGCCGATTCTTCGACGACAAAGGTTGGTTAGAGGTTGAAACTCCTATCCTACAACCGCTCTATGGAGGTGCTGCTGCTCGCCCATTTATTACACATCATAACACTCTTGATGTTGATTTATATATGCGAATTGCTCTAGAGTTATACTTAAAGCGTCTTCTTGTGGGTGGATTTGAAGGTGTGTATGAGATAAGTAAAAACTTTCGTAACGAAGGAATGGACAGAAGCCATAACCCTGAATTCACTATGATGGAAATCTACGTGGCTTACAAAGATTACAATTGGATGATGGATATGACTGAAGAGCTTATCAAACACATTGCAAATGAAGTCAATGGGAAAATGGAAATACAATTCGACGATTTGACTATTGATTTGTCTGGTAAATTTCCACGTGAACCTTTCTTCGGACTTATTGAAAAACAAACAGGTGAAAACTTGAAAGGTCTTAGCTTAGAAGAATTAAGATCTGTAGCTAAAAAATTGAAAGTTGAAATTGAGCCAGGTGCTTCTTCATCTAAAATTCTTGACGAAATATTTGGTAAGTATGTAGAACCAACACTAATACAACCTACTTTCGTAATCGATTATCCATTAGAGATGAGCCCGTTAGCTAAAAAACATAGAACGGAAGAAGGTCTTGTAGAAAGATTTGAGCTGTTCATAAATGGTTCTGAAATGGCAAACGCCTTTAGTGAGCTTAACGACCCTCGTGACCAAAGAGCAAGATTCGAAGAACAAGCAAAAGCAAAAGCAGGCGGTGACGATGAAGCTATGATTCTAGATGAGGATTTCCTGCAATCTTTAGAAATAGGTATGCCTCCAGCAGCTGGATTAGGTATAGGTATTGATAGATTAGTAATGCTATTAACAGCACAAAAATCTATTCGCGATGTTCTATTCTTTCCGCAAATGAAGCCAGAGAAGTAATTAGAGTTTAAGACTATTTTTCGTATTTAATTAGGCAAGGAAAATTTTCTTGCCTTTTTTCTCATTTTTTATTCTACATTAGCGCTAAACTCTTGTTCTATTCTTAATCTATTATTATTCTTTTCCCATAAACCATACTTGATTTTCATCTTATTAACTTCTTCACCCAAATCCCAGAAGTTAACAGCTAAAAACATAACGTCTTTATATGCTATAAGCCCGAATTTATATTTGATTTTATTATATAAAAATGGATTTCTATCGCTTATATTGTTACCATATATTATCATATTACAGTTATATTCTGGACCAATTCTAGAGTCTTCTTTAAATACACCATCATTAATAGAATATCCAATTTTCATACTAATTGACGGTCTAAAATGTACCGTGTCAATAGGTGTAACCGCAAAAAGAGCTGTAACATCGTCTTTATCAGTTGTGTCTCTTGTATAAATACCTAGTAATTCTAGATTATAAAGTGGCTTTGTGTAAGTAGCAGGGTCAACAAAGTTTGGATTATAAGTACCACAAGCACTTATTAAAAATAAACTTATTAAAATTAGTTTCACTTTCCACATAAATCATCTCATTTTATTTAAAAATTCTCTTCTCCCACCGCCACAATGCAACAATGAAAACTTTGCAAACGCCTCCCGCACAGAAGAAATAGTAACATGCTTTGATGATAAACTCAAGGTGTGATTCATAGATGTATTACTTTTTTATTTTCGATAACCCTATTTCTTCAGTAGTTTCAGTATTTCTTCATTTCGTTTGTTTATTTCCTCTTTCATTGATAACACTTCTCTTTCCAAAGAGTCTATCTTATTTTCGAAATGCAGAAGTCGGTTCAATCTTTTCTTTTTCTTCCATTTGTCCTCCATACTGTCTTCAATATTACTAACTAATACCGCCACGAATATATTAAGAAATACGACACCTATGAGAAAAATAAAACTAAGAAAATAAATAGTACCCCAAACAGGGCTAAATTGCTGTACTGATTCCATAATTTCGCCCCACCCGTCCATAGTCAAAAGCTGAACTACAGTTTGTAAACTAGTACCAATATTCTCAAAATAACCGTCTATTTGGCTACCGCATTTAGTACAATTTCCAAATAGATGCGAACCAATTATAGCATAAGTAAAAACAATTGCTCCCAATAAGACTAAAAAACTACCGATTGTCGGCAATACACTAAGTATTTTTCTCTCTATTTTCTTTATTTCATCATGTACCTCAAATAAGCGCAATACACGGCTTACTCTAAGTAATCGAGCTACAAAGAATACTTCTACGTGACTCGTTTCGGAAATGAATAACTGTATAATCAAAGAAGCTATGCTAGCTACAACTAATGACAAATCAAAGATATTCCAAAGACCATCGGCATCAAAATAATTTGAATTTTGTCGTTTATCTCTAATTTTAAAAAAACTTTTCAAACTCTCCGCAGCAATTATTCTGATTATTATTTCTACTGCAAAAAGAAAGGTAAATATATAATCAATAATCAAAGTTGTTTGTTTTGACATTACATTATATTCACTTCTTTCATAACCTAAAAACAATGCACAAAGACCAATTAGAAGAACAATAGAGTACTTCCAAGGTTTACTATTTATCACTTTTTTAATTTTATTCATGATTTACCTGTTGAAATTTGGATTTTTTCAGCCACGTAATATATCAAAGTATGTTTATTTTTGTCTTATCAATCGTGCATTCCCCTCTTCCACCACCAAAGCACAACAATAACAGCACTCCACTCAGCAAAACCAATTACCGCTGGTATCAGCTCCGAATGGGCCGGGAATAGATTTAAGTATGGGAAACAATTTCCGATTGGTGTGAGTAATACTGTCGTACTATTACAATCACTCGGGAAATCGGGTATAATGCTGAATAATCTTTGAGATACTACTTGAATTAATAGTAGTGCATACAGGAAATTCTTATTCGCTTTCGTTAGCCCTATTTCGTCTAATATTCTACCGGCTAATATAAATACTACTGGAAATCCCCAATAGGCAATTCGCTCTGTATCTGCTCCACCAACATAAGAGAAAACAATTATTATAGCGATATATGTAGCCATTATTTTGTGTTGTTTCAAATAATCAATTGTCTTTCTGTAGAATAGTGCTGGTAATATAATCACAGCTCCGTAAGCGACTATCCACGAGTGGAAGAATCGGAATAACGATTTGGTATAGAGCATATCTGCTGCTGCATTGTAGAATTTGTGCGAGTTAGTTGGCTCGACTGATAGAGCAACTATCGCATATATTGTTAGGAAAAATATTAACGGTAAGAATATTATAAGCTTGTTCACTTCGACAAGCTCAGTGAACTTAGACTTCTTATAATAAAAATAAGCTTTTGCAATAATCAGTACTGATGGTATTACAACTATCTCGCGAACGAAAGTACCTAATAAGGTGATTACCGAAAGTAGGATAATATCGAGCAAAGTTATGCCCCTTTTCAACAAGACTAACAAAGAAGCTAATAAAAGTGAAATAGCAAGTGGGTCAACTTGTACTGGATAGAATGTACCAAATCTATGATAACCATGCCATTGGGTTATATACATAAATACGAGTAGATATATCACCCATTTTCGGTTGATAAACCTAGCCAATAGCAATGCTAATAATATGGAATTTAGAATAGAAAAGAACCAGTTCAAATAAAGAAATCCTGATTTAATATTATCTGGATAAACCTTTGCCACTAAATATGGCAGTCCAACTCGGCTGACGAAAGGAGCTTTGGTGCTTACTTGCTCGCCATTAGCTATTTGCTCAGCCATCTGGTGATAGTTTA
Source organism: Ignavibacteriota bacterium (assembly GCA_020437395.1). Taxonomy (GTDB): domain Bacteria; phylum Bacteroidota; class Ignavibacteria; order Kapaibacteriales; family UBA2268; genus PGYR01. Next base: position 2,786 of record JAGQWJ010000033.1, on the reverse strand, counting down.
CACCATCCCAGCCTAGCCCATTGTTGAAAGAGATTTCGGGTTGTACGAGATGCGATATAGCAATAGTTATTACAGAAAGAATAATAGCGAATAGGATATATTTTGCATTATCTTTCATCGCATTTCCTATCTTCCTATTCCTTTATAAGCAATATCACTATCATCGAATGATGCTTTATCTAAACAGTTTTTACCGTCTATTACTACTTTCACTCCCTTAGCTTGTAACATCTCAGGTGTTATAGCTTTGAATTCATTGTGGTCAGTTGCTATTACAATAGCCGTTGCACCCTCTAGTGCATCATCCAAGCTATTTACATTAGAGCGACCTAGGAAATGAGGATCATAAATAATTAAGTCTGCCCCCTTTTCTTCTAACTCTTTCTGGATTACTAGCGAAGGGCTTTGTCTCAAATCTCCAACATTTGCCTTGTACGACAGACCCAATAGAGCAATTTTAGTCCCCTTTATTGATTTAGAAAATTCGTTCAGTCCATCAGCCAATAGCCCAACTGTATAAGCAGGCATTGAGTTATTTATTTCTCTAGCTAACTTCAAGAACTTATGGTCGAAACCACTTTGTTTTGCCCTTTCTATTAGGTAGTATGGGTCAACCGGAATGCAATGACCACCAACTCCGCAACTTGGGTAGTGTGGCATAAATGCAAATGGCTTATTCGCTGCGGCATCTATTACTGTTTTCAAATCTATGTCTAACACATCGAATGATTTCGCCAATTCATTGACAAAAGCTATGTTAATATCTCTGAAAGTATTCTCTATTATCTTAGTAGCTTCCGCCGTTTTTAGCGAAGGCATTTCATTAATTTCTGCGTCTATGAACTCACGGTACAGGTTAGCTGTTCTTGTAGTTGCTTCATCACTTGTAGAGCCAATATTACGTGGAATATTATAGACATTCCACTTCGTGTCGCCTGGGTTTATTCGCTCTGGGCAATGTGCCAAATCGAAGTCAACGCCAGCTTTCATACCTGTTTTCTCTTCTACCAAAGGTATCAGAACTTCATCGCAAACACCGGGGTTAATTGTTGATTCTACTATTATCACGTTGCCTTTTTGCAAGTGATTACATACCTCAGTCACAGCTCCAATAACAGGAGTTAGGTCGGGCATATAGTCGTCCAACACAGGAGTCGGAACGCAGACTATGAATATGTCCGTTTCGCTTAGTGATGATGATTCATTGCTCACATTCAGAGTGATTTCTTTAAGGTCTTTGCCGCATTGCTCATCGTCAATTGGGCTGACACCTTGCTTTATACTTTCAACTTTGGAGCTATCTATGTCATAGCCCAATACATTGTGATTAGTTAACTTTGTTATGGCCGCGGCTAATGGTAGACCCACATAACCCAAACCTAAAACTGATATTTTCATTATACTTTAAATTCAAATTTATAAGATTACTAAAATAGGGATTATTTTGGTAAATTGTGCAAAATGCTTAAAGAGTAGTTTTTTTAATAAAAAAGTATTTTTTATTTGCTTTATAACTTAACTTAACTTAACTTAACTTAGTCCTAAATATTTTTAAACATTTTAGGAGATAGGAGTTATGAAGAGTTTCTTTAGTGTTGTTTTAAATGATATGCAGAATTGTTTATGCGATGTTTGTGGCAAAAGATTAACTATACCAGGTTGTTAATGGGAAATTATATCATATATTTAGTTGTTGCTTTCTATTTATCACAGTTTTATTATTCTTATCGGAAAATAGGCCTAAAAAATTTCAAAAAAAAAATTTGTTCGTTTAAATTAAATGAAATAAATTTTCATAACTTGGATAAGATTAATGATTCCGACAAAAGATTTAAAGTTTACTTTATTGATAGTGACAAAACTATTATTGAAAGAAAAATGTCATTTTTCAATTTTGGATTTTCTGTTCTTATAACTAAAGAAGATAATCTAGCTACAATATATGTATATGATAGATCAATAATTAAATATAATAGTAAAGTATTAGTTCAAGATGTTATTCATTTACTTAAAATGAATAACATAATTAATAAATAAGTTCGATAGTTTGAGTGAAGGGCTCAATAAATTAAAATTGGGCTCCCACTATTTTTTTAACCACCCCATACAAAATTTCCGCCAACTTTATACTGCACTGCTCATCGTCAATTGGGCTAATGCCTTGCTTTATTCTACTTACTTTCGTGCTATCTATATCATAGCCCAATACATTGTGATTAGTTAACTTTGTTATGGCCGCGGCTAATGGTAGACCCACATAACCCAAACCTAAAACTGATATTTTCATTTTACTTTGAATTCAAATTTATAAGATTACTAAAATAGGGATTATTTTGGTAAATAGTGCAAAATGCTTAAAGAGTAGTTTTTTTAGTAAAAAAGTATTTTTTATTTGCTTTATAACTTAACTTAACTTAACTTAGCTTAGTCCTAAATATTTTCAAACATTTTAGGAGATAGGTGAACTGACCCAAAAAAGTGGACACAGCCTTAATGTGATATAATATTATTAAATTAGTAACACATAATAGGAACAAAAGATGAGAAATCGTAGAACATTCAGTAACAGCTTTAAACAAAAAGCAATCAAGATGGTACTAGAAGGAGATAGGACAACCACAGAAATTGCCCGTGAGTTAGGCTTGAACCCAAATTTACTTTACAATTGGAAAAGTAAATATATATCAGACAACTTAGAATACAATCCAAAACGAATAGGTAATGAAGATACTGCAGAGTACATTAAGAAATTGGAACGTGAGAATAAACAGCTCAAGGAGGAGAAA
>JAGQWJ010000032.1 GCA_020437395.1 Ignavibacteriota bacterium | reverse complement strand
GAAGTGTATAGGTGTATTCAGTGTTTCGAATCCCCCAAACCCCCTCTGACCAGGGGCCTTATCGGCATATCGTCTCTCTGAGCGGTGCGGAGTGTGTAAGGATGACGAGAAAAATTACAAAGACGTATGCCCTCTAATCATCCTTCTTAGGATATTCATAGCAAATCAATCGAGACTCAGCATTTTTAATTTCTGACCAATTTTCGGTTTGCATCTCCACTCCAACGACTGCACAAGTCGGCATATTACCTATATTCTCATTGCTGAGGTACGTTGCTAAGTGGCTTTGGTCAGGATTGTGTCCAAACACCATAACAGAATCAATTTTAGGTGATATTTTAGTTAGCATTTGGATTGTAAATTTCTGACCAATGTCATAAATCTCGTGATGGTACATAATGCACTCATCGGCATAACCGAATACTTCTGCAAAGTATTTTGCTGTTGTTTTTGCCCTCATTGCTGGGCTCGAGATTATTAATTGAGGTCTTTCGCCAAGCGATTTAATTTTTTCTGCCATTATTGGAGCATCGTTGTGTCCCCTTTCGTTCAGAGGTCTTTCGAAGTCAATTAGATTATTGTTCCAGTCTGATTTCGCATGTCTTACGATAAATATTTTTTTCAATTTTGGTACTCCTGGGCCGATTGTGAATTACTCTTTGTTAGATTCTTATTCATCTTGAAAAGATTGTTTTCAGTTTCAATAGTATTGTTAACTCTTTCCGCACTGAGAGTATCTTTTTTCTGATAATAAGCACTAACCAATAAATTCTTCAATTTATCTCTGTATTTTTTTCGTGCTTGTTTGTCAGTTATTTGCAACCAAATTTTCTGATTGAAGAGCGTATTAAGTGTACTAATCGTTATATACGGTTTACCAGTCTTGTCCGCATGGTTCGCTTTAGTAATTGCCTTGTCCAACTCAACAATAATAGTGGAATCGGTAGAGACTCTATTCTTACCATATTTTTCATCAAAGTAGCTATCCACTTTAGAGCTCATCTGAGCAATGATCTCTTCATCATTGAAATCAAAATTCTTATATTTATATGCAAATTCAGGCCTTACTCTAAGAGTAACATCTTCTGGTTTTCCGAATCCATTTTGTTTTAATTTTTTAAGAATTGAGCTAAGAAGACCAGATTTCATATTACTTTCAGTAAGTGATAGCCCTCCCATAAGTACTAAATCGGCAAAAATACCATCGAAGTTATTGAAGCTTTTAATCATTGATTGCTTAATAAATTTGCCTTGATTGTAAGTTCTCTGCCAATCTCCCCCACCGAAAACCTTTCTGGAGCGAAGCACTTGTAGAGTATTTTTGGAATTCTTATAACCCAACCACTCAATTATACCCATAGCTTGAGAAAATCCGAACTCCAAATAATAGTGAATAGTGTCGAGTTCAGCGATTTGAGCGATTCTTCTTAAATATGCCTTTCTGCCTTTTGCCGCCCTCATAACAGCAATAGTGTTTTGGTTAGTCGAATCTGGCATACCGGCATCGGCATAAGTGTCACGTGGTATTGAAGTTACTTCTATCTCACCTTTGTCAATAAGAATTGATAACACGTGGTTGGCGTCAGCTAATTTATAATTACTCCCCATTCGCGAATCAACACCAGTAATACAAATATTTATTCTTCTGCCATTATATTGCTTTCTATAAACAATACCAGCTCTCTCATCGATAGTAAAGGGGATGTCTTTGTTGTAATCTTTACTTGTTCTGACCAAAGCAAAATCTTTCTCGTTTTTAGCAACTTTAATAGCTTTCTGAAGTTCAAATTGCTTTCTATTTACTATAGAATTGTTAGCAGTTTTTACAAAAGGGGTAAAAGTAGTAGTTTTATGCTCTTCATTCAGGATATCAGTTGTATCAGATTCGGCGTTGAACAAAAATAGTAAAACACCAACAATTGTTAGTATAAACAAACCTGAAATAATACTAACATGTTTTAAAATATTTTTTAAATTCTTTTTCACTTTTTTTATTTGTAAGTAATAACTAGCCCAAAAATTAAGGACTTTTTAAATTAAATTCAAATATATTCGCTTAGAAAGAATAAGTTTAGCAAAATATTATGCAATAACTTATTGCAAGATTAATGATTAATTTTATTAGTTTTGCAGTTATGAAAATAGGCAATGTAGAAATAGGCAATGGGATATTCCTTGCACCAATGGAAGATGTGTCCGATTTACCATTCAGAGTAATCTGTAAGAAATTGGGTGCGGATATAGTATATTCGGAGTTTATTGCTTCCGAAGGTATAATCAGACATTCCAGACAAGCGAAACGCAAGATGATAATAGACCCAGAAGAGCGACCAACTGCAATACAGATTTTTGGGGCTGATGTAGAAAATATGGTCACAAGTGCTAAGATAGTAGAAGATTCAGGGGCAGATATATTAGATATAAACTACGGATGTTGGGTAAAGAAAGTAGTCAAACGTGAAGCTGGTGCTGCCTTCTTAAAGCAACCAGACAAGATGGCAGAGCTCACGCAAGCTGTAGTCGAGGCGGTTAAAATACCAGTAACGGTTAAAACTAGATTAGGTTGGGATCCGGACAAGATAATAGCGGTGGACGTAGCACAGATGATGGAACAAGCAGGAGCGAAAGCATTTGCAATACATTGTCGAACAAGAAACATGGGAATGACAGGCAACGCAGATTGGAGTTGGGTTCCCAAGATAAAAGAGAAAGTAACAATCCCTGTAATATTGAACGGGGATGTAAGAAGTGCTGAAGATTGCCGAGTGGCATTCGAACAATATAATGCTGATGCACTGATGATTGGCAGAGCATGTATTGGCTACCCTTTCATATTTCATCGTGCAAAAGTTATGATGGAGAAAGGATTTGATCCTGGGGAGCCAGATTTGCGATTGAAAATTGATACTTGTTTGGAGCATCTACGGTTAACTGTAGAACACAGAGGTAACCATGGGTTAGTTGTTTTTCGGAAGCACTATTCGGGCTATCTGAAAGGTTATTACAATGCTTCAACTGTTAGAAAAGGGCTAATGGAATGTACTACATTCGATGAAGTAAAATCGCTTTTAGAAAATTATTACGAAGATTTAGAAAAGCACGATAATTTGGAACCTATTAGCAAGGTACGAACAGTACAAAAACTAAGCTGTGAAAGTAGTAAGTACGTAGAACAACAAATAACAGAAATTTAGAAAGTTAACGGAAATCAATAACTTCTATATCATCTGTAGGAGTATATCTGAACTTATTAGGGTCAATTTTTATACCTTTCTCAAGAAATCTTATAGAGTAGTCAATTATTCCATTCGGGGAATCAACGATAACTCTTTTGAGATTATTGCTCTTATCAAAATTGAGAGTTATATACTTCAGTTGTTGTTTATAATCTGAGTTATTTTTCGGTTTTAATTTTAAACTATACTTCTCGCTACTGCTCGTATTTTTTAAAGAAGTATAAGTTATTGGTTCAAGTTCATTCATCAACCCAAAGAAAATCGACTCTAAAGTCATATCCTTAGTATCTTCATAGTTGCTGACAGTAGCAGAATAACCTGGGTTTACATTCCAAATTGTTTCGCCATCAGAAATAATAATATTACCTTTCAATGACAAGCGCATTTTACCACCCTTCTCAGCATAAAGTTCTGCTGATTTGTTATCTGCTTCATTCATACCGAATATCAAGTGGACAGAAGTTATATTACTATACTCTGACTTCAACTTCTCAAAAAATGATACTTTGTCGTTCTGTGCAATAGACGAAGATAAATTCAGAAGAAATAAAAGAACCAATATTCTATTCAATTTTAGCATCTATCTTCCCCCTTACGCCACTGTAGCCAGTTAGCTCTGCACCAACATAACCTATAAGAATCTTTGTAGCCACTTTGACAGGTATTTTCCTATCATCAGCAGTCATCCAAACTACTATATTACCTTCATTTTTAAATAATCCACCTTCCTGAACTAATGGCTCAACGACATGACATCGGAATTTGCCTGCTTCTACTTCTATAGTTTGAGTCCCAAGCATCTTTATACCCAAAGAATAGGTCGAATCCTTATAGAAATTTTTCAAGAAAGCAATTGAATCCTTTCGCATGTTTTTCAAATCCCAAGTCCTTACAAAGTAAAGTGCAGAAACAATATCGTGAACATATTCCGGAATTTTGAATTGCCCTTCAGTAGTTTTAGCAATGTTTTTCTTCTGATCAAACTCTGCTTTAAAATCTCTTTTATATTTGCCTTCTCTAATATGCTGTTCGAATCTCCAAGGGAATATTCCTCCTACATCAAGAGCCGTTTTATACCAATCTTTTACTTCGTAAATCCAAGCAAGACTTTCTAAAGATTTGACATAAAAATTCACGTCATAAGTTTTTCTCCCATTAACAATGAGTGGTTCTTTCTTAATATAGAATGAGCCAGTCCCAGCAGTGATAAACTTGTAGCCCACTTTGTAGTCTAGCTTTTCGCCGAATCCGAAGGCCTCATTCTCCACATAGCGGAAATTCTCATTACTATAATCTTGTGAACTAGCTGACGTGAAAGAAAATAGTAAAATAGATGATATAATTAGTACAAACTTATTCATTAGTTTTTTCCAGTTGTTTCTTATTAATACGAAATATAGAGTATTTTTGTTCAATTGTAAAACACAAACAATAACTAATATGAAAAAACACACTACAAATTATACAAATACTTTTATATGTGTAGCTAAAGATTGCAAAAAGACGGAATCAGAGATTCCACCACTGAAATTAGACAAGCCAAAGTCCATTGCTAGAATGCAATTTGAGATGATAACAGAAAACCCATTCCAGTTTACTTCAGATGATATTATATTCCAAATTCATTGCGAACGAAAAGGCATAAACCAAACTGATGAAGAAAGAGAATCGTTCTTTTCCAAAGGGCAACCCTGCTTTAGGTCATCTCCCCTATCGAAAACTTATGGATGGGGAATCCACTATGATGAGCAATCAAGAGTCGGATTAGTGGCTATTAATGATGAGAAATATGCAAGCTTATCTAATAGCTCTGAATTAGATATAGTAAAAGCTATGCGAAGTAGTAGAAAATAAGAAAAGGAGCCGAAGCTCCTTTCTAGTCTATAGTTCTCAAGCAACAAGGAAGTGCAACCTATTGTTTAGAATAAATTTATAAACCTAGATTCTTCTGCCACCTGCGGTGTCATCAGAATGACTCCTCACTTACTCAACCACAACTTTCACAGCTTTCTCTTCCGTTCCGTGCTTAATGTTGATTAGGTATATACCTGGCTGAACTGATGAGCAATCCCAAATTAGATTGCCATAATGACTCTCTTGCTTAACTAAGCTAAGTTTACCAGCAGCATCTATTTTTTTACCAGTAATGTCATAAATACTAATATCATCTGTAGTCATTGGTAAGTTGATATCCCAATAAAATAGCACCTTAACCTCTGACTTCGCAGGATTCGGGTATGGTGGATAAGTGTAAAGATAATTGCTTTCGATTTCTGATTCTACTGATAATTTTACTTCTATACCATGGTCAGAAAGTTTTGTTCGCCACATACCAGATTCAGAAGATAAAACCAGATACTCGTCGGATATAATCCCTCTATAAAAATATAAATCTTTACCATTTGGCATTAATAAATCTACCTCAAATTTTGTCCAGTCTTTTCCATCATTATTAGTTACAAACACATCAGTAGTTGTCAATAATATCAAATATCCATGATACGGAATTATATGAAGCCAATAAAGGTCAGGTTCTATATTTAACTTTAAGTTTGTCCAAGTCCTTCCAAGATCAGTGGATTTAATTAATTCATGTGTTTTAAAGTCCATTGTATATATATTATTCCCTTCTCTATATGAATTATCATGAACTCTTACCACTTCACTTCCTGTATTCTCGAATTCCCAAGTTATTCCATTATTAAAAGTTTTGTATAAGCCTTCTTTACTATACAGAATTATTTCAGTTTCGCTTAATCTAAAATATTTAAAAATATTAAGGTCTCTATCAAATATTTCGTTTTCAAAATAATCCCAAGTTAAACCGGCATCTTCTGAAATATAATTGCCGTATAAACCACTGGTTAATAAAATTCTATTACCCATAATTATTATATCACCTATCCAACCTTGTGAACTGATTATACCCAAGTTCTCTCCTCTCCATGATTTTCCATAATCTGTAGAAATAAAGAATTGAGTGAACCTATCATTAATCGCAACAAAGATACTATCTCTTATTGTAATTTCGTTTAAAAATGTGTATTTATAATATAAACTATCGCTATACATTTCCCATGATTTACCATTGTCTGTCGAGTAATTAATTGTTAAACCACCTGTAGAAAATAAAGTGTCTCTTACTTCTATTATTGATCTAAGTGCAAAATCATCTGTTAATGGTGAACTCCTTACCCATTGGTTACCTTCATCAGTTGAGTAAAAAGCAATAGATCCGTATTTCGTTATATAATATAATGTATCTTTATTAACAATAATATCTTTACAACTTTGTTCATCCAAACCATTATTTATACTGACTTCCCATGTTACTCCATTATCAGTTGAAATATTTATTTGACTACCACAAGCAAATATCTTGTTTTTATAAGAAATTGCTTTTGTAACGTCAAAGTTAATACTTGTATCATTTGTCCAATTCTCACCATAGTCTTTCGATTTAAATATTTTATTTTCATCAGTAAAGGCAAGCAGGGTGTTATTGTGGTAAAGCAAATTATTTATTTGCTCTTTCATATTTTCAGATAATTTCCAAGTTTTTCCTTTATCCTTTGAAATATAAAACTTGCCTAATTTACTTTCACCATCAAAATGATCCCTCCTGTCTGCTGCAAAAATATAATCCCCATATGATATAATTTTATCTGCATATAAAGAATCAACTTTGCTATCTGAAAGATAAACTTTTTCCAAAGTATCTGATCCTTTTTCTAGTTTGTGAAGACATGCAAATTCGTTTGCCTGTAAAAAGATTGTAGAGTCCACGATTACAACTGTATTGTATCGAATATTAGCATCTAATGTATCATATTTTTTCCAATTTTTACCAGCATCATAAGACAAATACATTTTTCTTCCAATTGAACTAAAAATTATATCATCTTTCTGGTCAAAATAAAAGACTATACCTTTGTCAGCGAAAAACCCTGTGTCTAATTTGCTCCATCCATCTTTATTACGTTTATATGCATAATCAAAAGTAGAAATTTCAGAAATATAAGTCACTTCATTAAAAGTAAATAGTTTATTAAGTAGAACATATCTAAAGGGTCCCTCTGCTTTTGTCCAGATATTGGACAAAGATACAAATGGAACCATAAATACTAAAACTAGTATTAGCTTTTTCATTAAGTACCCCATAATAAAATTTAATTATTCATTACATTTTGTACGTAAAATATAACAATCTGATTCCGCGTGTAAAACAGTTGGCATTTCTAAATTATAACCTTCAATCGTACAAGAATAAGGAAAATAAAAACCGAAGTAATTTCCTTCTGTATGATGTTTCACACCATATTTATCCTTACAATACTTATTTTCTATTCTACAAAAAGCATCATCATCACATGGAAAAGATAAATAAACGTTATTTGTTGTATCTTGAAGATCTTGATATTCTAACTTTACTTTCCAACATATTGGCAAATCAATATTAATTATAAAAGGAGGTGAGTTTTTACAAGGAGGCAAATTATTATTACATAAATTAAACCATAAACTATAAGGGTTCAATAGTTGTGTTATAATTCCCTGCGTTATCTGATTTTGGTCTAATGTTGAGGAACAAGGTCCAGCATTTCGAAATTTAATTACCTTGACTTCTCCTGGGTAGGCCGGTGCACACCATACACATAACTCTACCTCATAATCGCAACCACCTACTGATACAATTTCAATCATTGTTGTCCAAGGTGAAGAACATGTAGATTGTCCTTGACCTTCGCTTAAGCTAGCAAACATTAAGATGCTAACGATTAATAATACGTACTTTTTCATAATATTTTAATCCAAATATTAATTAATGAGTAATTATTCTTATATTTGTAGCTGTCAAATGTGTTCCGCAAGAATTAGTCGACAACTACTGGTCAGGGAAAACGTCTTTCGTTTTTTCTGACTTTTTTTATAGCTATAACAATTTGAAAATCACTTTTTTGCCTTCCGTTGAGTGGTGGTTTTTTTTGATGGATTCATTTGTAATTCATCTTTTCGTTGATTTATAAATACTGTTAAATTCATTTAGGATTAAAATAATACGAAAATAAATACAAAGCAAGTGTTATTTTCATAACTAAATGTAATTCTTCAATAGCCGTAATAGAATGTTACAACTTGAGTTACAGGGGTTTGTATTAGTAACATTTCATTGGTTAGTTCGGGGAAACAGGACAATAAAAAATCCCGACTTGAGCGGGATTTTTATAAAAAGTGGTATAACAAAGAAATTTGTGTAATCTCTAGTTTTGCATATCTTTTGAAATCTTTCTTTGTCTTCTTTCTGCTTTTATACGAGCCATTCTCTTCTCTACCGAAGGTTTGATAAACTGCGTTCTTTTTTTGTATTCTCTAAGAATACCGCTTCTCTCGTATTTCTTTTTGAATCTTCTTAGAGCTCTGTCTATTGATTCATTGTTTTGAATATTTATACCTACCACTTTATATCACCTCACTTTATGGTATTTAGTTTGAATAATTTTCTATTAATCTTTTTTCTTCTGATTTTTCGAACTGAACTACTATTGCATGACCGCCAGTAGAAGTTACTTCTTTTGCACGTACAATTCCTACATCATCAAATATCTTATGATATAAGATTTCTCCAATATCATAACTTTCTTTCGGAGAATATTTCCGCGCATCATCTTTAGAAATATGGATAACTGCTTTGGACTTATCTCTTTCAGCTTCAATTGTGTCCAAATTAACAAGCTGGGAGTGTCTGCTACGAGTACATCTAGCCCATTGATGTCTTCCATTTTCTGTTTCGATAGGTTCACCTATCAATTCATGTTTAGTTTCTTTCATTAAGAAGGGAGAATAAAGTGTTAAGTACTTTGCTCTTCTTGTTCTTCTTTTTGCAACTTTTTTTGCCATTTATATCACATCTATGTTTTATAGGGATTACAAAAATATAAATATTATTTTAATTAATCAAAATCAATTATACTATGGTTGATTTTTTACTAGAAAGAATGTATCTCTAATTCCATTCAAAGAACCAAATACTCCTATACCATCGCCCTTTACTGTACTTAAATTAGGGTCAAATTCACTTTGAACAACTCTTTGGAAAAACCATTTTATGTAGTTGTTATCCATGTTGTAGATTGCTATTTCATGTAATCCATACCATTTGAAAAAATTCCACACTACTGGTGTTTTTTTATTAGGAATAATACCCCACTGAGCTAATTCTTTATATCGCCATTGGTTGTCAGGATTTGAAAACGCGTTGTACAATCTTCTATTTTTTTCACTATTAGGTACACTATCTAAGTAAAGACCATATTCAAGCGAATCGAGACATTTAACTGATACTCCCCAATACCCATTACTTTTAATTACTCCTTCTTCAATAGGCGTTGGAATGCCTTCCCAAATCAATGTATCGTTAGAAATTTTTCTTATTGTATCCTTAGGATACTGAATATTTTCTGGTAAATCGCGAACCCATTCTACTTTATCCGGTGTCAATGTCGTTCCAGTAATACGGGAACCGTCTGACATTATGACTTCTATATTATATCTAGTGTTTCCTTTTATTCTGTAGTCATCGTTACTATAATACCCCCTTATGCCAGTTGCATCTATTTGCAATTTAAACTCTTTGTCATCACCAGTTATTATTACTTCTGCATCTCTTATTAGTGAACTTTCGTAATCAAAAACTGCATTGATAGGTTGAGTTCTCATCAAAATAATGTCATCAATTGGTTGACCTACTAACAAAGCAGCTTCAAGATAATTTTGAGGTACATAGTCAGTAGGTACTGGGTCTTCACAGCTATACAATGTCAATAAAGTGAGTATCATAATTATTATTTTTTTCATATTCTATTTAGAATTTAATTTCAAATGAGAAAGTTGGAATAATTGGTAATAGTCTGAAATCTTCGACCGTAGTAGTCTCTTCATTCACATTGTAGAATCTGAACCAGATATCGCGTCTGTTATAGACATTATATATATCGAGCAATATTTTAGCATCATAACCAAATGCCTTGAATTTATAGCTACCATTCAGATTTAATTGATGAGATGGAGGCAATCTGAGTCCATATCTTTGTGAAGGAACTGTTTTCCCTCTACCGTTTGTTTCACCTTCTAATTGTAGTTGAAAACGAGAGGTTTGACCAGTATATGATTGGCCAGATTGGAAGGTGAAATTTGCACCTACATCCCAATTCTCATCTATTTTATATTGAATAACACCTTTTATATCATGTCTTCTATCAAATTTTGGTCTAAAATAGCGTCCCGAATTAAGACTATCATATTGTGCATTTATAAACCCAAGCCCATAGCCAAACCATCCAGTGAAATCACCTATCTTTTTCTGAATAAATAGTTCGGCTCCAAATGCTTCACCCTTACCTTCATAGAGGACATCAGCCCCATTATCAATTTGTAGGACTACTCTTCTGATTTCATTAATATTTTCTAAAGACTTATAATATACATCTACATTCAAGTCATAGCCATCCCAAGGTTCGGTTTCTAAAGAAAGGATATAGTGAATCGATTTGCCAATGTTTAGTGAACTATCTGTACCCAACCAAGTATCAAAAAATGAAAAATCTTGCAAAGTTGCTAATTTAAGATTTTGATGATAGATTCCCCAGGAAGCTTTTATTGCAACATCTGGTTGTAAATAATATTTTAATGCAATTCTAGGTTCAACAGCAGCTTGATCAGCAAATTCGAAATAATTACCTCTCAAACCAAATTGAGCTGATAGTGGGGTATTTATTTGCCACTTGGCTTGTGCAAATGCGGCATAATTTCTATCGGTAAAATGTAAATTAGTTCGACCAGCACCCGATCCTTCTGCTGTTGAATCAGTTGAGCCGGTGAAATTAGCCAAATAATCAAATTCATAGAAGTTTACTTCATAACCGTATTTTGTTGTAATTTCTTCGCTATGGAACCAATCCAAAGTATGTTTGATTGTATAATCAGTTATAATGTTCTCTTGAAGAACTTTGTAACCCGAATTATCAGCATCGAACCCATTTATATATTGACTTGTGCTTAGATTCACTGTACTGAATAGTTGAGGGTTGAAAATATGAGTCCACCTAGCAGAACCAAGACGATTAGAAATACCAAGATTGAAATTTATATTACCTGCATCATAGTCTAAGTTATCTTTACTATAAAATCCAGAAATAGCTATTTTGTCATTGTCGCCAAAATCTTGTGTTATTTTTGCATTTACATCATAAAAGTTAAAATCTGGAATAGGATTCAATGGATCGTCAGAAAGAAATGCTTTTATTAATTCAAAATAAGTTCTTCTACCGCCAATGAACCAAGAGCCATTCCCAATCGGACCCTCTAACGCTAGTTTAGAAGAAATTGCACCGACAGAAAACAAACCCTCTACTTCTTCCCTATTACCATCTTTTTGAGTAAGAGTTAGAACAGATGACAGACGACCACCATATTCGGCATTGAATCCACCTTTGATAAGCTCGACATCTTTTATAGCATCAGTGTTGAATGCAGATATAAAGCCGAATAGATGAGTAGGATTATAAACCATAGATCCATCTAAGAGAACTAAATTCTGATCTGGCGAACCACCTCTAATGTAAAGCCCTGAAGAGATTTGCGAAGACGTTAACACTCCAGGCAATAATTGCAAAGAACGGAATATATCGGACTCTCCACCAATTCTGATTTCTTTGATTTGTTGTATAGGAATATTGACTTTGCTAATAGAAATTTCAACTTTGTCATCATTTCTGTCTCCATATACAGAAATTTCTTCAGATGTCATTGATCCAGTATGTAATAGGGCATCAATTCTCAAATCCTGATTGACTTTCAGAGTTATTTCTTTGTTATATTCCTCGTAACCAATATAAGAGAAGATTAAATTATACTTACCGGGTTTGAGATTACTAATAACATAGTAACCATCCTTATTTGTTTGAGCACCTTTTTTTGTACCTGCTATCCTAATAGTAGCACCTATTAGGGTTTCTTTGTTAGAACTATCTTTCACATAACCACTTATAGAAGCTGTTTGAGAGTATAAGTGAGAAGTTGAAACTAGTAAAGTAAATAGTAAAATTAAAAATCTATATTTCATTCAATTATAAAAGTATTAAAGTTTGGGTTTATAACGAAAATATTGCCTTTTTGTTATAAATTGACGATTCAATAATTAATACTAGTAAATTATTAAATTTGTATTATTAAGAAAATTAATATTGGAAATAACATGCAAAGAAATATGAAACCTGAAAGTCTAATGATGTCTTATGGCTACAAGCCAGAATTATCAGAAGGATCACTTAAGTGTCCGATATTCCAAACATCTACTTTTGTATTCAAAAATGCAGAAGAAGGAAAGGCATTTTTCGAAGTGGCTTATGGACTTAGAGAAAAAGGTCAAGATGAAGAATTAGGATTAATTTATAGTCGAATTAACAATCCAGATTTGGAAATTTTAGAGAATAGATTATGTTTATGGGACAAAGCAGATGAATGTGCGGTATTTGAGAGTGGAATGTCTGCAATAAGTACTGTATTTATGGAATTTCTAAATCCTGGAGATGTATTAGTATATAGTAGCCCATTATATGGTGGAACAGACCATTTCATACATCATTTTCTTCCAAAATATGGGATAAATACTGTTGGATTCAAACCAAATGCTACAAAAGAGGAAATTAAATCGAAAATAGATGAAAAAGGATACTCTGACAAAGTAGCAATGTTTTACATAGAAACACCTGCAAACCCGACAAATGCAATTGTTGATTTGCAGATGATAAACGAATTAAAAAGTCATTATAGTTCGGAAGAAAAGAAAATATTAACAGTTGTTGACAATACTTATATGGGGCCACTATGGCAACACCCACTTAGATTTGGTGCTGATTTAATCGTTTATTCCGCAACTAAATATATTGGGGGACATAGTGATGTAATAGCAGGTGCTGTTTTAGGTTACAAAGAACCAATGAAAAGGGTAAAAACACTTAGAACTTTTCTTGGTAATATGGCTGGACCTTGGACTGGTTGGCTACTTATGAGAAGTTTGGAGACACTAAAGGTTCGAATGGAGCAGCAGCAGCAGAATGCAATTGAGATTGCTAAATTCTTAAATGTTCATCCTAAAGTAACGAAGGTTCATTACTTAGGAATGATAGATGAAGATAGTGCAAGCTACGAGCTATACAAAAGACAGCATGATGGCCCAGGGGCAATGGTTGCATTTGATATAGATGGCGGTGAGAAAGAAGCCTTCAAATTTTTAAACTCCCTTAAATTAATGACATTAGCAGTCAGCTTAGGTGGAACTGAAAGTTTAGCAGAACATCCGAGCACTATGACTCATGCGGGCGTAGAACCTGAATATCTGAAAAGTATTGGTGTAACAGAAAGTCTAGTACGATTATCAATTGGTGTAGAAAATATCGATGATTTGATTTGGGACATTAGTCAAGCATTGGAGAAAGTATAGCATCAGATTAATATACAATTAAAAATAATTAGTTATTCTACTATTGTCGTCTAAATCCTAATTTTGCTAATCTTGGCTTAAATTAGTGGATAAAAGACACTATTACAGAAGAGGAAGACTATATATTACGGGTAATACTGACAGTAGTAGCAATCTATAAAGGAGAAGCACTTCTTGCGACTGGTCAGAAAAGTAAAGCAATTAAGCATTTTAATAGATTTAGTATTATATATCCAGATGCCATTCCTATAAAAGTATATCGATTTCATTTAGAAAGTGATTTTAAGAAAAAGGAAAAAATGTATAACGAGTTAAAATCTAACCATCCTAATCATTGGATGGTCAAGGATTTATAAGAAGTATAAGATAAATTACTTATAATAATTATAAAAATCTTTAATTATAAATTATACTCTATCAGTCCTATATTCGTAATCAGAAAAAATAGAAAAGTATTCTGTGTATTTTTTATTTACAATTAAAAGTAATAAATGACCCCCATACAAAGGTTTTGGAAACTATTAGCTCCTTTTAAAAAGGAAGTTTATCAGATTTATTTTTATGCCATACTTAATGGTTTAGTGAATCTTTCTCTACCATTAGGAATTCAGGCAATAGTGAATATAATTCAAATGGGAGCTTTGACTACTTCTTGGGCTGTTTTGGTTTTATTTGTTCTTACTGGAATAGTTTTTTCAGGTATTTTTCAATTAACACAATTGAGAATAGTTGAAAATATACAACAAGAGATATTTGCTAAATCTTCATTCGAATTTGCCTTTAGGTTCCCAAAAATTAAGCTTACTAAACTTTATAATTTTCATACTCCTGAACTAGCAAACCGATTTTTTGACACTCTAACAATACAAAAGAATTTACCTAAGATTTTAGTGGACTTTTCTCTAGCAATTTTTCAGGCATTCTTTGGACTTGTGTTATTATCTGTCTATAGTCCTTATTTTCTGATATTGGGATTCTTTTTAGTTGCTTCGATTTGGTTATTATTCAAAACAACTAGCCCAAAGGGTATGTCAACTAGCCTACTTGAAAGTAAGTTCAAATATATTGTAGCACATTGGTTAGAAGAAATTGCCCGTACACATAAATCATTTAAAAAATTCTCTAGTTTCGCACTTCATCTAAAGAAAACTGATCAAAAAACTTTAGAATATCTTGAGGCAAGGGAAAAACATTTTGGGGTACTAGTTACTCAGTTTAAATTTTTCATCCTATTTAAAGTAATATTAGCGGCAGGACTATTAGTTTTAGGTGGATTACTAGTTTACAACGAACAAATGAATATAGGTCAATTTGTTGCCGCAGAGATTATCATATTGCTAATTCTTACTTCAACTGAGAAATTGATAAATAGTATAGATTCCATTTATGATTTACTGACAGCATTAGATAAGATAGGGTATGTTACTGACTTGGACTTAGATGAAAAGAAAAAAATTGAATTGAAAGATTCAATACATGGTATTTCGGTAGATATTAACTCGTTAACTTTCCAAAATGAAGATACTTCTGAAAAGAATTTCAATAATTTTTCTACTAATTTTAAGAGTGGTTCAAAGTCAACAGTTTTAGGGGATAATAAAGTCAACAAATCATTGTTATTAAATATAATTTCAGGTTTTATAGAAATTAAGTCTGGAGCTATAAAATTAGATGGAATACCAGTCGAAAACCTGAACAAAAGTATATTGAATAAACAAATATCCGTTCATTTTTCTACAAATGAATTATTCGAAGCAAGTCTATTAGATAACATAACGGTTGGGCGGGAAATTCCTGAAGAAAAAATTAGAGAGGTAATATCGCTAATGGGTCTTGATTTATTTGTATCTAATTTGCCAAATGGAATCGACTCAATAATAAACCCAACACATTACTTTCTTTCAAAAGACATTATTCAAAAAATACTATTGGCAAGATCACTGGTTTCCAAATCTAGATTATTCTTAATGGAGTATCCTTTTTTGTATTTGAAAGCTAATGACAAAATTAGAATTATTGATTATATATTTGAAAAATATAGAGATAGTACTTTTATTGTAGTTACTGAAGATGAGTATTGGTTAAAAAAAGCTGATCATAATATTGTTATCAATAGAGGTGGTGGAAATGCTTAATATTTCACATAATAGCCTTTATAACCATATTACTGGTGATGAGATAAATACATACAAGTCATTAAGAAAAAAACACAAGAGTAAGCTATTACTATTAATTTCGATAAGCGTATTAGTTGTTAATCTAGTAGCACTTTTCCTACCTTGGACGCAAAACATAGACGCCAAAGGCTATGTAACTACAATTAATCCTTCACAACAACCACAATCTATACAATCTGTAATTTCAGGAAAACTCGAAAAATGGTATGTTAGAGAGGGAGATTTTGTTGAAAAAGGAGATACAATAGTATTTATATCAGAGGTAAAAAGTGAATATTTTGATCCTGAATTAGTTGAAAGAACCAATGAGCAAGTAAATGCTAATATCGAGAGTATTCAATCATATGAAGAAAAAGTAAAATCGATAGAGTTACAACAACAAGCAATGATAAAGAATAGAGATTTAAAGATTGAAACAACAAAAAATAAAATCATCCAACTTAAAAGAGAAATCACAAGTGATAGTATTGATTTAGCGGCCTTTGAGTTAATGCTTGATGTCGCAAACAAACAGTATGAACGGACTAAAGAACTTTATGAAAAAGGTATAAAGTCTAAAACAGATTTAGAGACGAAAAGTATTAAGCAAAGAGAAATGACTTCGAAGGTAGTTGTCCAAAAAAATAAGTTGGATAATCAGACAAACAAACTTTTTAATCTTGAGTTGGAGTTATCATCTATAAAAGCGGAGTATGCCGACAAAATTGCTAAATCAGAATCCGATAAGTTTTCAGCTATATCAAGTAAATTAGATACACGAGCAAAAGCCGCCAAACTAAAGAATAGTTTAAGGAATTACGAAGTTAGACAAAATCTTTATTATGTGACAGCACCTCAATCTGGATACATCACGAAAGCTATAAAAAAAGGTATAGGAGAAATAATAAAAGAAGGTAATGATATAGTTACTATAATGCCTAAAAGCTTCGATTTAGCAATCGAAATTTATGTTAAACCTATGGACTTACCACTAATTTTTAAAGAAGAAAAGACGAGGATCCAATTTGATGGATGGCCGGCTATTGTTTTCAGTGGATGGCCTAATATATCTACGGGTACTTATGGTGGTGAGGTAGTTGCCATTGATAGAATAATTAGCAAAAATGGTTTATATAGGGTATTAATTGCTCCGAATGAAGATGATAAAAAATGGCCAGATGTCTTACGCATAGGTTCAGGTGCTAAAGCCTTTGTACTACTTAGAGATGTACCTCTATGGTATGAACTTTGGCGTCAGTTAAACGGTTTCCCTCCAGATTTTTATAGTAAAGAAGATGCATAAACTAATTTTGTTTATATTATTAACTTTTGGAATAATTTTTTGTCCTTCGCTATTCTCAAAAGAAGATACTTTATCATTTGAGAATTATATAATTAATGTTTTGAAATACCATCCTAAAGCTAATATTGCAGAGCTAAATCTTAAATTATCTGAAGCTCAATGGAAAAGTGCGAATGGTCAATTCGACCCATTCTTGAAAGCGGAATATGATGACAAATACTTTGATCAAAAACAGTATTTTCAAGTATTGAGATCAAGTATAGAGCTTCCTTCGTATTTAGGATTGACATTTAATGCAGGATATGATAATACTAGAGGCATATTCCTAAACCCTGAGAATAATACTCCAAATGATGGATTGGGGTATATAGGAGTAGAAGCTAATCTATTACAAGGACTCCTAATTGATGAAAGAAGAACAGCTGTAAATCAGGCGGAAATTTTTGAAGATTTTGCAAATAATAGAAGACAGATAGAAATTAATGACCTTATAATTGATGCCTCAATAGCTTATTACCAATGGCAATCTACCCATGAATATCAACTAATAATACAAGAAAGTGTAGATTTAGCACGACAATATTTCGAAAACAATTTGCAATCCTATCTATTTGGAGATAAACCTGCAGTAGATACTCTTGAATCATTTCTTGCATTGCAGGACCAGTTAATAATGTTGCAATCGAATAATGTAGAATTAGTTAAAGCAAGAAATAATTTGAATAATTTCACATGGGAAAATGATGAGAATATAACTCTTAATGATGGTATTAACCCAAACAGAATTGAATTACTTAGTAGTAGCATTATCTCTGAGGATACGATCACTTATGTAGGCAATCCTTTATTAGAAGAAAAGAGAAATAAAATAAATTTATTATTAGCTGAAAATGATTTAAAATCAGACAAATTAAAACCTAAACTAAAAGTTAAATATAATGCATTAACAAGCGAACTGAATAATAATATACCTACTTTTAATATTAATAATTATAAGTGGGGTCTAAGTTTTTCAATGCCTTTGCTTTTTAGAAGTGAAAGAGGTGAACTTGAGATGAATGAACTTAAAATAAAAGAAACGGAACTTGATTTGATTAACTATGAAACAAGTCTAAAAAATAAGCAAAAATCGAATATCGAGACTCTTGAAATACTAAATGATCAATTACAAATTGTAAAAGAGAATGTAAACCGGTACAAGCAATTACTAGAATTTGAGAAAGAGAAGTTTGATATTGGTGAGAGCTCAGTTTTTCTAGTAAACAAAAGGCAAGAGAAATATATATTTTCAAAATTGAAAGTAATTGACCTATCTATCAAGTATAATATTGAAGTATTATACAACCTATTATTATCTGACCAAATTGAGAATTATTTTAGATAAAATTCATTAAAATTTGCTTTAGTTAGGATTCCTTACTATATTTGTTCTGGTAATTTTGCCAAAACATAAATATTTTAATGGAGTTTGTCATGAGCAAATCAATATTCTATCACGCTGGTTGCCCAGTATGCGTTAGTGCAGAGCACGATATAGTAAATTTAATTGGTTCTGAAAACGTAGAGATAGTACACCTTGGAGAACAAAAATCAAGAATCTCAGCAGCTGAGCAAGTTGGTGTAAAATCAGTTCCTGCCTTAGTAACACCTAATGGCAATGTGTTACATCTCAACTTTGGTGCATCAATAGAAGATGTAAAAGGATAATATCGTTTGAAAAAGTGCAGGTGATTGTGTTAATTACATCTGCACTTTTTTATTTTTTTTCAAAGTAATGTATGAATAAATCAGTTTATAATCTGGATAACCAAAACTCTAATTTGTCAAGCAAGATTACGGTAGCTTTGGAGAGAATCTCAGAAGCTTATAGAGTTTTACTTTGGGAAAAAGCTAAAGAATTCAAATTAAGTCCTATCCAAATACAAATACTAGTATTTGTCAACTCTCATAAATCAAAATACTGCACAGTCAGTTATATGGCTGACGAATATAATATAACAAAGGCAACCATCAGCGATTCTGTCAAATCATTATTATCCAAAGGATTAATTGAGAAGTTACCTAAAGAAAATGATACAAGGAGTTATATTATTTCTTTGTCGGATTCTGGCAAGAACATAATCGATTCATTAAATAAATATTCCAGCGAACTATTCAACCCGCTTAACGAGATGAGCACAGAAAAGCAAGAAAATCTGTGGGGAAATCTTTCAGAAATAATAACTAAGCTTCACAATAGCAATATAATAAGTATGCAACGAATGTGTTTTAGTTGTAAATACTATAAACATATTCGCAAAGGTCATTACTGTGGTCTTTTAGAAAAAGAAATGAAGACCATTGATATAAGGCTAGATTGTCCAGAACATGAGCAGAAATAATAAGAGCCGCTCGAAAGCGACTCAATTTTAAAAAACAAATTTGCTATTAAACTTATTCAATAATTATCTTATTTGTACTAATTATAGTACCATTCGAATCATAAGAATTCAATAAATAAGCACCTGACGTAACAGTATTAGGAATACTTAAATTAGAATTACCACTAATTTCATTTTCTAGAACTATTTTTCCTGACTGATCTACTAAAACAATATTAGAAATATTGAATTTAGTATTAGATATATTTAACATAGAACCTGATTTTACAGGGTTAGGATAAATATTTGATAAATTAAGCATATCACTTTCTACAGAAGTTGATACACTAGCCAGTACGGAATAAGATATAAATCCACCAGTTATGTCATAAGATGCAACTGACTGGGTATAACCAGGTGAATAATATACATAGTAATTTTCACTATCTGTTTGACCTTGTGTCAAATTAAACGCCGTCATTAGTTGTGGTGGTGCTGGTTGGCCACCCAAGAATACACTATCTACTTCCGTATTATTCACTTCAATTAGTAAAGCATCAATCGTCATAACACCACCATCTTTATTTGGAAGTGTTAATTTACCAGACCCAACAACAGTTCTTGTTTCAGTTATATAAGAAATTAAAACACCGGGAGTTTCATTCAAACCAAAACCTTCAACTGTCAGTTCAAAGTTTGTTACTCTATTGTACCCTCCAGTCCAAGTATTTTCATACTCTAAAGGGAATTTGATATAATCTAACCTATTATCGAATGGGACATTTCCTCCATTGACTTTTAATTTATCGTTTGCCCCTCCTGTAATTTGAACTATTGGAAATTCAACTTCAGTTAATCTACGTCCTATTTTCGAATATCCTTGCTCATCAGCAACAAAGAAGTCTTTACTTTCAATAATAAAATCATTCAACAGGTAAACAGTTTCTTTGTAATTTGTTGCATTCGTAAAAAATTCATCGCTAGAAGCATCTTTATATTCCTCATCAATAACATGAGTGGCATTTAGGTTTGTCAAATCCCAAGTCTGGTTGTCACCATTAGAAGGTGGTTGTAAATTAGCTTTGTATTCTAATAGACTACTAGTTTCATAACTTGATTCTAGTTGAAAATCAGCTTTATGTATTACAACTTGAGAAAAAGAAATTTGAAAATTAACTATAAGTGTAATAGCTGTGAGAAGTAAGACACCCTTCATATAGAAACTCCAATTAAGTTAAAAAATTAATCGTCAGTATAACAATTTCCTGTACATTTTGAAAGTCATATTTAAATCATTTCAAAAAAAAGAGCCGCCCTTTCGGGCGACTCTTGGAACATCGATTTATAATCTGATAGGATTATTTTATCATTATCGGAGTAGTAACTGTACTACCTACACCTTCTAATTGAATCATATAAGCCCCAGATACTGGATTATCTAATATGATGTTTTGATTGTTCACGTCATTAATTTCTGATTGATAAACTACTTTACCTGTCATATCATAGATTGATAATCTGAAGTAATTAGCTACATTTTCAATCATGAATTTACCGTCTGAAGGGTTAGGATATACACTTACTTTCTCAGCTGAGAAATCATAATCATTAACAGATTTATAAAGTGAACTTCCATTCCAGTTAAATAGGTAACTAGAATTTGAACCAACGTTTTGTTGTTTCTCTTTAGTAGTACCATTGTAAGTTGCTCTTACTTTGACATTAACTGGCAATAGTTCTTCGCCTGCATTGTTCAATGATGAGTAAGCGCCCCAACCATATCTATAGTCCCAAGCGTCAGCTGTTAATGATCCGCCATTTCCATCTTCTAAATCTGCTGTTACTAATACAGTGTTAAAGTTATAGTTAGAGTTTGAACCAACATTTTGTTGTTTCTCAACACACGCACCTTTGTAGTAAACTTTTACTTTTACATTCACTGGTAATAGTTCTTCGCCTGCATTGTCCAATGTAGAGTAAGCGCCCCATCCGTATCTATATTTCCAATTATCAGCTGTTAATGTACCACCTGTTGATGATTTCAAGTCAGCTGTTACATTAACTGTGTTGAAGTCATAGTGTGAGTTTGAACCAACATTTTGTTGCTTCTCTACTTTTGTACCTTTATAACCAACTCTTACTTTTACATTTACAGGTAAAAGCTCTTCACCTAAGTTATTCATTGGTGCATAACTACCCCAACCATATCTATACTCCCAACTGTCTGCTGTTAACAATCCATTTTGTGAGTCTTTTAGATCAGCTGTTACATTTATAGTAGCAAAATCAAAATGAGAGTTTGAGCCAGCATTTTGTTGCTTTTCTATTTTAGTTCCTTTGTAACCAACTCTTACTTTAGTGTTAACTGGTAATAGTTCGTGTCCTGAAGCATTTAGAGTGTTGTAACCACCCCAACCATATCTATATTCCCAACTATCTGCATTAAGTAATGCTCCACCAGATTCTCTCAAATCAGCTGTTACATCTACAGTATTGAAGATGAAAATAGGGTTAGTTGTTATATTTTGTTGTTTTTCTACAGAAGCACCTTCATAAGATACTGTTACTTTAGTATTAGTTGGATGACCATCTACGAATGTCCACATACCATTGCCAGAAGCATCAGTTCCTAAACCAGTATATCCACCCCATCCAATTCTATATTTGAAATCGCCACCTGCTAATCCAGAATTCTGGCTATTTTGTAATTGAACAAATATTAGAGATTGATCCATACTACAGCCAGCTATTTCTATTGGCATTTGCGCGGCTACAGTATTTCCGTTGTAGAATCTGAAATTATAAGTTCCCGGGAATAAGTAAGTATCATCACCAATAGTCAAATAGCTACTATAATAGTGATTATACTTCACTGTGCCTGGGTAGTTTAATGTTACTCTAGTTGGATTAAATTCGAAAATAGTTACAGGTCCTGTTATTGCAACTGTTTGTGTTTGCGAAGAGTTGTGAATTGTTGCTTTGAATTTGTAAGTTCCAGGAAATAGTTCAATCGATGCTATACCCGATGCATCAGTTGTATTAGGATTTAAATCCATATAGCTACTATAATAGTGATTATATTCAACTGCCACTCCTTCTACCCCAGTGTTTAAATCACAATCTTTTACGTGTGCTTCTGCCAAAGCCGTTTGGAAGTTTACTGAGGCTGTTACACCCGAAGATGGGATTTCGAACATTTTTGTTTGAGTAGAAAAATGTTTAGTTGCTTTAAATTTATATTCGCCAGGGAAAAGCTCTATAGATGCATTACCAGAAGCGTCTGTTGTACTAGGTGACAAGCCCATATAGCTGCTATAATAGTGGTTGTATTCTGTTTTAATACCTTCAAATGGATTACCATCGTGATCCATAACGTGAGTTACGAAAGTAGATGTTTGGAAATCAACTGAAGCTGAAGTACCTGAAGTTAGTATCTCCAGATTCTTGTATTGTACAGATCTATCCTTAGTCGCTTTGAATTTATAATCACCTGGGAAAAGCTCTATTGAAGCATCCCCACTAGCATCAGTTGTACCTACATTCATATAACTACTATACTCGTGGTTATATTCTGTTTCGATTCCTTCGAATGGGCTACCATCAGTATGCATAACATGAGTAACAAACTCTGAAGTTTGGAAAGTTATAGTATTTGGACCACTTATGATATATTGTGTTGATCTATCTTTTGTTGCTTTATATTTCCAAGGACCATCTGGTTGATTAGTAGTAAACAAAATACCATTTGCATCTGTAGTTCCTACGTAAGTATAGCTACTATAGCGATGGTTTCTTTCAATTTTGATACCTGAAAGTGGAGAACCATCATGCTTAACAGTTTTGAATATATTTACATTACCGTCCATTGAACAGCCAAAAATTTCAAAATCATTAAATTGCTGATTGCCGAATTTAAAAGAATAACTACCTGGCAACAAATACATACCAGGCGTATAGTTATGCCATCCATTCGCGTAATAACTAATGTTACCACCATATACATAATTCATTTGAGTCGCATAGAATGGAACTTCTTGTTCTGTATTAGTTCCTAATATTTCAATTCCATTTTTTTGTTCTCCAGTACCATTTAGTTTCATTCTAAAAGAGAAAGTACCAGGTAAAACTTCTATAGAAGTTCCTACATTATAATTAGAAGACCACCCCCCTCTGTAATATGAGAAAGTACCACCAGATACTTCTTCTTCGTCACAATTCAACAAAGTAGGAGTAACTGTAACAGTAGTAAATTCTATTTCTGTAGATGAACCACTAACAGTTTGACTGTTCTTTTGTTCACTACTAGTATTGTAATTCATTCTTACTGAAAAATTGCCGGGTAAGATTTCCACTTCTGTTCCTGCAGCATATGATGAAGACCAACCATTACCATAATAACTAAAAGTACCACCTGATAAAGTATTCCCATCACTATCTTTAACGATAGCAGTTGTCGCTACAGTAGAGAATGTTACTGGATTGTCAGAAGTTACAATAGTTTGAGAAGAATTAGCATAAACCATATGGTAACTGGTACTTGACCCATTGATATTTGCAGTAAAAGTACCATCATTGTTGTTAGTTGCTGTTTTCCAACCACTATCATAATAAGTTAAAGTTGCTCCAGAAGTAATAGGGTCACCATTACTGTCCTCAAAATTAATAGTTACAGCGGTAGCTGCATAAGAAATTCCAACACTTGTCAAAAACAGACAAGAAATCAGAATAAAGTGCTTTAAAGTTTTCACAGTTGCACTCCTTCATTATTGAATAAAATATTATTATAACACACACATTTCGAATTTAGGGCTCAAGGGAGGAAAGCGCAATAGCTAAAATTTAGTCTTTTTAGAAAATACTATATTCTAGGTACTAAGTAGTTAATTTGTGTGTATATTGTAGCGAATATTAATTACAAATCAATACTTTTAGATTATACGAATTAATTAAAATGAAAAAATAATAATCATTTAGAAAATGATGGGAGTTGACCGTATAATGCCTGTTTTAGCAAATCACGAAATAATTAATATAGTATTTGACAATCGAAAAGAGCAGTAATATATTGATATTTTTTAATATTTGGCTTAGCTATTAATACTAATTTCATCAAGATTTTATTTCTACTTTTCCATTCGAAAAAGTCAGAAATTACGTTAGGTTTTAAGTTATCTAAGAGTAGATCTATTTTATAAATTTGTACAAAAGTAATGCCAAAAAAAAGAGCCGCCCTTTCGGGCGACTCTTTGAAAAAATAAATTTTTAGATAATTTATAAGCTATTTCAAAAGCTGTTTATCGTAAGCAACTTTTATTAAACCAGCTGTATTAGTTACCTTCAGTTTTTGCATCATTCTACGTTTATGAGTTTCTACTGTATGGCGACTAATTAGTAACAGATCTGCAATTTGTTTACTAGTCATTTCTTCAGCGATGTAGTGAAGTATCTCTACTTCACGTTTTGTAAGGAATTTTTGTAAGCTCTTTTGTGGAGTGACTTCCAAACTATCATAGTTAAATAACAACTCTAGTATGTCATCAGAAATAAAACGTTTGTTATTTTTTACAGATTGTATAGCTTTTAATATCTGCTGATCGTTATTCATCTTTGACACGTAAGCATCTATTCCCAATTTAGCAACATTTTTTATCTTAGCTATATCTGATTCGGCAGATATGATAATAATTTTAACGTTGCTGTTTATTTCTTTAAATTTGGGTATTAAATGAATGCCTTCCATATCTGGCAATAGCAAGTCTAGAAGTACGAAGTCAATATAATTTGTTTTGAAGCATTTTAAAGCTTCAGCTCCATTTTTTACTCTATGAATTTCACCAATGTCTTGGATTTGTTCTAATTGCTTTTCAATTAAGCTAGATAGCATTAGGTGATCCTCAATTATCAGATAGTTTTGAGCCATAATAATAAACCTTAGTGAATCAAAAAAGTTTGAAATAAATTAGCAAAAAATCAATTGAAATTCTACCGTTGAAACAATTCGTAAATATAAGGAATAATATAGTTATCTCAAAGTAATGTTACTTTTTTGTTACTATACAAGCTAATTCGTAACATTTTATTTTTATCATTTTAGCTAATGTAACCATTAATTATTCAACTTGTTTATTCATTAATTATACTTAAATTTAAATTATTAATTAGAAAAGACATAAGAATAATCGAGATGAAGAAAAACTCAAGAAGGCAATTTTTAAAGAACACAGCGCTAGCTGGAATAGGACTAGGGGCAATTCATACTTCGTCATCTGCTATAGAAAATGAATCTAATAACCAAAACTTAGACTGTGAAATTACAACCTTAGATTACTACGGCGAAGGACCATTTTACACAGAAAACCCGCCACTAAAAGACGATGGAATGATAGCAAGTCCAAATGAAGTTGGACGAAGAATCAGAATAAGTGGGAGAGTAACAAACTTAGATTGCACTGAGATATTAGGCGGTACTATAATTGATGTTTGGCATGCTAATGATGCAGGGCATTATGACAATCAGGGATATAATCTTAGAGGAAAAATCATAGCTAACGAACAAGGATTCTATATGTTAGAGACAATTTTGCCGGGTAAATATCTGAATGGTAGTCAGTACAGACCTTCTCACATTCATTTCAAAATAACACCTCCTGGTTTCCCAACTTTAACTACACAATTATATTTTGAAGGTGATAATAGTATAGCAAATGATGCAGCCGCATCTATTACATCTGGGCAATACGATGCAACTCATAGGATTATTGAACTTAATGAATCAGTAGAAGGGGTTATGGAAGGGACTTGGGACATTGTGATTGACGGAGAAGGCACACAAACTGGCGTAAATGATTTGCACATTAATAACGGGATAATATATAGTGCAACTCCAAATCCTTTTACAAATGAAGTGAAAATAAAATATGGTGTATTTAGCAACTCCAACGTTGGTTTGTTTGTCTATGATATAGAAGGTAGGCAAGTTGCTAAACTAGAAGAAAGATATTTGACATCTGAAAAGTACGAAGCGACATGGTTACCAGATGCAACTTTACCAAGTGGACATTACTTCGTAGCTATTAAAATCAATGATTTGCAGGTGCATTATATGAAAATATTGAAGAATTAATTTTATTCTAATAAAGTTCGAAAGTGCTGAAATAATCCCAAAATAAAATTGGGATTTTTTGTATGTTAGTACTATCGGAAACCATTAGTAAAGAATAATATGAATCTCCAGAAATTAGACAAACTTCAATCCTTGAGAAGGATAGATCTGAAAAATGAGTACAAAGCGTATTTGTGGAAGAAAAACAAAAGTCATATCAAATATATAGAATCGCTAAGTAACCACATTTACGAATGTGGTCTCAAGTTCGTTGCTCTATGGGAAAATTTGGATTTCTTTCTTGCTGTTAAAGATAAATACGACGATGTTGACGATGCTAAAGACTTCATAGAAAGTTGTTTAGCAGAGTTAGAAGAAGATAAATATAGTCCTTTTATGCACTTTCTTTACAAATACTCTGAACTATCAGAAATTATCACAAATGCACTCAAAAAAGATGATTTAGCATCTATCCAATTGACTTGCAGATTTATAGTATTCGCATCAACTTATGACCTGTTATTCGAAGTTGTAGCTAAAGTTTTATCTGGCTATACTCTCGATGTAGCATATTATGAGATAACTAATAAGATTCTACCTGCAGACATATCTGAGTTAGAACAAGCTCACGAGCATTTCTCAGATTATTTCGTATTTGCACAGGAGAAAGAATATAAATTCACTCCTTACAAATTATACACTGCAAATGAATATGTTCTAAACTATGATATATCAGCATTAGTTAACATAGTCTCTGATATTACAGATGCTAATGTTTATATTTACGATATAGTAATTCCAGATAGAGAAAGCAAAATATTCGATGAGCCGAGCTCAGAGGAAGTATTTCCAGCAAAATTATATGAGTATGAATCAGAACCTTATATAGATTACAGAGGTTTAAAAATCGAAATTTCACCAGATGACCTGCAAAAAGAAATTTTTGTATGTTCTATTTATTTAGATTTAGATGATGGAATCATAAGAACTATATCACAGAAACATGATATTACTGCCGAGGATGTTGCCCAATCATTAAGATATTTACTAGGGAAGAAAGTCTATATACATCCAGCTAGCAAGACTTGGGCTGGCAATCAAATAGAGATCAGCTGGGCAGAAGTAATCTAATTATTATACCATTACTCCATATTTACAAACAAACACAAACATGAGCAAACAATGATAGACCAACTAAACAAAATACTAGCAGAGTTCAAGCAGATGGAAGCAAGTGATTTGCTTTTGCAAGTTGGAGGTTTCGTCTTTTGGATAGTAGTGATTTTGCTCGCCACGAGCTTGCTAACTCGCTATATCAACAGAACAGTAAAGGACAATTCGGCTCGCTACAGAACTAAGAAAATTATCCGATTGGCAAGTTATGTACTCATCGGTCTGCTTGCTATTTTCTCTTTCACCGGCAATATGGAACAGTTCGGGTTATCTCTCGGGCTTATAACTGCTGGGCTTGCTTTTGCTTTGCAAGAAGTTATTCTTTCAGTATTCGGATGGATTATTATTTTTACAACTAATTCATATAGTCCAGGCGATAGAATAGAGATAAATGGTATAAAGGGAGATGTAATTGACATAGGTGTTACTAAAACTACACTTATGGAAATAGGAGAATGGGTAAAAAGCGATAATTACAATGGGAGAATAGTACAAATCAGCAATAGTTTCATATTCAAAGGTCCTGTTCGCAACTACTCGACAGATTTCCCTTTTGTTTGGGACGAAATAAAGCTACCCATTACTTTCAATTCAGATTTAGAACTAGTTGGCAAAATAGTAAAACAAGCAACAGATGATTTTTTGATGGATTACGCCAAATTTGCCAAGGAAAATTGGGAATTGATGGTCAAAAAATATTTGATTGAAAATGCAAACGTTGAGCCTTCTTTGCAATTCATATTGAACGATAATTGGGTAGAGTTCACGTTGCGCTACGTGGTAGATTACAAGAAAAGAGGAACTACTAAACATCAATTATTCAATGAGATATACAACTCGGTTATGAATAGTGGTGGCAAGGTGGCATTTGCCTCTGCTACTTTCGAGTTAGTTGGAGTGCCAGAGTTAAAAGTAAAGTTAGAGCCACCTAATAAGAGTTTCGATGAATAAACGTTGGATTAAATTATTATTGATAACCATAAGCTGCTCCACTATACCAAGAACACCAGTAAATGGCACTTACGATTACCGCATAGAATTTGCCGAATTTGTAGAGGGTGCAATGACTGTACCGTGCAAAGTACAATTCAAAGATGATTCGGTTTACGTAATTAATACTGAAGATAGTTTTTTGGGAACAAAAGGAGATATAATAGAAGCTGGAATATTCGCTAGACACAAATCTGGAAAGATGATAATACAACACAATGAATCTGATATTTATGAAGAAGAAGTACGTGGTTGTTCTGGTGGTCCATCTGTTATAGATACAGTCGAAAAGATATATTGGATGTGTTATAATCTTAAGAATTAGGATAATTATTTAATCATTCAGAAAAACTGTCAATCATATGAAAAAAATTATAATATATAATATACTTATTTTACTACTTCCGTTGTATCTAAACTCCCAAACTGCTAATACAATAAAAAATGAAGTTAACTTAGATTCTTTAATCAATTCAGTTAAGATTCTTACAAATGAAATTTCGGCACCTTATGTTGGAACAATTAGAAATCGATTTTCAATGAACGGTAGAAAATCAACAGCTATATTTTTAAAGAATAAATTATTAGAGTTTGGTCTGGATGCAAATTTAGATAGTTATCGTGAAAGTGGTAATAATGTAATTGGTTTTCAAGAAGGTGTAATATACCCTGATTCAATAATAATCATAGGAGCCCATTTCGATGCTGTTGATGAATATTGCGCTGATGACAATGCTAGTGGGACTTCTGCTGTTATAGAAGCTGCTAGAATTCTCTCAAAGTATGAATTCAAGTATTCTATTATTTATGCATTTTGGGACGAAGAAGAACTTGGGTTGATTGGGAGTGATTACTATGCAAAAAGAGCAGCCGCTAATAATAAAAAAATATTGGGGGTTATAAATCTTGATATGATTGGATATGATGGCGATGATGATGGACAATGTGAAGTCCAATATTATGGGTATACGAATCTTTCGTACCCAGAACTTAAAAACAATTCATTACGATTATTAAAATTATTAATAAATACGCATAAGAATAATAAATTTGAATTAGTTTTACTCCCAATTGGTAGGAGTTATAGTGGTAGTGACCATGCTTCATTTTGGAGCCAAGGGTTTGGAGCTATATTTCTATCTGAGCCATATAATGGAGATTTTAATCCAAATTACCATACTTCGGATGACAGACTTGATGGATTCAACTTAGATTTTTTTCACAATATAAGTGGATTGGCCATTACTACATTATTTAATTTGGCAGAATTAATTGATTTTTCATTATTATCAAATGAAGTTTTCATATACCCAAATCCATTTGCTGATAATTTAGAGCTTCGAGTTCGAAATGGAGATCCCATTGGTAGTGTTAGGATATATGATGTTAACTCTAAGATAATCTACCAAACTTTAACTAACCAAAACAAGTTGACAATCGAATTGAATGTAAAAGTTGGGGTCTATTTTATAGAAGTAATAAACAACGAAGGAAAAAGAATAATAAGAAAAATTCTAAAAAATCAAATGTAATAGAGTTAAAACCGAAAAACAAATTTCAATAGTTGATAATTTGATGCATTAATTAAAGGTAATTCTTTATTTTTCATTGATACATCTATATAAAAATTATCATACAACATCAGAGTTGTTGTTTTTGTTGTCAATCCACCTACAATTCCACCTAAAACTAAACCTATAAATGCAAAAGAAATAGATTCTTGTGTATCTAAATGAATACTTGGAGTAATACCAAAGTAAACACCATACCCTACAAACCCTCCCAATACTAACCCATAAGGTAAATAACTACCATCCTTAACTTTTAAGAATTTAACCTCCGATGTACTTACACTATCAACTATCGTACTACCAATTTTTTTGAAGTATATTTCATCGCGTGTAATTATAATATCTGTTGCTTCAATATTATTTTTGTCTTTGAATATTATTTTGCCATCGTACATCTCATTTGAATAAAGATTCATAGAGTTAATTATGATAAAGAGTATTATTATTATCTTCATATTGTCAAATTTAGTAGTATTATGGACTGTCCCACTATAGTGGACACAGACTTAATTAACAATTTCGTTCTTCATACTCTACTGGGGAAAGATCATCGA
>JAGQWJ010000031.1:29689-32012 GCA_020437395.1 Ignavibacteriota bacterium | reverse complement strand
GAAATTACCATCTTTATCGAAGCAATGCGAAAAGTGCTTTTTTAGTATTTCCCTATCATTGTTGGGCACTTTTATATTTCCAGTTACTTTCTGCTCTGTTGCCATTGTTTTTTATTAATATTTTAATAAATATTTTGATAACTAATTTAATAAAAACAGTATTTAGAGCAATAATTTTAGGATAACTTTACGAATTTGATAGCAATAAATCATCTCCCCCTTTGATATATCCCCCTATTTCATTAGATTTGGTATTATTCTTATTATATCACAAGCAAGGGAGGTTAATTATGAAATACATTTTGATAATAGCAATACTCACTATGAGTGTATCAGCTAAGCCATACTTTAGGATGACCGACTTTAAATATGATGTAAAATACACCAATGCTCATGGGCACGAAACTATTGAGCTTCATAGTGTTGCGAACCGATTCGATAAAGAGGACTCAATCCAATGGGTGTTCAAAGAATATAAGATTACATATTTAGACCAAGTGTATTGCATACAAGATTCGAATATGGTGATGGTGACTTCGCCCAAAAGAGGTGTATTCGCCGCCACAGAAAACGTTCCCAATCCTCAAATTAAATATCCTCCGACTATTGGTGATTCGATGTATGTAGAACAGACATTATCTAATGGTAATATAATGAGGGGTTATCTGAAAGTGACTGATAAAATTCAATACGGTAACGATACTAAAGAAGCTGACAAATGGGTAATAGAAGCTTACAACCTTGATAACAGTACATATTCTGCAACTTACTACTACTCTAAGAAAATCGGATTTGTTTACTTTGATTACAAACTTGATGACATTGGTATAATAATGAATTTAACTATGTATATTTATCATGAAGATGGGTCTTATAATAACGCATTTGAGGAGTAATCGAATTATGAAGTACATATTATTATTCATCATAGCGTCAATAGGATGCATATCTCAACCCTATTTTAAGTCGAATGATTTTATATTCGATGTGAAATATATAAATGCAACTGGTGCTCCAAAAATTGAATTGCTTAGCGTTGAAAACCGGCGAGTTAATAACTTAGACTCTGTCGAGTGGGCTTACTTTGAACACAATCTAATATTATATCAACCAAGATATTGTGTTCAAGACTCAGCTGGAGTAATGGTGACTTCACCGAATAGAGGAGTATTCGCTGCCACTGAACACGTTCCCAATCCTCAAATCAAATTTCCTATTTCCATAGGAGATTCGATATATGTCGAACAGCCACTGTCAAATGGTAAAGTTATGAAAGGATATTTGAAAGTAATTGAGGAGTTAGAATATGGTAGTTATCTTAATGAAATCACATACGCTTGGAAAATTGAGGCATATAATCTAGAAGATCCTAATTACTCGGCTATATATAAATACAATGAGAGAAATGGGTTTGTTTTTCTGAAATATAAACTCAATGAAGTAGAAATTGAGATGAATTTGAGTCTTACAAGTGGTCATGGATTTAACGATGAAAAAGGGATAAAGTATAAAGACTAGGAATATTCGCCAATAAACCTAAATAAACTTCCGTTTTGTTTTGAATAACCTGTACCGAATATCGTCAAAGAATAGACTAACCAACAAGACTGCGGCAGCAAATATCAGGGTATTGAACTTCAAAACGAATGTAGAATAAAGAATACCAGCAGCAATACCACCGAAGAAAAAGAATGAAATAATTGACAAGCGGAGCTTTATAGTTCGTTTGATTTTCTCTCTATCGGGATGTGTTTCGGGGAAAAACAGTTGTGATAGTTCAATCCCCAAATCTGTGAAAAGCCCTGTCAAGTGCGTAGTTCTGACTACTGCTTTTGATATTTTGCTAACGAATGAGTTCTGCAACCCCATAGCAAACAGCAAAACACAAGCAATAATGTCCGGATAGTTCAGCTCTAGAAAATCGCTAGCTATTGCTATAGACAACAGCAGTATAACCTCTATCATCGTAGGTATCACAAAAACGTTCAACTTCTTATTTGCTCTGTACTTTTCGATTAGGAAACTAGAGGTAAATGCACCTAACAGGAATGAGAAAAGATAAAGGAAATAGATTGTCCCCTTCCAAAATTCAAAGTCAGCAACATCATTGATAAATAGTGCAAAGTGCCCAGTTACGTTCGTTGTTAGTTGTTTGATAGCTAGAAAGCCAGTTACATTGACCATACCAGCAACAAATGATAAGACTGTAGCTATTTGCAAGTTATGGACAAATGTTCTGCTTTTACCCTGATGTCTAAACATTTGGATTAGAGTTATTATTAAAATTGGATAAGGTTATGCTGCAAATTTACAGACTATATAT
>JAGQWJ010000031.1:0-29591 GCA_020437395.1 Ignavibacteriota bacterium | reverse complement strand
AATAAGAGAAATTAAGAACATTTTTATACTCTTTGAAATTTACTTAACTACTCATATATTCATCTCGAGTCATACGATATTGTAAACTATCTCTAAACTCACCTTTGAAGAAATATTCTTGCTTGAGTGTTCCTTCTAATATCATCTTGTTTTTTTCAAGTACCTTACCGGAAGTTTTATTTCCATCGAAGCAAGTCGCAAATATTTTGTTCAGTTTTAGTTCTTCAAATCCGAATTTTAGCGCTGCCGCAACTGCTTCACTGGCAATCCCTTTCCCCCAATATGGCTCTGCAATCCAATAACCAATCTCCGCTTTGCTATGTTCAGTTTCCAACCTCATACCTATCTCCCCAATTAGCTC
This sequence comes from Ignavibacteriota bacterium, assembly GCA_020437395.1. GTDB lineage: Bacteria > Bacteroidota > Ignavibacteria > Kapaibacteriales > UBA2268 > PGYR01. The sequence continues at coordinate 29,230 of JAGQWJ010000031.1, read as the reverse complement.
TTCTTCACCTTTTTGTGTAATGGCGAAGATAAACCTGTTCTTATTTTTGAATCCTTCGAGTACCGTGTTCATACGAGCAATAGCATCTTCTTCCAAATAAGGATACGGGTACCCAAAGACTTTGTCAGAAACTTTTTTATTACACGCATACTTAACAAGATTAGGTAAATCGGTAAGTTCCATCCTGCGGAGTACTAGTCTTTCTGTATGTAATGTTGGGTGTTGGGTCATGGTTTAAATTAGTAAGTTTGAACTTCTTCCAAGATGGAAACAGTTGGGATTTTCTCTTTGATAGCAAGGTCTAGAGTGGTTGTTCGATAATCTCGAACAACCACTTGCGAAGTTCTCCCCTACTTCGGAATCTCTTTTACTATCTTGCCATCTCGCATATAGACCATATAATAGCCATTTTTGCGTTTATATTCGACTAATCTTTCATAAGAAAGTGCAAGACCATCTAGGATTTTTTTATTTTTTTCAGAGATTTTTGAATTCATTTCTTTGATTTCTGATTCGCTCATATTTTAACTCATCGTTTATAATTAAATCATTTCCTTTTTGCTTTATACCTATGTACTCCCTTTTCCCATCCGAATTATCGATAATCATATACTCATCAACTATCGGAACATAGATATCGAATAGGTTAATGATTCCACGTTTATATCGTCGGATAATTACATCTGTTGGAATATTGTGACCTCCCTCTTGCACTCTGGTAGCAACCCTTTCTATAGCCAAATCGATATTGTTCAGCCAAAAGAAAAGCAGAGTAACTTCATACCCATTCAGCTTTGCTTCTATTATCTTATTCTTGTAGCTTTTGGTAGCAAGAGTAGTCTCGAAAGCAAAGCTCTGATTATCTTGGAATAAATTTTCTATTCTGTTTAGCATAATCCGCCCTGCCTCGAATGAAACTTTGTCTGGCTGGAAAGGAGAAAGCCCTCGAGCTATTTCGTCGGCATTCACAAACTCTTTGCAATCCAATATATCTGGCAATATGGTGAACGAAGCAGTAGTTTTACCTGCTCCATTGCAACCAGCTATTATATATAGATTTTTTTCTTTCATAGGATTTTAATATACTGAATTATTACTTATCATAAGGTCTTCCCTTTATCTTGATAATAGTATAACCGTCTTGCAATGTTGATAGTTCACGGAGGTCTTCTTCGTTGGATATGATTTCAACATTTGCATCTATTGCGTCCTTCGAGCCAGCTATTTTTATATTATTTGGGAAGATAATTCTTTTATTGAACAGCTTCGATTTAATCAAGCTACTATCTTTTTCGATTATAGACGGTAAATATTCGGCTATATCGTCCTTGTAATCTTGATTGAGTGCTTCGTCGTGTATGTAAGTGTCTGCAAAATCTCGCGGAGAAATATCATTTTCGTTCGTGTTTTGGGTAAATTCATAGTCCAATAAGTTGAGCATATCCTTTTTAGTGTTCAGCTCCAATACATTGTCTAATATGAATTTTTCTGTTTCATTGTAAAACCTTCTGGATTGTATTTTCGGATTTTTTTCGGTCGTGAAGCCAAGAAAATCGCGATAAAAATATTCAGCAAGCGATGATTCGGGACGGAACTGTTGGTCGAAGATGAATGCTCCCCATAAATTATTAGGGAATTCAAACTCTGTAAAGTCCTCTTTTTGTGGTTCATTGTACTCGAAAAGAACTCCGAATTTGAAGAATTTTTTCGAAGGACTTAAGAATACATCTTCTATAAGATTTATCTCATTATTTTTGAATGACATGGCATCGTGCATTTCTGCTTTTATCGCTACTATTACTTTTTTGTCTGTTCTATCCGTTTTGCCCTCTACAACTATTAGGTAACCGCCAGGTATTGCCCCCGTTTTCATCGAATCTGCCATTAACTCAGCCATCTTACCAGTGTATTCGATAAATCGTTGTTCATTGCAATCGGAAAGGTCTTTAGCATAGCCAAAAAAGCCTGATTCCGTGCTGTCTTCTATTGTTAGCTGGAAGTATTTGGAAGAAGCAGCAGCATCGTATAATCTATCTTGAATTGTCTGCACTGTTTGGGGCGATACGACCACCAAACTATCAGCCAATAGTGTATTTCCAGTGTCAGTATCTTTGGTTTTAGGCACTATTTTGTGAACAATAATCCTATTAAAATTAACATCAAAAAAATTAATCACTTATTTCCTCTATTATTTGGTTTAATGCTACTAATACATCGGTGATTTTTATTAATCCCAATGTTTCTTTATCAGAAATCTTTAATGCTTTACTGTGTTTACTTCTGGGTTCCCATGGCATACCTACATTCGGATTATTACTATAAGTATATAATGCAATGCAAGGTATATTAAAAGCCGAGCACAGATGGACTACAGAAGTATCAGGAGTCAAAATAATATCGCAAGTACTCATCATAGCTGTAAACTGTTCGAAAGAGTTTACAAATGGTGCAGCTGCATTTGGGACGTTTTCTGTTATCTCATTCAACTGCTTTTCATTGCTTTTGGTAGTGAATACTTTAACCTCTAACTTTTCTTTTAACGTTTCTAGAGTTTCAATAAAACCAATATAATTGCCCGTACCCCAGTTTTTAGAATCATCAGAACCTGAAAGATTAATACCTAATCTGAATTTCTTAGATTTTACGCCTAGCAAATCTATCGCTTTCGATTGACTATCAAAACTCAAATTAAACGACAATGATTCTTCATTTTTCACATTTCCTGCAAATGGCAAAAGTAATGAATTTAATCTTTCGATAATATGATTTTCTTTCTTGTTTGGTAATCTTACTATATGTGAATATACTTTCCTATTCTCTTTTTCAAAACCCAATTTTATCTTGGCTTTAGTAAAACTAGTCAATATTGAAGAAGTGCTGGAAGCATTATCCAAGAGGTCAATGACAATATCATACTCTTGTTTTCTCAATTCACTTAGAATCTTGAAATATGCCGCTATCCTTTTTTCCAAAACAAAGCTATTATCGATGCTTTCTTTTATGGCGAACTGCGCTGATTTGTTTCTGTGGCTAAGAACGATATCAATTTGCGAATCTGGTAGTATAACTCTTAGCTTTTTAAGAAAAGCGATAGAAACTAATACATCGCCTATTCTATCTTGACGAAGTAGGAGAACTTTTTTAGGGTTTTGGAATGAGTCTAATTTACCATTTACAAGTAATGGTTCCCCATTTCTTTCCGATAGTTTTCTTATGATTTTTTTAAGTATCAAAATCAATTATTTACCTTTTAACCAATTCGTAGTTTTTGAACCCACCGATATTCCTGCCGCCGAATAATTTGTTTTCGATAGCAGAAAGGAACCTGTATTTGAAGCGTTCATGTTTGTGCATTTCTCTACCTTTGTCAGCATCACCTTCGTATTGCAATTTGTCTTTCCAATCCATTTTAGCAATCATTTCTTTCATAACCGCAGGATGAGTACCATTAAAAATATCACACTTTTGTAATGGTCCATAATCAAAATCAATAGATTTTATTATAAATTTTTTTTCAGTATTTTCATTGCCCCAATAGTCAGTGTTCATTACTTTCTGTTTAGTTCTCATTAATTGCGGTGGTCTAACCCACCCATAGTGATAAATTTCAGCATCAACTTTTGCGACTTTTAATTTATGAGTGCCTTCGGTTTGATGAGGATTTCTATATTCATCAAACCTTCTGAATGATTGAGCATCTACCCATGAATGAATGTTGGGTAAATTCCTAATAATACGAATTTCATTGGGATACCAAGCATGGCTTTGGTTATAATGTTCGTAATCTCCCCAGAAGTGTTTATAACTGAAAAGTAACCCTTCTATCCTTTTATCATCTATTAATTGTTCGCATCTATTTTTAATAATATCCAAATATTTCTCGTGAACAACCTCATCAGCTTGTAAATAGAAACACCAATCTCCAGTGCAATGGCTAAGAGCCAAATCAGTCTGTGCTGCATAGATAGAGCCACCTGACCATTTTTCCGTATCCCAAATTGTATCTATTATTTTAACTTTGGGTGAGTCTATTGATGCAATTATTTCTCGTGTACGGTCACCCTCATCGCTCTGACCAACAGCAACTATAAATTCGTCGCAAATAGGTAGTATTGACTCAATTGACTCCTTAAAAGGATAGTATAATTTTTCGCCATTTCTAACGAATGTAAAACCGCTAATTTTCATCTAACTTCTGACCATAGTTTCATATAATCTCATCACTTCGTAAGCATGTTTTTTTATATCGAATACATTCAAAGCACGTTTTTTACCTTCAATTGCAAATTTATTGTATAACTCTTTATCGCACGATAGTCTCTCAATTGCTGCTGCCATTGCTTTTGGGTCTCCTTGGTTGATCAATATTCCGACATCACTTGTTACTGCTTCATTCACTCCAACTATATCGGTGGCAATAACTGGTGTGGAAGTTGCCATAGATTCATAAGTAACCCTTCCCATTCCTTCACCTTTGTGAGAAGGAAAAAGCAAAATATCTGCCGCTTGCATCCACTCATTCACGTTACTTTTTTGACCCACAAATATTACATTTTTATTTAGATTAAGTTCTTTTGTTCGACTTTTAAAATAGTCTAACTTACCTTTTTTAGGTTCACTACCAATAATATATAATTTGTAATTGTTGTTACTGGTTTCTGACAATATTTCTAATGCGTTTAAAATATCATCTAATCCTTTTGTAATTAGGAGCTGGCCAACGAAAAGTAATATAGTAGATTCACTATCAATGTTTAGCTTTTGTCTGATTTGTGCTTGGTTATAATTAGAACTAAACAATTCGCAATCAACACCATTGAATATTTTCACAAATTTAGTATTTAATGTTGACTCTTTGAATCTGAATTTTGTTGCATCGGATATGCCTATTATTTGGCTGATCCTTGGCTCTAATAACTTATCATATTTATGGTTTTGAGCAACCCTCGCATGGTAAATCGATTTTATTTTTGCTTTCTTTGATATAAAAGTAGAAAAATAAGCGAACTTATCATCGTCAGTATGTATTATCTTGATATTATGCTCTTTTATGAACCTTATATATTCATTTCTAACCTTAATAAGTTCAAATATACTCATAATATTCATTGGAGGAACTGGCTTTATTAATACCTCTATTCCCCTATTTTCAGCTAAATTTCTTAGCTCGCCATCTAAAGGCATAGTCAATATTGGATTAAATTTACTTCTGTCCAAATTATCAATTAAAGCTAATAAGCTTTTTTGACCACCCATTTTAGCGTGTGGTAGCTTACTATGATATAATATATTTATTATTTTTTGCTCCATTACTTACTATATTTCTTATATACTCTAACCGTTTCTTTTGCTGCATTTGCCCAGCTAAATTTCTTAGCTCTATTGATACTCGCTAGTTTTAATTCTGAATGTAATGAATCATCAGAGACAATTTTTTCCATAGCACTATGTAGCTCTTCTGTACTATATGGGTCAACTAAAACTGCCGCATCGCCAGCAACTTCTGGCAAACAGGAGGTTGTTGATGTAATAACTGGAGCTCCGCATTGCATCGCTTCAATTATTGGCAATCCAAACCCTTCGAAGAATGAGGGGAATACGAAGACTTTACAATTATTATAGAATTGAATTAAATCATCAATGTCAAGTCCCGTAAGATGATAAATGTTTTTCGAGTCATTATTTGCTATATGATTGGAAAGCCCAACTAAGTCTTCGTCTCTACCATTTGCAACTAACACCAATTTATGTTTTTCTCTTATGTCACTTCTTAACTTTGAATATGCAGAAACAATTCTCTCAATATTCTTTCTTTCCTCATATCGACCTACATAGAGAAAAAAATCGGATTCTGGTAAATTGAATTTCTTAGACAAATCATAATTCGTTTCTTTCATTCTGAAAACTGGGTTAGCAGCTTCATAAATCACGTTTATTCTTGACTCGTCATAATCGTAGTATTTTAATATATCTTCTTTTACATTTTGAGTTGGAACAATTACTGCTCTCGAAGATGAAAGAGTATCATCTATACATTTCTTAAAATAGTCTTTATCGACACCACAATCATAATAGAGAGGAAATAAATCGTGAATGGTAGTGATTGAGTTTTCAATCTTTGGGAAACCAAAAGAATGAGTAAAATGAATGAGGTCCAAATCCTTAGCTTTCTTTTTGTAAATTAACTCATCATATTTTCTTACAAGTGGTCTTCCTATATTTCCTATAATCAAATCGTGAGGTAGAACATTTAACACGTTCATATTAGGTTTGTTTCCGAAATAATCAACTATATTATCTTTTCTATTGAAAGAGGTAATCAAATTAATTTCAATATCTGAAAACTGTTCTAACACACCTTTTATAATTTCTCTTGAATAAGTTTCTATACCACTTCGTCCAAATAAAAACTTAGCATTATATCCTATTTTCATATTACCTCCTTTGCAAAATTCAAAAAGCCACTAACAACTTCTTTAGTCTCAATATTCTGAATTGGTTCTTTTGAATTAGTTCTGACATAGGAATACTTTGATTTATATGGGAGCCATTCTGTGACATGAGAGGATAATAAACTATAAATCAAAAAAACGGGTGTGTTAGTTGCTGATGCAATATGTACAATTGAAGTATCTGGTGTAAAAACTAAAGTTGATTGATTAATTAATGCTGAAACTTGGTTCAAGTTCATAGTACCAATAACATATACTCTTTCGCTATTTAAACTCTCCTTGATTTCAACAGCTTTCGAATTTTCATTTGGAGCAGAAATTATTATAAAATTATATTCACTTATATTATCTAAAATATCATTCAAAATCTCAATATTCTTCTTTGTTGTAAATGTTCTATAATCATTACCTGATGAGATATTAAACACTATAAACGGTTTTAAGTCAGAAGTAATTGACTCGATAAATTTTTCATCATCGTCGCTAATTGTCATCCTATTTACGATCATGTCCTCATAATTTACGATACCGAAAATTCTGGAAACAAACTTACATTGTAATTCCAGCATTGTAATTCTATTCCTATATTCTTGGAGTTCAACTTGAATATTAAAAAGAGCAGAATAAATATCTTTCCTTGTGTCATGTGCTATAACACATTTGTAAGCGCTTTTTGAACTAGCTAAATTAGAAATCAAGCCAGCCTTTGTTGTATCATTTAGTACTAATGAAAGAACAAGGTCATAGTTATTTCGTTTTAATTTTTTTGCTTGGAATAAAGATTTAAAAAATCCCTTAGGTTGTAGTATTTTATCTCTAATTCGTGATTCATTTTCAATTATACTTATATTTCTTGAAGATGCTATTACATCAATATTCGAATTAGGTATTAATTCATTTATCAATTTAATAACTGGCAGGGTAACAATCATATCACCAATAGCGTCATACCTCAGAATCAATATGTTTTTAATATTGTTATAACTAATAGGAATTTCAATATTTTCATTGCGAAATAGCAATCTAAATATTGAATAGAATAATTTCTTGAATAGTAACTCTATTTTCATTCAACTGATTATGTTTGTTTATATATTGTAATTCTTAATTACAATGTATTATCTTTTTAACTAATAACTTGATTAATATCTTTTATGTCTTTAACTTTAATTTTGATCCAAATCTAATTGTCCAAAAAGATAATTAAGATGCATTTTGCAATTTGATAATACAGAATTTAATAATATAAATTAGATATTCCATATTTTTGAATGAATGAATTAATAGAAATAGACAAAGTAATTTTCGAATTTATAAACACAGGTTTGGCAAACCCTGTTACTGATTCGATAATGCCAATTATAACGGAATTTAAAACGTGGTTACCAATTTACTTATTAGGTATGTTTTATCTTTTGTATAGGTATAGATTGAAAGGAGTCTATTTATTATTGGTTCTCTTATTAACGGTTGGATTTTGTGATTTAATTAACGCTCAAATATTAAAAGAATATTTCGCCAGAGTAAGACCTTGTAGAGCATTAGAAAATGTAAATCTGTTAGTAAATTGCGGGGCTGGACTTAGCTTTCCTTCTAATCACGCTGTAAATAATTTTGCAGCAGCAACTGTATTAAGCTCTTACTTTATGAGGAAAAGAACAGTGTTCTTCTTTATTGCCACAATGGTCTCAATATCCAGAGTGTTTGTGGGAGTACATTACCTGAGTGATATAACAGCTGGAGCCGTTGAAGGAGTGATAGTTGGAAGCATAATAGTATTAATTTTCAGGAAATTTAATTTTGATAAAGAAGTAACAGAAAGCATAAGAATTAACTGATATTTATCAATTCATCACTTTTCATCTCATATCTTATCGAAGCAATAGAAGCGAAATCTTTGCTGTGAGTTGCAGTTACAATTGTAGTCCCAAATTCCTTGTTGATTTTAATGAATAAATCATAGATTATATCAGAATTTCTAGAATCCAAATTTCCTGTCGGTTCATCAGCAATCAATATCATAGGATTATTAATAATTGCTCTAGCAATAGCAACTCTTTGTTGTTCTCCTCCGGATAATTCTTTTGGTTTGTGTTTCGCCCTGTTAGAAATACCAACAAATTTTAGTAATTCATTAGCTTTAGATTCGTAATCAACTTTCTTTCTATTTGCTATCATTGCAGGTATCATAATATTTTCGAGTGCATTGAACTCGGGTAATAGATGATGGAACTGGAAAATAAAACCTAGCTTTTCGTTTCTGAAATTGTTCAACTCGTTTTCAGAACAATTAAGTAAATCTAAAGAAATATCATTGTCTTTATAGTGCAAATTACCGGAAGTTGGTTTATCAATAGAGCCGATAATATGTAGTAATGTACTTTTACCTACACCAGATGCACCAACGATTGAAATAATCTGATTTGATTCTAATTTCAATGTCAAATCTTTAAATACTGTTAAACTATTCGAATTTGGAATAGAGTAAGTCTTGGTAATATTTGTAATGGAATAATCAATCATAAAAAAAAGGCGTTCTACAAGAACGCCTAAATTAAAATTAATTTGTGTTCTAAAAAAGATTAATCTTTCTTTTCTTCTTTAGAATCATCATTATTTTCTTCACTAGTATCAGAAGCTTCTTCGTTGTCTTCTTTAATTTCTTCAACAACCTCTTCAACTTTTTCTTTCACTTCTTCAACCACTTCCGCAGCTTTTTCTTTTACCTCTTCTACAACTTCTTCAGCAGTCTCTTTCACATCTTCAACTACATCCGCAGTAGCTTCAGTAATAGTTTCCGTTACTTCTTCTGCTGTTTCAACAGCATCTTCAGCCAAGCTAGGCTCTTCTTCTACTTTTGCAGTTTTATCTTCAGCAGCTTCAGTTACAGCAGGTGCAACCTTAGCAGTAGTCGATTTTTTCTTCTTTGACTTATTTGCCCCACCTTCTTGTGGATTAGACCAGTCAACTAGTTCTATAAGAGCAACTTCAGCAGAATCACCTCTTCTTGCACCTAATTTAATTATTCTTGTATAACCGCCTTCTCTTTCAGCAACAACAGGCGCAATAGAATCAAATAATTCTTGAAGAATATCTTTTCTTTTCAATTCACGAGCAACAATACGTCTTGTATGAATATCAATAGTTTGACCATCAGCTAAACTGCCATTTTGTTCATTTACAAGTGCATGTCTTGCTTTAGAAATCAATTTCTCAGCATAAGGTCTCAAAGCTTTAGCTTTTGCTGTAGTTGTTTTAATTCTCTTATGCTCAATCAGATTGCTAGCCAAACTTTGTAATGTTGCTTTTCTATGACTAGAAGTTCTATTTAGTTTTTTACCAGATTTTAAGTGTCTCATTTTCGTACTTCAATTTAGACGTTTATTAATTATTTATTAACATTGACTTTGGTTCATCTTTTAGATATTGATCTACATTCATACCAAATTCAAGCCCTTGGTTTGCAACAAGTTCTCTCAATTCTGTCAATGATTTTTTACCAAAGTTTCTGAACTTAAGCAGTTCAGCTTCTTTCAAAGAAACCAAATCTGCTAATCTGCCGATCTCAGCTCTTTTCAAGCAATTGTGAGCTCTAACAGACAGTTCCAATTCATCAACTGGAGTTTCTAATATTTTCTTGATTCGTTTTTTCTCAGCTGATTTTTCTTCTTCTTCAGCAGATCTTCCTGAAAGTGAATCAGTTTCATAAGCATCAAAATTGATGAAGAACTTAATATGATCACTCAATATTTTAGAAGCTAAGTGAAGAGATTCTTGAGCTGTGATTGTACCGTCAGTTTTTACATCCAATACTAATCTTTCGTAATCTGTTCTTTGACCGACACGATAAGGCTCTACGTTGAATATAACGTTTCTTACAGGAGTAAATATAGAATCTATTGGCAACATACCAACAGGATAGTCAACCATATTTTGTTCTTCTGAAGGAACATATCCTTTGCCACGACCAATTTTCAATTCTACATCGAACTCAGCATCTTCAGCCAAAGTAGCAATATGTAAATCTTGATTAATTATCTCAATTTCATCGGAAGCATCTTGGATATCTTTTGCAGTCCACGTACCTGATCCTTTAAGAGTAAAGTTAACAGTAACGGGTTTTTTCTCTGCGTTTTTTATTCTAACCTGCTTAAGGTTCAAGATTATTTCAGAAACATCTTCCACTACACCATCTATTGTTTGGAATTCGTGAAGAACATCTGATATTTTTAAACCAGTGATTGCAGAACCTGGAATAGAAGAAAGCAAAATTCTTCTTAAAGAATTACCAATAGTAACTCCGTAACCTTGCTCTAGCGGTTGCATAACAAATTGACTATGAAAATCCGTCGAATTTTCTTCAATTATTACCCTTTCAGGCATTTGCATTTGAATATTCATAATTATATACAGTTTTTATTAGTTAAGTCGAAATCGAATTAAACTCTACGTCTTTTTGGTGGTCTGCATCCATTGTGTGGAACAGGTGTTTTATCAATAATAGAATGAATTTCAAGACCAGAATTTGATAATGCTCTTACTGCAGCTTCACGACCAGAACCTGGCCCTTTAACTACAACATCAACTTTACGTAGTCCCATATCGAACGCTTCTTTACCAGCTAATTCAGCAGAAACTTGTGCTGCGTAAGGCGTATTCTTTTTTGATCCCTTGAAACCATTTTTTCCAGAAGAAGACCACGCTAAAGTATTTCCATAAGTATCAGTAATCGTTACTATTACATTATTGAAAGATGCTTTAACAAATGCTTTTCCATGGACATCCGATACGACTTTCTTTTTTTGTCTTTTTTTAGCCAACTTGGATACCTACTTATTATTTAGTTACTTTTTTCTTATTTGCAATAGTTTTTCTTCTACCCTTACGAGTACGTGCGTTTGTCTTAGTTCTTTGTCCACGACATGGTAAACCTCTTCTGTGACGAAGACCACGGTAACAACCAATATCCATCAAACGCTTGATATTCATTTGAGTTTGAGATCTCAATGATCCTTCTACTCTATAATTTTCGATTATATCACGGAGAGTTGCAACCTCTGCATCTGTCCAATCGTTTACTTTTTTGTTCTCATCGATTCCCGCTTCAGCTAAAATATCTTTAGATATTTTGTTTCCAATGCCGAAAAGGTATGTCAAACCGATAACGCCTCTTTTATTCTTTGGTAAATCTACACCAGCTATACGTGCCATAATACTCTCCTACTACCCTTGACGTTGTTTAAATCGTGGATTCTTTTTGTTAATTATATATACCCTACCCTTTCTCTTTACGATTTTATCGTCTGGGTTACGCTTTTTAACAGAAGCTTGTACTTTCATTTTTAAAAACCTAATATTATTTATATCTATATACTATACGACCCTTCGATAGATCGTAAGGTGACATTTCAACTCGTACTTTATCACCTTGTAATATTTTTATAAAGTGCATTCTCATTTTGCCCGAAATATGTGCAAGTATAACATGCCCATTTTCAAACTTTACTTTGAATTGTGTATTTGGTAGAGTCTCCTCTACAATACCATCTAACTCTATTAACTTTTGTTTTGCCATTTTCTACTTTAGTTCTCTTATAACACCATAAAATAACGAATATAACTTACGTTAATTGTAATATTTAAAGTGTTAAAAACCACCTATTCCTGCTCTACCTTTCATCTTACCTGTTTTCATAAATCCGTCATAATGTCTCATCATCAGATGTGATTCGATTTGTTGTAAAGTATCCAAACCAACACCAACTATGATAATCAAACTTGTTCCACCAAAGAACGATGCGAACAATGAAGTTATACCAAATATATTTTGAACAAAAGTAGGCAATATTGCTATTAAAGCTAAGAATATTGAACCTGGTAAAGTAATACGTGTTAAAATTCTTTCTATATATTCTGCAGTAGGTGCACCTGGTCTAATACCTGGCACGAAACCACCTTGACGCTTCATATTATCAGCGATTTCTTTCGGATTAAAAATAATTGCTGTATAGAAGAACGTAAATAGTACAACCATAATACCATAGACAAATGCATAGCCAAATGATGATGGGTTAAACCAAGCAGCAAATGATTGCATAGCTGGTACATTCGGAAAGAATGACGCGATAGTATTAGGTATGAACATTAATGATTGAGCAAAGATAATCGGCATCACACCAGCAGTATTAACTCGCAATGGAATAAACTGCGTAGTGCCACCAAATACTCTTTTCCCAACTTGTCTTTTTGCGTATTGTACTGGTATTCTTCGAGCACCTTGAGTAATTAAAACTATAGAAGCAATAATACCAAATAAGAACGCAAAGATTATTATTTCCAAGAACCAAGGTCTAGAACCTACTGAAATCAGTTCCCACTCTTGCAATAGTGCAGCAGGAAGAGCAGCAATAATACCAATAAAGATAATTAAAGAAATACCATTTCCCACACCTCTTTCAGTAATCTGTTCCCCTAACCACATCAAAAATATAGTACCAGCAGTTAGAGTTATTACAGTAGATAGGAAAAACAAAACACCAGCATCAGGTACTACTGGAGCACCATTCGCAGCTGTTTGATTAACTAATTTAACTGCAACACCAATAGATTGAAGACCTGCAACAAATACCGTAGCAAACCTAGTCCACTGATTTATTTTTCTTCTACCGTCTTCACCTTCCTTTTGCATTTTCTGTATCTGTGGGAAAACAACTCCAGCTAATTGAAAGATAATTGATGAAGTGATATAGGGCATAATACCTAATGCAAAAATAGCAGCATTAGAAAATGCACCACCCACAAACAGGTCGAAGAAGCCAAACAAATCGTCAGCTCCACCAGACCCAATAGTTGATTTCAACACATCTACATCTATACCAGGTATAGTAATAAATGCACCTACTCTAACAACTAGAAGAATTAGAAGAGTAAAAAATATTCTATTTCTTAGTTCTTCAATCTTGAAAATATTACTAAAAGTCTCGCCGAATTTAGCCATTAAGATTTACCGCCCCCCCGGCTTTTTCTATCTTTTCTTTTGCCGTAGAGCTAAATTTGTCAGCAGTAATAGTAGCAGCCGATGTCAAATTTCCATCGCCTAATACCTTTAAAAGATCATTTTTCTTATTAATTAATCCAACTGCTTTAAGTGCCGTTTTATCTATATTATTAGCATCAACTTTATTTTCATCTATTAACTTTTGAATTTGGCTCAAATTCACAACAGAATACTTAATAGAAAATTTGTTGTGGAAGCCAAATTTTGGTACTCTACGGTTAATAGGCATTTGTCCACCTTCAAAACCAATTCGGATTGTTGCACCAGAACGTGATTTTTGACCTTTATGACCTTTACCTGAAGTTCCACCATGACCAGAACCTTCACCGCGACCAACTCTTTTCTTACTATGTGTAGAGCCTTTCGGCTTTATTAAATTTCCAACATGTTTCATATTAAAACCGATAATATTTTTTATTCACTAACTTGTTCTACTTTCACTAAATGTCTTACAACATTAACCATACCACGTGTTTGCTCATTATCAGGAAGAATATTTGAATAATTAGGTCTTCCTAAACCAAGTGCTTCGATTGTTAGTTTATGCTTGCTTTTTGACTTTATGCAACTTTTTATCTGTACTACTTTTATTTTAGACATGATTTACCCTTTAAAGTTATCCGTAGATTACTTTTTCTACTGAAATGCCTCTTCGAGAAGCAACTGAATTAATGTCTTCAACTCTTTGTAATCCGTTCAATGCAGCTTTGATTGCATTATGAGGATTCGAAGAACCAAGATTTTTAGTTAATACATCTTGAATACCAGCTAATTCCAATACAGCACGTATGCCACCAGAGGCTATTACACCAGTACCAGGAGTAGCAGGTTTAATTAAAACTTTACCAGCACCATATTTACCCGTAACTTCGTGTGGTATAGTACCATTTTGTACAGTTACGCTGATTAGACTTTTCTTTGCAACATCTGTAGCTTTTGAAATAGCATCCACTACTTCTGAAGCTTTGCCTAGTCCATAACCAACATGGCCATTACCATCGCCAACTACTACTAGTGCAGAGAAATTGAATCTACGTCCACCTTTTACTACTTTAGCTGTTCTACCAACATAAACTAGTTTATCATTTAAGTTTAATTCTGAAGCTTTTACTTTGCTCACTATCAAATACTCCTTTGAGTGATCTTTTTAAAATTGAAGTCCACCTTCTCTTGCAGAGTCCGCTAATGCTTTTACTCTACCGGTGTAAATATTACCGTTTCTGTCAAAACGTACTTTCTTAATATCTTGTGCTAATGCTCTTTCAGCTATAACTTTACCAACTAACTGACTTCTTTCTGTTTTTGTCATCTCAGATTTAATCTGTGATTTTACATCAGAATCGATTGTTGATGCTGAAACTAGAGTTCTTGAGTTCGTATCATCAATCACTTGAACAAAAATATTTGTTAAGCTTTTGAAAACAGTCAAACGAGGTACAGAAGCTGTTCCGCGAATTTTAGACTTTATACTTCTCTTTCTTCTAGCTTTTCTTTTGTATTTTAAACTTGTAGTATTCATAACTTCTCTAACTATTATAAGTTTTATTTAGATGCAGACTTACCTGCTTTTCTTCTAATTACTTCACCTTCGTATCTTACGCCCTTACCTTTGTATGGCTCTGGTGGTCTTAGTTTTCTTAATTTAGAAGAAACTTCACCAACTAATTGTTTATCTGAACCAGAAATAACAATTGATGTTTGTGTAGGAGTTTGGAATTCAATACCATCTGGTGGAATAACTAAGATTGGATGCGAGAATCCTAAACTCAGAACTAGTCTAGTGCCTTTTACTTCAGCTCTATAACCAACACCTTCGATTATTAAAGTCTTTTTGAATCCTTCATGAACTCCATTAACAGCATTGTTCAGTAATGAACGAATCATACCGTGTTTAGATTTCACTGGTTTAGTTTCGTTAGCTCTGACAACTGTTATTGTATTATCATTAATTTCTAATGAAATACCCTCAGGCAAGTTAACAGCTCTTTCACCATTAGGCCCTTTAGCTGTAACAACGTCATCTTTTTGACTTACTGTTACCTTTTCTGGTATTTCTATTATTTGTTTACCTATTCTAGACACTAGATTTCTCCAATTATATTACCATACGGTACAAATTACTTCGCCACCTACATTTTGCTTTCTAGCTTCCTTGTCTGTCAATACACCTCTTGAAGTTGAGATAATTGCCATACCAAGACCATTCTTTACTCTAGGTATCTGGTCTGAAGGAACATATATTCTTCTTCCAGGTTTACTAACTCGAGTAATTTGGTTGAACGCAGGCTTTTTCTTAAAATATCTTAATTCTACTTTGATTTCACCTTGTACGCTGTTCGTCTCTTCTTGATATCCTGCTATGAAACCTTGTTCCAATAGGATTTTAGATAGAGCGACTTTCATATTAGATCGTGGTACGTACACATATCTGTGTCCAGCATTGCCACCATTTCTAATTCTCGTCAAGAAATCTGCTATTTGATCTGTTACTGCCATAGTTTTTAACCTAAGAAATTACCAACTTGCTTTTTTAATTCCGGGCAATTTGCCCTCTAACGCCAACTGTCTGAAAACGTGTCTCGTTAGTCCATATTTACGATAGACTGCTCTACTTCTGCCTGTTACCGAGCATCTATTTACTACTCTTGTAGGAGATGAGTTTCGAGGAAGCTTTTGCAATCCTTCAAAATCACCAGCTTCTTTCAAAGCTGCTCTTTTCTCTGCGTATTTAGATACAAGTCTTTTTCTTTTCTCGTTTCTAGCTATTACACTTTTTCTAGCCATTCTAAAAGTACCTGTTTATTGATTTTTCGTTTTAAATGGAAATCCAAATTCTGATAAAAGAGCTCTTGCTTCTTCATCAGTTTTCGCTGTAGTAACGAAAGTGATATCCATACCAGTGATTCTATTTACTTTATCTACATCTATTTCAGGGAATATAATTTGTTCCTTGATTCCTAATGTATAATTACCTCTACCATCAAAACTTTTATCAGGAAAACCTCTAAAGTCTCTGATCCTTGGAGCTGTAATATTTACGAATCTGTCTAAGAACTCATACATTCTTACTCTTCTCAAAGTTACAGAAGCGCCAATTGGCATTCCATCTCTGAGTTTGAAATTCGAGATTGCTACTTTTGCTTTTCTAATTACAGGTCTTTGACCAGTTATTAACTCAAGCTCATTTATAGCTGCTTGTAATAACTTCGGGTCTTGAGTTGCTTTTCCAACACCCATATTCAAGCTAATTTTTTTCAATTTCGGCACCTCCATTACAGACTTGTAATTAAATTTCTTCTGCATTGCCGGAACTACATTTTCTTTGTAATGGACTTGGAATTGTGCTACTGGAATTTCTTCATTCCTATTAGCATCTTCAAATCTTTGTCCTTCAAATGCGAATATGTCTCTTTTAGATATCGCTTTTGCCATGACTTTTTATATCCCGTGAATTTTCTTTTATTTCGATTGTATCAATTTAACGTTTGAGTAGTGCAAAGGAGCACTTTTTGTAACTCTACCGCCCTGTTGGTTTTGTTGACTTGGTTTCTCGTGTTTGATTTTCTCATTCACACCTTCAACTAAAACTTTCATTTTCGAAGGATAAATTTCTAATACTCTTCCTTCTTTGCCTTTGTCAACACCAGTTATTACTTGTACTGTGTCGCCTTTTTTTATCTTAAGTTTCATTTCTCTTGACTCTTAAATTATTATAGTACTTCGGGTGCTAAAGATATAATCTTCATATATTGCTTCTCACGAAGCTCTCTAGCAACTGGTCCAAAGATACGTGTTCCTTTCGGATCACCTTTTTGATTTAAAATAACAGCCGCATTATCGTCAAATCTAATATAAGAACCATCACTTCTTCTGTGTTCTTTAGCTGTTCTTACTATGACTGCTTTTACAACTTCACCTTTTTTAACACCACCATTAGGTATAGCTGACTTTACTGAGGCAACTATCACATCGCCAATGCGAGCGTATTTTTTACCATGTCCACCCAACACTCTAATGCATCTAATCTTTTTTGCACCAGAATTATCGGCAACAGCTAAGTTTGTTTCTTCTTGTATCATTTTAGGTTCCTATTATTTTACTTAGCTTTTTCAACTATTTCAATTAGAGTCCATCTCTTAGTTCTGCTAAGCGGTCTAATCTCTTTTACTCTTACAATATCACCGATTCCACATTCGTTGTTTTCGTCGTGTGATGTAATCTTCTTAGATTTTTTATAATATTTTTTATAAAGCGGATGAGCGATTTGTCTTTCCGTCTTTACTACTATAGTCTTATCACATTTGTTTGATACTACTACACCTTGAAATATTTTTTTTCTTGAAGATGATTCTACATTTGCATCTTTTATTTGCTCTGCCATAGCTTTTCCTTACTTAGAACTTCTCTGTCTTAAAATAGTTTTCATCTTAGCAATATCACGTCTTAGGATTCTTAAATAAGTAGTATCCTGCAACTGTTTTAATGCATGTTGAAACTTTTGCTTTGCAAGTGTTTCTTGCGATTCTTCTACCAAGTTTACTAACTCTTGGTCTGATAACTCTCTTAAATCTTTTGCTAATCTTGGTTTCATTACTATTAACCTCTCAGGTCAACACGTGATACAAATTTTGTTTTAACAGGAAGTTTATGAGCAGCTAAACGCATCGCTTCCTTTGCTCTTTCTTCTGTTACACCGTCAATCTCAAACATTATTCTACCAGGTCTGATTACAGCTTCCCATCCTTCTGGGGAACCTTTACCTTTACCCATTCTTGTTTCAGCTGGCTTTTTTGTGAATGGTTTATCTGGGAATATTCTAATCCAGACTTTACCATCCCTCCTTAAATATCTGTTGATTGCAATACGGGCAGATTCTATTTGTCTATTTGTTATAGACACTGGCTCTAAAGCTTTCAATCCAAATGATCCGAAAGTTACTAACGAACCTCTGTAAGCTTTACCTTTTCTTCTACCTCTGTGCGTCTTTCTGTGTTTTACTCTTTTCGGGCTTAACATTGTATTGTTCCAATTTTTTCTTAAACAGCGGTTGTTATATCGCCTTTACAAATCCAAACTTTTACTCCTATTGCTCCATATATAGTATGTGCAGTAGCAGTTCCGTAATCAATTTCTGCTCTTAATGTGTGCAGTGGTGTACGTCCTTCTTTGTATTGTTCTGTTCTAGCCATCTCAGCACCACCTAATCTACCAGAAGCCATTACCTTAATTCCTTCTGCTCCCATTCTTGTAGCTGCTGATACTGCTTGTTTCAAAGCTCTTCTGAAAGAGATTCTACCTTCTAGTTGTTGAGCAATATTCTCAGCTACTAATATAGCATCAAGTTCAGGTCTTTTTATCTCATTGATCAGTAACTTAACATCTTTGCCTGTTACTAATTTAATTTCTTCTTCTAATTGAGTAATATCTCTACCCGATCTACCTATAATCACACCAGGTCTTGAAGTATTAATAGTTACTCTCAATTGTTTAGCCGTACGCTCAACAATTATTCTAGATATTCCAGCACCTTTTTTTCTACTTTTGATATAGTTTCTTACTTTTATATCTTCAAGTATTTTTTCTGCCATGTTCTTTTCATCGAACCAATTAGCATCCCAGCTTCTATTAATACCTAGTCTTATCCCAATTGGATTAGTTTTTTGTCCCAAGACTTTACCCCTCTGAATTTTCGTTTTCAGTTTCTAGTAATGATTGATTATGGTCTAATGTTTGCAACTCTACCGTTAAGTGATTCGTTCTCTTACGAATTCTAAAAGCTCTCCCCATCGGAGCAGGTCTTATTCTTTTCATCGATGGACCTTGATTAGAGTAAATAGCTTTTATAACAATCTCATTGTTATCATAAGACATTCCCTCTTCTTTAGCTTTATTATTCAAGTTAGAGATTGCAGAACGTAAAACGTCATTTGTCATTCTTGCAGCCAAATTAGGAGTACTGCCAAGTATATTCAATGCTTCCTCAGCCGATTTTCCACGTATTAAATCTATTACCAATCTCATTTTTCTTGGTGAAGATTTAATATATTTTTTTAGTGCTCTTGCTTGCATTATATCATTTACCTAATTAATTGCTTCTTATTTCTTTCTGTGACCAGAGTGGCCTCTATAGTTCCTAGTAGGAGAAAATTCACCGAATTTATGTCCAACCATATTCTCTGTTACATAAACAGGAATAAAACTTTTTCCATTGTGTACAGCTATAGTATGTCCAACAAAATCTGGAGTAATTGTCGATGCTCTTGCCCAAGTTTTAATCACAGATTTTTTTTGTGATTCGTTGGCTGCGTCAACTTTCCTTTGTAGTTTGTAATGAACGTATATACCTTTCTTTAATGACCTAGACATATTCTATTTTCCTTGCTTTTTATTTTTTCGTCTTCTAATTATCATCTTGTTGCTGCTATTTTTTAACTTTCTAGTCTTAGCACCTTTAGCATTTCTACCCCAAGGTGATCTAGGGTGTAATCTACCACCACCAGATTTCGATCTACCTTCACCACCTCCCATAGGGTGATCCACAGGGTTCATCGCCATACCACGAGTTTGAGGTTTTATACCTCTCCAACGATTACGACCAGCTTTACCTTGGATGATATTCTCGTGTTCTGGATTGCTAACTCTACCTAAAGTAGCATAACAAGTTTTTAATATAAGTCTAATTTCACCAGAAGGTAATTTAATTTGAGCGTACTTTTTATCAAATCCTACTACTTGTGCAGATTGACCAGCACTTCTAACTAATTGACCACCTTTACCTGGCTTCATTTCTATATTGTGTACACTGAAACCAGCTGGAATTTTCTCTAGAGGCAATGCGTTTCCAGGATTCAATTCTGAATCTGGTCCTTGCTCTAATACATCTCCTACACTTATTCCAAATGGACAAAGAATATATCTCTTCTCACCGTCTTTGTATGATACCAAAGCAATAAATGATGATCTATTTGGATCGTACTCGATAGTTTCTACAGTTGCCTTATCGCCAAATCTGTTTCTTTTCCAATCGATAATTCTATATCTTCTTTTGTGTCCACCACCTCTGTGACGAGATGTGATTTTTCCAGTATTATTTCTACCACCATTTTTCTTAATTGGCTTTAGTAGAGGTTTATAAGGAGTGTCAGTAGTAAGTTCTTCGTACTTATTAACTGAGTAGTGCCTTGTACCTGGAGTTATTGGTTTTAATTTTCTAATACCCATAGTAGTTCAATCTTTTTTTATTCTTGTGCACCTGAAACTAATTCTATTTCATGGCCTTCAGCCAATGTCACGTATGCTTTTTTGTAAGTACTCGTTTTACCAACTTGCAAACCTTGCTTAGTAAATCTTTTCTTAACTTTACCTTTAACTTTAAGAGTTCGTACATTTTTTACAACTACTTCAAACATCTCCTCTACAGCATCTTTTATTTGTGGTTTTGTTGATTTTGTATCAACTTCAAACACATACTGTCTGCTTTCAGCAAGAGACATACCCTTTTCAGTAATTATTGGTCTTTTTAAAACTATAGCCATAATACTATCTTAGTTTAATATTTGTTCAATTTTTTCAATAGACCCTTTGAATAACAATATCTTCTTATGTGATAATATATCATAAGTAGATATTTGATCAGCAGGCTTAATATTCAGCTTGTTAATATTTCTAGCAGATTTATAAATATGCTCATTGTGTTCCGGAATTACGAACAAAATAGAGTTATCATTCAATTGCAAGTTTTTAATAACAGTTGCTATTTCTTTTGTTTTGAATTCATTCAAGTTAAAATCTTCAACAATTTTATAGTTGTTCTCAGCTATTCTAGAAGATAGTGCAGAACGACGTGCTAATCTATTAACTTTCTTATTCATTTTCTTGTGGAATAATTGTGGTTTAGGACCATGAATTGTTCCACCACCTACCCAAATAGGTGATCTTGTTGAACCAGCACGAGCTGTTCCACGACCTTTTTGCTTCCATGGTTTCTTACCGCCACCACTCACTTCAGATCGTACTTTAGTCTTTCTAGTTCCTTGTCTTTTATTCGCTAAGTGAAATACTACAGCGGTGTGCATAGCAGCTTCATTTGGTGTAATACCAAATATTTCGCTATTCAGGTCTATTGTACCTGCACTTTGCCCATCTTTATTGTAAACTTCTGCTTGCATATTCAAATGCCTATTTGTAAATTTCTAAATAAGAGTTACGTGTTCCTGGTACACTACCTTTAATCAAGATAATATTTTTATCAGGGAATACGTCAACAACTTCCATATTTGCAATCGTGACAGTGTCACCGCCCATTCTTCCAGCCATTCTTAAACCCTTCATTACACGTGATGGATCTGATGATTGTCCAATTGAACCTGGGTGTCTTTGTCTATTTTTTTGACCGTGAGTAGCCATACCAACACCTTTGAAGTTATATCTTTTCATAACCCCTTGGAATCCCTTTCCTTTAGATGTTCCTTTTACTTTGATAAAGTCACCGACTTCAAACTGTTCAACTGTAAGACTTTCTCCAACTTTTAAATCATTTTGTAAATCTCTAAATTCTTTTAGGACATAAGCTGGTTTTACACCTGCTTTTGCGAAATGACCTTTAAGTGGCTTATTTACATTCTTGTCAGATTTCTCATCAAAAGTAATTTGTACAGCATTATAACCATCTGTCTCATTAGTCTTAACTTGACTTACATAACAAGGTCCAGCTTCCACAACTGTACAAGGAACGTGAGTTCCATCAGCCGTAAAATAACTAGTCATACCTTTTTTCTTGCCAAGGATAGCAGCTTTCATTTTCTAACCTTATACCTTTACTTCTACATCTACGCCAGCTGGTAACTCGATTTTCATCAGAGCATCTACTGTTTTTTGCGAAGAACTAAATATGTCAATTAATCTTTTGTGAACTCTAGTTTCAAATTGTTCACGCGATTTTTTATCCACGTGTGGTGAACGGTTTACCGTATATATTGACTTGCAAGTTGGGAGTGGTATCGGACCCGATACCACTGCGCCAGTTTGCTTTACAGTTTTAACTATTCTGTCACTAGATTTATCAATCAAATTATGATCGTATGACTTTAACTTTATTCTTATTTTCTGTGTTGACACTTTAAAAACCTATAGTTTGTGCGAGTATATTACTCAACAATTTTAGTTACAACGCCTGCACCAACTGTTCTACCACCTTCACGAATCGCAAATCTTAATCCTTCTTCCATTGCGATTGGAGCTATTAACTCAATGCTGATTGCATCTAAGTTGTCACCAGGCATAACCATCTCTGTTCCTTCTGGAAGTGTCAATGAACCAGTAACGTCAGTTGTTCTAAAATAAAATTGAGGTCTATAACCTGAGAAGAATGGAGTATGACGACCGCCTTCTTCTTTCTTCAATACATAGACTTGTGCTGTAAATTTGTGGTGAGGTGTAATAGCACCTGGTTTACAGATAACCATACCTCTTTCCAATTCTTCTTTCTCAATACCACGAAGTAATAAACCTACGTTATCACCAGCTTGACCTTGATCTAACAACTTACGGAACATCTCTACTCCAGTACAAGTTGTTTTCTTTTTCAAACCAAATCCTACGATTTCAACTTCGTCGTTTACATTTACTATTCCTCTTTCAATTCTTCCAGTACCTACTGTACCACGACCAGTTATAGAGAATACGTCCTCTACTGGCATCAAGAATGCTTTATCAGTATCTCTTTCTGGAGTTGGAATGTAGTTATCTACAGCGTCCATCAACTCATAGATAGAACTGAATCTTTCATCATCTGGAGTTGTCGAATCATCAGTACCAGCTTCTAAAGCTTTAAGTGCTGATCCTTTGATAATTGGAATATCGTCACCTGGGAAATCATAAGAAGATAATAATTCTCTAACTTCCATTTCTACTAACTCAGCTAATTCTTCGTCAGCAATATCAATCTTGTTCATAAATACAACTATCTTAGGAACACCTACTTGACGTGCTAATAGAATGTGCTCTCTTGTTTGAGGCATTGGTCCGTCAGTTGCAGCTACTACTAATATAGCACCGTCCATTTGTGCAGCACCAGTGATCATATTTTTAACATAATCCGCGTGTCCAGGACAATCTACGTGTGCATAGTGTCTTGATTCTGTTTCATACTCAACGTGTGAAGAAGCGATAGTTATACCACGTGCTTTCTCTTCTGGTGCGTTGTCGATTTGATCAAAACTTCTTTTTTCACCGAATCCTTTTTTAGCAAGAGATACAGTGATAGCAGCAGTTAAAGTTGTTTTACCATGATCTACGTGACCAATTGTACCAACGTTAACGTGGGGCTTACTTCGGTCGAATTTTTCTTTAGCCATTTTTAGCTCCTATAAATAATTGTTATTTTATTCTGTTTTATTTTTTACTTATTTGCTATTTCATAATGAGAGAAATTCATAGTATAATTTGCTCTACCTTGCGAAACAGATCTCAGCTTGGTTACATATCCAAACATCATCGATAGCGGGGCTTGTGCCTTAACTATCTGTAAATCGTTTTTCTGACTTATTCCCTCTATTCTACCATGTCGAGAATTCAAATCAGCAATTACATCTCCCAGATAATCTTCTGGTGTTGTCACTTCTACGAAAAATATTGGTTCTAGTATATTTGTGCCAGTTAGACGAGCTGCTTCTTTTACAGCTGCTGATGCGGCTAGTTTACAACCTAAATCGGTTGTCAAATCGGAGTCAAAGTGAATATCCAACAAAGTAATTTTAACCTTTGTCATTGGATACCCTTGAGGACCGACTTGAAGAGCCTGCACCGAACCTAATTCGGCTGCTTTAATATACTCAAGTGGAACTTTCTTGTCCACTTTGTTTTCAAACTCAACAGTTTCGGAGTTGTCGTTTATTTCTATCTTTAAAAGAACCTTACCATAATGCTTTTTACCTGATAATTCTTTATCAAATTCAGCACTTTGTTCAATCTCATTCAAAATGCATTCTCTGTAAGCAACTTGTGGTTGCCCAACTCGAACAGGAAGTTTAAATTCTCGAGTTATCCTATCGACCAAAATCTCTAGGTGCAACTCACCAACTCCACTTATTATCAACTGTCCGTTGTCTTCGTCATACTTATATTTGAACGTTGGGTCTTCAATTTGTAACTTCTCCAATACATCTATTAACTTAACCTGATCTGAAGCTGTTTTAGCTTCCAATGATTGATTTATCACTGGTTCTGAAAAATTAATTTTCTCATAAAGTATTGGATTTTTACTATCACAAAGAGTATCACCAGTCTTCGTAAATCTTAGTGATGGTATAGCGACTATATCACCAGCATGAGCTTCCGTAATCTCATTTCTCTTATTAGAAAATATTTGGAGTATTTTTAATACTTTTTCTTGC
This sequence comes from Ignavibacteriota bacterium, assembly GCA_020437395.1. Lineage (GTDB taxonomy): Bacteria > Bacteroidota > Ignavibacteria > Kapaibacteriales > UBA2268 > PGYR01. The sequence continues at coordinate 4,328 of JAGQWJ010000031.1, read as the reverse complement.
TTTCCTTCTGTTGGATTCAATACAGAGTCTCCAACTTTCAAAACTCCCGAATACACTCTAATAAAAGTAACTTTTCCTACGTATGGGTCAGAATTTACTTTGAATGCCAAAGCAGAGAAACTCTCATCATCGCTCGGCTTTCTGGTTATGTGCTTGTCTTGATCTTCAATATCATAGCCATCCATATATTTCACGTCTAACGGCGATGGAAGATAGTCAACAGCAGCATCAATTAAGGGCTGAACACCAACGTTTCTTAACGATGAGCCAACATGAACTGGAATAAGAGATAAACTCAAAACACCTTTTCTAATTCCAGACTTTAACTCTTCAATAGTCAAATCTCCATTTTCAAGATATTTTTCAAGCAACTCTTCACTTTGTTCAGCAACAGATTCTAACAAATTGTTTCTAAGTTCATTCGCTTTTCCCACCAAGCTCTCTGGAATTTCTGTTTTATCAAACTTTGCACCATAAGACTCAATATCATACTTATAAGCGACCATTTCAATAAGATCGATTATTCCTTCAAAATTATCTTCTGAACCTATAGGGTATTGAACAGGTATTGGATTCGCATTCAACTTCTCTTTGATTGAGAGAACAGCTTTGTCAAAATCAGCTCCTAATCTATCCATCTTATTCACATAAGCAATTCGAGGAACATGATAATCATCTGCCTGCCTCCATACTGTTTCAGTTTGAGGCTCAACACCACCAACTCCACAGAAGACAGCTATCGCGCCATCGAGGACTCTAAGAGATCTTTGCACTTCTGCTGTAAAGTCAACATGACCTGGAGTATCGATGATATTTATTCTATTGCCTTTCCATTCAGTAGGAATAGCGGCAGATTGAATAGTTATCCCTCTCTCCTTTTCTTGCTCCATAAAGTCCATGAAAGCAGTACCCTCATCAACTTCACCTATCTTATGTAGATAACCAGTATAGAACAAAATTCGTTCGGTCGTGGTAGTTTTACCAGCATCTATGTGTGCCATTATTCCAATATTTCTAATATTCTCTATAGGAATAGTTCTTGGCATATTAGTTTCTTTCTTTTAAAGATTTCAAAGAACAATAAATTCAAATTACCATCTAAAATGAGCAAAAGCCTTGTTAGCTTCAGCCATTCTATGCATATCTTCTTTTCTTTTCACAGAAGCACCTTCACCTTTTGAAGCTGCTATAATCTCGTTAGCCAATTTACTAGCCATTGATTTTTCTCTACGAGCAGACGAGAATGATTTTATCCAACGAAGTGCAAGAGCAACTCTTCTATCTTCTCTCACTTCTTGTGGCACTTGATACGTTGCACCACCTACTCTACGCGACTTAACCTCTAACATAGGAGCTACATTCGTCAACGCTTCTCTAAATACTTCAAGAGGACTTTTCTCAGTCTTCTCAGCTATTTCAGCAAAAGCTTTGTAAACTAACTTACTTGCAACAGCTTTTTTACCATCATCCATAATGATATTGATAAATTTAGCTACTATCAAATCATTATACTGAGGATCTGGATTTATTCTACGTTTTTCTGCTTGTTTCTTTCTCATTTCAATTCTTTATTTACTTAGGTTTTTTAGTGCCGTATTTCGAACGACCTTGCTTTCTTCCTTCTACACCCTGTGTATCTGCTGCACCCCTTACAATGTGGTATCTTACACCTGGTAAATCCTTAACCCTACCGCCTCTAACATATACTATAGAGTGTTCTTGTAAGTTATGACCTTCACCTGGAATATAAGCTGATACTTCAAATCCAGAAGTAAGTCTCACACGAGCCACTTTTCTCAATGCAGAGTTTGGCTTCTTAGGTGTAGTAGTGTAAACACGTGTACAAACACCTTTTCTTTGAGGACAATTTACCAAAGCAGCAGACTTACTTTTCTTAACCTGCTTCTTTCTTCCTTTTCTAACTAATTGACTTATAGTAGGCACTAAAGTTCTCCGTTATTTTTTTATTGCCGTATTAAATAGAGGATGCAAATTTAACAGAATTATTTACAATCTCAAAACTATTTCGACTTTTTTCTAATTTTTTATGCTTTTTGAGCTTCTTGCTCTTCGTAAGCTTTAATAATTTCATCTTGTACTGACTTAGGAACTCTCTCGTATTTAGCGAATTCCATTGTAAATTCTCCTTTTCCTTGAGTTGCTGAACGTAAGTCAGTAGAATAACCAAACATTTCCTTCAAAGGAACTTCAGCTTCTACTACTACATAGCCAGCATCCATAGTTGTTGTTACAATCAATCCACGTCTTTGATTAATCTGACCTATAACAACTCCTTGAAATTCTTCAGGGCAACTAGTTTCTAGCTTCATTATCGGCTCAAGAATTACAGGGTTTGCTTTTTTAATTGATTCTCTAATAGCTGCTTTTGCTGCAATTTTAAATGCTCCATCTGAAGAGTCAACAGCGTGAGTTGATCCATCATTCAATGTTGCTTTTACACCAACAACAGGTTGTCCTATTAATACACCTTCTTTCAATTGTTCTTGGAAACCTTTATCTACTGCAGGAATATATTCCTTAGGTATTGCACCACCAACAATTTTATTTTCAAATATGTAAGTTTCTTCTGCACTAGCTTCAATTGGTTCAAAGTTACCAGCAATTCTCGCGTACTGACCTGATCCACCTGATTGTTTCTTATGAGTATAATCATAAGCTATTGGGCTACTAATTGCTTCTCTATATGCAACTTTAGGTTCACCAACTATAATATCAGTTTTAAATTCTCTTCTAATTCTTTCAATATAAATTTCTAAATGTAGCTCACCCATACCTTTGATAATTGTGTCACCAGTTTCTTCGTCACGAGACACTTGGAAAGTTGGGTCTTCTTTCGTGAACCTATTCAATGCTTTTGAAAAATTCACTTGACCTGATTTATCTTTTGGCTTTACTGTTAATTCGATAACAGGATTTGGAATATACATTGATTCCATTGAGTAATGTAAGTTTCCATCACCAAATGTATCACCAGAAGCACAGTCAATACCGAAAGTTGCTACAATATCTCCAGCTTGAGCTTCTTCTATCTCAACCATTTCATCAGAGTGCATTCTCACTAGTCTTGGAATTTTAAACTTCTTATCTGTGCTTGTGTTATAAATATTTTCACCTTTCTTCATCACACCTTGGTATATTCTCATATAAGTAAGCTGACCAAATTGACCATCTTCAAGTTTGAAAGCCAAAGCAACTAATGGTTTTGCAGGTGAAATATCCAAAGATACTTTTTTCTCTTCTTGATCTAAGTCCAGTGCAAAGTTTTCAACCTCAGTTGGGTTAGGCAAGTAATCTATAACTGCATCTAAAAGTGTTTGAACACCTTGATTCTTCAGAGCTGTACCAACTAATACTGGAGTAATATGTTGATCGATTGTTGCCTTTCTGATAGCAGATTGCAACTCTTCTCTCGTAATATCTTCTTCCATTAGGAATTTTTCTGCGATATTATCATCAAAATCAGCAAGAGCTTCAATCATTTGAACTCTTTTCTCTTTAGCACGACCAAGTTTATCTTCAGGAATTTCTTTTTCTATAATATTTTCACCATCATTACCTTCAAAGTAAATGGCTTTCATCTTCAACAAGTCAATAACACCTGAGAATTTATCCTCTAATTCGATTTCAGTAGTGATTTGAACAGGATTATGCTTCAATTTATCTCTTAGTTGCCCGATAACTCTATCAGGATTAGCGCCAGATCTATCGCATTTATTAATAAACGCCAAACGTGGAACTCCGTAGCGACGCATTTGTCTATCTACTGTAATTGATTGCGATTGGACACCTGCAACTGAACAAAGCACGAGTACGGCACCATCTAAAACTCTTAGTGAACGCTCTACCTCAACTGTAAAGTCAATGTGACCAGGCGTATCAATAACGTTTATGAAGTGACCTTTCCACTCACAAAAAGTAGCAGCCGATTGGATTGTGATACCTTTCTCTCTTTCCAGCTCCATGCTGTCCATCTTAGCACCAACACCATCTTTACCACGCACTTCAGATATTTTGTGGATTTTACCAGTATAGAACAAAATACGCTCAGAAACAGTTGTTTTACCTGAGTCAATGTGAGCAGCTATACCAATATTACGAAGTTTTTCAATATTAAACATTACAATAGACCTACGAATTTTTTGTTTTTCTAATAGTTATAAAACTCAAAACACACTTTTTACTTTTTGAGATTTCATACAGATAACAAAATTAAAAACTTTTTATCTATAATGCAAAATTATATTTAATATTTTTTTTAATAATTGTCATTTATAATATTATTTTGTATTTTTTATATTAAAATTACT
>JAGQWJ010000030.1 GCA_020437395.1 Ignavibacteriota bacterium | reverse complement strand
TTTCAAAAAATTATTTATTTTATTTGGCATAAATTTCGTTTGAACTAAACTAAAGTTAACAAGAAATTATTAAATATTATAAATTATAGGTGAATTAAATGGAAATATTATTAGCAGTCGTTTGGTATCTTGCTCTTTTAGTACCTGGTAACTATTATACAGAAGAAGCAATATATGATATAGCATTAGAGAACAGAACTCAAGTAGAGTATGTGATTGAAAATCACAGAGTGGAAGCAGCTGATTTTTATAACTCTTATTCGCCTGAAGACGGTGGAGTCCTTTTGCCAGCTTATTGGGAAAAAGAACCAGTTGATCACTCAGATGATTCTTGGATTGATCCATTTGATGAAGATATTAGAAGAGACACTACTGGAGAAGGCAGCAAAGGTGGTAATGGTGATAATGGCGATGGTGGAAAATGATAATTTGCATTGATTAAAAAAAATTTAAAGACTACTTTTAATAAGTAGTCTTTTTTTTTATTTATACTTTTTAAAATTTACAAATAACATTCCAAATGATTCACCATCTTCTTTGTCCAAATGTTTATGATGAGAGTAATGGGCTTTTCTAAGTATAGTAAGATATCTTGAATTTGATTTTTTAAACCATTTTAATCGCTTATGTATAAATACCTCATGAACAAAAAAGTATGCAATTCCATACAGTAATATTCCCAATCCAATAGATATTAATAGATAGGAAGAATACTCAGCTCCAAATGCGAATAATGTTATGCTTGGAACTGCAAAAATCACAAAGAAGGCATCATTTTTTTCAAAAAAACCTGGCTCTTTTTGGTGATGATCTTTATGTAAGACCCATAGAAAGCCATGCATGATATATTTATGTGTAAACCATGCAACAAATTCCATAATAATGAAAGTCACAACGATAATTGATAATGATAAAAGTATGTTCATATTATAATCTATTGATAAGTATATTAAATTTTGCTTTTGGTAATAATAATAATTTATGAAAATTATTAACACGGATCCGTTTTTTCATTAAACTTCCCGAATTAACAGATTTAATCTTTTTTAGAAGAACTTGATAATATAAATAGGCAGTATAGACCCCATATCTAGCGTTAATCGGTAATTTAGAGATTCCAATTAAAGCATCATCAAAGTCATTTTGAATATCATCTTCAATCTGTTTCTTAGTTTTTTCATCTAAATTATTTATTTCGACATTTGGAAAATATGAGCGACCTAAATCCACCATATCATCTTTAAGATCTCTAATAAAATTTACTTTTTGAAATGCAGAACCTAAACTTATTGCATGAGGTCTTAGTTCATCATATAGGTTTTTATCGCCATTAACATATATTCTCAAACACATTAATCCAACAACTTGGGCAGATCCATAAATATAATTTTCAAAATTTTCCTCATTATAGCTTGTTTTAAGCAAATCCATTCTCATACTTTGAAAAAATGCATCTATATGCTTATGGTCTAAATCATATTCGTTCACTGTTCTCTGAAAACTATTCAAAATTGGATTCAAACTAATTCCATTTTTTATTGCTTCGTAAGTGTCTGATTCAAATTTATCTAATAAATATTCTTGATTATAACTATGGAATGAATCTACTATTTCATCTGCAAGTCTTACAAAACCATAAATTGAGTAAATATGGTCTCTTATTTCTTTATCTAACAACAAGATGCCAATAGAAAAAGAAGTAGAATATTTTGTTGTAACTATCTTACTTGCTTTTAGGCAAACATTTAAATAAATTTCATTCATTCTAGCTCCTTATGTAATAAATTCGCAGCAATTTTACCAGAGAGTATAGATGGTGGAAGTCCTGGTCCTGGTACTGTTAATTGACCAGCATGATATAGATTTGATAATTTTGAACTTTTCATTTTGGGTTTTAGAAAACCTGTTTGCATTAGAGTATTTGCTAGACCATAGGCATTACCTTGAAAAGAATTATAATCATTAATAAAATCCTTTCGAGAAAATACTTTTTTATAGACAATATTATTTCTGATATTTTCGCCCGTTTTTGTTTCAATTCTATCCAAAACCATATTATAATAGTCATCTATCACTGCTTCTGTTTCTACTAATTTTGTTGATAATGGTATCAATATAAACAAATTTTCGTGTCCATCAGGAGCTGTATTATCAGTTTTCGAAGTTGCAGAAAGGTAAAATAGTGGTTCTTTCGGCCATGTATGAGTATCATAAATCTCTGATGAATGAACGTCGAAGTCTGAATCAAAGAACAGATTATGATGTTCAATATTATTTATTTTCTTACTTACACCTAGATAAAACAACAAACAAGTGGGGGCTAATACACGAGTATTCCAGTACTTATTATCGTATTCGCTGTAATCTTTAAATAGAATATTTTGATCAAAGTAATTATAATCCGAACAGTTAACTATGGCATCAGCTTCATATTCTTTGTTGTAGGTGTAAACTTTAGTTATTTTATTATTTTCTATTTGAACACTTTTGACAGATTGATCAACTTCTATATTAACATTTTGTTCCGATGCAACTCTTGTGAAAGCATTCGCAATCTCATACATTCCTCCTATAGGGTACCAAGTACCAAGCTGAATATCTGCATAGTTCATCATACTATATAAAGCAGGGGTTTTAGAAGGTTTTGCTCCTAAAAAGAGTACAGGAAATTCTAAAATTTTTCTTAGTTTATCATTTTTAAATTTCTTTTTAATTGAATCAGAAATAGATTTTAACAAATCTAATTTAAAACTGTTAGTTATTAGCTTAGGTTCAAGATATTCTAATATACTTAAAGAAGGTCGTTCAACAAACTCCCCCATTCCAATTTTATATTTTATCTCTGCATCTTTAAGATATAATTCAAGCATTTCTCCGCTTCCTTTTTCTTCAGATTCGAATAATAATTTCAATTTTTCAAAATCAGCAGGAATATTTGAACTTGTATTATCTTCCCAAAATATTTTATATGAGGGGTCAATACGTTTCAAATTATAGAAATCTTTCGTTGTATATCCAAATTCATTATAAAACTTTTCGAATACATCTGGCATCCAATACCAACTAGGACCCAAATCAAAAGTGAAACCACTTTCTTCGTGAGTTCTAATTCGCCCTCCAGTATGGCTATTTTTTTCAAGTATAGTTACATCATAGCCATATTTACCTAAAAATGCTGATGCAGATAATCCTGAAATTCCAGCCCCTATTACAATTATTTTCTTTTTTATAACAAAAATCTCAATAGTGAATATTATATAAACTAAAACATTTGAGAATAAAAAAAATTGTGCCTATGTGTGAAAAATCAAATTCATGAGAGTTGCTAGAGTAATTAGAAAACAAAAAAGCCGATTACTATTGAAGTAATCGGCTTTCTTGATTATGCTCCTGAACAGGGACTTGAACCCCGGACCCTCTGATTAACAGTCAGATGCTCTAACCAGCTGAGCTATTCAGGAATAATTTCAGTTACAAACTTAAGGACTTTTCCTTAACTTGCAAAACAATTTTTAAATTATTTTTAAATTATTTCAATGAATGTTTCCACAAATGCCATTATCCTTCGTACAATGAATTACTTAGAATCAAGTAAAATTATTTATTCTTATACAAGAGAATTTGGGAAACAAACATTAGTTGCAAAGGGAGCTCGAAGAACTAAAAGTAAATTCGGAGCATCTCTTGAACTTGGTTCAATAGTTGAATTAAAATATTACAAGAAATCTAACAAAGACTTGCACAACTTAACTTATTCAGAACTGATACATAAGACGTATATTGAAAGGTTATCTTTTACTGATAAAGTTTTTTGTCTTATGCTATGTGAATCCATTTTCCATTTAGAAAAAGATGATAACCCTGATGAATTTTTATTTGATGAACTAATGAAATTATTTGATATTTCATGTTCCAATTATATTTTTACTCCAGCTATGTTTGTTTATTCGCAAATTATTCTTGCGAATTCAATAGGTCATGCTATTGACTTGAGATGGAAGAACAAAGATAAAGTTGATTATTCTGACGATAATGAAGTATTTCTAGATATAAGTAATTGCAAAATTTATAATGACAATGATTCGAAAGCAGAAAGAAAGATTAAATTTAAAATTTCTGAATTAAAAATATTAAAAGAAATAATCTCAAGAAATTTGAATATTAAAGTCGAAAGTAAAATTTTAAATAAATTTGTTAGTTTTTTTGAAAATTATTTTACTTTCCACAACGAAAGCAGGTTTACATACAAATCTTTTAATTTAATAAGGGACTAAAGCTTTTTTTCCATTCCTAAAAATGGTGTTTCACTAACATCAAATAAAACTTCTCCTCTTATAGTATAGCCTCTTTTACTATAGAAACGAACTACCTCAGAGTATTTTTTAAAAGCACCCAATCTAATTGAATCAATTTTCTTAGATTTAGCAAAACTTTCTGCGTAATCCATTAATTGATTTGCAATTCCTTGACCTTGAAATTCTGGATCGACAGCTAGTCTATGAACAAAATATGAAGTCTTATTCTCCGAATCCCAATTTATTGAATTAAAATTCTCATGATGTTGAACGTCAAATGAAACAATTCCTTTAACTTTCTCATCTATAAGATATACGTATTGTGAGTTACGCATTATATCTCTTCGATAAATTACTTCATTAGGGTATTTCTCATTCCAATGTGAAAATCCCATCAATTGCATAAAGTTTATAATTTTTGAATTTAATATTAGAATTTGAGGTAAATGATGTTGTGAAGCTTTAATTATCATTTAATTCTGAGAATTATTCTTATTTTTTTCTTTGTGTAACTCTTCACGTAAAGTAATTAATTGCTTACGCATATCATCAATTTCTTGTTTTCTATTTTTTTCTTCGATTGCATTTCGCATTTGGATTTTAATTCTTGATGCAAGTTCGTTTGGTTTAACTGGTTTCTTGATAAAATCGTTTGCTCCTGCTTTATATGCTCTATCAATCGTATCAGATTTAGTTTGAGCTGTCATAAAGATTATAGGAATATCACTATATTGTTGATTGCTTTTAACAGTTTCACAGAAAGAAAAACCATTAATTTCAGGCATAACAATATCAAGTAAAATTAGTTCAGGTTTAATTGTCCTAACAATCTCTAATCCTTCAGATGCAGACTCTGCAGTTATAGAATGAAAGCCATGAATATCCAACATATCTTTTATTTGTTGGGTATTCATGACATTATCATCTACAATTAAAATTAAACCATTTGATTCAGTATTTTTCATTTTGACAATTTAATAAATGGAAACTCATTTACCAAGAACGATTTAAAATAGGTCCAAAAATAGTTATCTGATTTTTCTGAAGCCAATCCATACCATCTACTGCAGCTTTTGCTGCTGGTATTGTTGTAATACAAAGTATTTTCTTTTGCAATGCAGCTTCCCTTATAGACAAATCATCTTGGTATGCTTTTCTTCCCAATGGTGTATTTATAATTAAATTTATATCACCACTTTGTATCTTCTCTACAACATTTGGATTTCCAGCACCTATTTTCGATATAAGATTTGATTTTATTCCTTCTACTTGAAGTGCTGAATGAGTCCCTAAGGTAGCCCAAAGTTCATAACCAAGTTCAACTAATCTTCTTGCTACTGGTAATACTTCTTGCTTGTCAAAGTCATTTACCGAAATAAAAACATTTCCAGATTTTGGCAAATGGTTACCAGCTGCAAGTTGTGATTTTACGTAAGCTTCTCCAAAAAATTCGCTAATCCCCATAACTTCACCAGTAGATCTCATCTCTGGTCCTAATACTGTATCAACACCTGGAAACTTACTGAATGAGAAAACCGGACATTTGACTGTATAATGACCCATAAATCCAGGATTTGGCATTTTAATATCGCTAATTTTCTCGCCTAACATAAGCTTTACTGCTACTTTAGTCAAAGCTATGCCATTTGATTTTGAAACAAAAGGTACAGTTCTAGAAGCCCTTGGGTTTACTTCAATTACATATACATTGTCTCTATAAACAGCAAATTGGATATTTATAAACCCAATTATTTCTAATTTTTCAATTATTTTATAAGTCGCAAATCTAATCTTATCAACTATATGAGGTTCAACCAAATATGTTGGTAAAACAGATGAACTATCACCAGAGTGAACCCCTGCTTCTTCAATATGTTGCATTATACCAGCAATTACACCTGATTTCCCGTCTCCTAATGCATCAACATCTACTTCATACGCATGCTCTAAGAATTTATCAATAAGAACAGGGTGATCTTCATTTACTTTTGCAGCTTCAACAATAAAATGCTTTAAATCTGTTTCATCATATACTACCGCCATTCCTCTACCACCTAATACATACGATGGTCTTACAATTACCGGAAATCCAATGTTAAGAGCTATTTTAGTGGCTTCTTCTATCGAATTAGCAGTTCCTCCGGCAGGATATGCGATTTGAAGTTCATCTAACATTTCCATAAATCTTCCTCTATCCTCTGCCCTATCAATATTACTTTGACTGGTTCCGAGTATATTGACACCTGCATCTTGCAATGCTTTCGAAAGTTTTAATGGAGTTTGTCCTCCAAGTTGTAGTATTACTCCATCAGGTTTCTCCAAATCAATTATATTCATAACATCTTCTAAAAAGACTGGTTCAAAATATAATTTATCCGAAGTATCATAGTCCGTTGAGACAGTCTCAGGATTACAATTTATCATGATTGTCTCGATTCCCATATCCTTAAGAATCATTGAAGCTTGAGATGCACAATAATCGAACTCAATACCTTGTCCAATTCTAAAAGGTCCACCTCCCAATACTATTATTTTCTTTCTATCTACAGGAATGCTTTCATTTTCTGTCATATAAGTAGAATAAAAATATGGAGTATGTGCTTCAAATTCTGCGGCACAAGTATCTACTTTTTTATAAGTAGGTAATACATTTAATTCTTTTCTCTTTGTTCGAATATTTATAGTTTCTACTTTTAATAATCTTCCTATTTGTGAATCTGAGAATCCATGAAGTTTATAACTTTTCAGAGATTCAGCATCCAGTTCTTCATACTTTGTCTCTGATATTTCTTTCTCAACTTCAACAATTTCAAGTATATTATCTAAGAACCATGGGTCAATATTTGTATGCTTGTGTATTTCGTCTAAACTCATTCCTCTTTTGAATGCCTCTTTGATGAAAAAAGGTCTCATTGGTGTTGGAACAACAAGTTTACTTATAATATACTCATCATCATATTTATCTAAACCTTTATAATCTAATCCATCAGCCCCAATCTCTAATGAACGAAATGCTTTTTGGAATGCTTCTCGGAAATTAGAACCAATAGACATCACTTCACCAACAGATTTCATTTGGGTAGTTAGATTAGAAGGTACTTTAAATTTCTCGAAGTCCCATCTTGGAATCTTTACAATAATATAATCTAGTGCTGGCTCGAATGAAACTGGAGTTGACTTAGTAATCTCATTGTCAATCTCATCTAAAGTAAGTCCAACAGCTAACTGTGCTGCAATTTTTGCAATTGGATAGCCAGTCGCCTTAGAAACAAGTGCAGAACTACGAGAAACTCTTGGATTCATCTCAATTACTCGCACTTCCCCATTTGCTGGATTAACACCAAATTGAATATTTGAACCACCTGTTGCCACTCCTACTTTTCTAATAATTGCGATAGAGTAATCACGAAGTGTTTGATATTCCTCATCTGTAAGAGTTTGAGCTGGAGCTACAGTTATACTATCACCAGTGTGTACTCCCATTGGATCGAAGTTTTCAACTGATGCTACTATAACAACATTATCTGCTATATCTCGCATTACTTCGAATTCATATTCTTTCCAACCAATTAAAGAACGTTCAACTAAAATCTCGCTAATTGGTGATAAGTCAAGTCCTTGTCTAGCTATCCTCTTAAATTCATCCATATTCTCTGCAACACCTCCTCCGGTGCCACCAAGAGTATAAGATGGTCTGACAATAATCGGAAAATCTATCTTTTCAGCAAAAGCTATAGCTTCTTCATAAGTATTTATTATTTCACCTTCAGGTGATAATAAACCTATTTCATCCATTGCCTTTTTAAATTCTCGTCTGCCTTCAGCAATGTTAATTGATTTTATGTTGACTCCAAGAAGTTCAATATTATATTTCTCGATGATACCAGCTTTTTCCAAATCAAGTGCAGCATTCAATGCCGTTTGACCGCCGACTGTTGGTAGTATTGCATCAATTTTGTCTCTTTGTATAATTTGTTCAATTATATCATTGGTTATTGGTTCTATATAAGTTTTATTTGCTATTTCGGGATCTGTCATTACAGTTGCAGGATTACTGTTTATAACTACCACATAGTAGCCTAATTTTTTCAATGCTTTTACAGCTTGCGAACCCGAATAATCAAATTCTCCAGCTTGTCCTATCACAATAGGGCCTGCACCTATTACTAATATTCTTTTTATGTCATTTCTTAACGGCATTATTTATCCTGTTTTGCTACTGTTTTATAAAAATCTTCAAATACTTTTTCGTTTGCTTCTCTTGGTCCTGGTGATGCTTCTGGGTGAAACTGAATACAATTGATAGGTAAATGCTTGTGTCTCATTCCTTCTACTGTATGATCGTATAAATTCACCCATGTCATTTCCCAATCTTCATTACCTTCCAAACTCTCATTTGATATAGCATAATTATGGTTTTGAGCTGTTATATATACTCTACCATTATCAAAATATTTAACAGGATGATTGCCACCATGATGACCAAAAGGTAATTTTATAGTTTTTAATCCAAAAGCCTGACCTATCAATTGATGACCAAAGCAAATTCCAATAATTGGAATACTATTATCTGCAAATTGTTTGATATATTTATCTATTCCCTTTACTATTCTTGGATCTCCTGGTCCATTAGATAGGAATACTCCATCATATTCAAGATCTTTGATATTTGATTCAAAATTATCATCGAATGGGACCAAATATACTTTATTAAATTTGTTTCGTAAGTCTCTTATTATATTACCTTTAATCCCAAAGTCTATTGCTATTATTTTTTCTTTAACTGATGGGTTCCCGTCAAATATTTGGACTTTTTCAGAGATAACTTCTCTATATAAATCGACATCAGAAATTGAAGGTGATGCCTTAACTTGTTTCAGAAATTTTTCTGGGTCAAGAACTTCTGTTGTTATTCCACCTTTCATTGCACCAAATTGTCTAATCACTTTTGTGAAAGCTCTTGTATCAATCCTATCAATTCCAAAAGTATTACTTTCTTCCAAATAAGTAGCTAAATCTTTTCTAGACCTATGATTACTAGCTCTTCTTGAGTATTCACGAAGCAATATCCCTTCTGCTTGTATTTTATCTGATTGAAAATCTTCATTTGTAATACCATAGTTACCAATTAGTGGATTTGTAAAAAGAACCGTCTGCCCTTTGTAGGAAGGGTCAGTAAGTATTTCTTCATAGCCAGTCATGGAAGTATTGAACACAAATTCTGAAAATTTCGTTCCTTCACTCGCAAACGATCTACCAAATTCGTAGTAGCCATTCTCTAGCATTATCAAGGCTTTTTTATTTTTTTTCATTTAGTTACGCTATTTGATTTAAAAAAAAACCCGAAAGGCATCCACTTATTAGTTAGATATCATTCGGGTAATAGGAAATATTTCCTTGGTGCATTCATTAAAATCAAAACTACAGAAAATTTATTTAAAAATAGCATTGAATTTTGCACATTGTTTAAATTAGTTTTAATAATCTTTTTTTTTAAGAGTAATTAATTATATTTGTACTATGGGTTTAAAACAAACTTTAACAGGTCCTCAAATGAAAAAGTTTTTAATTTTTATAATTATATCTATTTCAACATTTACTACTACTAGTGCTCAATCTTGGGAGATGTTTACTACCGAGAATTCAAACTTACCTGTAGATTATATTGACAATTTGGTAGTTGATTCAAATGATAATCTTTGGTTTCATACTAATAATTCAATCTATATGTATAACCAAAAAGAAGACAAATGGCACGAATTTAATCAAGGTAATTCAAATTTGACTGATGGTTTTACGTATATCAGTATTGGGAAAGATGGTTCAGTATATGTTTCTAGCAACCATATATTCAAATTCAAAGAAAATGTTATGAATTTTGAAATAGTTGAGGAAAATATAAAATGCGAAAAGTTTGTATTCGATGAGAATGGTGTTCTTTATTTTGTAAATCAAGTTAATGTTTATGCTAAAGAAGGTGATAAAATAAAAGAGATATATAATGGTCAAACTGATGGACCAAATTATCCAACTGATTTAATTGTAGATAATAACAATCTTTTATGGTTTTCTGTTGATGGATTTACTACTGCTTTACATAGTTATGATGGAACTAAGTTAAATACTCTTGATAGTCTATTTAATGAAAACTCAAGAATTAGTATTAAATCAATCTCTTTGGGTGACATTAGTAATATTTGGTTAGGTAATGGAGATAATGCTATAGTTCTTAACTATAACATTATAAATGAAAGATGGCTTTATTTTGATAAAAATAATTCTCCTTTAGGAGAAAAAGGAACTTTTTCTAAATCACTAACAAACAGTAAAAGTGGTTCATTATGGGTATTATCTGCTCTAGATGTAATTTCACCACCAATAAGTCTATTTAAGTATGATGGTTCTGATTGGTTCGAATATAGTGTTGATAAAGCTTTTAACATCTCTACACAAGACCAAATTGTCCTAATGGACTTAGCCATTGATTCAAAAAATAACGTCTGGATTGGCACAAATAAAGGACTAATCAAATTCAATGAAACTACTTCAAATATAGAGACTAAAGATGAAAATGACATTAGTATATATCCTAACCCAACTAGCAATCAACTTACTATTGACCTAAAAGAAAATCAAGCTATCAGTTATACAATTAGTGATTTAAAAGGAAATATTGTAGAAAATAGAAAGGATAACTTTTCTGGTCAATTGAATATAGACCTCAAATCATTTCCCATTGGTACTTATATAATAGAGCTAACATTGACCAACAATCAGAAAATCGCTAACAAATTTGTGAAGGAGTAATTAAGATTTGCCTATAACTTAAGTTTTTTAAGTAATATTCCGCCCAATACAAATAGAGCCACTAAAGAAAGAATAGCAACTCGATAAGAATCTGTCATATCCAATGCAAAACTAAAGAGGAAATATCCAATCCAAGAAGTACCACGCTCTGAAATCTCATAAAAGCTGAAATATTCAGTTTCCTTTTCTTTTGGTATTAGTTTAGAGAATTGTGAGCGGCTTAATGCTTGTGTACCTCCTAACACTAAAGCAATCACAAATGCTAGTATATAGAAATCCATTGCAGTATATAAGAATTGATATGCATAAACAAGGCAAAGAACCCATATAATTAAGCTAAATAAGATTGAAGACTTAGCAGAATACTTCTCAGCAACCTTATTAAAAATAATAGATCCAAAGAATGCTACAAATTGAACCATTAATATTGCACTTATTAAAGTACTTTGTTCCAAACCTAATTCCTTAGCCCCAAATAGAGCTGAAAAAGTAATTACTGCCTGAACACCATCATTATAGAATAGATATGCAATCAAGAAATTAAATGCTTTTTTTTCTTTTCTTATATCCTTTAGCGTCTTTCTAAGTTGTTTGAAACTGCTAATAGCAGCATTTTCTTTGTTTCTTTCGCCTATATTATCTTTTCTCAAATATTTGAATGTTATTAATGAAAATCCAGCCCACCAAAGGCCTGCACTGCCTAAAGAAATTCTTACTGCATGGCCTTCAGATATTCCAATGGAGTCAAAATTAGAATAAATTAATAAATTAATTAATAGTAGTACTCCCCCACCTAAAAAACCAACTCCCCAACCAATTGAAGATATCTTATCCCTCTCATTTTCTTGTGCTATATCATTTAGAAATGAGTTATAGATAACCATTGCACCTCCAAACGAAAGGTTAGCAACAAATAGTAAAAGCCCTCCAAATTGATAGTTAGTACCTTCTAAGAAGTAAAGCATCGTTGTTGAAAGTGCACCAAGTGTAGAAAGTAATATTAGTATTGATTTCTTTCTGTTCGTTTTATCAGAATAAGCACCAATTAGTGGTAATAGTAAAACTTGGAACAAAACTGAAGCTGAAATAACATACCCGAAATAAGAATCTGGATTAATCCACATACCCAAAAAGTTTATTTTACCATTGATAGCAGCATTTTCTGCTATTGTGGATAAGTAAGGACCTAGGAAAACAGTTATTACAGTTGCTGAAAAGGCTGATATAGCCCAATCAAACATATACCAACCAAATCGTTCTTTCTTAATTGACATTTATTTTCATAGTTTGAAAGTTAAACATTACAGAGTATTAAATTTTTTGTTTAATCGTACGTTATAAGTTAATTATTCCTTTTATCTTTACAATAAGTTAATGACAAAAACAATAGACTCAGAATTAGAATTTATAAAGATTTATGGTGCAAAAGAGCACAACCTTAAGAATATAGATGTAGTTATTCCACGTGATAAACTAACAGTAATAACTGGACTTTCTGGATCAGGTAAATCAAGTCTTGCCTTTGATACTTTATTTGCAGAAGGACAAAGAAGATATATTGAATGTCTTTCAGCGAATGCTAAACAGTTTCTTGGAATGATGAAAAAGCCTGATGTTGATAAGATAGAAGGTCTTTCACCTGCTATTTCGATAGAGCAAAAAACTCTTAGCAATAGCCCACGTTCTACAGTAGGAACAGTCACAGAAATATATGATTATCTAAGATTGTTATACACAAAAATTGGTGTTCAATATTCACTTGAACATGATGTACCAGTTATTCAAAAAAGTAAAGATCAAATTCTAAATGAAATAATTGAAGATTATAAAGGTAAAAAGATAATGATTTTAGCTCCTATAATTAGGGGTAGAAAAGGACATTATAGAGAACTATTTGAGCAATTTGCAAAACAAGGATTTACAAAAGTCAGAATTGATGGTGAAGTAAAAGATATTGAACCTGGGATGCAATTATCAAGATATAAAATTCATGATATTGAATTAGTATTAGATAGATTAATTGCTGACATAGAACACGAGAATAGAATAAATGAGTCGGTTGAATTAGCTCTTAAAAAAGGTGACGGAGTAATTTTCATACTACACGAAGTTAAGGGCAAATGGAAGGAAGAAACTTATAGTATTCATTATACTTGTCCAATTTCAGGAGAAGCCTATAGCAAATTAGCACCTAATATGTTTTCATTTAATTCTTCCTATGGAGCATGTGAAAAATGTGACGGTTTAGGATTTCTTCAAGACTTTGATAAAACCTTGTTAATAGAAGATTCTGAAAAATCAATTAAGAGACGTGGATTGGCTTTCGTAGATAAATCTAACTCTATAATATACAAACAAATAGATAAAATTTCCGAGAAAATTGGTTTGGATATGAATAAACCCGTTTCTGAGATAGATGAAGCGGTACTTGATATTATACTATATGGTACTGAAGATTTAGAAATCAATTCTGACTACAGTTTCGGAAATGAAAAGATAAGCTATAAACATTCATTCTCAGGACTGATTCCTATACTCAATCATCAATATCAAACAGCTAATAAACCTAAACAGCGTCGTATGGAAAAATATATGGCTGAAAGGGTATGTGATGAATGTAATGGTGGTAGATTAAAGAAGAGAAGTTTATATGTAAGAATTGATAAAAAGAACATATACGATATCAGTTCAATGAACATTACAGAATGTAGAAAATTTATAAATTCACTTCTTAAAAAGTTGAAAAAAAGAGATTCTATTGTAGCTAAAGTTATAATCACTGAAATCGCTGATAGATTAGAGTTTCTAGAAGAAGTTGGATTAAATTACTTAACACTTTCTCGTTCAGCTAAGTCATTATCAGGAGGTGAATCTCAAAGAATAAGATTAGCCTCTCAGATTGGTTCGAAATTAGTTGGGATTATGTATGTTTTAGATGAGCCATCAATTGGACTTCATCAACATGATAATAATAAACTAATTAACTCTTTGAAGAAATTGAGAGATTTGGGTAATACACTTATTTTAGTAGAACACGATAAACAAATGATATTAGAGGCCGACCACCTTATCGACATTGGCCCCGGAGCTGGTGTTAATGGTGGTCACATATTGGCGAGTGATAAACCAAGTAAGTTAATAGGTAAAAACATTGAGGGCTCACACACTGTTAATTATCTTAATAATACTGATTATTTGACAGAGATTAAATCTAGAAGATCTGGCAGTGATAAGTTTTTAAAACTTATTGGAGCTAAAGGTAATAATCTAAAAAATGTAGATTTGTCTATTCCTTTAGGCAAATTTATTGCTATCACAGGGATGAGTGGTTCAGGTAAATCATCTTTGATTAATGATACTTTAGTCCCTATTTTAAAGAGACATTTTTATAATTCTACAGAGAAAGCACTAGAATTTGATAAAATAGAAGGAATTGAGAATATTGATAAGGTTATAGAAATAGATCAAACCCCAATAGGTAAAACCCCACGTTCTAATCCAGCAACTTACACTGGAATTTTCACACTTGTAAGAGATTTTTTTACACAATTACCTGAAGCCAAAATAAGAGGCTATAGTGCCGGTCGATTCTCATTCAATGTAGAAGGTGGAAGATGCGAAGAATGTCAAGGAGCAGGATTAAAGAAAATTGAAATGAACTTCTTACCTGATGTATTTGTTACTTGCGATGTTTGTAACGGTGATAGATATAACAGCGAAACGTTGCAAGTGAAATATAAAGGGAAGTCTATCGCGGAAGTATTAGCTATGCCTATATCAGAGGCATTATTGTTTTTTAATGAAATACCTAAACTCAAAAGAAAATTATCTGTATTAAACGATGTAGGACTCGGGTATTTAACTTTAGGTCAACAATCCCCCACCCTCTCTGGTGGTGAAGCTCAACGAGTAAAATTAGCAACTGAATTATCAAAAAATAGTACTGGTAAAACCTTATATTTACTTGACGAACCTACAACTGGTCTTCACTTCGAAGACATTAATTTACTACTATCACTACTTAATAAATTAGCTGATAAAGGTAATACGATCGTAGTTATAGAACATAATTTAGATGTAGTACATGCTGCTGATTGGATAATAGATATGGGACCTTTGGGAGGTGACGAAGGTGGAGAAATTATTTTCGAAGGTACCCCAGAGGAAATAATAAAAGATAAAAAGAGTCTTACAGGCAAATATTTGAAAGAAGAATTTAAAAAGAAATAATAACAAATCTGCATTTATAATTAATAATATTTATATTTGTAATCTATATGAAATAAAATTTAGGAAGAATAACAAATGAACATATTAGTATGTGTATCAAGAGTTCCTGACACAGCTGCAAAAATCAAGGTAGCTGGTGATAATAAGTCGGTAGAGACTGCAGGCGTAAAATTTATATTAAACCCCTATGATGAATATGCTTTAGAAGAAGCAATTCAATTACAAGAAAGTAAAGGTGGTGAATTAACCGTACTTACAGTAGCTGGTGATGAGGCAACTGATGTACTAAGAACTGCATTAGCTATGGGTGCTGATAAAGCTATCCATGTTAAAGCAAATCAATTAGAAAAAGATTCATTCTATGTTGCTAACAATATAGCAAATGTAGCAAAAGAGCTCAATCCTGATATTATATTTTTAGGTAAACAAAGTATAGACTTTGATTCATTCCAAATTTCGTCTCTTTTAGGTGGGTTATTAGATCTACCTTCTGTAGATGTAGTTTCTTCAATCAACTATGCTGATGGTTCTATTACAGGTGAAAAGGACATAGAGGGTGGTAAAGAGTCGTTTGAGACTAGTTTACCAGCTATCATAAGTGTACAAAAAGGTATTAAAGAACCAAGATACCCTAAGTTACCACAAATCATGAAAGCAAAACAAAAACCTATTGAAGTTAAAGAAGCAATAGAAACTCCACTACGAACAGAAATATTAGAAATGACTCTACCTGAAAAAGCAAGAGCAGGTAAAATATTAACTGGTAGCGATGCGGATATAGATGAATTAGTAAGATTGTTACATGAAGATGCAAAAGTTATATAAGGAGTAAAAAATGAAAGTATTAGTTTTAGTAGAAGAATACAATGGAAGTTTAAAAAGAAGCTCTTGCGAGGCAATAACTGCTGCTAATCAGCTTACTTCTTCTGATAATATAACAGCAATAGCATTAAATGCAAGTGAATCAGCATTGAAATCTGCTGGTAAATATGGTGCAAGTAATGCAGTAAATGCAAATGAAAGTTCAATAAAAGGTGAAGCACCTGCTTTATCAAAGATAATCTCTGATTATGCACAACAAAATTCTTTTGATACAGTACTATTTGCTGCTGATTCTATTGGAAAAGAAGTAGCGCCTAGAGTATCGGTAAAATTAGAGGCTGGGTATGTTTCTGATTGTGTAGGACTGGAAGTAAATGGTTCTGATATAGTAGCTACTAAACCAGTTTATGCTGGTAAAGCACAAGCAAAAGTAAAAATAAACACAGCTAATAATATATTAAGTTTACGTCCTAACGTATTTACTGCTAAGGTAATAGCTGAAGGAACGGAAGCTAATTATTCTGAGTTTACACCTACATTAGATGATAAATCGAAATCAGTGAAGATAACTAGTATATCTAAAAATGAAGGTAAACTAGATGTAGCAGAAGCTGATATAGTAGTTTCTGGTGGAAGGGGTTTAAAAGAGCCCGAGAATTTCAATTTAGTTGAAAATTTAGCTAATGCACTTGGTGGTGCAGTTGGGGCATCTAGAGCAGTAGTTGATGCTGGATGGAGACCTCATAGCGAACAAGTAGGACAAACAGGTAAGACTGTCTCCCCTAGCTTATATGTTGCATGTGCTATTTCAGGTGCTGTTCAACATTTGGCAGGTATGTCTAGCTCAAAATTCATAGTTGCAATAAATAAAGATGCTGATGCACCTATATTTAAGATTACTGATTATGGTATTGTTGGGGATGTATTCGAAGTATTACCAAAGTTAACTGAAAAAATTAAGGCACGTCATTAATGGATAGAATCGAACTAACAGTACTAGGTATTTCTGCAAGCACTGCAAGTAACAATGCTTTTGCACTTATATTAAAGGAAAACTCTGGTGACAGAAGGTTACCTATAATTATTGGTGCTTTCGAAGCTCAAGCTATTGCATTGGAAATAGAGGGTATTGTTACTCCGAGACCAATGACACACGATTTGATCAAAAGAATTATAGTTGATTTGAATGATGAAATTGATGAAATATATATAAATGATTTACAAGAAGGTACTTTCTTCTCGAAATTGATATTGAAGAATTCTGGAATAGAAATAGACGCAAGACCTAGTGATGCTATAGCAATGGCTGTAAGATTTAACTGTCCTATCTTTATAGATTCTTACATATTAGACGAGAATGCAGTAGAAGCTACAGATGATTTTGATGATGAATCAAATGAAACTATTAAAAATACTACAGATGAATCTCTAGTAGGTCAATCAAAATTGCAACAGCTTCAAGGTAAGCTTGACAAGGCAATTAAAGAAGAAAATTACGAATTAGCAGCAAAATTACGAGATGATATAAAAAGAATGCTTGAAAGTTCTTAAAATTTTCTTATTTTTGCATTCTTATTTTTTGCCGGAGTAGCTCAGCCGGTTAGAGCACTGGAATCATAATCCAGGTGTCGGGGGTTCAAGTCCCTCCTCCGGTACGAAAAAGGTCTTTACTTAATTGTAAAGACCTTTTTTTGTATGCTTTTTATTTGTTTTATTCGATATTTTTTTTAAATAGAATTTATTCATTTTGTCAAGCAATGTTTTCTACTCAATTGGAGCTATTATGAGAGTTTTTAATAATGTTATAATGATATTCTTTGTATTTCAATTTCTATCCGCCCAAGAAACACCTTTTTATACCGAGAGGATGATTACGGACTTCAATGGTGTTGTTACTAATGGATAAAATACTATTGCCTATGGTGATTATGGTATTATGACCTATTCGAGGGATATGGGACAAACGTGGAAACAGCAGAATATAGGTGATAAATATAAAATCAAAAATATATTTGTATCTGATGGTAACTTTATCGGAATTACTAATTATTCTTTTATCAAATCTACTGATGATGGTAGAACTTGGAAGATGACTGAGATATCAGATGAGCCAAATATTATAAACTTTACATCTGTCGAGAATAATATATATATTTTAACAAAAAATTCAATTCTAAAATCTGATTATGAATTCAATATTCAATCTGAACCATTAGTTGAACTTGAAGAAAATGCAGAATATACTGATTTTAAATCAGATAAAGAAAATTTGTATTTTATTAAAGATAAAATAAATCTTCAAGTTTACAATATCGAATCAAAAGAATTATCATCAATTGATGTGATTGACATAATGGAATGCAGTACATGTATATCTATTAGCGATGTTCAAACATCAGATGATATGATCTATATAAAAATGACGAATAGAATTCCTCCAGATGTGCTATATCCCTATCTTCTTAAATCATCAGATAATGGAGCTACTTGGATAAATACTGGATTAATTTTACCATCAAATACAAGTTTCAAAGTTGTAGATAACAAATTACATTACATTACTCCCAGAATAGCTAATTCGTCGAACAGAGCTTTTTATTCAAATGGTTATTACAGACTCGATTCTACTGACATAGTGTTAGATACAAATTACATTACATGGTTGAACACAGAAGAAAAAATATCACGTAGAATAAGAGGTGCAGAATATACTGATTTTACAATATTTGAAGACAATATAGTAGCTGTCGGCAACGGCAAGCTAATATCTGTATCAAATAATGCCGGAAAGAGTTTTGAGTTCAAATCAATAACTAATAATACATATAGTGATGAACATCAGGTAAACATAATTTCTGATAGTTTAATATATTTTATTTATGGTTATGATTATTATAAGACAACGGATGGTGGCATCACTTGGCTGCCTCAGTTATATAATGAATTTAGTTATACTGGATGGCAGATAGTTCCAAGTTATTATTACATAGATGAAGGTGGAAATGGATTTGCAAACTATAGACAAATAAATCCACCAAGTGATTCTAATGCGATAGTTACATATAGTGGTGCTCAGCACTTCACAAAATCTAATCGTCCAGAATTTAATCTTTCATTAGATGAAGGTACCTATATTTCTCGTAGAGGGATTGATTTAGGTGATAAGTTTATTTTAGTAAGAAAACCAGCACCATATTTAAAGGAAAATAGAATGTACACTTTTTTCCAATATGATAAATCATTAAACTTATTAGACACAACAAATTTGTATGCAAGCAATATTGTTAATCTGACAAAAACTGATGATAATGAGCTTTATGCTCTATGCTTAGTTGAATCCGGCGAAAACAAAGCTGATGAAAACGGTAAAAGTGAAGATTATGAATACAGATACGAATTGTTAAAATCAAATGACAAAGGCTCAAATTGGTTTAGTATTAATAAAACAGTACCAATTGAACAAATATTATATCAATTTCCTGGAAGAGATTATTATCAATATGGAAATGTTGTGATGGAAAAGTCCTTGCAATTTGATAATTATATTCTTTATCCAACTAGGGACAAAAAAATCTATATATATGATATACTGAAAAATGAATTTAATAATATTTCATTACCTGGCTCTTACGCTAGTTTGACTTTAGATTTCCCTTTTTTCAAATTCGAAAATAAGCTAATGACAATTTCAAATTACGAAAAGCAGTTAATATACTTTGCGGACTTCAATCAAAATGGCAATATAGAATGGGATTCGCTATCAGCAGACGAATTTTTCGAAGATTGGAATCAATATGATTTTAATCCAATAAAAGATGAAACAACTCGCGATATTATATTGTTAGCAAAAATGCTTAGCAATAACTTTGGATATATGATAACTGGTGAGACAACTGAAACTGATATTTGGAAAGCAAATTTAGTAAAAATTACAAAAGACAAACCAACAAACGTAGAAGTAGAAAATAATGCTGTTGAAGATCAAAGAGCTTATTTATGGAACTCTATGCCATACCCAATACCAGGTAAATCAGTTATAAAAAGCAGAATATATTGGAATGGTACTTATAGATTATCCGATTTGCAATTGAATGTTTTCGATATTAATGGTACAAAAATGTTAAACCCGAATTTAAATATAAATGCGAACAACTCATACAGCGGTGTTCTAAGCTGGGAATGTAGTGGCGTACCATCAGGAGTTTATCTTATACAAGTCCAGTTAAACGGAGAATCAATCAATATACCAGTAATTGTATCAGAATGAAATAATTAATATAATATAAATCGAGGTCTTTACTTAATTGTAAAGACCTTTTTTTTTAATCCAATATCCTAACAAAGTCATTAACTAAATCTATTAGCACTTCCCTATTCTTGTATCCACGTATAGTGTATCGTATATAATTATCTTGGTCAACTATCACAATTGTTGGGAATCCGAATACATTGAATTTTCTTGGGATTAGGTCAGTGTTATCTATATAGTTCGGATATTCTATACTGAAATCTGTAATCATATCTTTTACGCTTTCTAGAGCTTTGTCATCTTCCCATATAGAGATACCTATGATGCTAACATTTTTATCATCTTTGAATTGCGAGTATAACTGATTGAATATAGGATATACTTCCGTACATACATCGCACCAGCTAGAACCAATCAATATAACCTTTACCTTACCCTTTAGCTTATCCAAATCAGCAAAAGTACCGTCTGTATTCTGTACAAATCCACTAAGTTGAGTTTCTTTTGTAAGTGAGTTCTTAAGTTTTTCTAGCTTAGTCTTCTTGCTTGACTCAATTACATTATTCAAAAAACTAATGTCAATACTATTGTTAGTAGAAATTAAATTTAAAATGAATTTTTCTAAGTCACTATCTACAATATTATTCTTATATGCATTCTCAATTATACTCTTTATCTGATTTGTTTTATTATACTTATTAGCCAATTCTAGAGCTTCAGTATAGAGAGTTGAATTCATTTGATATGGTGCAGCATCTATAGCTTTTACAACACTTGATAATGCATTAATTGAGTCTTTGGTTATTAGATGTAGTTTAAATTGAGTCAGATATAATTCAGATTCATTCTTCGATATATATACTTTCCATTCTGGATAAGACACATCAATTGGTTTGAACCCATATAGACTATCTAATTTACTCAAGCCCATATTAGAATATCTAATAACATTATCAAATATCTCTTTTTGAGTTAATTCATCTTTTATATCTTCATCTTCTAAGTATGTTAGTGCAATTTCGTTATACAAATATGCTGGAATTCTATTTAGTTTTTTAAGATTCTGATCTAACTTATCCATTAATTCTTTTGATTGAGAATGTGCAAATACAAAAGAATTATAAACAGATTCAATATCACGTTTATTATAATTTTCATTCAAATATTCTGAGAGGTTATTAATAAATTCTTCAAAACTATTAACATTTCCAAGTTCTTCTAATTTTCGATTCTTAGACATCTCACTTTTTGGATGCTCTTTTATAAATTGCTGTTCTAAATCATTGGCTTTATCTTTTTCATTCAGTGAATTTAATGCTTTAACTGCCGCAGTAATTGATAATTCATCATTTATATCAATTCTAGTATTTAAAATTTCTCTTAATTTTTCGCTATATTCTTGAAATTTTATTAACTTAAAATCGAGTTTCAAAGTTTCGTAAGCCAACTTTGCTCTAAAATTATCCGAATACAATTCCAATTCTTTTTCTAAAGCAACTTTAATACTATCATAATTCGGAATCCTTGTGTAATTTTCACCAGTCGATCCAAGATAGCTAATTGCTTTATTTAGATAACCGTTTCTTACGGGAGTACCCTTTCTGTGAACGACCAAATCCCAATAATTACCTTTATTATTATCTATATCACCATATTTATTTATAACTTTGAATAGTATAAAATTATCTCTGGAATCAATGAATAATCTTACACTTTCATTTAGCAAATATGCTTCAGCTGTTGGAAAAAGCTGAGTATCTCTAAAATGATAAGCCACTAAAAAATGTGAATCAAGCACACTTTCATTTGTTTCGTATGTAATTGATACTCTTGCACCTGTTTCAGGTTTCTCATTGTTGAAAACTAAATTACCAGCGTAAATCGGCATGCTAAATACAATTACTGCCAATAATGGTATGATTCTATACATTATTCATCTATCCTTATTAATTTCGAAATCCCATTAACAACATATTCAAATGCTTCATCAACATCATCAAGTATTATAAATAAATCTAAATCCTTTTCACTTATCATCCCTACTTCTAAAAGATAATCGAAGTTAATTAAGTTATTCCAAAACTCTTTACCAAACAATACAATTGGTACTTTTTTACTAATTACATTAGTTTGTTCTAATGTTAGCATTTCCATTAATTCATCCATCGTACCGAATCCTCCAGGCATTACGACTATGGCTTTAGCATGATAGACAAACCAAAATTTTCTCATAAAAAAATAATGAAACTCGAAGTTTAATTCTGGTGTAATATATGGGTTAGGATATTGCTCAAATGGTAGCTCTATATTATACCCAATATTCTGAAATTCAGCTTCAAATGCACCTTTGTTTGCGGCTTCCATCATCCCTGGCCCACCCCCGGTACATACATAAACCTTGTTGTCTGTTGAAAGTGATTTGGACCATTCAGAAATTCTTCTTGCAAATTCAACAGTTGCGTCATAATATTTTGAAGTGAATTCTAGTTTTTTTAATAATCGAATTTCTTCGTCAACATTTTTACCATTTTTTTGAAGAATAAGAAGATTTTTCATTTTATCTTTATAATCTTTCGAAGATATTGATCTGGCTGACCCGAAGAAGACAATAGTATTATATATCCTATTTTTCTTCAAAGATGCCTGAGGGTGATAATACTCTGCAAGCATACGAATGGTTCTACCTTCCCTACTGTGCATAAACCTAGGGTCTTCATAAGATTTTAATATTTCTTTTTCATATTTCATTTATATTATCTCGAATAATGATAACCACCATCTACGTTAATATTTTGTCCAGTTATATAACTGTTTGTGGTAGCAAAAAAATAGACTGCATCAAATACATCTTCAGGAGTTCCATACCTTTTCATTGGTATTCTATCAGTTGATATTAAAGATGAATCGGAAGCCGGATCATCTATTACTTCGATAGCACCTGGGCTTACGCTATTAACCGAAATCCTTGGAGCCAACTCAACAGCTAGAGCCTTTGTCATTTGAATTAATGCTGATTTGGAAATATGATAAGGCAGTCTTCCATTCCAAATTTCAAAAGCACCTAAAGATGCTATGTTTATAATACGGCTATTTGGTTCAGCAAGTTGCGAGAAATACTGACTTGTGAAAAATTCGCCTTTTAGGTTAATAGCAAATGTACTATCTATTAAATTTTCGTCTATTTCAGCAATCTTCATTCTTTTTGGAAAAACACCAGCATTATTAACAAGTACATTTGGTAAACCTATATCTTCGATACACTTGTCAATAGCACTTACGACCTCTTTTTTATTAGAAACATCAGCTTTATATGCACAAGCTCTAACCCCATAAGATTTACATAATTCAACAGTTTCTAATGCTTGAATCTCTGACTTGTTGTAATTGACAGCAACATCCCAACCTTTTTTTGCAAAATTGATTGCTAATACTTTTCCTATTCTTCTACCAGATCCTGTTATAAAAACAACACTCATATTTTTCTGCAATTTTTTTGTAACTTGTATTAAAAAAATAAATTATTTGAACTTTATGAACTTAAAAATACTATCAATTTTTTTTATTATCTTTAGTTTATCTTCATATTCGCAAGATTATTATCGAATATACTTCACGGATAAAGGTAATCAAAAATTAAAATTTAACAATCAACTTTATAAAGCTATTCTTTCTGATTTAGATAAAAAAGCTATCGAGAGAAGAAAAATAAATCTAAAAACAGAAAATATTATTTTTGAAAAAGATATCCCAATTTACAAAAACTATTTGGATTCTCTTGAAAATAACGGTGTAACCATTCATTCGAAACTCAAATGGTACAACTATATAGTTGCAGAAATTGATCCTATTTATAAAAGTAATATTGAGAATTTTAGCTTCGTCAAAAAAATACAACCTATTATTGAGCATTACAAAAGTGATGTTAATAGTATTCAATATGAAGATTGTAATCTTTTCGAATATGGAGTCTCTTTTAACCATTTATCTATGTTAAATATACCATTACTACATAGATATGGATTTACAGGTAAGGGAGTTAGAATAGGATTTTTAGACAATGGTTTTGATCTCCGCAAACATAAAGCATTCAAACATGTTGATATTGCGAAGACTTATGATTTTATATTTAGAGATTCGATAGTGCATAATGAAGATGTAGATAATAATTTCCAAGATGACCACGGTACTGTTGTTTTTTCCACAGTTGGTGGATTTGATAATAAGGAATATATTGGTGTTGCACCGAATGCCGAATTTTATTTGGCAAAAACTGAAGATAGTAGAAGTGAAACCTACATTGAAATGGATTATTTCGCAGAAGCAATAATATGGATGGAAAATAATGGAGTTGATATAATAAATGCTTCTTTAGGTTACAAGAATTTGGATTCTAATTCATTAAGCTATGATGAATTAGACGGTGATTATACGATTGCTTCCCGTTCAATAAATGATGCTTCTGCAATGGGTATGATTTGTGTAATTGCTGCTGGAAATAACGGTGATTTACCTAAAACCTTAATTAGTCCAGCAGATGCCGACAGCTCAATTACTGTAGGTGCAGTTACAAGCGATGGAGTAACTTTAGCTGGATTCAGCTCTAATGGACCAAATGCAAAAGGAGTAATGAAACCAAATTTAGTAGCTCAAGGCAGTGGTATATATAGTGTTAGTCCTAATAGTGATAATCTATACGCACCTACTTCTGGAACTTCGCTTTCATCTCCATTAATAGCTGGTAGCTTTGGACTACTCAAATCAGCATTTGGTAATTTAGATTCCTATAGTCTAAAATCTTTTATGTACAAATCAGCTGATAATTTTGAAAATCCCGATAATAGGTTCGGTTTTGGTTTACCAAATGTCTTTAATGCTATTAGTTCTGCTGGAGTCGCTATTTCTCCTGATAATCAATTAAATAACGGTGACTTTAAAAGGTTAACATTTTATATTTTCCCTGAAAAACAAGTTTTAGAAAGTGAAATTGAGGTTGTTTATTCAGAATTTAAATCAAAAAAATATCCACTTTTACGAAAAAATTTCGATAATCAATATTACGTTGACATTCCAAAAGTTGAGTTTGAATCTGATTCAGCAAGTGCTAGAATAAAAATCAAATCATTTATTCGTGATTATTACTACCCAAATTCTGGATTTTTTAATATTTATTTTGAAAAAGAACTAGTTCAATGCGGTGTAAACAAAAATGAAATAATTCCTGAACACAAGTATTCACCTGCATCAGAATTAGAAATTTATCCAACTATCATACAAAATTATGGATTTATTAATTTAGCAATCAGATTGAACGATTATTTTCCAGTTAGTATCAATATAATCGATATTCAAGGCAGAAATATTTATACAGAAAATATAAATTTTGGCCCTGGTGTACTTAACAAGCAAATTGAGCTTAATAATGTTATATCAGGTGCTTACTTTATTTCAATAGATTATGACAATAGAAAAGTTATAAAAAAAGTAATAATAATAAACTAAAATTGAAAATAAAGCTTTGTAAATTCAATTCTATGTGTTATGTTTGAGTCTTGATTTCAGTACGAAATTAAAAAAGGGATCGTAGTTCAGTTGGTTAGAATGCCAGTCTGTCACACTGGAGGTCGCGAGTTCGAGTCTCGTCGGTCCCGCCAAGCTCCACAATTTTTTGTGGAGCTTTTTTTTTATAATTTTTCAAATGTTACTTCGTAATACATTAAAAAATATCACTTAAACTTATGAATCTTTCCAGACTATTCGAACTATTAGAATCTGAAATAAACAAAGACTTTACTAAATCAAAAGTGTTAGATTATATGTCACCAAATGAAATGATCAAACATTTGGATTTAGAAATAAAAGATAAACCAGGTGGTGAAACAGCTTTTTATAATTCAATAGAAAAATATTTAACTGGTTCCGTAGATACTGCTCACCCATTGTTCAGTAATCAACTATGGGCTGGTAGGAATTACCCTGCACTTATATCCGAATTCATTACATCTCTCCGTAATACATCAGTCTATACTTACGAAACAGCTCCAGCCGCAACAATTATAGAATCATATATGATTGATATGCTTTGTAAAAAAATGGGGTTTGAAAACGGTGATGGTACTTTTTTAACCGGGAGTAGCAATGCTAATCTAATTTCTTTATTAGTTGCTAGAAACACAAAATTTCCTGAAATAAAAAGTAAGGGTTTAAGTTGTCAACCTAATCTTTGTTTTTTTGTTTCTGAACATTCTCATTATTCGTTTGAGAAAGCTGCAAACGTACTTGGATTTGGTGAGGAAAATGTAATAAAAGTAAAAGCTGATTCAGATCATAGAATGATTCCTTCTGAATTAGAGCTAAGTATTAAAGAAGCAATTGAAAATGGGAAAAAGCCTTTTTATGTTTGTGGAACAGCAGGAACTACTGAATTAGGAGCATTTGACCCACTTACTGAGTTACAAAATGTTGCAAGAAAATATGACCTGTGGTTCCATACTGACGGAGCTTGGGGAGGTGCACTAATATTTAGTAATACACATAAACATTTATTGAATGGCATAGAAAATTCCGATTCTATTTCTTGGGATGCTCACAAGTTAATGGGAATTCCTCTAATATGTTCAGTAATTTTGTTAAAGGATAGTAGTCAGTTATTGCCTGCAGTTTGTGAGCAAACTTCTGATTATCTATTCCATGAACATGAATTTGATGATTTGGATTTAGGTAAGAAATCAATACAGTGTGGTAGAAGAGTTGATTCTTTAAAATTATGGCTCTCTTTCAAATACTATGGAATGAGAGGGTATGAAGAAAGAATCGACAAAATGGTTTCATTAGCAAGTTATCTAACAAAAAAAATAAAATCAAACCCTTATTTCGAACTACTTGCTAAAACCACTTATTGCAACGTAAATTTTAGATTTAACCCGAACAAGGAATTAAATTTAGATAAATTAAATAAGATAAATTTATTTGCAAGAGAAGAAATGTACAAAGAAGGTATTGCTCTTTTCAACTATTGTTACATAGATGAAAAACTTTCTATACGTTTCATATTAGCAAATCCGGATGTAAATCATTCAGAACTCGATCATATACTTGATACTTTTTACCAAAAGTGTATTAAGCAGATTTAATATTAAAATTATTATTTTCAACAAAAAAAAGGGCTGAAAATTCAGCCCTTTTAAAGTTATGTGTTTTAAATAACAATTGTTATTTAACAACAACCATTTTCTTTGTAAATGCTACACCATTAACTGTCAATTGGTAGTAATAAGTACCAGAAGACAAGTTTGATATATCCACATTCTTAGTTTTATTATCAGCTTCTAACATAACATTATTTAAAATTGTAGAAACTTTATTACCCATATTATCAAATAATGATAATGATACATTTGATAATTTTTCAACACTGAAAGAAATTTCAACATTATTAGTATTAATTGCAGGGTTTGGTGATACATTACCAAGTTCTACATTGAAATCAAGAGTTCTATCAACAGAAGATTTTGTTTGAGTCTTTGTCGCGTCAATTGATGCATAGTTTAATATAGTACCCCAGTCAATTAACATATCTTTAATTGGCTCTGGGAAATTAAACTTATTCAATCTATAAGAAGTTTCTGTTGTTTCATAAGTAAGTATAGGAACATTCTTTACATCAGGTATAACATTTGGTATGTTAAATAGTGTTTCAACAGTTTCATCATCAGTTATATTAACAGGCTCACCCCATTTACCAGTATTAAAATCATATACTATTGAGAATATATCATATTGCAAAATAGTATCCAACATTTGTTGTTCTTCAACTAGCTCATTTGTTAACTGATCTCTTACATCCATATATACTTGTACTGGTGGATTTAATGGAATTGTTTTACCTTTAACTGCGTCAATATACATTAAAAGCAATTTCTCACCATCTGCAGTTTTAGCAATTTGAATATTGTTTCCATAAGTTGAAGGTTGGTATCTAATTGCCCATGCTGTTGTATCGTCTCTTGTGCTTGAATGTTCTAAAGTTACAGATGGTCCAGAAGACTCTAGCTCAGCAATTTCTTTAACACTAAATAAACCATTGTCGTATTGCAATTCTGCTAAGAATGCAAGAGATGGTAAATTTTCACCGCCTATAATTATTTCAGCAATAAAAGAAACTTTTCCAGTTCCAGTTGAGAACATTGCATTTCCTGCATAAGGGTTCATTACACCTACGCTTGTGTATCCTGGATGATTGTCTAAAATACTATTCAAAGTCAATTCTGGCATTAACTCAAATGCACTCCAGTTATCTCCACCATCTGTTGATTTTGAGATACCCAATAATCTTGGTTCAGCATTTTCAAAATGTCTGTTGTTTACGCCTGCAAATAAAGTTCCTTGATCGTCATAAGCAATTACCATTTGACCATTCCAAGATGAAGTTTTTGATCCTGGATCTCTAAATTTATTAGCCCACCATTCTTGAGGTATATTATCAATTACTTCTTGAGACTCAAAATTGAAACCCCAATAGCCGTAGTAACCGAATTGGTCATTTGCAGTTCTTGGGTCTAAAGTACCATAACCGTAAACAGTATTAGTTACTTCATTAGTATTCAATAAGAGATTACCCCAATCCTGATTATCCGGTGGAAATCCATTGTCAGGAGAAACTTTGTTGATTGGTTCAGGTGTTTCACCAATTGATTTGTCATAAATACTGAACGTACCACCTTGTCCATTACCCCATGTACCATTAACTTTTTTCGTTGTTTGTGGTGCATACATAACATAGCTCAAATCTTCAATATTTGATGACTTTGTAACATTAGAAAAAGCTAAAGACGGATAGAAAGGTCCAATATCTGGATTTCTATAAACGTGTACACTGTCCCAAGAATCACCATTATTAGTTGTTCTTAACATATACAACTTAGAACCATCAAACGCATTTGGTAGAAATTGTCTTTCGTTAATTGCTATACCCAAAGCATTCGTTGACGGATCCCAATCGATAGGATTACTTCTCGAATAGTGCATAAAGTAAAATCTCTCAAATCTCAATAATGGAGTGCCTTTTAACAAATCTTGAGTTGAGTTATTCTTGTTATTAGAGAAAGTCTCCAATTCCAATTTTGGTGACGTAAAATCTACTTTATTTAGATTATTTGTCACATTATTTTTTTGATCTAACCCATAAGCCGATGTAATTAGAGTTAGAGCCAAAACTATGGTTAATAGTTTATTCATTTTAAAACCTCATTAGTTAAACAAAATTATATTCATTTTTAAACATAAAACAAAGATAAGTGCATTTTCAAAAAATTACAAATCTATTTTTGCACCTTATTCTCAATTATAAAGACACACGAGATACTCTTTTAGTTACATAATTACACGATTAATAGCTAAATTTCGTTCTGTAGAATTGAATTTTATTAAAAAGTATTGGAAATTGAAATGTTATTAGAAAGGGATATTGTTAACAGTATAATAAATGTAGAAGACCCTGATTTGGGAATTACTTTGGGACAATTAGATGCCATTGAAAGAATAGATATTAGCGAGGATTATGTCCAAATTAAACTTAAATTAATTCAACCAATTTATTGGGTCGTAAATAGAATTAATGATTTACTAATTACAGAATTAAGGAAATTAGATTCAAAAGTAAAGTTCGAAATTTTAATAACTGAACAACCTTTTAACACACAGGACAGAGAAGTATTACCAGGAATAAAAAATCTAATTGCTGTTTCATCTGGTAAAGGAGGAGTAGGAAAGTCCTCGATAGCATCAAACATAGCAGCAGCATTGTCTAAGAAAGGTGCAAGAGTGGGAATAATAGATGCAGATATATACGGTCCAAGTCAGCCGACTATGTTTGGACTAAAAAACGCCCAAATGGAGTCTGTAAAAATGCCAGATGGCAAAGTTATGGCTCGACCATCATCAAAATATGGAATTCAAGTTGCTTCAATGGGTTTTCTGATGAAGCAAAACGATGCTGCTATAGTTCGTGGACCAATGTTAGCTGGTTACTTTTCAATGCTATTTGAACAAATCGTTTGGGGCAATCTTGATTTTCTAATATTCGATTTGCCTCCAGGTACTGGAGATATTCAGTTAACTTTAACCCAGAAAATACCATTAACAGGTGCAATTACCGTAACTACTCCACAGGAAATAGCTTTGGCAGATGTAAGAAGAAGTATTGCAATGTTCAACAGAGTAAATGTAGATAATATCGGCATTATAGAGAATATGAGTTGGTTTTCACCTGAAGGAAAAGATGAAAAATACTATATTTTTGGAATGGATGGAGGAAAGATGATTAGTGAAGAAACTAATGTTGACCTACTTGGTCAGGTACCACTAAGCATTCAAATGCGTGAAGGAAATGATGGAGGAATGCCAGAAGTACTTCGTGATGAAGATTCGGAGCAATCAATAGAGCTGATTTCAATTACTGAAAAAATCGTCTCGAAAGTAAGAAAAATCAATTATGAAAAATCTAAAACACCAGAAGTTGAGATAAACTTATAATGCCTACTTTAGAAGAAAGAATAAAACTTATAGTTCAAGAAATAAATGAAATCTTAAGAAAAGACGATGGTTTTCTTGAATTTGTGACCTATGAGGAAGACACAAAAACTGCCGTTTTCAAATTACTCGGTATTTTTGAGCACGATCCTATGGCTATGAACACTTTTCGGGGTGGAATTGAAAAAATTATTTTAAGTAAAATCAAGGAAGTACGAAGAATCGAAAAAATAAATTAAATTTTTGTTTGCAGATTAGAAAAATTGTCTTATTTTTGTACTCCTTAATCGGGGCGATTAGCTCAGTTGGTTCAGAGCATCTGCCTTACAAGCAGAGGGTCGGGAGTTCGAGTCTCTCAT
Organism: Ignavibacteriota bacterium; assembly: GCA_020437395.1. Lineage (GTDB taxonomy): Bacteria > Bacteroidota > Ignavibacteria > Kapaibacteriales > UBA2268 > PGYR01. The sequence continues at coordinate 1,734 of JAGQWJ010000030.1, read as the reverse complement.
CGCCCACACAATTGAGAAGTAAAAGGAAGCAAAAGCTAAAATGGTTTTTGCTTTTTTTGTCTAACAGGCAGGAGTGGCGGAACTGGTAGACGCGCTGGATTCAAAATCCAGTGTTAGCAATAACGTGGGGGTTCGAGTCCCCCCTCCTGTACCAAAAAAAAGAGTGATTGGAAATTCCAATCACTCTTTTTTTATGTTAAATTTATAATTTTAATAGTCAAATAACATTATCAATCCTAAAGACTATAATTTGAAGCAGCTTCTGTTTTACCAGCTACACCATCTAATACATACAAAGGCATATAAGCATCAATCTCTAATGTTGCTGGTACATCTGTTTTCATTTGTGTGGGTTCGAACATAACTGTTTTGTTGCATTTTCCCTCCAAACGAATTTTTACTTTACCAGTTTTTCTCGAGAACTCATCTATTACCATTGTTCCGCTTGTAAACATATATGTAACACCATCCTGTCCAAAAGAAGCTGTAGGTTGTGAGTTTTCTATTTCCATCTTTCCCTTATATTCGTCTTTTGACGTATCAAAATCCTTCATGTTAACAAGCAATGTACTTTCGAAATCACTTGATTTGAATACCACACCTGCCATAGGTGTTGCTCCATCCTTACCTGTGAACCAATTCATAACTGTATAAGGGTCTATGCCATAATTTTCGATAGTCAGAGTCTTTCCTTCTACTGTCATCGTAACATTCCCTAATCTATATGCTTTATTCTTGTTGTCTTCTTGTTCATTCTCGCCTTCTGAATTGTCATCTACGCTTTCGTATTGAGTATCATCATTCTCTATATATCCTTCATCGTCCGAACCACAACTCATTAATATTCCTGCTAATAGCAATATGTACAATAGTCTTTTCATTTCATAATCCTTATTTATATTTAATTACTATAAATTTTTCTTCACAATTACAGTTGCATTAAAAGAAGTCAATGTTTGATCATCAAGTTCACCAGTTTCGTCTTTTGCTAAGCGAACTGTCCCTAATAACCTTAACTCCACCTCACTATCGGTCACTGATAGTATCTCAGTGCTACCTTGCTCACCATAGAATACTACGTTTTTACCATCTACTGTATATGTCAATTTCAAACTAGGGTATTCACTATTGTCATCGGAAGCTACCCAAGGCATAGTGCTAGTTACTTCATGAACTGTGTTTGTTGGATTGATAACTACTGACACGTAAATATTCTCAGTAACCCCTGGATCAACTAAAGTCTTCTTTTTGGTTATTGTTCCGTTGCCCCATATAGTATAAGTCTTTTCAGAATTTGGTTCACTGATTTTCCTAACAGTTCCTTCGGAATGTAGCTCCGAATCCAATTCTTTGTTCAATACAATATTTACATTATCATAACCAACATAACTACCTTCAAGAAATATTACGTCCAATGAACCAATAGATTCTTCTTCTTTTTTATTGTCCTCGGGGTTTGTTGGGCTTTCATCGTCCGAACCACAACTCATTAATATTCCTGCTAATAGCAATATGTACAATAGTTTTTTCATTCCTTTACTCCGTGTTAAAATTTAGTTTTTTAGAATATTCGTGTAGCGAATATAATCATTTGCCACTATATACAGTACATATTTTTTCCAACAAAGCCATTTGCCAAAGCTCACACGCCAACCTCTCTCGCCAACTCGACGAGCATTTCCGCTCTCGTAGTGGCTTATTTGCACCCTTGTAGATGGCATCCGCTCACTCGTC
>JAGQWJ010000002.1 GCA_020437395.1 Ignavibacteriota bacterium | reverse complement strand
AAAAAAGATTGGGGATATAGAGCGCCTATCCACAAAGATAGCCACTCTCCGGGCGAACCCAAGAGATTTGGTGGCACTAAAAAATTCGCTTGTTATTCTGCCAGACATTACGAAGTTCCTTTCTTCGTTTGAAGATACTTACCTCTCACAGTTGGGGAGCAGTATTCCCAATTTACAAGAAGTTACGAGTAAATTAGAAAATGCGCTGAAAGATGAACCAGGGTTAAATATTGGTAAAGGTAATGTTTTCAGAGATGGATACAATGAAGAGTTAGATGAATATGCAACGGCTCGATATTCTGCAAAGAACTGGATAAGCAATTATCAAAAAGAACAACGCGAGTTAACTGGTATAAGCAGTTTGAAAGTTAGTTTTAACAATGTATTTGGCTATTATATAGAAGTTTCCAGAATCAATAGCGACAAAGTACCAGAGAGTTATAATAGAAAACAAACTTTAACAAATTCTGAAAGATATATAACGCCTGAGCTAAAAGTATTCGAAGAAAAAGTTTTTAGTGCCGATGAGAAAATTGAGACTATTGAGAAAAAGCTTTTCTCTGAATTAATGAATGACTTAATGTCTTATTTACAAGAATTTAAACTTAGCAGTTTTATTGTATCTCAAATTGATTGTCTGCAATCTTATGCGTTTACTTCACTTCAGAATAATTATACTAAACCTATTATTACTGATGATAATAATCTTGATATAATAAACGGAAGGCATCCAACAGTAGAAATCAGTTTGCCCCACGGAGAAAAGTACACACCAAATGATACGAAATTTGAAACAAATATAGAGTTAGTACACATAATTACTGGGCCTAATATGTCCGGTAAATCATGTTATTTACGGCAAACGGCAATCATAGTGCTAATGGCTCAGATTGGTTGTTATGTTCCAGCAGAAAGCTGCACAATGGGTCTAGTAGATAAAATATATACTAGAGTAGGAGCAGGAGATAATATTAGAACCGGCGAGAGTACATTCTTAGTAGAAATGCAAGAAGCTGCAAGTATATTAAATAATGCAACTGACAAAAGTTTGATATTATTAGATGAAGTAGGTAGAGGAACAGCTACTTTCGATGGTATATCAATAGCGTGGGCAATAGCAGAATATATTCACAATAATCTTCAGGCAAAGACATTATTTGCTACTCATTATCACGAACTCAATGAGCTTGCAAACCGATATGACAGAATAAAAAACTACAAAGTAGATGTGGTAGAGAGAGATACTAACATTATATTTACTCATAAAGTGTCAGAAGGTAGTGCTGATCATTCATTCGGTATTCATGTTGCAAAAATGGCGGGTCTTCCTTATGATGTAGTAGAACGCTCTAAGGAGATAATGGGCACTTTGGAAAGTGATGTTAGTCAACAGAAAATAGATGGTGATGAGCTTAGTTCTGCAAAGCCCGATGTTAAGAAATTAAAACCAATCACTAAATCAGAACCAACAGAGCAATTAGCTATTTTTGCTTTTGAAGATGATAAGTTGCGAACAAGGTTAAAACAGATGAGTATTGAATCAATAACTCCTCTGCAATCGTTCCAAATACTTGCAGATTTGATAGATGAAGCAAAAAGCAACTAATAATCTACGGAGAAAAAATGGCTTAGTTATTGTTGCCTTGTTATAAATTGGTATTTTATAAGATAAATAGTAACATTTTTAATGAAAAAAGATATGAAGCACGAGCAACATAAGTTTATCAAATGGGTCAAATATAACTTTGACAATCTGATGTCAAAAGGAACTTCGGCGCCACTATTCCTACTGTTAGGTAGTTCTTTCGTATTTCTATTAATAATCTCTGCATTGCTGATATTGACAAATGTTGTTTCACCAGAGATAGTAACCAACGGAAAAGCCGTGGGCGATATTGACTTCTTCGATGCTATTTATATGACATTGCTACGAATGCTCGACCCAGGAGTTGTGTCAGAAGACCCTATTATATGGCCATTTTTGATTTTCATGCTTATAGCTACATTAGGAGGATTATTTTTATTTTCAGTATTGATAGCAATTGTTAACAGTGGAGTAATCAACAAACTTACTGATTTACGTAAGGGTAAATCGTTTGTTCTTGAATCAAACCATACTATAATTTTAGGTTGGTCGTTTCAGGTGTTCCCTATTGTTCAAGAATTAGTAATAGCAAACGAGAATCTTAAATCAGCGTCAATAGCAATATTGGCTGAGAAAGACAAAATACACATGGAAGATGAAATAAATTCCAAAGTAAAAGATTTGAAAACCACGAAAGTAGTCTGTAGAACAGGTAGCCCGATAGATTTAATAGATTTAGAGATTTTAAATATTCACGAAGCGAAATCAATAATTATAATAGCTCCAGAGTCGAAAGACCCCGACTCGATTGTTATCAAGACAATATTAGCAATCACAAACAATCCAAACAGAAGATCGGATTGTTTTCAATATTAGCAATCACAAACAATCCAAACAGAAGATCGGATACTAAATACCATATTGTAGCGGAGATTAGAGATCCACGTAATGTTGCAATTGCCGAGATAGCTGGAAAAGATGAAGTTCAACTAGTCATTTTTGATTATTTAATATCTAGAATTACAGCACAGACATGCCGACAACCAGGTCTATCGGTAGTCTTCAATGAATTGTTAGATTTTAGTGGTGATGAAATATACTTCCAAGATGAACCTGCTTTAGTTGGAAAAACATTTATTGAAGCAATGTTCTCTTATGAAGACTCAATTATAATCGGATTGAGAAGAAAAAATGGAGAAATATTATTAAAACCTAAATATGACACTAAGATTGAGCAAGGTGATATAATAATAGCTATCTCTGAAGATGATGATACTATAAAGCTGTCAGGGAAAAAAGAATTTAAAATTAACACTGACGCTATTAGGAAAAATCCAGAATATGTAGATCCTTCGCCGGAAACGACGTTAATAATTGGATGGAATAGAAGGGCACATCTGATAATTAATGAATTGGATAACTATGTGTATCCTGGTTCAAGAATTACTGTAATTGCCGAGAACCCTTCCGCTGAAAACGATTTATCACTTCATTGTGCAGATTTGAAAAATCAGACAGTTACATTCTGGTTTGGTGATACAACAAATAGAAGAATATTAGACGATTTGAATATAGAAACTTATAATCATATAATAGTTCTTAGTCAAACTGAGAATAGTGATATACAAGCAAGCGATGCAAGAACGCTATCTACTCTACTCCACTTAAGAGATATAGCTGATAATAAAGGACATGAATTTTCTATAGTTTCTGAAATGCTTGATGATAGGAACAGAGAACTAGCAGAAATTACACATACGGATGATTTTATAGTAAGCGTAAAATTAGATAGTTTGATGCTTTCTCAAATATCTGAGAACGCTGAACTAAAAAGAATATTTGAAGATTTGTTTTCGGCTGGTGGACCATCAATTTATATTAAACCTGCTGAATATTACGTTGAATTAGGTAGAGCTGTGAACTTCTACACTATAATGGAATCCGCAAGGCAACAAGGTCATTTGGCGATTGGTATAAAACTCAAAAACAATGATACATCATTTAAGAAATCAGAAATCCTTGCCCACGGTGTTGTGGTGAACCCAAATAAATCGCGTGAAGTATTTTTTAGTAAAGGAGATAAAATAATAATTCTTTCTGAAGACGAGATAACCGATGTAATTAACTAACGGAATACTCAAGTATAGTCAATTTTGAGATTCCAAATAGCTTTTGTTTGACTAGAACGAATTTAGAAGAATAGTTAACTTTTTCATCTGCCCCAGTTTCAATTATCAGAAAACCTTCATTTTCTAATAACTCATTTTTTTCTACTAAAGACACGATTTGATTGGCAGACTCCAGATGATATGGTGCATCTGAAAAAATAATATTAAATTTTTCCTCACACTTTTTTAGGTACGCAATCACATCTGATTTAACTATTGAATAAATATCTTTATCCAGATTTATATCTGATATGAATTGCTTTATAACAGAAATTGGTTTGTGATTTTTCTCGATAAAAGTGCAATGTTTTGCACCACGACTAAGAAACTCAACTCCTACTAATCCGGAACCTGCGTAGCAATCAAGAACTTTTTTACCTTCGAAGTAAATATAATTGTTTAGTGTATTGAATAGTGATTCACGAGATTTATCAGTAGTAGGTCTTACACCATCGGGCATTTTCCCTTTAATAGACCTACCGCCATATTTACCAGAGATAATTCTCAATACTCAACAACTTTTCCTTTATCAAAACTATTAAGAGCACCACCAACTACAGGAGCATAAATATGAGAAGTTCTAATGCAATATTCACGAAGTCTTTCATCAATATTAGCTCGAACGAATCTGAATGCGTTAAGTCTCTTAACTTCAAGATTAAGCGCATCAGTTAATTTGTCGAGAAAAGATTTGGTTAGACTTGTTCCTATAACAAGAGCATTCCCCGGTGAAAGACCTTGTTCTTTTAGTTTTTCAATTTCTTTTTTGATATCTTCTACTAATTGGCCGTCATTGTCATTTTTTAATAAATCGTAATAATAAAAGGTATTATTATTGCTAAGACTAATATCACAGAAAGAATCTTCAACATTTATTATTACATCATAAAGATGGCTAGTGTCAGGATAATTATATTCAACAGTATTTTGAGAAGTAATTTGAGACATTGTGATATAATTAATCTCTAAACCCGTAATCTCGAGTATTTTTTTACAGTTTTCAATTACACCTTTTCGTATTAGAACTACGAATAACATTTCTGAATCAAATTCATCTTTTTGACCATAAGGATAGATTCTAAAGCTGAAATCGGAAATTTCAAATGACTTACTTTTATTCTTTATTTCTAATTCCAAAATTTCTTTTAGTTCTGATTCGCTGTCTGACATAGAACCTGGTACAATTGTCCAGTAGGTCGATTCATTATTCAACACAACATTGAGTTCTTCTATCTTGTGATCTGTTGACCCTAAATTTCTATTTAATTGACTAATAGCTTTTTTTGATAAATCACTATCTATATCGTCTAAGTTGGCAGGGTCAAGAGTCGAAGATAAATCTAGTAAGGTCAATCCTTTTTTATTTCTTTCGAATATACCCGAATAAACTTTATCAGAATTAAAGAATACAGTAAGTGTTTTCATAAAAAATGAAAATAAATTTTATTTTTAATTTACTAAATTAAAAAAAATTTAGATATGAGACCTTGAAATTTTTGCAAATTCGAAAACTTTAAAAGCTAGGTCAGATTGTATTTCGAAATCCGAAATCAAATTTAGCATTATGATACTTCTTCTAACCGTGGATTTTTGTTTCTTAATTCTTTTCAACTGGTTTCTGTAAAGCTCGGAAGTATTAGAATTAAGCTCCGTGTAGTGGCGTTTTATTGCTTCATAGTTTTCAAAATTATATTCTTTGAGAGAGTTAATAATCAAATTGCAATATTCCATATATTGTTCATTCAAGCCCGTAAGCAACTCTATTTCATCTTCTGTTAGAGGTTTATGATTATTATTTACATATTTATAATTCTGAGAAACAGAGTGATAAAGTTTGTCAGAAATATCTTGAAGAGAAATTGTGATACGAATAGCCAGATTGGCAAATTCTGTATCTTCGTACTCAAACTTATTGACAAGTCTAATAAAATTGGAATTGAGTACGACTACTTCCTTTTCTACTTCAATTGCTTTCTTCTTTGATTTTTTAAGATTCTTCAAATCTTCGTTTATCAATCCAATATTGCTTTTTGAAAAGATAGTTGACACATCGCCAAAGAATTGAGAAACCTCACTCATTACTTTTTTATTAGCAAAAACTTTATCGCTTTCTTCTTTTCTTACTTTATCATCTTCAGCACGGTGTTTAGCTTCTTTTTCTTTGTGATATTTTGCACTTCTATATATTGTGAAAGCAGTTATTAAGAACACTGATAATAATCCAATCCACTGACCATAATATATTATAAAACAAATAATCATAGCTCCCATAGTAGCAAAAAGAGCTGTAATAAACCAACCACCTATTACTGTAAGCACTCCTGACACTCTATAAACAGCACTATCTCTCCCCCACGCTTTATCTGGTAAAGCTGCAGCCATAGCAACTATAAAAGTTACATAGGTCGTAGAAAGAGGCAATTTGAAATAAGTAGCAATTGATATTAGGCCTGCTGAAACAAATAGGATAACTGATGCCCTCAATAAATCGAAAGCTGGTGCATTACCTTGTTCATCTAATGCAGGTTTAAATTTTGATGTATCAAATCGGCTATTAACAAATCTTATTACAGGAGTTGGAATCAACTTCTTAAATTCGCTAAATACACCATAAGTCATTCTTACTAATGCTCGAGCCATTGCATTAGATTCGAATCTTTCGTAGCCCTCATCCTGACGACCTAAACTTATTGTAGTAGTTGCAACAGAACGAGCTTTCTTAGAAAGGAATAGTGTAGCAACCATTATAATTCCCGAGAAAAGAAGCACCCAAGTGTCAGCAGGTATTTTACCTTGCATACTTACCATACTGGTAGTTAAGGGATTATCTGTAGCATAAGCAATCTGATAGGCGTTTAATCCCGCAATTGGAGCACCAATGAAATTAACCAAATCGTTAGCGGCAAATGCCATAGAAAGTGCAAAAGTACCTATCAAAACAATAAGTTTCAATACGTTAAACTTTGTAAACTTTTGAATTACTAACAATATTACTGTCCATATAGCATAAAGATAAAGGAAAATAATTCCCATATTATTATAGAAGTAATCCTTGAAATCACCTTTCATGAAATCAGTGTTTTTTGCGCCTTTCATCAAAACAAAAAGAGTAATCGATGTTAATGCGACAGCTCCCCAAAATGCACCATAGCGTCTGAATCTTTTTTCAAAATCGAATGAAAATAATAACCTTGTTAAATATTGGACAAATAATCCAAATACAAATGCCATAACAATAGAAAGTAGAATAGCACCAATAATAGTCAATACCATATTTACATTCATATAATTGGCAACTTCAGCATAATTTCCTGTTGTGTTGCCAATTTTTATTAATGTCATAGCCATCCCTGAGCCAAAGAGTCCAAAGACAATAGAGACAGTAGTAGAAGTTGGTAAACCGAAAGTATTAAATGTATCTAAGAGGAGAATATCGAGGAACATTACAGAAACGAAAATAATCATCAGTTCTGGCATAAGGAAGAACTCAGGATTAAATATTCCCTTCCTGGCTACTTCCATCATCCCCCCCGAAACTAATACACCTACTATCACCCCTATGCCGGCAACTATCATGATTGTTCTGAGTTTTGCCGCATTAGCACCAATAGCAGAATTTAAAAAATTTACAGCATCGTTTGCAACACCAACTGTCAAATCTATTATTGCTAATAAAATTAGAATAAGAAGAATTACTAAATTTATATCCACTATTTATATTTTTTGTTTGTGTATTATGACAGATTCAAATATAAAAATATATATCAAAAATAATAGTAGTTATTGTAAATCTTAACACATTCTTAACTATTTTTTTTTTGATTTTTCTTTAAGCTTACTGCAAAATAAAATTGAGACAAATAGAAAACTTATAATAAAGTAGTATAATAATTATACTTCAATGAAGTCTAATAAATAAAAAAAGGAGAAATATATGAATAGATTCAAAATTATAATTATACTGGCTTTTTCAGCTTTTCTAATTGCATTCTTATATTTGCAACTACAATCAAAACCAAAAGAGAACAAAATGGAAAACACTCCAATTAATAAATCAGAAGAAGAATGGAAAAAAGAACTAACTCCTGAGCAATACAGAGTGCTCAGAGAGAAAGGGACAGAAAGACCCGGAACTGGTGAGTATAATCTTCACTTCGAAGAAGGCGAATACAAGTGTGCTGGGTGTGGAACAGTTCTATTCGGATCGGATACGAAATACGAATCTCACTGCGGTTGGCCTTCTTTTTATGATATCGATGATAAAAGCAAGATAAAAGAGATCAAAGATACTTCTCACGGTATGATAAGAACCGAAGTAGTATGTGCAAACTGTGGTGGACATTTGGGGCATGTTTTTAATGACGGCCCAAATCCAACTGGTTTGAGATATTGTATAAACTCTGTTTCTCTAGATTTTGCTCCAGATACTAACAAAAGCAAGAATAAATGAGAGAATTTATAGAGGTACTAGAGCAAAAACTAGGCGCTGAAAATCAGAATATAATTGATAATTGTAATCAAATACTAGTTCAGCAATACCAAGTATCTCCTAATGCAAGAGAAGAAGTAGGATATTTTTTACAACTGGTTAATGAAGGATTATACCCGAAAGAAAATATCTATTATTTCCTCTATAAGTTCATAGATTTCTATTATGAAGATGCAGAATATCTGTTCGACTACGCTAATATCATACTCTATGCTGTTTCGGTAGAGTGGATAGATCCTATTATAGGGTCTAGACTAATAGGATCTATATGGACTGTTTTGGGGTACCCACCCGAATTAACGGACTTTATAGGTACCGAAGGTGAAGTGGAATATCACGATAACCGATTGCGTAATGAAGAAATTAACGAAACGGAAAAGCTAGAAATTAATGGTAAATTAGACCAGATTAGAACTAAGTTAATAAGAATTGCAAAAGAATATGTGGAAAATAATACCTTTTAATCTTAATTCTTTTTACAATTATTCCTACATTTCTTAATTTTGGGGACTATAGGTTCAAAATAAAAGAAAAATTATGAAAATCGAAACGAAATACTCACTGCTTACATTCTACAAATTCGTAGATATTCCTGACCCCAAAGCCGAAGTGGCGAAGCTTTACCGCTACACTCGTGACATAGGTCTGCGTGGACGAATATTCATAGGTGAAGAAGGAATCAATGCACAGATAACAGGTAATATAGGGCAGCTACATGCTTTACTACTTTACTTGGACAATAACGAGTATTTCAAAGATATACCCGATATAGATACTAAAGCTACCAGAGTGGACGAACACAAATTTCCTAAGATGATAGTCCGGTACAAAAAAGAAATAGTAGCATTAGGAGAAGTTTACTCAGCCGCTGATATAGAAAAAGTAAAAAGCAAAATGAGCGTAGAAGAGTTCAAAAAAGTGATGGACGAAGAGAACGACGACTATCTAATACTTGATATGCGTAATAACTACGAGTACAAGCTTGGGCATTTCAAGAAAGCGATTCCAGCTGGTACAGTTAGTTTCCGTGATTTGCAATCTATCATAGACCACTACAAAGAGCAATTCAACAACAAGAAAATAGTAATGTATTGCACCGGTGGTATTCGATGTGAGAAAGTCGCAGTGTATTTAGATAAGCAAGGATTCAAGGACGTAAAGCAGCTTGACGGTGGTGTAGTCAAATACGTAAACAAATACAATGACGGCAACTGGCTAGGTAATCTCTATACTTTCGATGATAGAGTTAGCACAGACATCGGCGACGAGAACACAAACGTTATAATCTCCGAATGCCACTACACTGGACAAAAAGCGAAGAACTATTACAACTGCCGCTATGGTCCTTGCAATGCACAGATAATAGCTAAGCCAAAAGAGTACAGAAAACATATGGGTTTCTGCTCTGAGGAATGCTCACACAAAGCAAAAGAAGATATATTAATACGCGATGCTAACTTCGACCCTATCCAATATAAAATGCTGAGAAGCGAAATAAAGCAAGATAATAGCAAGCGTGAACAAATAGTAAACGGGATAGCTAAACACGTGACTGAGTGGTTAGAGGGCGTTGAGTTCAACCATAAAACCCCAATAAAAGAGCAGATTATATTGCCTGTAGTGGATTAGAGTTAATTAAATAAATAAAAGAAACTTTAGAGACGTAATGTTATTGCTGTTTGGTGGTGATGCACATTAGTCTCTTTTTTTTTACTATTTTGCAATCATTGACTTGAAAAACATGGTAGCAGCAAATGACTTTGCTCTTGATTTGATTAACACAACTGGTTACTACCCGTTTGGTATGCAGATGTCAGCAAGAACTTTTACTAATACCGACGCTATATTTGCTGATTTATAGATTGTCTTAGAATTCATATCCAATAGTTCTATTTGGTTGTAGTTTATATTGTCAAATACAATTAGATTATTTTCTAAATCTAGTCCTATATTCTCTGAATCTTGTATGTCTTTTATTTATGTTTGGGGACGTATGCAACACGCCTCTACAGCCCAAATTCTCATTTTATTTCTTACTTACGTCTTAATCCATTATCTTTGTATTTTAAAACTGCATTTAATTGATTATCATTGATGAAGCCATACTTATCTATCGTAATACCAGCATATAACGAAGCTGATAGAATAGAAGCATCTCTCCAAAAAGCCGTGGATTACCTCGGACAAAAGGATTACGAGTATGAGATTATAGTTGCTGACGATGGCTCTACAGATAATACAGTAGCTATAGCTAATAAATTCGGTGATAAAGTGAAAGCTTATGCATTGCCTAAAAACACTGGGAAAGGTGCTGCTGTTCGTATGGGTATGCTCAAAGCTACTGGTGAGATAAGAATATTCACCGATGCAGATTTCTCGACTCCTATCTACGAAATAGAAAAAATAATCTACAGTTTGAAAAACAATTTTGATATTGTAATAGGATCGCGAGCTTTGGACTATGGTATGGTCAAAGAACATCAGCCATTTTACCGCGAATTTATGGGTAAGACTTTTAATAAGTTTGTTCAGCTGATGGTCATCAAAGGCATCAAAGATACTCAATGTGGATTCAAAGGATTTACAGCAGAAGCAGCGGAAGATATATTTAGTAAAGCGAAAATTGATGGATTTAGTTTTGATGTTGAAATCCTATATTTGGCAAGAAAAGCAGGATACAAAATTGACGAAGTACCAGTAGAATGGTACAATGATGACAGAAGCAAGGTCAACCCGATTACTGATTCAATAAGTATGCTTCTAGAGATAATGAGAATAAAAAGAATCCATAACTTTTGATAAACATTAAAGAACTCCTTTCTTCCGAAGAAGATAATATCTGGCGAAGAAACTTAGTTATCCTTTGTATAGCACAGTTTATAGCGTTAATTGGTATGAGTGGAGTATTCCCTTTTTTACCACTCTATGTACGTGATTTGGGAGTATCAAACCCAGATGAAGCTAAGTTTTGGTCTGGGATGGTATTTGCGGGGGTTTATATCTCTGCAGTAATAATGATTCCAATCTGGGGTTCATTAGGGGATAAATACGGAAGAAAATTTATGACCGTACGTGCTATTTTTGGTTTAGCACTATCGGTTGTACTTATGGCATTTGCCCAAAATGTATATCAGCTTTTCTTCCTTCGTGTACTCCAAGGCACTATGAGTGGGATGATTGCATCTTCCCTATCTTTTGTAAGTGCTAATACACCAGAAAACAAATCTGGCTACGCAATCGGTTGGCTACAAAGCTCTATAGCTGCAGGACAAGTATTCGGACCATTTTTTGGTGGGTTGATGGCAGACTTTGTTGGTATAAGATATGTATTTTTAGTTGTTGGTCTGCTTTGCACTTTAGCTGCAATACTTGTTATGGTTTCGTTACAAGAGAAAGAATTTGTACCAAGGAAAGATAAAAAGTACGGTATAGTTTGGAACCTCAAATTTATATTTAAGGACAAAGTTTTTTTCAAACTTATGACCCTTATAGTATTAGTTCAGATGGGAGTACAATTTACAATCCCAATTTTTACATATTTTGTTGAAGAAAAAGGTGCACCAGACGATTTGTTAGCTACTGTTACCGGTGTACTTTTTGGGGTGATAGCTATTTTTAATATTATTTTTTCGCCTAAATGGGGAAGAAGAAATGATGCTAAAATTTGGCAGAAAACATTAAAAATCTCAGCTATTATTTCAGCGCTTATGTATCTGTTACATATATTTGTACCTAATTTCTATTATTTAATTCCGATTCGAGCGGTTATTGGTATATTCTACGCAGCACTAATTCCAACTTTATATTCGGCATTGAGTAAGAGAACTATTGCTCAACAAAAAGGTGGAATAATGGGACTTGCATCTGGTGCAAACCTTTTGGGTTCACTTATTAGTTTTCTATTTGCTGGAGTAGTAAGTTCATTGTTTGGTATGGAAATGAATTTTATAATTTCTTTTGTAATGCTGACAATAGTGGCACTAATAGCTCATTTTTCTCCATTAGATAAATTTCAAAAAGAGTTTTTAGCAGAATGAAAAAAGTAGTTATGATAATTAGTATATTTATAATGATATTATTCAGCCTAATTTTTAATGATTTCGATGAAAACAGAAATATTATTGAAGATACTGAATATTCTAAAATAAATGACCTTGAGTTACCTAGCTATATTGAGGATGCAACTATTCTCACAAAGCATGGATTTACAGTAGGTTTTTCCAAAAAGTACAGGCACCCCTATTGGGTTGCATATAAGCTAAACTGTAGTGAAACTAAAGGTGAAATACCAAGAAGTAATTACTTCAGAGAAGACCAGATATTACGCAAATATAGTCCAAGCACTGATGATTACTATGCTTCGGGATATGATAAAGGACACCTTATACCGGCTGCCGACAATAAAGCTGATTCGCTTTCGATGCACGATAGTTTCCTTATGTCCAACGTATCACCACAGATTCCTGAATTTAACAGAGGGATATGGAAGAAGTTAGAAGAACAAGTGAGAGATTGGGCTTGTGATTACGATTCAATCTATGTGATTACTGGAGCTTTACTCCACAATGAGCTAACAAGATTAGGTAAAAGCAAAGTAGCAATCCCTGATCATTATTTTAAGTCTCTTTTAGTTTTTGATGGTAAAAATCAATCAACTATCTCATTTTATTTGTATCAGTACACCAAAGAAAGTGAGTTACAAAAATTTATTTTAACCACAGATTCATTGGAATCAATTCTTGGTTATGATCTTTTTTATAATCTTAATGATAATATTGAAGCTAAAATTGAAAGTAAAATTGATTCTTTGTTCTGGAAAATCAAGTAAGTAACTTACATCATTTTACCTCGTATTAATTTTCATTCTCAAACTATAAATCACATACAAGAATGAAAAAGAAAATATTAATAGCGATAATTAGTACAGGGCTATTCTTTACTTTGTTTGCGGTATCTTTCTTGTCACTAAGAAGCCATATATACAATAGGAAAGATTGTGAGCGATTCAACATTGATAACTTAGAAATAAGAGCACATGTCAATATACCAAATGTAAAAGATGGTGATTGTAAATGTGATGGGAAGATCAAAGAATCTAGTTTTACATTGGATATAGATGAGGACAGAGTTCAAAACTATCTTAGGAAAAATGGATTCAAAAAAGTATCTGACTATTATCAGAAGAAAGGCATAAATGAAGATACCAAATGGGATGTAGTATTTACCCCAGACAATAAGAAACTATCATTTGTGGTTGAGTATTTGGATTGAATTTTGATATTTTTTCACACTTTCAATATATTTTTACTCTTTTAATCCTTTTAAACAAACAAATATTCACCATCAATCCGATAAAAAATGAAATAATACGTTGAATTAGACGCAACGCTTTATTATCTTTGTAACTTACATAATTCGGATATTGATGAAAAACATTAGAAACTTTTGCATAATTGCCCACATCGACCATGGCAAATCGACCTTAGCTGATAGAATACTTGAAGTTACGGGAGCCATTAGCCAAAGAGAAATGGTTCACGCTCAGATTTTAGATAATAATGCTCTTGAACAAGAAAGAGGTATTACAATCAAGTTACACGCTATTCAGATGGACTATAAGGCGAAGAATGGCGAAATATATAAGTTGAATCTTATTGATACACCTGGTCACGTGGATTTCTCCTACGAAGTATCGCGTTCACTTGCTGCTTGCGAAGGGGCTATACTTGTAGTAGATGCTACACAAGGGGTGGAAGCTCAGACTATAAGCAATCTATATATGGCAATCGAGAATGACCTAGAGATAATACCAGTATTGAATAAAATAGATTTACCTGCCGCAGCTACAACTAAGGACAATGTGAAAAAGCAAGTCTTAGAGCTAATTGGCGGAAAAGAAGAAGATATAATAGAGGCATCTGGTAAATCGGGTATAGGTGTTATAGATATATTAGAAGCAATAGTTGAAAGAATAGGCCCTCCTAAGGGAGATCCAGAAGCTCCTTTGAAAGCACTAATCTATGATTCGATATTTGACCCCTACCAAGGGGTAGTTGTCAATATTAGAGTTATGGACGGTGAAATTAAAGAAAATGATAAAATCATGTTTATGTCCAACAAAACTGAACATATAGTTGAGCAAGTTGGAGTTATGAAAATGAAGAGAGAAAGAACAAAATCACTCTCTGCTGGTAATGTAGGTTATATCACGGCAGCTATTAAAGGACTGTCAGACACTAAAGTTGGTGATACTATTACTCATCAGAAAGGCGGTGCAACAGAACCTATTGGTGGTTTCAAAGAAGTAAAACCTATGGTATTCTCGGGTATTTACCCGTCAGATTCAGATGGATTCGAAGATTTGAGAGAAGCATTATCTAAACTTTCTCTTAATGATAGTGCTGTTACTTTTGAACCTGAATCATCTACTGCACTTGGCTTTGGATTCAGATGTGGATTCCTAGGGCTACTCCATATGGAGATTGTACAAGAAAGATTAGAACGCGAATTTAATCAGACTATAGTAACTACTGTTCCTAACGTACGTTATAGAGTTACTAAAACGAACGGAGATGTAGTGCAAATCGACAATCCCGCACAGATGCCTGATAGAGTCGCAATAGTATCGCTCAAAGAACCATATATAAGAGCTCAGATAATAACACCAGACCAATATGTAGGTAATGTTATGTCACTATGTATGGAAAGAAGGGCAGAAATTGTTGATCAAAAATATCTATCTGAGACAAGAGTAGAGCTTATATTTGAGATTCCACTTTCTGAAGTCGTATTCGATTTCTATGACAAATTGAAATCAACATCTCGTGGCTATGCGTCGTTAGACTATGAATTTTCTAAAGAAAAAGAAAGTGATTTAGTAAAATTAGATATTATGCTAAATGGAGAAAAGGTTGACGCATTGTCATACATAGTTCATAGAAACAAAGCCCACGCATGGGGTAAAAAAATCTGTGAAAAGCTAAAAGAGCTTATACCAAAACAGATGTTTGACGTTGCTATTCAAGCTGGTATAGGGAATAAGATTGTTGCTCGTACTAATATTAGTGCTATGCGAAAGAACGTTACTGCAAAATGCTATGGTGGTGATATCAGCCGTAAGCGTAAACTAATAGAGAAACAAAAAGAAGGTAAAAAACGTATGAAACAAATTGGTAGCGTGGAAGTACCTCAAGAAGCATTCCATGCTGTACTTTCAATTGATTAAGAAAGGAATAAAATGTCTCTGAAAGATTATTTGGCAAAAAGAAAGAAGAAGAAAGAAATTCAGAAAGAAAAAATGAAAAATATGTCTTTTGGAGAAAAGATTTTTTCATTTGGTAAAACACTAATCGGTGCTATAATTGTAGTAATGATTATTAATGGATTATTAGTAGCTTCATTTGTTGTACCAACAGGTTCAATGGAAAATGAAGTAATGACTGGTGATTTTTTGTTTGTAAATAAATTCATTTATGGCCCTACTACACCTCAAGTAATACCTTTTATTAATCAAGAATTACCATTTATTCAATTCCCTGGGATTAAAGACCCTGAAAAAGGTGACGTAATAGTATTTATCTATCCAGGTGATAGAGATTTGATAGAAGCTCAGGAGTTTCAATATTATCTTAAAAGGTGTGTAGCAACTGCAGGAGACACCATACAGATAATAAATGAAGTTATATATATTAATGGCGAAAAACAACCTTTACCAAAGAATGCAAACTTCAGCTCTAGTAATAATCCAAATGCTCCTGCAGCTTTCCCTATTGGGACTGATTGGACTCAAGCGAATTATGGCCCATTAGTTATACCAAAGGAAGGTGACGTAATCCCAATAACAAGAGAAAATATAGAAAGATGGAGAATATTTATTCTAAGAGAAGGCCACAAAGTTACTTTTGACAGTGAAACTGTATTTATTGACGATAAACCCGTTACTAGTTACAAAGTAGAAAGAGATTATTGTTTCGGGATGGGAGACAACAGACGCAACAGTCTTGATAGTCGCTCATGGGGTTTTATTCCTTATGAGAATGTCACTGGTACACCAGTAATTGTGTATTGGTCATGGGATACGAATATGCCATTTGGTAACTTTTTTGATAAATTAACCACAATCAGATTCAATAGAATTGGCAATCTGATAGACTAAAAAATTTATTTTGAAATCTATTAAAGACATACTGTTTGCATTAGTTTTAGCAGTATGTCTTATTTTTTTTATTAAGACTTATATCATCGATTTTAAAGTAGTTGCTTCTGAATCGATGGAACCTACATTAGAAAAAGGCGATATAATTATAATTAGTAAGCTTGCTTACGATATAATTGGGATAGAATATAATGTACCAAAATCATCAGATATTATCACTTTCAATCATAATAATGAACATTTAATCAAGCGTATAAAAGATGTCAATAGCCAAGGAGAAATGTTCGTAATTGGTGATAATGAGAATAATAGCATAGACTCAAGAAATTTTGGTTACGTTCGCAAATCTGACTTAGAAGGTAAAGCAATTATTAAATTTAATTTTTCGACGTTTTCGGTTGATTTCTTAAACGAGTGAAAGGATTATAAACTGAATTTATCACCTATCCCCCACTTTTTTGTGGCCATATTATAATTGTGTACTACAAGAACTAATGAGTCCTTTTTAACTTCTACACTAATAAAGTGAAAATCTCTTAAGCATTTATCCTTATCTATTCCATTAGTGATATCTTTATATCTACCTTCTAAATCGATAGTTCTTCTCGGGCCTCCCCCACCTCCAGTTACTACATAGTGTTTATTGTCTATAAGCAAATGCTCATAATTATGACAATGTCCTGATACGAAAAGTTTAGCTTTACTATATTTTTTATACGATTCGATAAAATTATGTTTTACATATTCATCGTCACCAAAACCTAAACCATTTCCATTCGTGAAAGGCGGCTGATGAGTAGCAATTATAATATGATTAGTCCCCGTATCAGAATCGAATCTTTCTAATTCATTGTTATACCATTCCTTTTGTCTCTTTTTCAACTTTTCCGATAGCTCAATATTGGTATTAAGTAAAATGAACCCGACATTCTTGAATTTGAAGGACTTCCAAGATGAATCTTTAAATTCTGGAAATCTACTTGTAATATTCAAATTACCTTTCTCATAATCTCCAAAATACTCGTGATTACCTAGCAATGGTACTATAGGAATTTTCTCTTTTCTAATCATCGATGTGGAACTATCAAAATATTCCCAATCGCTATCAGAAGAAGCGTCATATACTAGATCTCCTAGATGTACAATAAATGAAGGCTTATTATCTAATGATGCTATTTTACTAAATAATTCGAATTGTACAGAATCACTTGATTCACGAAAGAGTAAAGTACTCTCAAACCATCCCGTCCTTTGTGTATCACCAATAAGAATAAATGAATTTGGCAGATCAGTATTTTCAAGTGAACTTTTTAAGTTAAAGTAAGTAGGCGGATTATTATATACAATACTGGACTTACATCCACTAAGTAAAATAACTAATAACATTAGAATATGTCTAATTTTGTTCAATCATTTATCTTTTGATTAGTTAGTAATCATAAATCAATATAACAAATTATGCCTACACATTATAAATTGGTTAAATTGTAATTTATAATTACTCTCTTTTCAGAAAACAATTCAATTATTCAATGCTCAGAGGATTATACATACATATACCGTTTTGTGCCACTATTTGTAGTTATTGCGATTTTTATATTATCAAAAATCAGGATACTTACATTGAAAAATACGTGGAATATCTGTTAATGGAATTTGAAATATTCAAATCGTTACATTCTACAGAAATTATAATTGATAATATCTTTTTAGGGGGTGGTACTCCGTCACTTTTATCACCCTCTCAATTGGCTACTATAATTCATAAAGTCAAGGAATGCTTCGAGGTATTACCAAATGCTGAAATCAGTATGGAATCAAATCCTGCTTCTATTGATAAACTAAAACTTTACGAATATAAATCTGTTGGAATTAACCGAATTAGTATTGGAGTGCAGAGTTTTGTAAAAAAAGAATTGGGAATCCTAAAAAGAAATCATTCGCCGAAATTAGCAGAGAAAATTGTTAGCGATGCAGTTAAAAGTGGTATTGAAACTGTAAACTTAGATTTAATATTTTCGATTCCGGGTCAATCTCTTGCTTCATGGACGTATTCAATAGAAAAAGCACTTGATTTGGGAACAAATCACTTTTCAACTTATAACTTAACTTTTGAGGAGAACACACCATTATGGAATAAAATGCAAACTGGCAAAGTAGTGAAATATAATGATGAAGTAGATGAGTTTATGTATTTCACTGCAATTGAAATACTTACCAAATATGGATTTGACCATTATGAAATTTCGAATTTTGCAAAATTTAATAACAAGTGTAGGCACAATCTTAACACATGGAATAGCGGAGAATATTTAGCATTTGGAGTTTCATCGCACGGTTTTTTTGAGGGTAGTAGATACAAAAATATAAGTAATCTTCAGATCTATTACGAGATGATTAGCAATGGGAAATTACCAATTATCGATTCAGAGAAGTTAAATGATTCTGATTATTCAGAAGAGTTGATTGTGCTGGGATTGAGAGCTACTGGATTAAATAAAGCCAAAATTGAAAAACAAATGCCGCTTTTCTTCGAAAAATCTCAATTATTCATAGAAGAGCTACTAAAAAAAGAATTTATTGCTGATTCAAATACTCATTTCAAATTAACTTCAAAGGGCTATGCCCTGTGCGATTCTATCACAAGTAAGTTTTTAAATTTCTTATAATTCCCCCGTCTCAAATTGAATTAAAACGAGGGTATATAAATAATTATTATTTTAAAGTATAAATTTTCATTATATCTTTTAATATTTCTTTGAAATCAATATTCAAATCAATTAACTTACCCGTATGAATATCAAAAACCCATCCGTGGATTGTTAAGTCTCTTTCTCTAATCGCTTTTTGAACAACTGCCGTTTTAATAACATTGACACATTGCTCTTGTACATTTAACTCGACTAACCTTTTATATCTGGATTCTTCATCTGTAATTGTGTCTAATTCGTCTTGGTGTAATCTATAAACATCTCTTATATTTCTTAGCCAAGGATTAAGTACCCCTAAATCAGCAGACTGCATAGCTGCTTTTACTCCACCACAATAGTAGTGACCACAGACTACAACGTGTTTAACCTCCAAATGTTTGACGGCATATTCGACGACAGACATTGTGTTTAAGTCAATATTGATAACCATATTGGCAATATTTCTATGAACAAAGGCGTCACCTGGTTGAACTCCCATCAAATCTTCAGCCGTAACTCGGCTATCTGAACAACCAATGTAGAGTAATTCGGGATTCTGCCCTTTTGAAAGATTACTAAAATAATTTTCGTCTTTATCTAATTTATCAGCAACCCATTTTTTATTATTTTCAAATACGTTTATAAAGTTCATACTTATAACACTCTACATTTATGAATAAATTTTCGTCAAAATAACGAAATTAAATTTTTCTTATTTTTGAATAGTTATGATTTTTATAGAAACTTTGTGACTACCAAATCTATGATTAAATTGCATACTTGTACTTACTCAATTTTTGTAAGATATTGCTTTTTTTCCAAAAATTAAAACTATAAATTTTGGAGTACGTATTAAAAAATTGAAAATTCAATATTGTTAAATTTAAGAATGAAGTGGATAATGAGAAAATACTTCCTCGCTACTATAGTTATGCTTGCAACATACTCAATGATGTTCAGTCAATCTAAACTTCTCCGATTTCCCAACAGTTCGGATAGTCAAATAACCTTTACTCATGCCGGTGATATTTTCACTGTCCCAATTACTGGTGGTATAGCAAGACGTGTGACAGTTTCAGAAGGAATAGAAATGTTCCCAAGGTTTTCACCAGATGGAAAGAAAATTGCATTTGCTGGAGAGTACAACGGAAACCAACAAGTTTTTGTAATGCCTTCAGAAGGCGGAATGCCAATACAAAGAACCTTCAATATGGATGTAGAAGGACTCCCTGAAAGAATGGGGCCTAATAAAATTATATTAGAATGGACAAATGATGGCAAGGACATAGTATATCGATCAAGAGAAGAAAGTTGGCATGTATTGGAAGGTAAAATCTTCACAGTACCAGCAGTGACTGGAATACCAAAAACTTTAGATTTGCCTAACTCTGGCTATGCTTCACTTTCACCAGATGGAACCAAGATTGCATATAATAGAATATTCCGTGACTATAGAACTTGGAAAAGATATAGAGGTGGTCAAGTTGCTGAAGTATGGATTTATGATTTTAATACTAAAGAACTTACTCAAGTAACTAATAATGATGCTCAAGATATTATGCCGATTTGGAATGGCGATAAAATCTATTACATCTCTGACAGAACTGGAACAATGAATTTGTTTAGTTATAATACTAAAACTAAAGAAGAAAAACAGATTACTAATACTTCTTATTACGACGTAAAATTCCCATCGAAAGGGACAAAACACATTGCATACGAGATGGGTGGAGAAATCTATTTGATGGATTATGCGACAGAAACAATAAATAAAGTAAATATATCTGTTCATGATGATTTTCCAACAGCAAGACCAAGGATAGAAGACGTAAGCGACGAAATATCTGGAAGCACAGTCTCTCCTGATGGTAAGTGGGCATTATTCTCTGCAAGAGGTGACATTTTCGTAGTTTCAAAAGAAGAAGGAATCACTAAAAATCTGACGAACACATCCAACGCCCACGATAGAAACCCTGTATGGTCACCAGATGGTAAGTGGATTTCTTATATGAGTGATTTCAGTGGTGAGTATGAAATATTTTTAGTGAAACCTGATGGTTCAGAAACAAAGCAACTTACCAATGACTTTGAATCTTATCGTTACGAGATGAAATGGTCACCTGATAGCAAATACATATTGACTTCAGACAAATCTATGAAACTTTACTACTACTCTGTTCCTAACGGAAATAGAAAAGAAGTAACTAAATCAAGAAGTTGGGAGATTAGAGATTATAATTGGTCTCCAGATAGCAAATGGATTGTTTATACTGACAATTTGAATCCGAATATTTCAGGTGTATTTGTTCACTCAACTGTAAGCGGTAAAAATGAATTAGTTTCAAATAAATTCTTTAACGCAAGTTCTGGTGTATTCTCTCCAGGAGGAAACTTTTTGTTCTATAATTCAAGCCGTACGTTTAACGCAGATATAAACAATTTAGAGTGGAACTATTCATATTCAGATCTGAATAAAATCTATGGAGTTCCATTGAAAAAAGATATAAAGTCTCCTTTTGTTTTCGAAGGTTTTGCAGATAAGAAGGAAGAAGATAAAGATAAAAAAGAAAAGGAAGTCTCTGTAGAGATAGACTTCGATGGAATTAAAGACAGAGTTTTCGATGTACCAACTCCGGCAGGAAATTATTTTGGTATGACTCTGACTAAAGATCACAAAATGTATTATGTTAGAACAAATAGTGGAAATTCGCCATCTACTTATGTTTATGACTTCAATAATAAAGAAGAAAAACAAGTTGGTAGTTTCTACCAATGGGATATCACTCCTGATGCTAAGAACATTTTTATCAAATCTGGCGATAATTATTATATCCAGCCATTAGCTGACAAAATTGAAGTATCTTCAAAAGACAAGCTGGACTTATCAAATATGCAAACGAAAATCTACCCAGGTAGCGAATGGCTTCAGATATATTCGGAGACTTGGAGACAGATGAGAGATTTCTTCTACGACCCAGGTATGCACGGAGTTGATTGGGACGAAATGAATACTAAATATGAGTCTATGTTACCTTATGTTCAACACAGAACCGATTTGACTTATGTCTTGGGCGAATTAATCTCAGAACTTAATGTAGGTCATGCTTATGTAGGTGGGGGTGATATGCCAAAAGTTAAAACAATTGCTATTGGTCAACTTGGAGCCGATTTGGAATTAGTAGGAAAAAATTGGAAAATCTCTAATATACTTGTTGGAAGGAATTGGGAAGAAAGCAAACGCTCTCCATTAACAGAACCAGGGTTAGATATTAAAGAGGGTATGTATTTATTAGCAATTGATGATGTTAAAGTTAACGATGAGTTCACACCAAATATGGCTTTGGAAAATAAAGCCAATAAATTGGTGAAAATTACAGTTAATTCTAGTGCATCTATGAGTGGTGCTAAAGAGTATTACATCAAAACTATCAAAAGTGATAATGATTTGCGCTATTTTGATTGGGTTGAAGGAAGAAGAAAGATTGTTGACGAGAAAAGTGGCGGTAAAATCGGTTATATTCACATTCCTGATATGGGAGTTGGCAATGGTTTGAACGAATTTGCTAAAACTTTTTACTCTCAACTAGATAAAGAAGGACTTATAATTGATGACAGATATAATGGTGGTGGTAACGTATCTCCTATGATAATTGAGAGATTGAGAAGATATATAGCAATAGCTCAACACATAAGAAACCAAGAAGATATATCAGCAAAACCAGATGCAACTTTTATGGGGCCAATGGTTTGTTTGATTAACGAAATGTCAATGTCAGATGGTGATTTATTTCCTTACCAATTCAGATATTACGGATTAGGTAAACTTATCGGTAAGAGAACTTGGGGTGGCGTAATCGGTATTCGTGGTTCATTGCCTTTCATTGATGGTGGTTATTTGACACGTCCGGAGTTTGCAAACTTAGGTGCAAGAGGCGATTGGGTATTAGAAGGAACTGGTATCTCTCCAGACATAGAAGTTGACAATCATCCTGCAAAAGTAATGGAAGGAATAGACCAACAGTTAGAAAGAGCAATAGAAGAAGTTCAAAAAGAAATGAAAACTTTCGATAAGAACAAGAAACTTCCTGTTTTACCTCCTTTCCCAGATAAGAGCAAGAAGAAGTAAATAAAGTGGCAAGGGAAAAGTCCCCTTGTTGTAAGAGTTGAAACCGAAAAAGCTGTCTAAAACTAGGCAGCTTTTTTTATAAATCAGCATTTTCAGGATTTAAGAATTTTTAGGATTGGTTAAAAATAAATATGTAGAGACGTATTGCAGACGTCTCCAAATGTTAGAACAAGATAACAAGATGATAATTAGCAACAAGATGTTGCAACCATTGTTGTAGTTGTTTTTACTACCTCTGAACACAAAAACCTACTCTAGCTTGAGTCGGTAAATTTCTTCATTATTAGCTACGTAAAGATAGCCATTATCTAATCAAAAATTTACCACTTTATTTACTGGTCATTTTAGTTCAGTGTAATTACCCGATTCACCCAGTATATATATAATATCAGTATTATAATCTAAAAAGTAGATTTTACTCTTATGCTTTAAATGATAATCATATTCAACAAATAGCAATGATTCGAATTGCTTTTGTCAAATCTCAGCAGTGAAGATTGTATTTTTCGTAACTATCTTTCAGATTTTATTATATTGCGGTAGAGTAATCTGTGGAAATCAGGATTATTTGTAAATGATTATTATGAAATCGAATAGAATATTATGTTTAAAAAAATATTAGTTGCGAATAGAGGCGAGATAGCCATCAGAGTGATGAATGCTGCTCGAGAGTTGGGCATAGAAACTTATGCCGTTTACCATGAAGTAGATAAACACTCGTTGCATACTATATCTGCCGACTATGCTTTGGAGATTGTAGGCGACACACCTAAGCAAGCGTATTTGGATGCGGCTCAGATTATTAGCTTAGCTATTGAGAATGGTTGCGAAGCCATACACCCAGGTTATGGTTTTCTTTCAGAAAATGCTAGCTTTAGCAAAGCATGTAAAGATGCTGAGATTAAGTTCATCGGCCCAAATGAATATGCTATAGAAGTTATGGGTAATAAAACCGCCGCTCGTGAACTAATGCAAAAAGCCGGAGTACCAATCGTACCCGGAACTAAAGAGCGAATTACAGATCTAGTTTTGGCAAAAGAAATAGCTAATGAAATCGGTTATCCTATACTACTAAAAGCAGCTGCTGGTGGAGGTGGAAAGGGTATGCGTAAAGTTGATTATGAATCCGATTTTATTGACAGCTACAATGCTGCTCAAAGAGAAGCCAGAAATGCTTTCGGTGATGACACTATATATATGGAAAAATATATAGTCAATCCTAAGCATATTGAAATACAAGTATTGGCGGATGAACACGGAAATTGTATTCATCTAGCAGAGAGAGATTGCTCAATCCAAAGACGCCACCAAAAAGTAATTGAGGAAGCACCATCGACAGTATTGGACGAAAAGCTAAGAGCAGCTATGGGCAAAGTAGCCGTAGATGCAGCTAAAGCTTGTCAATATGTAAATGCTGGAACTATCGAGTTCTTACTAGATAAGGATAAAAATTTCTATTTCTTAGAAATGAATACTCGATTGCAAGTAGAACACCCTGTGTCGGAGCTTATTACTGGAGTTGATCTCGCAAAAGAACAAATCAAAATAGCTGCTGGATACCCATTGCCATTTGAACAAGATGATATAGTTATTTCTGGTCATGCAATTGAAGCAAGAATTTATGCAGAAGACCCTTTGAACAATTTTATGCCTGACATTGGTAAAATTTCATACCTTAGAAACCCCGATGGAATCGGTGTAAGAGTAGATGGTGGAATAGAGCGAGGCGATGAAGTTAGTATAAACTTCGACCCTATGTTGGCAAAACTAATAGTTTTCGGTCAGGATAGAGAGGAAGCAATAGAAAAAATGGATGCGGCTTTGTCTTCGTACAAAGTAGTTGGTTCTAGAACTGTTATTCCTTTTCTGAAGGCGGTAATGCAATCTGACAGATTTCGTAATCACTATTTTGATACGGGCTTTATAGAGAAAGATTTTGACTTTAAAGTACTCGACGAGATGAAAGGAAAAGGTGATAAGTTTGCTGCTGCAATAGCTGCTTTCATCTACAATAAAAATAAAAATACTAAAAAAGTATCAGCTGTTAATCCGAAACCAAATGATTGGAAATCAAAAAGATTAAATAATATGAGGAAATTTTAAAAATGAATAATATTCAAGGAGAAATAAAACTTGTGTCAGGTGAAAAAATTTTCTCAGCTGCATTCGATCATACTGATACATCAAAAGTTTTTTTGAATGAGAAATTGTATGAATTTAAAATCTTGAAAGAATATGAAGATAATGTAAAAGTAATCTCCGTCAACAACAAAATATTTACAGTTAAGATTAATCAAGAGAATCAAGAAAGTATAGAAATATTAACTACAGGTTTCGGCTATAAATACGAAATAAAAACTGCAACATCTTCACTTTTAGAGCAATTTGTTCGCCAAAGTGGAAAGGGTAAAAACAAGGTCAATGGTATAGTTGCACCTATGCCAGGTATGGTCGTGAAAGTGAACTGTGCAGTAGGTGATCAGATATTAGAGAACGATAAGTTGGTCATAGTAGAAGCAATGAAAATGGAAAATGCACTTGCTTCTCCACTTTCTGGTATTGTCAAAAAAATAAATGCAATAGAAGGTAAAGCTGTAGATAAAGGAACGGTACTGATTGAGATAGAGTAATTATGAGATTAGCCATCTTAATATTGTTTATCTTATCACCTTTTTTGTACTCAACCGATTTTAAAAGTATCAGTGAAGTAGAATTAGAATTATTTGAACTATCAAGAGTCGATAGTACATTAGTTATTCAATGGGAAACCGCAACTGAATTTAATAATAAATATTTTTTACTTGAAAGATCTTTAGATCATCAGAAATTAGAATTTGAAATTATAGATACATTAGACGGAGCTAAAACTTCTATAACAAATAAGAAATATACGTCGATAGATAGCACATTAGATTTTAATTATTCCTATTATTATAGGTTATCAACTGTAACTTTGGATGGAACCGTTCAGGTTTTTAATAATCTAATTGTTTATACTCCAAGTGTCCAATCATCTGTAATCGAGTCAGACAACAAACAAATTTTTAGCTATGAGTTGCAAGAGAATAGAATAGTTATTACAACGCCAATCCCAATACAAAGTCAACTAACTTTAATTAGTCTTGATGGCAGGACAATCCACCCTAATATCAAAATACTCAATGATGAAAATTATTCCATAGATATTAGTGATTTGCCAAATGGGAAATACATATTATCACATAACCAAAACCTCGTTTGTAAATTCATTAAATAAATTATCTCTCTGTAAAAACTAATTTTTTTATTATCTTGTCTCTATTGAAAAAGAAAAAATACAATAGGATTGATATGAAAACTTTAGTTACCACTTTAATTATATTTATAAGTCTTCAGTTAAGTGCTACAGACAAGGATTTTTTCCGACGTCAAGCGGAATCAGCTCATCCAACTCCTTCCCCATCGGCGGTGAAGGAATTCAACAAATATCAATTTAAAATACCTTACAAGATACAAGGTGAGTCCAAATTCTTCAATATTGCACCATCAGTAGATGAAGGTAACTCACAAGGGCAACCGACTCAAAACGAATCAAGTATAGCTGTAAACCCAAACAATCCTAATATAGTTATCTCATCGGCAGTAGATTATAGAGACAACTCATCATCTTGGGTATATGTATCTATAGATGGTGGTAGAACTTGGGAGAACAAGAATCTAGGTAAAGCAAATGGATGGCGTTCTTCTAATGATCCATCTGTAATGTTCGACAAAGACGGTACTGGCTATCTTGTACACGGTGCTTTCCCTGCAAATGGAAGCGGAGAGAACGGAGTTTACCTTAATAAATCTACGGATGGAGGAATAACTTGGAGTGACCACATAGCCGTAATAGAACACAAATTGCCCGATGATCCATTAACTTATTTCGAAGATAAGTATTATATAGAAGTAGATAATTCTGATGAGTCTCCTTATAGAGGTCATCTATATATTCCTTGGAAGAGAGTAACAGCAGCCGATAGTGCTACTCAAATAGTATTAGCTAAGTCAACTGATAAAGGTGAAACTTGGTTAGAGCCAGTTAATATAAGTGAAAGGTTAAGCGGAAGTTCCGAAGATACAACATTTGGTCAGAGTTTTCCATTAGTTTCCACAGGTCCAGAGGGTAATGTATATGCCGTCTGGAATCATGGTATTAAGCATGCAGTAGGGTTCAACAAATCAACTGATGGTGGTATTACTTGGGGTACTCCTGGTATAATCCATCAATATAATATTTTCGGAACAACTAAGTTATTGTCACAGGGTTGGAGACATACTGTCAAAGGAAAAGTAAGAGCTGAGGCATACCCAGTTATAAAAACAGATTATAGCAATGGTCCAAACAGAGGTAACGTCTATGTGGTTTGGGCAGCCGATAGTATTCCAAATATTTATTTCTCCAAATCAACCGATGAAGGTGAGACTTGGTCTGAACCTAAGATAGTACATGCCGAGACGAAAGGTGACCAATTTTGGACGTGGATGGGAGTTGACCCAACTAATGGCGATTTAGCTGTTATGTATTTGGATAGTAGGAATGACCCTGATAATATAATGGTAGAGTGCTTTGTTAGTTACTCATCAGATGGAGGAGAAACTTGGATAGATAGACAAATATCGGACGTTCCTTCTGACATTCGTAATAACCCGTTCGATGGGAACGTTTTCGCAGGAGACTATAGTGGTCTTGATTTTTATGACGGAGTTATATTCCCTAGTTGGGTTGATATGCGAAATACAGTAGGGCCAGATGGAAATATAAATGATAATGACGTTTACTCAGCTATTATCAGAGTAGATCAACCATCACCTGTTAATGACTTAACTGTTTCTATAATCCCGAATGACCCTACGAAATTAAATTTGAGTTGGACAACAGTATTAGAAAGCTCTTTCGGTAAGCAATTGCAGAAAGAGGATTTTAATTTACAATTATTCAGAGATGATGTACTAATTAAAACATTAAGTCCTGAAGATGAGGTATTTACTGATACTGGACTTACGCCGTACCAGAGATACGACTATAAGATAAGAGCGAAAAGCGAAAATGATTCTAGTATTTATAGATACGCTTATAGCTATGCTGGAGGTACTGAGAAACCAGATTCAGTATTTATAACTAATATAGAAACTTATGTTGATAATGGTGACCACGTATCAACTAGACTTTTCGTAAAAATTCCAGACAAAAGAGCTGATAAAGTTACTCCTCTTACTAAAGTCAAAAGATTAGAAATATTTGGTGACGGTGAATTTTTAAGAATCTTCCCGTTAGTAAATGAAGAAATTGGGACTACGGTAGCAGTTAATATAACTCAAGAATTAGGTAACTTCTCTAATCTTAGTTGTGTATTAGTAGCTGGTTATGAGAATCAGGGTCTTGGAGAACAGTTTAGTGATACTTCGAATAGTGTATTGGGCTATGAAGGTGAACTAATTGGCTTAAATGCAGATAGAGAAATAAATTTTGATGATAATAATGGGATTTACTATTCACAAGAATGGGAAGTTACTGATGAGATTGCGGCGTCACCTACAAATAGTATATCTACATCTCCAAATGGGAATTACAAGCCTAGAAGTGAATATACCTTGTATTTACAACCAACTAAAATTGATATTTTGACTATTGGAAATGGAGATATTTTGTCGCACAAACTTACATTTGACCAAATATGCGAAGTCCATCCGCTAGATAGTGCAGTAATTGAATCTAGTAATGATCTGAAGAATTGGACTATTGTAAAGCAGTATAGTTCAGATGATTACGAACAATGGAAAGATAATAACTTGACTCAAGAAGATTGGATTAATACTGAAGCAATACCCGTTACTATAGGTGGAGCTGAAATAGTTTATACACGATTTAGATTAGTCACAAATGCAGTTGTCAATAAGAATGGTTGGTATTTAGATAACTTAGAGTTTAGTCCTCACACAATCAAATCAAGCGTTGAAGAAGATATAGTATCAGAACTGGGTGTATATCCCAATCCAACTTCAAACTATTTGAACATAGTTAACAAGGACAATTTACCATTGGAAGTTGAGCTTTTGGACATGAATGGTAATATTGTATTAAGAAATACAGAATATTTTGGAAAGTCATTAAATCTAACTAACTTGTCTTCTGGTGTTTATATATTGAAGTTAAATTATAAAAATCACTCGAAAATAGAGAAGATAACTATTATAAAATGATAACTAGTAATATAAATATTACAAAACCTACATACTTGGAAATTGAGTTTTCTCATTTCAAAAAAGAGAAAGAAAACTCTACTGGGAAAGAAGAGCTTTCAGAAAATGAAGAGAAAAGAGTTCAAGAGTTAAAGAAGATAGATCGTGAAGTAAGAACTCACGAGCAAGCACATTTGGCGGCTGCTGGTGGATTAGCCAGAGGTGGAGCTACATTTACTTACACGAAGGGACCTGATGGTAAAAGGTATGCAACAGGAGGAGAGGTAAATATAGAAATATCACCTGTAGAAGGAAACCCCAAAGAAACTATTAGGCGAATGCAACAAGTAAGAAAAGCTGCATTGGCACCTGCTAATCCTTCGAGCCAAGATAGGTCAGTAGCGGCTCAAGCATCAAGAGAAGAAGCGAAAGCTAGAGCTGAGCTTTCTAATCCTAAAAATCAAGAAGATGAAAAAGTTAAAAGCGGAATACTTAGTATCTACAATAAAGAATACAAAGAAAGTCAATTCTCAGTAACAGCATAAGAATGAAAACAAATTACTTCTCTCCCCTACTTGACTTATTCGAAGCTTATAAGAACGATGAAAATGCCATAAAAATGGCAGCGTATATGAAAAATAAATTCTCTTTTTATGGAATAAAATCACCTTTAAGAAAAGAACTGCAAAAACAATTTCTCTCTGACAATGGTAAACTACCACCTAATATTGCTTCTAACGAAATTAAAGAAGTTTGGAACATTTGCAACCGAGAAGTCAATTACTTTATACAAGATATACTTAGACATAAACGCTATTGGGAAAACCCGAAATCAATAGAATTAACAGAATGGTTAATAGTTAATAAAAGTTGGTGGGACACCGTAGATGCATTAGCTGTTAACTGCGCCGGACAATTTTTGAAATTACATCCAGAAAAAATAGAATATTATAATGCTAAATGGATAAGCTCTGATAATATATGGCTAATTAGAACTGCAATCCTCTTCCAATTAAAATACAAAGAGAAAACAAATTTCGAATTGTTGAAAAGTAATATACGACTTCATTCACACCAAAAAGAGTTCTTTATAAAAAAGTCAATCGGCTGGGCACTGAGAGAATATTCCAAGATAAATCCTTCAACCGTAATTAAGTTTTTGAATGAAAACGAACTCCAAAATTTAAGCATTCGTGAAGCATCAAAATATCTTTAGACAAAAATTTATATTAGTTTGCAATTGCTATATATTCAAAATTAAAAAAAGAGTAAATAATGATTAGAATTTTGACTACTATTTTAATACTACTGACATATTTACAAGCAGTTGCACAAGATATTTCTTATCCTGGATTAGGCAAAGGTGTTAATATTATGGCCAAAGATTCCACAGCATCAATTAAAATAAACGTTAGAATGCAGAACTTGTTGGAAGTAGATTACAACGACTTTTCTAATGAAACTGATACTCGACTTTTAGTAAGAAGATGGAGATTAAAATTTGGTGGTTATGCTATTAGCCCCGATTTAAGATATAAATTAGAGTTAGGATTTTCTAATCGAGACCAAGGCAATTCTGCAACAGGTGCATTTGGTAATTCGGGATCTAATATTATCTTAGATGCAGTCGTAAAATATTATTTATTCGAAGATTTTGATATCTGGTTCGGCCAAACTAAGTTACCCGGCAATAGAGAGCGTGTCATATCATCTGGTGATTTACAATTTGTTGATCGTTCATTACTAAATTCTAATCTTAATATTGATCGTGACGCTGGTATCCAGTTGCGCTATAAATTCGGTAATGACTTTGTAGTAAAACCAATCTTTTCAGTATCATTAGGTGAAGGAAGGAATATTACAGTTAATAATGCAGGTGGGTTTGCCTATACATATAGAACGGAATTATTACCTTTTGGTGATTTTGATGATTATGTATCCTCAGCTCATAAAATGTATGATGAACACAAACTTGCTATAGGTGGAACATTTAGTTTTAATGAGGGTACGAACCGTCAAGGTGGTCAGATTGGTTCATTCATTTATGATACATCTGGGTCTTTAATAAACAATGACATGACTAGCTATTTTCTTGATTTACATTACAAATACAAAGGTGTAAGTTTAATGATTGAGGCCGCAAAAAAAGAAGTTAATAAGCTTATTCCGAATCTAGAAAAAAAATTTAGAACCGGCGAATCAATTAATATTCAATTAGGATATTTATTTGACAATTATTGGGAATTAGCTGGAAGATATAGTTATGTTAGACCTGATAATATTGAATCTGATATTGATGAATTAGGTGAATATACGATAGGCATTTCCAAGTATCTATCAAATCACAAACTAAAGATTCAATCTGATTTTTCTTATTTCGAACTTTTTGATAATCTAGATAATGAATTAATTAGATACAGATTTCAAGTAGAACTACAGCTATAAAATTTAATTAGTTGTTATGTCAACTAATTGACTTGTACCTATATTTTTTATAGAAACCATGTTACTTTTCTAACTTTGAAGGGTTATTGTATAGTATAAAATATGGATATATTATTTAATAATAATCTAAATTAGCAAACACCACGTAAAAGAAATATGAAACAAACAAAATTACAATTATTCACAACTTTGATTATTACTTTTTTGTTTGTTTCGTGTTCCGAGAGTATTGTCTCGGAATGCGAAACGGACATTAAGGTTGATAATCAAATGAGAGCATCATTCAAAGATATTCAGGAAAAAGTGTTTACCCCTAGCTGTGCTACTAGTGGTTGCCACGGAGGTTCTTTTTTTTCTTATCCTAATTTAGAAAAAGAGAATGCTTATACTAACATAGTAGGCAAAAATAATAGTACTGGAACTATGAAATTAATAGAGCAAGGTAATAGTACAAGTAGTTATCTTTACAAAAGATTATTAGGAGAAGGTGGAAGTTTGATGCCACGAGGTGGTCCAAAACTTAATCAAAGTATTTTAGATTCGATTAAAGTATGGATTGATAATGGCGCTGAGAATAATTAAACAAAGGAAATAAATTATGAAAAATTTAATACTAATTGCTTTATTAGTTTTTATCTATTCCAACACTTTTGCAAAGGTTGAACATCAGGTGGATAAAAGCAAAAAAAATGTTGTTAAGTTTATCTCCGATGCTCCTGTTGAGGATTTCGAGGGTATTACAAGCTCAATAGATGGATACATGTTAGGTGAAAAAGGTGACTTCAAAGGGACAGAGTTTTACTTCGAAGTGGATTTGAATACTGTAGATACTGACAATGGTCTTAGAAATAGACATATGAGAGAAAATTATCTTCATACTGATAAATACCCAATGACTACATTCGAAGGAAAAATAATTGAATCAAAGAAAATCGATGAAAAGCACTATGAAGTGAAGGCAAAAGGAATGTTCCAAGTTCATGGTGTTTCAAAAGAGAAGACAATAGAAGCCGATATATATGTATATGGTGAGATTTATCACGTAAAAACTAAATTTGTAGTAACTTTGACTGACCATAAGATAGAAGTACCATCTCTTATGTTAGTAAAAATAGATCCTGATATGGATTTAAGGTTAGATTTTTTCTTAAAAGAGGTAACTCAATAATATGAAATATATTTCTACTTTTTTTATTACTATATTTATTCCGACTTTGCTATTCTCACAATCTTGGCAAAGGAAATCAGAAGTTGTTGAGCCACCTTTACAATTATTCCATAGTACTTATGCCTATGCATTGCCTACGGCAGAAACATTGAAACAAGGTGACTATTTATATGGAATTTCACATAGATTTACACTTCCTGTCTCATCTGGCTTCGAACAACTATTTGGTATAGATGGTCCTGTTATTAATATGATGAATTTAGGTTATGGTTTAACGGACGATATTTTTCTAAATCTAGGCAGAAGTAATAGAGAATCACAATGGTGGTTCGAAACAAAATACAAAGCTATTGAAATAAGAAATGAATCATTACCTATATTAATTAGCTTTTTAGGTGGTGTAGCATACTCTAGCAAACCTACATTAGTAGGTGGTCAAGAGTTAGAATCAGGTAGAGATTGGCATTTCTATGGAGTTGCTATAATCAATACTTTAATTAGTGATAAGCTAGGAATTGGTATTACACCTACATTCTCTTATAATTCTCATCTACAATGTCCAGAAATAGAGAATAGTATCACTCTAGGTGCTTATGCTGAGTACTACTTAGATGATATGTATAGTATCTTAATTGAAACTAATCCTACTATAACTGGATGGAGAAATAAATACGATTCATACACAGTCGGTTTCTCAATGGAAACAGGTGGTCATTTTTTCAAATTCTCAGTTTCTAATAATACAGCAATAAATATTCAACAATTCAATTCTGGTGCTCAAAGTGCCTTTTTGGGTAGTGAGGAAAAAAATAATTTACACTTTGGTTTCCAAATTACAAGAAACTTATAAACATTGTATTGTCAATATTTCATAACACTTATCTGCGTTTTGGGAACCTCAAAACAAATAAATATCATTATTTAAGATAAAAAACTCTTTTTTCTTTTGAATTTAATAATTCTATTATTTAACTTTGTCCTAATATTTATTTCAAAGTAATTTTAAATTATTTAATGGGGTTCATGATGAGTTTAATAAAAAATAAATTAACTATGGTGTTACTAATAATAGTAGCATTTTCATTTGCTGCCTGTGATGGTGGTAAAGGCGATTATAATCCTGCCGATGAGAAAGTTGTAGGAGAAACAATAGCTGAGTTAACACTTCCACCACACGTACCTGCTCCAATAGATCCGCACAGAGCAGCTACTAAACAGATTGTTAACATGGAAGTATTAGAACACGAAGGAGAAATGATGGACGGTGTAACCTACACTTATTGGACATTTGGTGGGTCTGTACCGGGACAATTTATAAGAATTAGAGAAGGTGATGAAGTAGAATTTCATTTAAAAAATCATCCTGATAATAAATTTGCACACAATATAGATTTACACGCTGTAACTGGTCCGGGTGGTGGAGCTGCATCTTCATTTACAGCACCAGGTCACGAAACAGTTTTCTCTTTCAAAGCATTGAATCCAGGTCTTTATGTTTACCATTGTGCAACTGCTCCAGTTGGTATGCACATAGCTAATGGTATGTATGGTTTAATATTAGTAGAACCAAAAGGTGGTTTACCAAAAGTTGACAAAGAATACTATGTGATGCAAGGTGATTTTTATACTGCAGGTAGATATGGTGAAGCTGGTCATCAACCATTTGATATGGATAAAGCATTGGAAGAAAATCCTGATTATGTAGTATTTAATGGTTCAGTAGGAGCAATAGCAGGAGACAAAGCATTGACTGCTAAAGTTGGAGAGACAGTAAGACTTTATGTGGGGAATGGTGGTCCAAACTTAGTATCTTCGTTCCACGTAATCGGTGAGATCTTTGACGAAGTTAGTGTTGAAGGGGGCGATATGATAAACAAGAATGTACAAACAACTTTAATACCTGCTGGCGGTGCTGCTATGGTAACATTCAAGGTAGAAGTCCCAGGTAGTTTACATTTAGTTGATCACTCTATTTTCAGAGCATTCAACAAAGGTGCTCTTGGCTCTCTAGTGGTAACTGGAGACGAAGATCAAGTTATTTACAGTGGTCAACTGGAAGATAAAGTTTATATGGCAGAAGGTGGTAGATCACTAACGTTGCCATCGGCTAAAGGTTCAAATGAAAAACTGGCAGGTAGCAAAGCAGAGAGAATTAAAATGGGTGAGAATGTTTATAAAAACCTTTGTCAAGCTTGTCATCAACCAGACGCAAAAGGTATGAAGGGTGTATTCCCACCATTAGCTAAATCTGATTATTTTGCTGACGACCATAATAAAGCGATAAGTGCAATTGTACATGGATTGTCAGGTAAGATTACTGTCAATGGTGAAATTTATAACAGTGCAATGCCTGCTCAAGCATTGAGTGATGAAGAAGTTGCAAACGTTGTAACTTATTTACTGAATAACTTTGGTAATAAGGGTGGAGAAGTTTCTCCTGATCAAGTTAAGAAAGTAAGAGCTTCGGGTTCAGCGGGCAACGGCGGACACTAGAATTTAATTTCGAATTAGATATGATAAAAAAAGCATATATATTAATATTAATTATTTTACTTGTGGGTAGCTCTTCCTTAATTGCAGAGCCCCCAAGTAAAATTGAGTGGAAATCAATTCCTTCAGGTGATTTTTTTCCATTTTTTGCTGATACAGTCAAACCCATCAAAATAGATGGGTTTTTTATTACAGAGACTCAGATTACTAACGCTCAATTTTTAGAGTTTGTGAAAGCAAATCCCAAATGGAGAAGAAGTAAGATTAAATCCCTATTTGCTGAAAGTAGTTATTTAAAGTATTGGAAATCTGATACTGTTTTAGGTAAACAAGCGCCTCCCAATGCACCTGTAGTCATGGTATCTTGGTTTGCAGCTAGTGCTTATTGTAATTGGCTTGGCGGAAGGTTAGCTGATATGAGTGAATGGGAATATGTAGCAAGTGCTAGTAAAACATCAAAGAATGCTTATAATAGTGATGAATTTTCATCCACATTACTTAAAATGTATGAGAAATTACCCAAAATACCTCTACCAAATGTAGGACAACGATTCAAGAATGCTTATGGGGTTTATGATATGCATGGATTAGTTTGGGAGTGGACCAGAGATTTTAATTCTGTAATTGTTTCTACTGATTCCAGAGAAAAAACGAACCAAGATGGGAAATTGTTTTGTGCCGCTGGTAGTATTGGTAATGTAGATCCTTCTAACTATTCAGCATTCGTAAGATACTCGATGTGGAGTAGTTTACAAGCTAAATA
The DNA here is from genome assembly GCA_020437395.1 of Ignavibacteriota bacterium. Lineage (GTDB taxonomy): Bacteria > Bacteroidota > Ignavibacteria > Kapaibacteriales > UBA2268 > PGYR01. Next base: position 100,001 of record JAGQWJ010000002.1, on the reverse strand, counting down.
TTGTATAAGAAACTTAGGTTTTAGATGCGTAAAAGACAAATTATAACAATAGCATTACTTTCTATTTTTTTAATATCAAGTTGTTCAGAAGATGATTCTTTTGATATGGAGAAATTTAAAGAAGAAAACGCTTACGAAGGTGAGGAATTTGAGCCTTCTGAAGAATCTATTTTCAACCTAAATAGTGATTGGGAAAATCAAAATGGAGACACAGTTAAATTAAGTTTAATAGGAGGTAAACCAACAATATTGGCAATGATATATACACACTGCGAATATTCTTGTCCTCTGATTACGGCTGATATGAAAGAGTTACACTCGTTAATTCCTGATAAAAGAAAAGAACAAGTTAACTTTCTAATTGTCAGCATAGATCCGATTCATGATAGACCTGATACACTTTCTAGATTTATGAAGAAAGAGAAAATGGATGAAAAATATTGGACAATGCTAACTGGAACCGAAACAAAAATACGTGAACTAGCTGCAGTCTTAGGTTTCAAATATAAGAAATCTTCACTAATGGATTATGCTCACTCTAATTTGATAACTGTGCTTAATCCAAAAGGAGAGATAGTACAGCAAATAAATGGATTCGATAGCGATAAGAAAAAAATAATAAAAGAAGTTTTGAAATATACTAATGAGGATTAGTTATGGTTAAGAGAATTTTAGGAACCACTATATTAATTTGTTTATTTTTAAGTTCTTCGGAGCTTATTGCGAAATTCACATTAAACAGTCAGTTTAAACCAAGATATGAATTCAGAGATGGTTATGCAAAATTAACAACTGATGACCTTCACCCAGCATCGTTTGTATCTCAAAGAACTAGATTAATTTTTGGATATTCGAATCAGAATATTAACTCAAGAATTTCAGCTCAAGATGTGAGAGTTTGGGGTGATGAGACTCAAATGGCAAGTGCAGCGAGAATAGCACTACACGAGGCATGGGTAGATGTTAAATTAGATTCATTAATTAGTCTAAAAGTTGGAAGACAGGAGCTTGTATATGATGACCATAGGATATTAGGTAATGTAGATTGGGCTCAAACAGGTAGAAGCCATGATGCCTTTGTTGGAAAATATGAATCAGATAATATGAAGTTACACCTTGGTGGAGCTTTTAATCAAAGTGGTCAAAACTTATTCAGTACTACTTACCCATTGAACAATTACAAAGGATTAGGATTCCTTTGGTTTGAAAACATTATAGATTCAAATATGCGTTATACTATATTGGGAGTTACTGATGCTTTCCAAGAGAATGACACGAATAATTATAATTACTTCCGATACACTTTTGGTGGTAATTACTATTATAACTCTCAATCTTTTGAACTACAAGGAACAGGATTTTATCAATTAGGACAAACTACACTTGCCCAAGATATTGCAGCATATATGTTCTCATTGCAAGCACATTATAAGTTTGATAAATTTAAAATTGGAGCTGGTATCGATTATCTATCAGGTAACGATTCTGAGAACCCAAATTCCAATGAATATACGGCATTCAATACTCTTTATGGAACAAATCATAAGTTTTATGGATTAATGGATCACTTCCTGAATATACCGGCTCATACTGCTGGAGGTGGTTTAGTTGATATTTATGCTAAAATTAAGTATGATTTTGTTCCAAAATGGAGTGCGGCATTGGATTTTCATAGCTTTTCATTAGAAAAAGCGATTATAAATCCTTCTAATGCAAAGTTAACTGAGAAAGGACTTGCAAGTGAAATAGATTTAGTACTAACTCACACAATTGCAAGCGACATTAAATTACAGATGGGCTATTCTTATATGATCCCTGCTGATGCATTGAAGATAGTACAAGGTAGGCCTAACGGTGAAAATTCTACTTGGATTTGGGCTATGTTAGTAGTAACTCCAGAGTTTTTCTCATCAAATTAATATATTTTTAATATTATAAAAATCGAAAAAGCAGACTTTTTTTTAAGTCTGTTTTTTTTTACTCAAATTGTAACTTTTAACCTTTTCAACTGTCCCTAAATATATAACTTTGAATTTGAGATGGTACTAAAAAATAGATAGAATAGAATAATATAAACAGAGATCCGAATATGAATAAATTAATACTACTTGCATCAATCTTCTACTTTTGTCAATTTTTTTTATTAGCACAATTCAAAGTGGTTCAAAGCAACCCTAAAAATTATAGTTTTAATAATAAAGAGAATGCACACCAATTAACAGATGGTAGTAATAGGATGCAAGCAACTGCAATTTGGAATAATAGTTCAATAGCAGGGTTTGAAAAAATTGATATTAACAAGAATTTTCTAGTTGAAGCAGAGTATTATTTGGGGTACAAAGATAAAGAAGGTGCCGATGGAATAGCTTTCGTACTACAATCAGATGGAGACGATAAATTAGGTAGTCTTGGAGTCGGTATGGGCTACGCTGCGAATATTTACGATGGAAACAAGAAAGTTTCTCCTTCACTTGGTATTGAACTAGATACTTGGTTCAACTATCCGGGGTCTCCCCCCGCCGTTGATGTAAACCCTGAGGACCACTTTGGCTACGTTGTTAACGGGAATCTTATGGATAGAATTGGTATAGATAGAAACGCGAAAGAAGATATAAAAAATAGACCGTTAAATATTGAAGATAGCACATTCCACTGTGTGAAATTCTTTTGGAATACAGAGACAAAAGAACTATCAAGTTACTTAGATGGTCAGTTGAGAAAGACTGAACGATTTGATGGTTCAACTAATCGTTCATTAAACTCTATAATACAAACGGATTTAGCTTTTTGGGGTTTCACTACTGGTACTGCAACGAGAGACAACATCCACATGGTGAGATTTGACCAGATAACAAGAGAAAACGAGGCATGCTTTGTTGAGATATATAAAGACACTCCCTTAGATACTTCAAATCCCAATTGTGGATATGAAGAAATATCAGTTTGCAAAGAAAATCCGGATAGTCAGATAGAACTTAGTTTGACAACGACAAAATTACCGATTGATAATATAGTTTGGCAATCAAAAAACAACAACACTAATATAGCACCATTGAATTCACAGAAAGACAAAGTCAGATTACTAATGAAAGATAATGACATTGTTGAAGTTACGGTATATTATTCTAACGGTTGTATTGCAAAAGATGAATTTTTAATTAATGCAAAAGGAATAGAAATAGCTGAAAAATTAGATACTATAAGATTGTGTCAATCAAATGAAATCGAAATTGATTTTGATATGATCATTGATGGTAAAAAGGTTGACAATTCGGATTTAGTCGAATGGGATTGGACAAACAAAGAATACATTGTGAATAAGGGGGAACTTACTGATAAAGAGAGAATTTATTTGAAAAATAGTGATAGTGATACTATAACTTTTGTAGTAACTGCTTCGGTTAAAGATGATTTGAATAACATTTGCTCCGATGAAAAAGAAATTACAGTAATTAAGGAGAATTATTACTTTGAGGAAATAATTACATATTCACCATGTGCAGACACAGCTTACATTGAGGTAAAAGTATTTGAAGATAAGGATCATAAGATACCTTTAGCAGAAGATAAGATACAAAAATTATTTTGGTTTTCACCAAAATCGCAAGATGATTTCGTTGAAGGCAAATTCCCAGAAGGATATATAGCTATAGTTATTACTGAAGGTAGATATGATTTGAATATAGATTTGAAAAATGGATGTTTTATCAGTAAATCAATTTTTGCAGATTTTTCTAAAAATAATATGAATTTACTCCCTTCCAAATTAGAAATTTGTCACAATGATAGTATTGAAGTAGAGTCAGAAATAGAAGCATCAAAATACTTATGGTCAACAGGTGAGTCAACGAAATCGATTACTATAACAGAGGCTGGAATATATACTTTAGAAATAGAAGCTGGTGAGGGCTGCATATTTTATGATACACTAGAGGTAATTATGTTACCTAAGTTAGATTTTAATATAACAGGTGATTCTATTATATGCAAGAATGGTGATTTTATTAACTTACGTACTGATACAAAATTTGAAAAATATAAATGGTCAACAGGTAGCAATGCCACAAATATAAACATTAATTCTCCTGGATTATATTGGTTAAAAGCAACAGATAGGAATGGATGCGTAGCGTACGATAGCATCAACGTAGTTTCGTTTGATTCAATTTATGTGAATATTATTAGCAAAGGAGGTTGTAATACTGACTCTGCTATGTTAACTTATGAGACTAACTCATCTGATTATACTGTAGAATGGTCTAATAATTCCACAGAAGACACGATTTGGGTGACTAAAGATGGTCTTTATTCAATAACTTTGAAAGACGCTAAAAGTGGGTGTGAAAAGACAAGTAAACTAAAAGTTGAAATTGTAAATGGGTTCTACCCTGAATTAGTTGGTGATACGACAATTTGTGAAGGTGAAGTAACAGAACTTGAAGTAATTGGTTGTTTGGATTGTTCTTATGAATGGATAGACGGAAGTGTTGATTCAAAAGCTAAGTTTAAAGATAATGCAAAGGGATTTGTTGTAGTAACAAAAAATAACAGTTGTATAGATACTTTATTTTATGAAATAAAAAAAGGTGATATACCTAATCCCAAAATATTAGGAAGCTTGAAAGTATGTTTTCCTGATAGCACAATTTTATTCGTTGAAGGAGATTATAAGTCAATAAAATGGTCAAACGGTAGTGACGAAAATAGCATCTATGTGAAAGAAAGTGGTATTTACTCAATTGAAGTCGAATCAGAACTTGGCTGCTTTGGTTATGATACAGTATTCGTAGAATTAATTGATATTAAAAAGGAATTAGAATATAAAGATACTATAAACTTTGGTAAGGTTTACTTAGCAGACAAAGTAAGTTTTCAAGTTGAACTCAAGTCTAAGTTCACAAAGTCAATAGATATATCATCGTTTTTTGATGGTAACCAGAAAAGATTTGAATTACAGGATAAAAGAGTATTAGATTATTCCTTTACACCTGTTAAGATTGGGGTTTATAATAACACCATTGAATTTGTTGTAGAACAGCCATGTCTAGATACATTCTATGTATATGTAGTTGGTGAAGTTTATACTAAAGTAGTACTAGAATTGCCTCAAATTATTGCTTATCCTGGTGATGTTGTTGATATACCAATAAAATTAAGAAGCAATATAAACTTAAATGACTATTATCAATTTGATTTGAAATTTGATAGTGAAATTATCTTTTTCGAGAATAAAACAAATCCAATGGCATTTGGCAAGGACTGGAATCTAAACAGTTCGGAACAAATAATCGAAAATCCTAGTGGTACAGTGTTACTTACTGATCTTAGTAAAAAACATTTAATTGTCGATACATTAGAGTGGAAGAATAAATTTATTGAGAGTGAAATTATCAATGGCTGGATTAGGTTAGATACAATTTGCACTCATGAGTATAGAGTAGTTGAAATAAGCTATGAAAATATCAGCACATTTTATGAAGTAGGGAGTAATAGGTTAATAATACAAAAAAATGGTTCATCAGAAAGCCTAGATGTAGAGTTAACAATAACAAATTTAAGTGGTGCAACAGTATTTGGTTATGTCATAGAAGTTGATAATTCAAGTGAAATTGATTTAACAAATCTTGCATCAGGCGTTTATTTTGTTAGAGTTGAGTATAAAGGGTTAAGTAATTTATATAAATTTATAAAATTTGAATAGACGCATTAAATAGACATCACTTAATTCTATCTGGATTATCTTTAGCGAATTGTGACCAATTAGAAACTTTCTTAGTATTCGAATTTCCTTGCTTTAAACAATGACATATTGCAATAGCAAGGGCATCGGTAGAATCTAAAAACTCTGGGGTCTCATCAATATTGAGTATTTTCTTCACCATAAATTGAACTTGCTCTTTGGCTGCTTTACCTTTGCCAGTAACCGATTTTTTAATCTCATTAGGTGAATATTCGAATATAGGTATCTTATTGTGTGAAGCAGATAATATTGCCGCAGCTCTTGCATGCGAAAGCTTAACTAATGATTGAACATTTTTAGCATAGAATATAGTTTCAAAAGCACTAATATCTGGTTTAGTTCTTTTAATAATCCTATCAACAGAGTCATTGAGTATTTTCAATCTACCATTGAAATCATCAGATTGAATTTTTGCTTTAATAACTCCATATTCGACAAGTTTAAAACTACTACCCTCCATATCCACAACGCCATAGCCGCAGATTACAGAACCAGGGTCTATGCCAATAACTCTCATTACAAATCTAACTGATCGAAAACAGAGTCGTCTATATCAGCATTATTATATACATTTTGAACATCGTCAACTTCTTCCATTTTATCTAAGAAAAGCATAACTTTTTTAGCTATAGCAACATCAGTTATCTTCACTTTGTTTTTGGCTATATATTCTAATTGACTATCTTTTATTTCGAAAACACTCTTTTCAAAATAATCATTAACAGTATTAAAATCCGTCATCGCACATATTATTCTAGATGTTTCAGGGCTATATTCCACATCTTCTCCTCCTGCTTCTAATGTTTCCATCATCAAATCATCTTCACTAGCACCTGAAGTTTTAATAGTCACTACTCCCTTTCTATCAAAATTCCACGCAACTGAGTTCGTTTCTCCCATATTACCATCATATTTACTAAAACAAGCCCTGACTTCAGAAACGGTTCTGTTCTTATTATCAGAAATTGTTTCAACTATTATTGCTACTCCATTGGGTGCATAGCCTTCGTAAGTGTATTCTTCAAATGCTTGACCTTCTAATTCCCCTGTACCTTTTTTTATAGCACGCTCTATGTTATCTTTAGGCATATCATTCTCACGTGCTTTCTTAACTGCCAAACGCAAACGAGGATTCATATCTGGGTCACCACCACCCTCGCGAGCAGCAATCGTAATCTCTTTTCCCATCTGTGTGAATATTTTTCCTTTTAGGGCGTCTTGTCTTCCTTTCCTATGCTTTATATTTGCCCATTTACTATGTCCAGCCATATTCTTTTTACCTTATTTTTTTAATTTCTTTGATTTATGATAGAACACAAAAATACAAAATCGTCAATTTTCTTTAACTAACAAATCTATGAATTTTTTATAAATTGGCGATTGAACTAATATTTCTCTACACCCTGTTACATATAATCGTTGTTTTGCTCTAGTAATAGCAACATTTAATTTCCTATCAATTTCTATATCATCTATTATTATCGGAGATGACATATTAACAATATGATGTGGCTTATTAACAGCAAAAGAGATAAAAATAATGTCTCTTTCACTTCCTTGAAACCTTTCTACCGTATCAACTGCAACTTTATCACGTATTTCAAATGGGAGCTTGTTTCTTATTAATGCACATTGACTTCTGAAAGGACTAATTACACCAATTTCAAACTCATTTGTTTCATTATTTTCAATTAGATTTTCAATTTTTTTAACAATATAATCGGCTTCTGCGTTGTTGAGATATGGTACATTCTCTGGTTCTACATTTTGAAATTCTAAAATTTCTATTGCCTTTGATTCCGATGCAATATTTAATAATTTTCCTTGGTAAAATAAATTGTTAGCTAATTCCATAATTTTCTGTCCCATTCTACCTTGATGTGTTAACATACCATAGGAATTATCCCAACCGTTTTTCTTCGCATTTCTCAACATTCTCTCAAAGTATGATTCCGAAATATTTGTCATTTCAATCGTGGACAACAAATCATTTTCAATTTGATGATTTGATTCTGCTTGAGTAACAATAGCAGGCAGTTGCTTCTCATCCCCTATCATTATATACTTCTGAGCGTAGTTTATTATTTTTATAACGAATGGCTCCAGAATCTGAGCTGCTTCGTCAACTACTGCTATACCAAATTTTTTAAGCTTAAATAATTCTTGATGAGAAAGCAAAGAAGAAACAGTAGAAACTACTACTCTTGTTGACTCAAATTTATCTTTAAGTTCTGCAATACTGTAATCTGTGCTGAGGTTAGAAAGTAATACATCTCCGTGTTCTGATGATTCTTTGGATCCTAGCCGAATAAAATCAATATTTGTTTTTTCCTTCAATACCGTACAAATCTGATCGACCGCACGGTTTGTATAAGCAGTAAGTAATATACTATTATCACTATTATTATAATAATATTCTAAAATTGCTCTAAGAACAAAAGAAGTCTTCCCAGTACCTGGTGGCCCTTGAATAAGATAATAATTCTTAGTTGAAATAGCAGCCTTTACAATTTGTGATTGCATTTCGTTAAGATAATTACAACTGTAATCTATTTGATCAATTTTTTGTTCTATTTTACCTACTTTAATTTCAAAATTTTCATCGTCTATAAAGTCAAATAAAACGGAAGGCAACTTCTTAAACGAATGTTCTAGGAAATCGCTTTCTATAGCCCAGTTACTATACTTTTCAAGGAATTTTTTACCTAACAATTTATTTCTAAGACTTATCAAAACATGAGATTTATCAATTTGCTTTATAACTCCTTTTAGCAATTGTTCTTTCAGCAAAAGAGTTATTCCATCTTCCGTGGTAGGGTATATTACTATTTGATCTCCATTCCTAAAATTCAAATCACTCGAATCATATCTATCAAACCTTAGATGGTAATTATCAAAATTTGACTCATCTTGGTTTAATTGCAACGAATGTAATGTATTTCTACTATTACTTTTCCGTTCTTCTAACCAAAGATTACTGTATGCTCTTTCGGGGTTCGCTGAGTATTTCCCAACTTTATTGCTTATTAATTCGCGGAAAACAAAAGAAAGCATTTCTTTCAGATACTCATGCGCTAATGAACTGGAATTATTCAACTTATTAATAAATGAATCTACGTCTTTTTGCCAATAGCTCGGTGGGAATTTGCCTAATTCATCAACCAGATTTGCAATAGAACTAAAGTTTCTATTTGCAATATCAAAGTACAACCCAACTATTCTATTTCTTAAGTCGATTATCTCTTGAAAATTTCCAGATAAAATTGGTGCATTCCGAAATGGCTTTTTATCATCTTTGGCATAATAAATAGAAGAATTACCATACCTCTCTGGATAGACTGATTTTAAAATTAAATTGTAGCAACTTGCTTGGACATAATGATTCCGCCAAGTTGATAATGAGTATTCAATATCGTTTCCGGTTTTAACCGGAACATTCTTAGACGGAAAACCTCCAGATTTTAATTCTATTACTTCTTTTTTATTATCATCTTTACTATCTACTACCATTGCATCAAGTCGGCCTTGTAAACCAAATTTTGGTGAAATAAAACTCGGTTCAATAAAAGTCTCACCATTGGGTATATCGATTATTGTTCTTTTTAACTTTTGAAAAATTAATTCAACATCATTATTGATATTCCCAATGCTTTGTTTATCAAATTTATTAAGAAAAATATTTTGCAAAGGTGATTTCGATAACTCATTTTCGATAAAAAGATTAGTATCTACTTCTTCATCAGATATAATAGCATCGAAGAGATTGTTTACAATATTTCCTATCATCATAGGAGTTGATGGATAAGATACACTCAACCAATTTAATAAAGCAAAATATTCGGATTGCCCATTATTTTGAAAGCAGCTTGCTATTTCTGTAACATCAATAAGATAGTCACTTTCATAAACCAGAAAAGTATTAGGATTACAATAGAAAACATTATAACCATTTTTCTGATGATTTTTTTCTACTTCTACAACATTGATTTCACTATAGTTTCTAATATACTTCCAAAGTGATTCCCACGTTTTATTAAGATAAATTGCAACTTTTCCTTGCTCTACACTTTCACCAAATATTATTCTATGTTCACTTCCAGGCTTACTCTTAGCGGTAACTACTAATTTGAACGAATTCAATTCAACATCAGTTGAATGAACATAGGTTAAAATAGGTTCTTCAGAAAGAAATTTTTTCAAATCATTGTCTAAAATTCCATTAGAAGTAATTTCTAATATAGCAAGTGCAATTCTGAATGAGGATTCCATATCCTCTTTTGAACAATAGAGAGTTGGCGTTGTAATTAGCTTATTTATATACTTTCTGTAACTATTTATTTTATCAATTAGTTCTTGAGTTAAGTTGAGTTTGTTAAATAAATAAAGCAATTTAGCATGTAGGCCAGAAAAATATGACTTTTCATCAATTAAAGCAGAATTCACAATCTGTTTGAAAATATCATACGCTTGCAATGTGCGAAACGTATGGGTATTTTCGAAATCATATAGTTTTAGCTTTATTTCCTCTTCAAAAGAAAGAGCTTTTTCCTTGGCTATCATCCTAGTCTTGCGGCTTTATATCTCGAATAAAAAGTTGTGGTGTGTTTTGTCCGTTAAATGTATTAATTTCTAAATTATATAGAATTTTAAATGGCTTACCAGTAGTGACTATATCATATTTATTTGCTAAACCGAAAGCAATAGCATCAATAGCAAAATTATTCTGAAATGCTCTGAATTTTAAATTATTCTGACCCACAATCTTAACACCATTAGACGAAGTAACTCCTCTAGAAAAGAAAATCGGCTTATAATTAGCATAGCCATAAGGAGCAAACTTGTTGAGAGATGATATAAAATTAGGGGATAGCTCATTAAGTTTCAATTCCGAATCTATCTCCATTTCATGAGTAAGCATATCAGAAGAAATATTTTCATCAGCACAAGAGTTTATAATCTTTCTTAACTCAGGGACGTCTGATTCTTGTAATGTCAGTCCAGCGGCATGGCGATGACCTCCGAACTCAATCAATAAATGAGAAGCTCTTTTAAGAGCCGAATATATATCAAAGTTATTAGGACTACGACAAGAACCTTTCGCAAAACCATGAATAGTTGTCATCAATATAGTAGGTACATTAAACCTATCTACTAATCTAGAGGCAACAATACCAATAACTCCTGCGTGCCAATGTGGTTGATGAATAATTAAAGATCGAGCCCCATCTTGTAGTTGTTTCTCTGCCAAAGGAATTGCTTCCTCAAAAGTTTGTTGGTCAATATATCTTCGTTTTCTATTCTCATCTTCTAATTGCTGAGCAATTTGGAACGCATGTATTTCATCATCTTGAATCATCATATTCACAGACCTAAGTGCCTCACCCATTCGTCCGGCGGCATTAATTATTGGCGCGACTGCGAAAACAATATTCGTGGCAGTAATTGAGCCTATCTTCAGATTAGTACAATGAATTAAACCTTTTAGACCTGGTCTAGTTTTTTCATTTATCAACTTTAATCCATAATAAACTAAAGTTCTATTTTCACCTATTAGTGGTACCATATCGGCAGCACTTGCCATTGCAACAAAATCTAAATATTCATAAGCTCTTTCAGGAATCCCGAGGGATTGGGATAATCCTTGGATTAGCTTGAAAACAACTCCACATGCGGCAAGATTCTTGAAGGGATATTCACAATCTTTTCTTATAGGGTCTAATATGGCATAGGCAGTAGGCAATTCATCACCAGGTTCGTGATGATCACAAATTATGAGATCCATGCCCGCATCTTTTACATCTTGAGATATATTTATGGCTGTTATTCCTACATCGACTGTTATCAGCACAGTCGCACCGAATTCTTTAGCACCCAAAATACTACGTTCTGACAGTCCGTAGCCATCTTGAAACCTATCAGGAATGAAAAACTGAACTCTACATCCTAGACTCTCAAGAAACTTATATAATGCAGCTGTACTGCACGTTCCATCGACATCATAATCACCATGTATCCAAATAGACTCATTGTTTTCTCGGGCTTTTATTATACGCTCAACTGCTTTATCCATATCTTTCATTAAGAAAGGGTTATGTATATTTTGCTTTGAAGGTACAAAGAATTTTTTTGCATCTTCGGGGGTATTTATACCCCGTCCAACTAAAACTCTTCCCAAAGTCTTTGGTATTTTAAGTGATTTCGCTAAGTTGTGTACTGTTTCTTCATTTGGTTTATCTTTAAATTTCCAACGATAATACAAATTTTAACCGATTATTTTATATTTTAGCAAATCTAACGAATTAATATTATCCTAACAAGAAAAAGTGTGTAGTTAATTACACACACATAAAAAAAATGGCTCAAAAGAAAAAAAACAAGCAAATATTCAGTAAAGAACCTTTCAGAAAGTCTAAATCTGCAAAGAGAATTTTGACAAAAAAATCAGGTAAAATACCTGATGAGGCAAAAAAAGGCACGATTTATCTTGCGTTAGGTTCAAATTACAGAGTTAAAGATGAAAAAACCGATGAGTTTGTCGAATGCATATTAGGAGGTACGGTAATTACTCCTTATGAAAATATTAATATTGCTGCGGTTGGTGATAGAGTTTATTATCAGACATCCGATCAGAATAATCAAGCGGTCATTTTAAAAATCAGAGAAAGACACAGTAAATTATCAAGACAATCTGTAAAAAAGTCAGAAACAGAACAAATAATTGCTTCTAATATAGATCAAATTATAATATTTATGTCAGTTGCAGACCCTTTCTATAACAAAGGTTTACTTGATAGATACTTAATATCTTGCGAAATGTATGGCATTCCAACTATTCTTTGTTTCAATAAAATAGAACTTATGGATATGGATTTGATAAAAGAAGATTTGCAACCTTATCAAGATTTGGGATACAGTATTACTTATATATCAATGGAGGAAAAACAAAACTTAGATGAAATATCTTCAAAATTAGATGGAATGACTACATTAGTAACTGGTCCTTCTGGAGTAGGTAAATCTACATTTATTAATTATATATTGGGCGAAGATGTACTAGCTGTGGGTGAAATATCAGAAAAGTATATGAAAGGTAAACATACAACTAGTTTTGTGCAGATGTTTGATGTTAACGGTACAACAAGAATAGTAGATTCGCCCGGATTAAGAGAGTTAGCAATTTGGAATTTTGACAAACTGGAACTACAAATGTATTTCAAGGATTTTACTGGATATAGAGAAGAGTGCAAATTCACACCTTGTACTCATACTCATGAACCGGGTTGTATGGTAAAAAATGCGGTTGAAGACGGCGAGATAGATATTGAACGATATCAATCTTATTTATCAATATTAGAAACTTTATAACAATACGGTTCCTAATACTTTTAAAATATTGGTTTTTTGTTTAATTTGTAAAAATTAATAGTTTCACAATGAAGTTTAAAATAATTTCATTCTGAGTACGAGAAAAGAAGAAACCACAAACATAAATTTGATATGAATTTACAATCTCAATTAGAAATAGTAAAGCTCAATGATGAGCGTCAGGAAAAGATTTATAAAGAATTACTAGATAAAGACGCAGAGTTAATATTTGACGATGCACTTGACAATGACATGGTCTTAAATATGGGGCCTCAACACCCAGCTACACACGGAGTACTTAGAGTATTGCTGCGATTGGACGGCGAAACAATCATCAAATGTGTGCCTGAACTTGGTTACTTACATAGAGGGTATGAGAAATTAGCAGAAAATACAACTTATCATGAATTTATACCTCATACAGATAGACTAGACTATTTGGCACCTATGATGAATAATGTTGCTATCGCTTTAGCTATCGAGAATGCTATGGGTATTGATATTCCGGATAGAGCAAAATGGGTTAGAGTATTGGTTTCTGAATTAGCACGAATTTCTTCCCACTTAATGGCAATGGGGGCAACTTGTATGGATACAGGTGCTTTGACGTTGCTACTATGGGCATTCACAGAAAGAGAAAAGTTGTATGATATTTTTGAGAAGATTTGTGGTGCACGTTTTACAACGAGCTATACTCGAATAGGTGGTGTTGCAAATGACATTGACGATGAGACTTTAGCTCATATAAGATCATGGGCCAATCAGTTCCCAGCAGAATTAGATTATTTTGGGAAAGTAGTTCATAAGAATAGAATCTTTGTTGATCGTATGGCAGGTGTAGGCGTTATGACTGCTCAGCAGTGTATAGACCTTGGTCTTACTGGTCCGGTTCTACGTGGCTCGGGAGTTAATAGAGACTTAAGAAGAGATGACCCATATTTAGTATATCCTGAATTAGATTTCGATGTTATAACTGAGAAAGACGGTGATACAATGGCTAGATATATGGTTAGAATAAAAGAAATGAGCGAATCATTGAAAATAATTCACCAAGTACTAGACAAAATCCCGAAAGGTGAAATTAGATCGAACATACCAAATAAAACTCTACCTAAGAAAGCAGATGTTTATACTAAAATGGAAGAAATGATATCTGATTTCATGTTAATTAACTACGGTGCTGCTCCAGAGATTGGCGAGACATACACTGCAATTGAATCGCCGAAAGGAGAATTAGGATTCTTCATCGTCTCCGATGGTACTGGTGAACCTTGGAAATTGAAAATTCGATCAGCATGTGCTTCAAACTTACAAGGACTTGCACCAATGGTAGAAGGGTCTATGTTATCGGATGTTGTTGCTATAATTGGATCAATTGACCCTATCATGGGTGAAGCCGATAAATAAATATTAAAAGAATCTAACAGAGAGCAGTCCTAGAATATAGGGCTGCTTTTTTACATTATGGGACGAACAACAAACAGATTAGAAAAAATTACGTCTGTACTCAGTAAAAGGCAACCGAATCTGACTATTGTATTAGAGAACATTAATGACAAGCATAATTTAGCTGCATGTTTAAGATCGTGCGATGCAGTTGGTGTGAGCGATGTTTATATATTATATCACGGGACTCAACCAGAACGTAAATTAGGTAGGAATGCTGCTGCGAGTGCGACAAAATGGTTAAATATTCATCGATTTTATAATGTAAACGAGTGCTTTGAAACCATTAGATCCAAAGGGATGAAAGTTTTCACAACTGCACTTGGAGACAAATCGAAATCACTTTATAACCTAGATTTGACACAGGGCGTAGCTCTCTGCTTCGGGAACGAACACGAAGGAGTTTCTAAAGAAGCGATTGAATTAGCAGACGGAAACTTTAATATTCCACAAGTTGGAATGATTCAAAGTTTAAATATCTCAGTCGCTTGTGCCGTAAGCTTATATGAAGCATTTAGACAACGTTATGTATCCAAACTCTATGATTCTCCTCAACTTACAGCTTCTGTGCTTGAAGAAAATATAGAATTATGGAAAAAAAAATAATCTAAATATATTTTACATCAAAATAATTACTTAAACTTCCATTCCAATTAAAAAGAATTTGCAGTTCATTGAACAATGCTTGTTCTGAATTTGCTTCTATTGCTAATTCTTTTTTGGGTTGTTTTTCATGATAAAGTTGATCTAATGCATTGACATTACCAGGGTTAATATCTGTCAAAACAACTGCTGAAACTACATTAGGCGGAATCTCTTGTGCTATTTCTGTACTATAACCAAATGCTACGGTTGTAGTAGAGCCATCATCTTCCTCACAAGCAGCTCCTATTATTCCTTGAGGAGTTCCTCCCCCACCTTTAATAATTATTTGTACTTTTCCCCTCTGATACCTTGGTCTTAATGTGTTAGCCATAAGTTACTCCATATTTTTAATAAAAAAACATTTTTCTATTTGTTTGAATAACGTAAGTTAATAAATTTTAATGATATAAAAAAAGGTCTCATAAATATGAAACCTTAGTTTTAATATAGAATTATGTGAAGATTAACTATTCATCGTAGTTATCAATTTGTGCTCTTTGTAATTTGTCTGAATAGTCAATATATACTGTTTTCCATTCGGTAAAGATATCAAATACAGTCCAACCCCCTTCCCTATGTCCATTCCCCGTCCCTTTGACTCCTCCAAAAGGCATGTGAGCTTCTGCACCAATTGTAGGTGCATTCACATAAGTAATTCCTGCTTCCAATTCTCTTACAGCAACCCAACTATTACGCACATTATTAGTATAGATAGAAGATGACAACCCATAATTAACTGAATTTGATAATTCGATCGCTTCCTCTAAAGTATCAAATTTTGAGATTGAAAGAACAGGGCCGAATATTTCTTCTTGAAATATTCGCATTTCTTTAGTCACACCTGTAAACAAAGTCGGCTGGATAAAATTTCCATTATTTAAATCGAAATTATCGTCAGATCTATTGTAGCCGTTGTCTGCTCTCTTGCCTCCAAAAACCAAATTAGCTCCTTCTGATTTACCAATTTCTATATATTTCAATATTTTGTCAATTGCCTTTTGATTGATTACTGGTCCAACATCTGTTTTGGGGTTTAGACCATCACCGAGCTTAAGTTTTTTTACTCTCTCTTTGAATATTTCTATAAACTTATCATAAATCGAGGAATGAAGTAAAACTCTAGAAGTAGCCGTACATCTCTGTCCAGTTGTACCATAAGCACCCCACAAAGCACCTTCTATTGCTAATTCTATATTGGCATCATCCATTACAATTTGAGCATTCTTCCCACCCATCTCTAACGAAACTTTTTTATTAAGTGAACCACATTTAGAGGCAATGCTTTTACCTGTATCTGTGGAACCAGTGAAGCCAATTAGATTAATATCTGGGTGGTTGACAATTGCTTCACCTATTTCTGTGGCACCATGTAGTACATTGAACACACCTTTTGGTAATCCAGCTTGCTCCATTATCTCTGCAAAAACATTTGCTGACAAAGGGCTATCTTCACTCGGCTTAAATATAACTACATTACCTGCGGCTAGAGCTGGTATAATCTTCCAAGATGGAACAGCTATTGGGAAGTTCCAAGCAGTAATAATACCGCATATACCCACTGGAACTCTGAAAGACAGATTCATTTTATCTGGCATCTCACTAGGTGTATTATGCCCAAAAAGTCTTCTAGTTTCGGTGGCTGCATAGTAGCAAGTATCTATTGCTTCTTGTATATCACCTTTTGTTTCGAAAACTGGTTTCCCCATTTCGCGAGTCATAATCTTTGCGAGTTCATCTTTACGTTCTGCAAATATATCACCTGCTTTTCTTAATATGTCTCCCCTCTTGGGAGCTGGCATTCGCTTCCATTTATCATAAGCAAATTTGGATGCAGTAACAGCTTCCTCTAAATCGGCAATATTCGATTCGGGGAATTCTCCTATTATATCATTTTTGTTAGCTGGTGAAATATTATTGAAAGTTCTTTGACTACGAGATTGACGCCAAACGCTGTTTATATAATTGTTATATTGTTCCATTCTGAATCTGTTTATTATTTAAAATAAAAAAGGACGGCATTTGCCGTCCTGTAATATAAGGAATTAATAATAAATTATTAACTATCCGCTTGTACAGTCATATAATAATTAACTAACACTTGTTCAATACCATTAACAGATGTTGTACCCGCAAATGGAATAGTAAAACTAAATGGAATTACTTTTCTTTTTACAATACCTAATTCTGGTACTACGTAAAATTCAGCAAGGATATCGAATGAAGCTATACTATTAACGCTAACATTTACATTTACTTTATATATGTGAGCTTCTTTACTTTCATTGTTTACCATTACACTTTTAGTTCCATCTCTGAATGTCTCAGCTTTAATATCAGCTGTTACATTAACTTCGTTAAAATCGGTAGTTACTTCATCAGTATAAATAGTTTTTTTGACTCCAGCTGCTGCTTTTGCATCAGCCAATAAAAACCATTCATTTCCAAAAGTAAGAATATCTCCTAATGAAATACCTTCTGCTTGCAATGAACCAAAAGTAGATAATAGAACAGATGAGTGAATATAAAGTTTATTCTTTTCGCTTGAGTAATAAGTTGTTTCAGCTTCCTCATAAGAGCCAGATTCATTAGTAAAAGTCTTATATTCTCTGGCTGATTTTCCATCTTTATTTACTTCTTGTTCAAAGTTTAAAGAATCCTTGTGAGTAGTTTCCGCTATCGGTTTTCCATCAGAATCTAAATCATATTCATCATATACATAAGTATTTACATTGTTATTTATATAAACCACATCTTTTTCAACATCTGGACCAGTTGTTTTATCATCATCGCTACAACTGAAAAGCATAAGTGACAATCCAAGTAGGGCTGTTAGAGTTAATAACTGTCTTTTCATATTTTTAATATCCTTTTTTAATTAATAATAACATTAAACTAAATTTAGTTACAATTTAATAAACAAATCTTACTTTATATGTAAGAGTTGTCTTTTTTTCTTTTGGGACTTCCACTTTGAAAGTGATTTTATTAGCATTTTCTTTTTCGTAATCTATATTTTTTTCTAGCACTGTCCAATTGCCCCATAGATTTCTGTTTACTTCTACTGTTACTGGCTCTTCCTTGCTGTTGTGTATAGTAACTTCATATTCAAACTCGCGAACTTTATCGGTAATCTTAGTAGATTTTACTATTTTTTCATCAATTGTAATATCAAAAGCATCTCCGATTTTAAGTTCTACTTCCTCATTCTTAGGAGTATGTTCAAGATTATCTTCACCAATTAGTTCTACTGCCTCGCCATCGTTTTTATATATTCTCACAATTCCTTTTGGTAGTGGCATTCCTAAGTTATTGTCCTTTGCATTCTTGAATTCTACGCTAACAGATGGCTTTCTATTTTCCGAATTTGAGCCGTTGGAGTTATATATAAATTTCTTCTGAACTTTGATATCTGATGCGTTGAATAGACCAATTTGCTTGTCTTCATTTTGAAGTAAATCTGATTTGTTAGCTAACTCATATATATGGTATTCGAAAAATGATTTTTCTGATACTAATTCCTCTTCTGCAGACATTGATTTAGCATACATTCTGTCCTCATAAATATAGCCACCAACTTGATAGTTGTTTGCCCTATTTATATCTCCGGCAATCAACTTTACTTTTGCATTTTTGAATGAGCCACCAGAATTATTAGTTATGTTTACCCAAGCGTTAAGATCCAATCTATTATCATCTTTATTCAAAGTAGCGACATATTCGGCCTTCCAACTCATACCTTCAGTTTGATAAGTCAATCCAGCATCTTTCTTACCGCCACTATTCGATTTAACCTTCCAAACAAGAGTGGGTTTTGTTAGAAGATTTTCAGGCATATAGTCAAGAGATATATTGTACCCTTCTAAAGAAGGAAGTATTACAAGCCCACCATTTTCTGATTTGATAACAATTGAGTTATTTGCGGCAGAAATAAGTGTTCCTTCAATAATTTTGTCGCCAATTAATGTAATTTTTTTATCAATAAAGTGCTGCATTAGTGAAAAGCTATTAGCTAAATCGTATCTATAATTTTGTTCTATTACTGTCCCGTCTAAGTTAATCTTAACACTCGATGGATTAATTTGTGAAGGTACATCTCGAATTAGCACTTCACTCAAACCAGATTTTAATTCAACTTCTCTAGTCTCCTTTACTACTCCAAGATTTGAGTTATAAATTGTTACGGCAACCTCTTTTCTGTCTTGTGCAATAGCTATCAGACTTGTTGCTAATAATAATATTAATACTTTTTTCATATTAATTCTACCATAATTTTAATTTTTGACTTATTAATATACGGTTTTATTTGTTTATAGTTAATATTTAAGCTTGAAATTATTAATTTGATAATTATCAAATTTCAAATTTTAAAAAAGAAATGGCAGAAAAAGTACTCGATAAATTCATACGATATGCAAAAATTGACACTCAATCTGACCCTAAAAGTCAGACAATTCCATCAACTCAAAAACAATTTGACTTAGCTCATATACTTGTAAAAGAACTTAAAGAAATGGGAATAAAGGATGTAGAGCTAACAGATGAGTGTTATATTTACGCTACTATTCCAAGCAACATATTGAATGGCAACAATCTTCCTACTATTGGATTTGTAGCACACATGGATACTTCGCCAGATTTCAATGCCACTGGAGTAAATCCGCAAATAGTTGAGAATTATCAGGGTGGTGACATTCGATTGGGGAATTCCAATGAGTTCATACTTGAAAAAGACAATCCGAATTTGAGGAAATGTATTGGACATACTATAATAACAACAGACGGTACAACATTATTAAGTTCAGATGATAAATCTGGAGTATCTGCTATTATGAAAATGGCAGAAATATTGATGTATGATGATACTATAAAGCATGGCCCCGTGAAAATTGGTTTCACACCTGATGAAGAAATTGGGAGAGGTGCTGATAAATTTGATATTGAAAAATTTGGATGTGAATATGCATACACAATTGATGGTGGGTTACCGGGTGAAATAAACAAAGAGACTTTCAGTGCAGATAGTGCGTTTGTAACTGTTACAGGAAACGAAATTCATCCGGGTGAGGCAAAAGACAGAATGGTAAACTCTATAAGAGTAATTAGCGAGATTATCGCGAAATTACCAAAAGATATGGCACCCGAAACAACTGAAGGTTATCAACCATATATTCATCCACACGAAGTAGATGCAAGAGTTGGCAAATCCACGCTTCATTTGCTATTTCGTGATTTTAATACAGATGGATTAACTATTCAAAAAGAAATTGTAGAAAAAATAATATCTGAAGTTCAACCGAATTATCCGAAAGCAAAAATTGAATTAGAAGTTACTAAGTCATATAGAAATATGTACGATGTATTAATGGAGAATCCGAAAGGTTTAGATCTTCTTTATAAAGCTGCAGAGATGGCGGGGACTAATCCAGAATGGGAGCCAATCAGAGGTGGTACAGATGGTTCGCGATTAACAGAGATGGGATTGCCAACTCCAAATATATATACTGGTGGACAAAATTTCCATAGTAACAAAGAATGGCTTTCTCTTGACTTCCTTGAAAAAACAATTGAAACAATGATTAACTTAGTCGAACTATGGGGCAAAGAAAAAATATAATTGGCTAAAGCTAAAACTATATTGAAATATGGGGTTTCACTAATATTATTAGTCATATCCATCTATCTTACAGTCGATGGTATAGATTTTAAGAAGCTCTATTCTGCAATATTGAATATTGATTATTTTTGGGTTATTGCTCCCTTACCGATTGTAGTTCTATCTCATCTTATGAGAGCAATACGTTGGAAACTATTACTTTCTCCATTCCACAAAGCAAATTCGGTACTTAATCTTTTTTCTGCAACTATGGTAGGTTACTTATTTAATAATGTATCGCCAAGAGGCGGAGAACTTGTTAGACCTTATATATATAGCAAAAGAGAGAAAATATCTTATTCAAGTACTTTTGCAACAATTCTTGTGGAACGTATATTAGATCTGATTACATTGGGAGTTCTTATTGCGGTTGTACTATCGTGGAATAGTGAACAAGTACTGAAAGCTTTTCCCGAAGATACGGATCCGATGAAATTAGTAATTATTTCAGCAGGAATACTGCTACTTATGTTCTTTTCTCTTTATCCTCCCACAATAAAATTCTTTTTAGAAAAAATAATTAAACCTGTATCTGAGAAAATATATTTGAAATTAGCTGACTTGTTTGACAAGTTCAGACAGGGATTTGCAATTATCAAGAGACCTTCCAAATATGCACGAATAGCCGTAGAATCTTTATTTATATGGATCTTGTACGCTCTTCCACTCTATTTACTCTTTTTTGCATTTGGGTTCGAGAATTCTTATTCGCTAGGATTAGAAGATGCACTGCTATTGGTTATAGTTTCAGGAATTGGTGTAACTATTGCTCCAACTCCAGGTGCAATTGGTGTTTATCATTACCTTGTGACAACAGCTTTGGTCCAACTTTATGGGATTGACTCTGAGACAGGTCTTGCCTATGCTACAGTAGCACATGCAGCATCTAAATTGATGGAATTGCTACTTGGCGGACTTTTCTTTATAAGAGAGAATATAAAGGAAATACCTTCAGAACAAGATTTAGAAAAAAATATAATTAGTTAATTTAAAAACAACTCAATGATTTGATTGAAATATCCAAAAAAAAATCCTGCAAAAAATGCAGGATTCTTTTTTTTTATGTAAATTCTATCTAGAGTAATACTCTACTACTAATGGAATTTCAACTTTAACTGGGATATCTTCAATATCAGGAACTTGTAATAATTTAGCAGTAAAGTCCGCTTTGTTTACATCTAAATAAGAAGGATTACCAGAACCACGGACAGCTTCTTGCATAGCATCCATTTTTTGAGCTTTTGGTTTAACAGAGATAACATCATTTACTTTAGTAAAGTATGATGGTCTATCTACTTTTTTACCATTTACTAATATGTGACCATGAGCAACATATTGTCTAGCAGCATACATAGTACGAGCAAAACCAGCTCTGAAAACTAGTGCATCTAATCTGTGCTCAAGTTGTTGCATCATCAAAGTACCAGTGTTACCATCTAACCTAGTAGCTTCTTTGTAAGCTTTAAGCATTTGCTTTTCGCTGACATTATATTGTAATTTTAGTCTTTGTTTTTCAAGCAATTGAGTTCCGTAGTCAGACATTTTCTTACGTTTCTTGCTGTTACCGTGTTGTCCCGGAGGATACGGTTTTTTGCCAGCAACTTTTGCTGCTTTTGCGTCCATGTTAATCCCTATTTTACGGGATAACTTAACTTTTGGTCCAGTATAGTTCATTGTATTACCAAAAAATTTTGTTTTTTATTTTATTAATTCTAATAAGACTACAAATATAATAGCTTATATATAATTTACAAAGAAAAATAAATCTTATTCAAAACTTTATCTAAATTTTATTTTTTGTAGCTTAGTCTTATTTCATATTCAACAGGGTCCGAAATACCTAATATCTCGAATGCTCTTAAGCGATGACCACAAGAGTCGCACCTGCCACAGGCCTTTTCGTTGTTTTTGTAACAGCTCCATGTTTTATCAAAAGGTACGCCCAATTCCAACCCCTTGCTAATTATCTCATCTTTACCCATATCTATAATAGGTGTAATTATTTTAATATTCGTATCAGGTTTTGTTCCTTTTTCTATCACCTTCTCGAAAGCATCGAAAAAATCACGGCGAGTATCAGGGTATCCACTACTATCTTCGTAAACAGCACCTATGTAAAGTGCACTAGCGCCTATTACCTCGGCCCAACTAGTAGCCATAGCCAATATATTAGCATTTCTGAATGGTACATAACTAGACGGTATTTCTGTAGAATCGAGGTTAGCGTCAGTTATCTCTATTCTTTCATCAGTCAAGCTAGAGCCGCCTATCTGCGATAGGAAACGCACATCAGTCACCATGCTGCTGACCGCCCCAAAGTGCTCACAGAGCTTATCGAATTGCTTTAGCTCTCGCTTTTCTGTTCTCTGTCCGTAGTTCAAGTGGAGGCAAGCTATATCGTAACCGCTTTCTTTGGCGATAGCCGCTGTCACTGCCGAATCCATCCCACCGCTGAGTAATACTACTGCTAGTTTTGACATCTCTTTTAATTGTTGTTCTTAAAAATGCAAATTAAATAAAAGTGGGGAGAATTCTAATGTGGGGGTTGCTTTGATATTCACATATTTAAAAATGAAACTGAAAAAAAATTAATCAGAATTAAGTATAAATAAAGACTTTGTTGCACTTTCTTTTATATAATCTTCTGTATCATTATTTTCAATTATTGACTCTAAGTTTTCAATTGCAGGTTTATACTTGATCAAGCCTAAACCTTCAATTGCATATCTTCTATTCATCATATTAGTATCTAAAATATTATTATTTAAATATTTCCCTACAAAGTACCCTCCATCTATTATAGGAACTAGTATATAATCTTCAGAAACAGATTGATTGATGAAAATATTGTAAAAATTATTTGCGTTAATAAATCTATCGAATGTTCTGATGAAAAAGAAACCAATAATATATACTATTATAAAAATTAATATCTATTTCCATCTACCTATATTAAATTTAGTTAAAGTAAAAAAAATAAAAATATAAAATAACGCCCATAGAATTGTCTTTGTGGTAATAATCAAATAGCAAGATTTTTCTAGTTTTGCATAATTATTATAACTTGGCTGCCACATATAATTCTCTGGCATATAAAAGATGTAAAAATATATACCACATATAAAAAAAATTATGAATCCAATTGTAATAGTTTTTACTTTTGAAATTCTTGCCATACAGATCCTTGTCTATTAATTCTAATAACGTTATTATCATAATTGACTTTCAAATAAGTTTTGCTTTGATTTTGATTTATATCCAAGAACATTTTTGTGAAATCACCTAGATTCTTACATAGATCTATACATCCTCTAGAACCCCAAATGGCACCACCATGTAAAGAAAACCCTCCACGACCAAATGTTTCAGTATCTGATTCCGCATTAATCCACCATCTATTTATTCCCCAAGATGATATTCCACCTGGAAACGATCCCAATCCAAATTCATTTAGAAATTGTTTTAACTTAGATTGTTCTCCAATTTTTTGAATTTTATTCTTATTTATTGAATAAAGTCCTTCGGGTATTGGCCCTTCATTTCGTTTTTTTTGATTTTCTATTGAATAATCAAATTTCGTAATTTGCTGTAAAACAACATCATCCCAATTAGTACCATCAGGTTTACCTTTACCAGAAACACAATTGAAATTAATTGAATTATCTTTATAATTCCCCTCTGAATTACCAGTTTGAAAATTGTACTTCAAAATCTCTCCATCAAAGGATAAATATTCTTTGCCAATATTCTCCCAAGTACTTCCCGCTTCAGTATCAGAAAAGCCTTTAGAATCATTATCAAACCAATTTATTTCATTATTATTATTCTTAAAATAGTCTCTACCGTCTGGGTCAATATAGAAAATTGGATTTCCACCCATTGAGGAGTATGGAGAGTTGTACGGTCGATTAGATGTTAATGGGTCAATACTATTCCATCTCAACTGCATTTCTTCAGGTATTTGTCTCTCTTCTATATTACCATTCTTATCAACTATAGATACTTTTGTAAGATTGAAGTCAAATAAAAGTGCAGAAATATCAGAAGTAGAATCTTCATTTACTATCATAAATTTGTTTTGTCTTAGCACTTCCATCTTGGCTTCTATCTCTGAATTATCATATCCAAAATGTTCGTAAGGGTTTTTAGCATTAGTCAAGCTAACTGCTAAAAATAGAAAAAATAGTATTCTAGTCTTCATTTTTTGCCTCCATAATTTGCTTCAAGTATTTTCTGTGGTTTTCATATCCATTCTTCTCTAGATTTTCTCATTAGCACAGACATAATTTATTATTAATAAAATAGGTATTATGAAGAGTAAGTTTTTCATTTATATGATTAGTCTATAGATATAAACATTAAAGTCAATACTAAAGAGAAGAGAACAATATAAATAAATTCTATTAATGCAAGTAATAGCAATCTCTTTTTAGTAAAATTTAATTTATTACGAAATAAATAATTCGTTAAAATTGAGAAAAAATAAAAAATTAAACCAACTACTAAACCTAGCAGAAAAGTACCGTTAAAAAAGCTCCAAAAATTTTCTTTGATTAAAGCAGCTAACTTTTCTTCGGATATCAAATTAAAAAAAATAACGAAATGAATTGCAAAACTACCTATAACTAAGAGAATTGATTTGATTAATAAATAGATGAATTTAATTATATTCATATTATCTTTTCATAGGACCTTGATATTTATCAGTATCACCTATTCCAGAATACGAATTTCCATTTATATTTAAGTCATTAAATTGAGTACCATTGCTATTTCCACTTGCTCTATAGATATTACTAAATCCAGAGTAAGTTCCAAATGGTAAAGACATATTGTAACCATGGGAAATACTCATATTAATATTTTGTAAATCATTAACCATATTCCAAGTACTTCCCTCAAGTTTAGTATCCCCATGACTATTTTCATAATCAGATAAAAAATTCCTTTCTGTGCTTACCTGTCCATATCGATCAACACCTGGAATCATATAATTACTACTACTGTTTTTCCACATTAAAACTAAGTCATTCTCAATATTCAGCTGTAAAGTATAGACCGAACTTACTTGAAAATCGCTAGGATCTGATGGAGATAAATGTACAACTTTTTCTACTGCAATTTTTTTCTCTTGTAAATACTTTATCATTCCTTCTGAATATGCTCCACCCATGCTGTGAGAAACAACTTTAATCGTTTCTCCTTCCACCATTCCTGCAGTTATTGTAGCTAAATTTGCTTTTGCATAAGCATAACCAGCACTAAATCTATCCTCTCCACTAGAGTTCCAAGCACCAGTTCCATCAACAAAACCCGATTTAGTGTCATCAAAAAATGTTTTAGCTCCAGAAATTAATTCAGAACCCCAATATCCACGCCCTCCGGTAGTACCAATACGGTCAACAATACTTTTAGGCATTGTTCCATCACCACTATTGTAATACCCGTTCACGAAAATGATTTTTCTTCCATCTGGGTCAATTGCATTTATGCAATTATTTGCAACAAATGAATATGGACTTAATGATGGATATTCTTCAGACATAGGATCAACACTATTCCACCTTAACTGCATTTCTTCAGGTATTTCTTTTTCTTCGACATTTCCACTTCTAGCTATAATCGACACTTTTGCAAGATTGAAATCAAAGAATAAGGCAGAAATTTCAGAAGTTGAATCTTCATTAACCAGTATAAATTTGTTTTGCCTTAGATTTTCCATTTTAGATTCCATTTCGGAATTATCATATCCGAAATGCTCGTAAGGGTTTTTAGCATTAGTCAAGCTAACTGCTAAAAATAGAAAAAATAGTATTCTAGTCTTCATTTTTCACCTCAATAATTTTCTTAGCTTCTGGGTTATTACTCTTTATAAAGTCCTTGTATTCTTCTAATCCTGACTTGATATAACCAAGTTCATCAATCCTTTGTTTATAACTTAACCACTTATTATTAACGGAATCAAGAGCAACTTTGTTCGGAGTTTTTGATAACCTAATACACTCATTGTTGATTACGTTCATTTTGATTAATATAGCGTTGACATTATTACTATCTATTAAAAGTGAATAATCTATAATCTTAGTTACATTATCATCATAACCATATTTATAAATATAAGATTGTGCAAGGTTGAAAACACACAATGAAAGCGTCTCTTTGTTATTCAAAGGTTTCATATAAATTCCAGTTTCCAATGCTTTCTCAGATATATTACTATTGACTATTATCCATTCATCCCTTGGAAAATCACCACCATTAGTTAGCTCAACATTTGTCCAGCCACCTTCTTCTTTTTGATGTTTTATAAAAACATGATTTGGTGCTAAAGATAATCTTGCTTCTCCACCCATTTCTTCTACGAGTATTTTATACAAGTATGGTAGAGAAACACAATTTCCAGTTTTAGTATCTAAAAGTTTCGTTACAAAGTGACTTGTTTGTGAAGAATCACCCATAAAATCTTCAAAGTTATAAGAGCATTTTTTAAAATTATTTAATTCATTTGGCTTTGTCATCCATTTATATACTGCAAAGTTGGGAGCAGTTAGGTAGTTTTCGTAATTATTCTTTTTGATATACTCATTCAATAATTTCGCAATGGAATCAATTCTATTATTGAAATCAACTAAATTAAGTGTATCATTATGAAATGCATTTTCATTAAGTAGTACAGCATCTTTAAATGAAAAAAAATCAGGATTTTCGTTCATTAACATTAATTTTTGAAAGGCAATATTATAGCTATTATTACTTAATGATATCGTTTCATTCTGCTTTAAATTTGAGCAGGAATCCAAAAAGCAAGAGAATAATAATAAATATATTAGATTTCGTTTCATAAGATTTAAATTGTATAATAATTTTGATATGCGCAACTGGATAAATAGTAATTTATAATGATAATTCCGACAACATGTGGATAATTGATATAAATTAGAAGTATTTCGAAAGAAATTACAGAGAATACTCTCTTTTTACACCGCAGTAAAATAGTCGTGGGCAGTATCTTGATGGATTTGGAGTACTCCGGCTCTCATCATTCGTATCATTAGGCGTTCTGCTCGGCGGCGTGATATATTAACTAGCTTTGCAAAGTCGTTCACTGTCGCTCTTTCATTTTTCTCTAGATACTCGAACAGTGCCTTTTCGTTGCGGCCTATTACTATCTTTACTCCGTCATCTTCTGAGTAGCTATCATCTTTATTTAAGAATCGTAGCGCCCGAGCCATTTCGCTGCTTGCCATCACAGATTTTTCGCCTACTCTTATATAAGCTCTCTTTATAGTCTGGCCTTGTTCGTTTTTGGTAAGTAGGTTTATAGGTTTGTTTGTGCTCTCTTCTATTTCGGCTACTACTATTTCTAACCCCATTAAATTTAGATGTGTTATTTTAGGAATAATAGGTGGTTCCAAATCAAAATCACAAGCTGTTCTAATTAGCTCGGCTTCTGTTTTCTCACTCATAACTCCACAGATAGTAGCGTCATCATCCACACCAACTATAAGCACCCCGCCCTTTGTATTGGCGAATGCGCATAGCTCCTTGGCTATTTTGTGGGTTTCTGTCAGTTTCCTTTTGAACTCCACCGTAGAGGTCTCACCACCCTCTATCAGTCGCATGAGTTTCTTTTTATTCATTTTCGGATTGTGTCCGTTTTTTTTATATTAGAACAATTAGCAAAGAAAAATATTTTATTTTTCCTTGCTTCCCATCGGGTCAAACTCCGAGCCATCAGGATTTATCATAGGGTAAAAAGTATCTAACTCTCCCCTTTTTATTTTGTTCAATTTCTTTTTGCCTAAAGCTTTTTTGATTTGAGATATCCTATCGAAAAATAAAATCCCTTTCAGATGATCATACTCATGTTGTATAACCCTAGCTAATATATCATCTGCTTCAAGTGTATGTAGCTTCATATCTATATCAGTATATTGCACTTGTACTGCAGCTGGTCTATCTACATCTTCGTAGTACTTAGGAATACTCAGACACCCCTCTTGATAAGTGGTTATCTCATCATCGAATGAAATTATAGTCGGGTTTATCATAACAATTGGTGTATAATTAGATTTGTCTTCATCACCCGAATTTATATCCACAATACAAATAGCCCGTCTATCTCCAACTTGATTAGCAGCTAGGCCAATACCGTCAGCATTATACATAGTAGCTAACATATTGTCAGTAAATTCTTTCAGTTCTTGGTCAAACTTCTCTACTTTTTGAGCTTTTTCCCTTAATATTGGGTGAAAACAATTATATATTCGTAAAATAGACATATAAATACTTAAATTTCATTCGTAAATTGTAAAAAAATAAAGTTCAATATAAAAAAGTAAGACGATTAAAATGAAGATATTAGTTATTGGTTCTGGAAAAAGTGGTTTATCCGCTGCATTATTGGCAGTTAGAAAAGGACACAGCGTGTTTTTGACCGAGCTGAACTCGAGTGCTGAAACACCTGAATTAACACAAAAATTAGAAGAGAATGGAATTGGCTATGAATTTGGGAAGAATAGTTTGGAAGATTTAGGTCAATACGATTTATGTATTACCTCGCCGGGTGTACCTCCAAATGCTCCTATAATCAAAGAATTAGAATATCTAAAAATTCAGATAATATCTGAAATAGAATTTGCTTACCTAAATCTATCTGCAAAAGTAAAGATAATAGGAATAACTGGAACTAACGGCAAAACTACAACTGCGACTTTGATGGCTCATATTATAGCACATTCGGGTAGAAGTGTAAAACTAGTTGGCAATGTAGGGTTGCCAATGGCAGAAGTTGCTGACTCGGTTACTGAAGATGATATATTAGTAGTGGAGTTGTCGAGTTACCAGTTAGATAGGATTGATAAATTCCGCCCAGATGTAGCAGTAATTATGAATATAACAGAAGATCATTTGTCGTATCATGGCAGTTATGAACAATATACGAAAGCAAAGTGGAAAATTACTTCCAACCAAATTGCAGATAATTTATTAGTTTTGAATTGTGACGATGAGATTTTAAGCTCAATTATTGATAAGAAGCCGCAAGTTTCTGGTGGGGAAATATTAGAAACTAAGGCAAAAATTGGGTTTATTTCATTAGATAGCAGCAAAATAAATACTATTGGGGTATCCCAAGAAAACGGGAACATAGTATATCGATCACAGCAGCAAAAAGAGGAAATAATGCCGACTAACAATGTGCCACTCTATGGTGAGCATAATCTGTATAATACATTCGCTACAGTAATAGCAGCGAAATACTTACAAATAAGAAACGAAGACATCAGAGATGCAGTAGCTTCATTCAAAGGAGTTCAACACCGATTGGAAGTAGTGCGCGATTTGCACGGTGTACGTTTTATCAACGATTCTAAAGCAACTAATGTGAACTCTTCTTGGTACGCATTGAACTCATTTGACGAGAATATAGTTTGGATAGCAGGTGGTTTGCTGTCTGGAAATGACTACAGTATATTAAGTGAATTAGTAGAAAGCAAAGTAAAATATTTGATTTGCTTTGGTGAGGAAAAGAACCGATTGTTCGACAAATTCTCAGGTAAAGTAAAATGTTTCTTAGCAAATAATCTTATAGAAGCAACCCAAGAAGCAGCAGTAGCCGCTAAACCAGGCGACACAGTATTGCTTTCACCAGCTTGCAAGAGCTTTGATGAATTTGTGAATTTTGAACACCGTGGTGATGTATTCAAACAAGTAGTTAATAGTTTTGTATAGTGGAAACAAAAGCCCCAAAAAATAGAATAGACTGGTATCTATTCATTTCAATTATAGCTCTGATGCTGTTCAGTTTAGCTGTAGTATATACTGCATCTTCAACAATTTCTGAATTAAAAACAGGCTCAACTGAGACTCTTTTTTTAAGTCATTTGGGGAAAATAGCAATTGGTATTTTAGCAATGATTGTTGTATCTGGAATAGATTACAACATTTATAAAAAGTTCACAAAACCAGCTATGATTATTGGAATAATCTTATTAATAATAGTTTTAGTCGGCGGATCATCGGCTAAAGGAGCATCAAGGTGGATAAACTTAGGAGGAGTAAGTATTCAACCTTCAGAATTTGCAAAATTTGCCATGATATTCCATTTTGCAGCAATGTTAGAAAAAAAACAAGAATTTATAAAAGATTTCGAAACTGGGTTTGTACCCTTTATAGTTTGGACATTAGTAATTTGCATTCTCATAGCTTTACAACCTAACTTCTCTACTATGATTGTTATTTTTATGATTTCATTTGCGATGATGTTCATTGGAAATGTCAATCTACTCTATCTAATCTATACAGGCATAATTGGTGTTGTATTAGCTGGAGTTTATGCGGTTTCTGCTCCATATAGACTAGCACGTATTCAAACATATTTGGGAGGAGAAGACGCAGGTGGAGAAGCTGTATCATACCAACTAAAGCAAGCACTAATAGCTATTGGGAATGGAGGAGTTTCTGGAGTTGGTGTGGGTCAATCTCGCCAAAGCCACATGTTTCTACCAGAATCTTATGGTGACTTCATATTCTCTATAATTGGTGAAGAATTTGGGTTCATCGGGCTATTCTTCGTAATTGCTATATTCGGCTTTATCTTCTATCGTGGTATGCTAATAGCAAGAAAAGCACCGAATGCTTTCGGTTATTTCTTATCAGTAGGAATTGTAGTTACATTCTCAATTTACGTTTTCGTTAACGCTGGAGTTAATACGGGCTTACTTCCTACTACTGGGTTACCACTTCCTTTTATTTCATTTGGTGGTACTGCTATTATTATTTACTCTATCGCTATTGGTGTACTGCTAAATATCTCAAAACAAGCTGGTGTTTACAATCACGAGAATTCAATTTTGGATTAGCTCTTAATTTGCAAGTCTAATCTATAGTAAATAAGTGGTTACTTATCATGAATTACAATCCATTGACCAGACCAATCATACATTATATTAATAGCAGCTTGTGCACCTGTGCCTGCAACGATTGGATAATGTGAGCTGACATCAGAGAGTAATCCGCAAACATATATATTATCTTTGACTTTATATTCCTTATGCTCAATAGCAACCCTCGAATTATTATCAGTTCTAGTAAAAGGCTTAATTGGCAAATCTAACCCCTCTATATTCCAATTACGGAAACCAGTTGCTAATAGCAAGTTAGAAGCCGAAAACTCCTTTTCCTTCTTAGTTTTGATATTAAAACATTCTTCATTCCTAATAATTTCAGTAACTCTGGTATTATATAACTTTGCTATTCCATAAGATTGAACTTGGTCAACCAATTTACTGATTGCTTTTTTACCTGAAGTTCCTTGCTTTACACCAGGTGCATTGAAAAATTTTGCCTTCAAGGCATCAGAACCGCCAGCATCAAAAATAGCTATGGACTTATCTTTTAAACTTCCATTTGCTTTGATTCCAGCAGAGAGAATCAATGCCGCTGAAAGCCCTGAAATTCCTCCGCCAATAATTGCTAAATCATAATTTTTCATCAATGAACTTTGTCTTTATGGTTTACTAATGATTTATCTAAATATTGTTCTACAGTTTCTTCGAATTGTTTGTTGGTAGTAATAATTGGTTCCATTTTGAATTGTTCTATGCTGTCCCAAGCATTGGCACACATACCACGAGCAATTACAACATGGCAGTCCGAGATAGATTTTGCTATTCTCATGTGCTTATCCTTACTGGCATCAACGACGTTCAGCGAAAAAGCACCTTTTCCATTAAGACCGTTATTTTTCGAGATAATTGATGGAACATCTTCTTCAGCTTTGTCAACGTAAACTTCACGCAATTCTTCTTTTATAATTTTATTATCCACTATTTCATACACTTTGAAGTATTGAGAAGAACCAAAAGTACCAACAATAGATTCTCCATTTTTAGTAACAATCGCAATTTTTAACATTTCATTCATAATAAGACACAAATTTTTAAATTAGTTAATGCCTTCAAGACGCAACAAATAAAATTTAATTTAGAGAAATTTTAAATATTGGTTAGAATAGATCATAATTATATGAAATTGGCTTTGGAAGAAGCAAAAAAAGCAATTGAACACGATGATGTGCCAATAGGTTGCGTATTAGTTAAAAATAGTGAGATAATTGCAAAAGCTCACAACAAAGTTGAGAAAAATCAAGATGCAACAGCTCACGCAGAATTAATAGCAATAAGAGAGGCTCAAAACAAGATTGGTTATAAGCACTTGTTAGATTGCGATATGTATGTAACTCTAGAACCATGTGCAATGTGTGCAGGTGCAATTGTGTTATCGCGGGTTAAAAGATTAATAATAGCAACACGAGACCCAAAATCAGGAGCAAGTGGGAGTATATTAGAAATAACCAACAATCCATTATTGAATCACAGATGTGAAGTATATTTTGGTATTGATGAAAAAGAATCTTCTGAATTATTGAAAAATTTTTTCAAAAAGATAAGAGAAAGAAATGTCAGAAAAAGTTAGACCAGCACTTTATATAGTGCCCACACCAATTGGCAATATGGATGATATGACATTCAGAGCCGTAAGAATATTAAAAAGTGTGGATATTATCGCTTGTGAAGATACAAGAGTTACAGGTAAACTATTGTTCTACTATAAGATAAATACACCTATGGTAAGTTATCATGAATACAATGAATCACAAAAAGTAGATTTTCTTGTCAATGAAATATTCAGAGGTAAAGCAGTAGCGTTAGTGAGCGATGCAGGTACTCCATTGATATCCGACCCGGGTTTTCCTTTGGTCCGAAAGTGTCGCGAAGAAAGAATCGATGTAATTGCTTTACCAGGAGCAAGTGCATTTGTAACAGCAATTAGTGCTTCTGGTTTTCCGTCACACCAATTTAAGTTCCTCGGATTCGTTCCTAATGGTAGAGGTCGAAAAAAATTTTTAGAATCACTTTTAGAGGAAGATTGTACACTAATTATGTATGAATCACCAAACAGAGTAAAACGGTTTTTGAAGGACTTAAACAAAATGAAAGAGGACGATTTTAGAATTTGCTTGGCAAGAGAATTGACCAAAAAGTTTGAGGAGTATATAATAGATACAATTGAAAATATACAGACAAAACTTAATGAATTGACATTGAAAGGTGAGTTTGTAATCATAATAGATAAGAATAAAAAATAAGATACTTTTCAAGAAATAATAAAAAAATTACGTAAATTTAAGTTTTTTCAACGGTAGAAATATGTTTATTACATTTGAAGGGATTGATGGTTCGGGCAAAAGTACTCAAATATTGCTTTTAAGGGAGTACTTAGTTAAAAATGGGCATAAGGTTGTAACTTTAAGAGAGCCCGGAGGAACCGAATTATCAGAATACATAAGAGCTGTTCTATTGAACAAAAAATTAGAAGTTTCTGAAATTTCTGAGTTATTGCTTTTCCAAGCGGCAAGAGCCGATTTAGTTAAAACTATAGTAAAACCTTCATTGGATCAAGGTAGAATTGTATTAAGTGACAGATATTTTGACTCAACAACTGCATATCAGGGTTATGGTAGGGGTATCGATATGGAAATTATAAAAAAAAGTAACCAAATAGGTAGTTTAGGTGTCTTACCAGATATGACATTCTACTTAAAAATAGAAAGAAATGTAGGGATAGAAAGAGATAAGGACAAGGACAGGGATAGGATGGAACTTTCGGGTGACGAATTTTATGATAAAGTAATACACGGTTACGAACAATTAGCAAAAAATGAATCAAGGTTCATTACGATAGATGGTAACAAAAGTGTAAAAGAAATTCACTCGAAAGTCGTTGATGAAGTTGAAAAATTAATTAATAAATAAGTTTTAGAGGAATTAGTGAAAAAATTTAGTACAACAATACTGTTAGCCATTTTGGTAATGCTAACAATCGATTTAGGAGCAAAGGAATTTAATGCTTCTGAATTTGTTTTGGAAAACAAGAAAGCAAGTCTTGTTCAATCGGATTTGAATAGATATGATTTTAATGTAGTAAGTCTGAAAGCTGAAAAAATATTCAATACTGGTTCTAACCAAATTAAAATCAATGATTTTCCAATTAGACCTAATTACAAAGTAAATCTAGTGTTGCATAGACAAAATAGTGCATTTACAGACGATATTTCGATAAAAGTTTTCAAAAATGGAAAAAAAGTTGACTTCGAGAATAAACAAAGATACAAATATTATGGTTCTATCGAAGGTCAGACTAATTCTGATGTATATTTGTCATACTCTAGTTTGGGATTAGTTGGTTTTGTTCAAGATGAGTCTGGTCAAATGTATGATATATCAGCAGATTTGACGAGTTTGGACAAAGAAATAGTAGCACACAACATAGCAGAAACAACTTTAGGACAAATGAACAACAAAATTTCTGAAGTTTGTGCTATGAATGAATTTGCTGATTTTCAACCAGAATTATTGGAATTCGAAAATGAGAAATCACATAATGAAATCCAAAAAGATGAACTATATGAAGTTAAGATAGCTGCTGACGGTAATTTTGAACTTTATGTAATGTTTAGTTCTTTTGTAATGAACAGAAGCAGAACTAACTGGGAAAGTTGGATTGAGGATATGACAGAAGAAGATCACGAAAAATCACTTCAAAGAACAATAGACTACATAGAAAATGTTATGTCCGCAGTATCGAGAATATATACTCGAGAAGTAGCTGTAATAATTAAGGTTAACAATGTTACTATATTTAATAGTCCATTCCAAGACCCATATTATAAATTATTTGGAGCAGGTTTACAAACAAAACTACACAATATGTCAGATATATGGTCAGCTAGACCAAATGAGGCAAAAGATAGAGTTTTAGCTACTTTATTTTCTGATAATTTCAGACAACCATCTGGTTCTTCTACTTTAGGTATTGCTTACTCAGGACAAAATTACAGCGGAACTCTGTGTAACTTTTCTCAAGGATATTCTGCTTTAGGGATGACTGGTACGGTAGAATTCCCACGAGTTGCATTTTCTCAAGATGTACAAGTAGCAGCACACGAGTTTGGACACAATTTTGGTTGTCCTCACACCCATTTCTGCGGATGGCCTTTGATGGGTGAAACAATTATTGATTCTTGTGTTTCAGCTTCATTAGCAGATGATGCTTACTGTATCTCGAATAATGATAGAAGAACTAAAAAGAATGGTACAATAATGAGTTATTGTCATTTCAGTGGAGGTATCGAGTTTAAATTTCATCCTAGAATGAAAGCTAGAATTAGAAAGTCTGCAAAAGATGCATTGAAAAACTGTGTTGAATTACCAAGTGGACCAGTGGTGAAATTAGTACGTCCTATAGGAGGTGAAACATATTTCTCTGGTTCTCAAGAAGAAATTGCATTTATTGCAGCAAATGTGAGTTCATCTAAATTGCTTTATTCTCGTGATGAAGGAGATACTTGGACCGAAATAGGAATAGCAAATTCAGACAAAGACACTACTTATACTTGGACTATTCCTTCTGAAATTGGGAATAAGTATAGAGTTAGAATTGAGTCAGCATCAGACCCATCAGTATTTGACGAAAGTGAATTAAATTTTGAAGTAACTGACTTTTCAATTGCAGCAGAATTTCCAAAACCAGGTGATAAGATTGGATACTTAGCGAATCAAAGAATAAGCTGGGTTCGATTTAACGTAGGTGAAGTTGTTGTTAAATTGTCAACAAATAATGGTGAAAGTTTCGAAGAAATAGGTAAAGGTGAAATCAATTCATTGAATAATGTAAATTTCCCCGATATTGCTACCGACAAAGCTATTTTATTAGTTGAATCTAAAGAGTTTCCTAATGTAAATTTAACAGTACCTTTTGAGTTAGGTAAGGAGAACGTTGAGATAACTAGTCCAATGATGGGCGATACTCTTAATGTTAACCTGAAAGAACATACTGTAAAGTTCAATGTTGATTTTGTGAACAGCGAATTTGATTTATTCTACAGAGCTGACCAATCGGGAGAATGGAAACAGTTGACCCGATTTAATAATAAAGTCGATTTAGAAAATAATGAATTTGAATGGAAATTCGATACTAATATTATACCTGGTCAATTGGGTGAATTAAGAGCCCAAGTATCAGGAAACACTGAGTCAATTGGCGAAACAGGTATATTCTATTTCGATGGTTTAACTTCTGTTGGTAAATCATATTCAAAAGCATTTAGAATAAATTCAATTACTCCGAATCCAGCAGGGAATGTATTTACTTTGGTTATAAACAATAGTAGAAATCAACTAGTAGAAACAAGTATCAGAATTGTTGGTACTGATGGTAAATTATACCAATTAATAGGTAACAAGTTTTATGGTACAGGTCAAACACCACTTGAAATAGATATATCCGAATTACCTTCGGGAACTTATTACTTAATGATAGAATCAGATAAATATAAAGATGTAAAACAATTAAAAGTTGTTAGATAGTTTTAATATATTTTTAGTTAATTTCCGCAATTGGAATTGTTCTAATTGCGGATTTTTTTTGGGATAATAATTTATGATAAACAAACTGATAACTAAAGCTTTGCCACTTTTTCCAAAGTCTTTTATTTATTTATTCGCAAAAAAATATATAGCAGGAGCCACCCTAGAAGAGGCAGTTGAAGTTTGTAAAAGCTTGGAGTCCAAAGGGGCATGTACTACTATTGATACCCTAGGTGAGTTTGTAAATTCCAAACATCAAGCAGCAAAAGAAACAGAAATGAGTTTAGCTGTGTTAGACGCAATAAAAAACAACTCCTTGGATTCTTACCTCTCAATAAAGCCAACTTCATTGGGATTAGAAATAGATTTTGACTTCGCTTTTGACAATATAAGAAGTATAGTACAAAAAGCAAAAGTATTAGGGTTATTTGTGAGGTTAGATATGGAGAACACACCTTACACAACAAAGACTTTAGATATATATAAAAAACTTAGAAAAGAGAACTTTGACAATGTCGGTTTTGTAATACAAGCTTACTTAAAACGAAGCATAACTGATATCGAATCAATGAGCAATTACAAACCAAGTACTAGACTTTGTAAAGGAATATATAATGAATCACCATCATTAGCATACAAAGGAAAAGAAGAGATTCGTGACAATTATAAGAAATTATTAAATCTTATGTTTGATAATGAATATTATGTTTGCATTGCTACTCACGACGATGTTTTGCTTGATTATGCAGAAAATCTAATAAAAGAAAAAAATCTTTCAAAAGATAGGTATGAATTTCAGATGCTCTTAGGAGTAACAGAATATTTGAGAGACAGATTAATAGCAAGCGGTCATAAAGTACGAATTTATACTCCTTACGGAATAGATTGGTATGGATATTCAATAAGACGGCTGAACGAGAACCCTCAGATGGCTGGTCACATAGCAAAATCAATCTTTACTCGAAAATGAGAAATCTACTACTTGTAATCGTTTCTTTTTTGCTTTTCACAAGTTGTGGAACAAATAATGAGGTTACAGTAGGCACATTTAATATAGCTTGGCTTGGTGATGGTATCAATGACAAAGAACCAAGGGATAAAGTTGACTTAGACAATATTTCACAAGTTATAAGAACTATAAATCCAGATATTTTAGCTCTACAAGAAGTTGAAAACGTAGCAGCTATTCAAAGAGTAATTGATACATCATACTACAATATAATTACTTCATCATATCCTAAAGAGCAAAAGACTGCTCTTATAATCAATAAAAATATTGAAATTTTAAATACTTATCAAATGGATGAATTATCTCTTGGTAATAAGGATTTGAGACCAGGTATATTAGCTTATTGTAATTTTGAAGGATTCGATTTTCTTGTAGGTTCTTTTCATTTCAAATCAACGTCAAGATATGACGATACACCTTTTAAAAAGTCAAGAAGTTTTGATATAAGACAAGAGCAATCAACAACACTACTTAGTGAAATTGAGAAGTTAGTTCGCAAACATAATGACCGAGATATAATCTTGCTTGGAGATTTCAATGATAATCCTCTGAAAAAGAACAGTAATATCACGGCTTTAGAAAATGATGATTTCGATTTTTTAACAAGCAGTTTGATGAGTTGTAAATACTCAATATGGAAATCAATTGACCATATTATAGTAAGTCAATCTATGAAAGAAAAAGCAATATTACCTTCACTCGCTATGATTGATATTAATTCTATGTTTAATGAAGAAAAAGCACAAAAAGTTTCGGACCACTGCCCCGTGATTTTGAAATTTAAACTTGAATAAATAATATTATTTTAGTAGAAATTCAGTTCTTCTATTGTTTGCTCTACCATCGTTTGTATTATTATCGGCAATAGGTTTAGTGTCACCGTGACCAATAAAACTAATTTTTTTATCTTCAATACCTAGTGATACTAATTCATTTTTGACAGTTTCAGCCCTTTTGTCAGAAAGTTTCAGATTGTAATCTGGATTACCAGTATTGTCAGTATGCCCATGTAATTCAATGTTTAGCTCTGGATTATTTTTCATATAATCAGCAAGCATTTTAACAGCTTTTTTTGATTCTTTTTTCAAAGTAGATTTATCGTGGTCAAAAAGAACATTGAGTAACACTAAACTACCAACAGGCGGTGTGTTATTATAACTAAATTCATCAAAGAATTCTTTTCCATCAACACAGATTTTTAACTTTAGTTTGTGATCGCCAAAACTATCTACATCATATTCAATTAGATAATAGTTACTCAATCGGTTGTAGATATCTTCGAATACATAATCAAACTCGTGCGTCAAATAAATATGGTGATAGATGCCATAAGTCCTATTAGCAATCTCTTTTAGCATTTTCTCATTAACATTATAACCATAATCAACAGTTGAGACAAATATATTTTTCTCACGAGCAGCTTTGACGACATCATCAATCTCAAGTTTTGAAGAATTGTCATAACCATCTGTAAAAACAACAACAGCCCTTTTGTGTGTGAGAGGTTCTTTTTCGAGAACGGAAACCGCTTCGATAATAGCATCTCTTGTTGCAGTCAAACTACCGTATCCTTGCAAACCATTAATCTGATGTGACGCCTTTAACTTACTAACATCACTTTCAGGGCCACCGTGAAGAGCTATTTTATTGTCATATCTTATAAGTGTAATTCGGTCTTTGTTTCTTTTATTTTCTATCAGTTTTTGAACTGCTAATT
Organism: Ignavibacteriota bacterium; assembly: GCA_020437395.1. Classification (GTDB taxonomy): domain Bacteria; phylum Bacteroidota; class Ignavibacteria; order Kapaibacteriales; family UBA2268; genus PGYR01. The sequence goes on along the minus strand of JAGQWJ010000002.1, from coordinate 59,996 downwards.
GCATATTTTTTGCTCTTTCTTCTCCCATTGAACCAGAGTGATCCATAACTATAGCCAAAGAAATAGGAGAACTATTTATGTCTTTGTATTCTAATATTTCAGATTTTATTAGTCTCTCCCCCAAATTAGTCGAATCGATAACTTGGCACCAAATTTTATCTTTTTTACTAGCATTTGTGAGCAAATTATTATTATCATTTATCAGATGTACGAATGCTGAAGTCTTATTGCCTTCGTATCTAACATTACTTATATTCACTTGAAGCGAGTCTTTATTACTAGCGTCATATTCGACTTTGTTTGTAATAAATATTGGATTATACCCTAAAGGCGGAGTCTCATCTGCTACATAATTTTCTCCATCATTTTGAAGAGTTTTACAAGACACTATAAAAAACAATAAGAAAACAAATAAAACAGTATTTTTCATTCTTAATTCTATCAGATATGTTAGTATTCTTGACAAATTAATAGAATTGGTAATAATTTCAAAAATTTATTTAGATTTATTGTTTTAGGACTTTTTGCATAGTGAAAATATTACCTATTTGTTAATGAATTCTTTTCATTGATAAAATGTATTACTAAATTGTTATATTGTTATTTAGTTGACAAAATAATTAGAATATGAATAGTAAGAAGCATAAAATAACTAAAATGTCAGGTGAAGAAGATTATTTCGATGAATTGAAATTAATAAATTCATTAGAAAGATCAGGAGCTTCAGATGAGGCAATTCATTACATTGTTAGAAATATAAAAAATGAACTTTTTGATGGTATAACTACTAAAGATATTTACAAAAAGGCATTTCAATTATTAAAAAAGACTTCAAGGCCAACAGCTGCAAGATATAAACTAAAAAAGGCAATATTAGAATTAGGTCCAACAGGTTACAATTTTGAGAAATTTATCTCAAAATTGATGCAGTATCAAGGATTCACAGTGCAAGTTGGAATAATTTTAGAAGGACATTGTGTAAGCCATGAAATAGACGTTTTAGCTAAGAAAGATAATCAAGTTTATATAATAGAATGTAAATTCCACAGCATACAATCGCGGAAATGCGATATCAAAATTCCTCTTTATATAAAATCAAGATTCGAAGACGTTAAGAAAGCAAAAATGAAATATCGCGCTGAAAAAGATGAAACTTACAAAGGTTGGATAATTACTAACACAAGATTTACATCAGACGCTATTCAATATGGTAATTGTTCAGGATTAAGTTTAGTTAGTTGGGATTCTCCAAGGGGTAGTAGTCTCAGAGAAAGAATAGACGTATCTGGGTTATACCCAATCACTAGTTTAACCAGCCTAACGAAAAGAGAGAAACAGCTTCTACTAGAAGCAAACGTAATACTTGTAATTGATTTGTGTGATAATCCAGATTTGCTTAAAAGTATTGATCTGAAAAATTCAAAACGTAATTCAGTTTTAAAAGAGGCAAATGAATTATGCAGGAGAGTTATTTAAAAATGAGTAGAAAATTTAATATTCACTTTCTTGGTGCTGCTGGAACTGTAACAGGTTCTAAATATTTAATAGAGGCAGAAGATAAGAAAATACTTATTGATTGTGGTATGTTTCAAGGTCTTAAAAAACTGAGATTGTTAAACTGGAACTATCCTCCTGTGAAGGTTTCAGATATTGACGTTATCTTATTGACTCACGGTCATGCCGACCACTCCGCCTTTTTACCTAGATTAGTCAAAATGGGATTCAATGGACATATCAAAGGGACTAAACCTACATTAGATATAGCCTCCATTATTATTAGAGATAGTGCTAAAATCCAAGATGAAGAGGCTGAAAGGGCTAATAGAGAGGGCTATTCGAAACATGAAATTGCAGAACCACTTTATGATATGGCGGATGCAGAGAATGCTATCTCAAGGTTCAAACCGATAGAAGAAGGTGAATGGATTGAATTATTTCCAGAAATAAAAGTACGATTTCAATATAACGGACATATATTAGGTTCTACGTTTATAGAACTAGATGTATGTGGAGAAATTATTGTATTCTCTGGTGATGTTGGCAGAAAAGACGACTTTTTGTTAGAATCACCGAAGAAACCACAAAAAGCAGATTATTTACTTGTAGAATCTACTTATGGTGATAGGGTTCATAAAGATTTAGATCTCGAAGTTGAGTTAAGCAGACTAATTCATCACACTTATGAAAAAAATGGTACACTGATAATCCCTAGTTTTGCAGTTGAAAGAGCTCAGACATTAATGTATATACTTTGGCAACTGAGAGAGAAAGGGAAAATACCAATGATGCCAATGATAATGGATAGTCCGATGGGTAACAATGTATTGGAAGTATTCAGAAATAATAAAAGCTGGCACAAGTTAAGTGAAGATAAGAGTATCAAAATGTGTAATGCTTTTAAAATAGTAAAAGATTTCAGAGAAACTCTTAATATTATGGATAATAAGCAACCCAAAATAATAATTGCAGGTAGCGGAATGGTTACTGGTGGAAGAGTTTTGAACTACTTAACTGAATATATTGAAGAACCAACTACTACAGTTATGCTTGCCGGATATCAAGCTGAGGGTACTAGGGGCAGACAACTATTAGAAGGTGCGTCTGAAATTAAAATTTACGGCAAATACTATAATGTTAGAGCAGAAATTTATAATTTGACAGCTCTATCAGCTCATGCAGACCAATCTGAATTGATAGATTGGTTAAGTGATATAGAATATAAACCAAAAAAGGTTTTCATAGTACACGGTGAACCACATTCTGCAGACGCTTTTAGAGTAAAACTAAAGGATACTTTCGGCTGGGATTGCACTATACCGGAGCTATACGAGATGTTTGAATTAAAGAATCAGGAGTAATATTATGTCTTCCAGAAGAGGTTTTGTAAAAAATATGGCAGCAATATTGGGAACAGCATCGGTTCATACAATGATAGAATCTGCATTAAGTAGCGGCATAAAAGCAGCATCAATTGAAAATCTAGCAATGGACGAAGAGTTGAGAGCAAGTGACCAAATTTTCTGGAATTGGGTCAGAGACTCATTTACAGTATCTAGGAACATAATAAATCTGAATAATGGTGGAGTTAGTCCACAACCAAAAATAACGCAGGATGCTCAAGACAAATATAATAGAATGTCGAACGAAGCCCCTTCATACTATATGTGGAGAATAATCGATGCAGGAAGGGAGCCACTTAGAGAAAATCTGGCACAATTAGCTGGGTGTTCCCCTGAAGAAATTGCAATTAATAGAAATAGTACCGAAGGACTCAACACCATAATATTCGGTCTAAATCTGAGAAAGGGTGATGAGATTGTTATGTCAAACTTTGATTACCCAAATATGAATAATGCGTGGAATCAGAGAGCTAAAAGAGACGGAGTTATTCTAAAAAAAGCAATTTTACCTTTACCATTGGATAATGATGAAAGTATAGTCAAGCTTTACACCGACTTATTTACATCAAAAACAAAAATAGTCCACCTTACACATATTATAAATTGGACTGGACAGATAATTCCAGTTAGAAAAATTGCAGATGAAGCCCACAAAAGAGGGATAGAAGTAATAGTTGATGGCGCCCATTCATTTGCACATTTAGAATATAAAATACCCGAATTAGGTGCTGATTATTTTGGTACTAGTTTACACAAATGGCTTTGTGCACCATTTGGTAGTGGCCTGATGTATATAAAGAAAGAGAAAATAAAAAACGTATGGGCTTTACTTTCTTCAGATGAACCAGATGGCGATAATATAAGAAAATTTGAATCTCTTGGGACTAGGAGTTTTGCGAAAGAAATGGCCATAGGATATTCTTTAGATTTTCACAATATGATAACAACTAAAAGGAAACAGGAAAGACTTCATTACTTAAAGAGTTATTGGGCAACGAGAGTATTAGATAATCCGAAAGTATATATGAATACATCGCTTAAACCCGAGTTCTCTTGTGCTTTAGCAAATTTTGGAATAAAGGGAATGACTGGGAGCGAGATTGATCAGAAATTATTTAGCAAGTACAAAATACATACTGTAGCTATTAAACATGAGCATTTTGATGGAGTTAGAGTAACACCGAATATATATACTAATGAGGAAGATTTAGATAAATTAGTTCAGGCAATAAATGAGATATCTGTCTAATTAACTGAAAAGTTAAATGAATTTACCTTATTTAATAAAAATATAATCATAAATTGTGTATATTAATGATTATTTTTTCTAAAAATTTACAAAAGTTTACAAAGTACGTCTTACTTATAGTGTTATTATATATATTGAAAAGACTAAATGGCACACAATTTGTGAAATAAAAATATGAAGAAAATTAAGATAGAAGATAAACTATCCTTAAGAAATGAAGGAAAGTTAGAGATTGTTTTTATAGGATCAGGGACTGCGTTCTCCGAATCTTTGGGGAACAACAATATTATCATCATTAAAGGTGATACACATATATTAGTTGATTTTGGGCTTACAGCTCCATTCGCACTTAAGCCTGTCACAGGAGTTGATATTCTTGATATTGAGAATGTTTTACCCACTCATAGCCATTCTGACCATATAGGTGGCTTAGAATATTTGACATTAAAGAATAGATATTTTGGTCAACCTAATGGTAAGCCAAGATTAACAATGATTATTCCTGATGAATATAGGAACGTGCTTTGGGAAGAGTCATTAAAAGGTGGACTTAGATATAACGAATTAGGTAAGTATGAAAACGAAATGTCGTTTGATAGCTACTTTGACTATGTAACACCTGAATTAATTAAAAAAGATGGTCGAGTTAAACATCATATTAATTTCAAAGGTATCAATTTAGAGTTTTTCCATACTAATCACATACCTGGTCAAGCAGTCAAAACTGAAGATGCTTTTATTACTTATGGTTTACTTATAGATAGTAAAGTATTCTTTTCAGGTGATACTAAATTTGATAAAGAATTAATAGATGAGTACGAAGATAAGGCGGAATATTTTTTTCATGATTGTTCCTTTGCCCCGAATCCAGTTCATGCAGACATTGACTCTTTGAGAACTTTACCTGAAGATTTGAAAAAGAAAATAATACTAATGCATTACGGTGATGATTATGCAAACCATGACCATAGTGACTTTTATGGTTTGGCAGTGCCTGGTGTAAGATATATTTTCGATTAATTATCAGCTACTAATTTTTTTATTAAGTCTTCACTGAATACATCATTAAGTTCTTTTTTGATATTTTCGTTTTTCTTTAAGAAATCAGTGAGCAATGTCTTGTCCCAAACTATCATTTCAGTTTCTTCTAAAGTATCGCAGTTAGCTGTGGTAGTTGCACCTGACATAAAACTCATCTCTCCAACAAATCTACCGTCTTTCACATAAGCTAATATTTTATCATTACGAGTTATTTTGATTAATCCTTTAGTAATGAGCATTAGTTCATTTATGTGAGTGTTCTCTTTTATTAGACAAGTATTTTCAGGTACTGTTCTAATAGTACCAAGTTTAACTAACTTTTTAAAATGAATAGGGTTCATTTTACTGAAAGTTAATTCTAGCATTTTTTTCTCACGTTCTCCGAGGTTGAGTGTTAACTTTTCGTAGTAGAGAACTGAAATCCACCATAAATTAGTGCCAACAAAGATAACTGACCAGATAATATCAGTCCATAGTGGTTCATCCGTAATATTAAATGAATAGTACAATTCTAGTAACGCAGCTAAAATCAATGTACTTCTTAGCCAAATCATCTTTTCGAAAGATGCACCTACTATGTATAAGACATTCGAAAGGTGTCCAATTATTTGAACTAATAAACTCAAGTTAAATCCATTTTTTGCGAAAAGTACTGATTTACAATATAATCAATAATTACTAATAAGAATAAAAAAATGAATATGTTACTATGAAATTAAATTTAGCAATAAAAATCACTCAAAAACTTTCATTTTAGTATAACCTATTAAAAATTCAAGCGTATTATAAGTATATTCATTTTAAGCCCAGAGCAAAACCTCAATTAGCCCTCCAAAGCAAATAAGGTTTTGCTTTTTTTTATTTCTGAATTATTACTGATAATGTAACTACTGATTCATTGTCAGAATATATTCTAATATAGTATGTCCCTGATACTAAGTTACTTACTTCCAAATCAAATTCTGTGTTGTTTGATATATGGCGAGGACTAAATAAATTCATAACTTTCATACCAGTAGCATCATACATTTCGGCTGATAATTGCCCAGCGTTAGATGGGTCTAAAGATTCTATAATTAACTTACTACTCTGATTCACTGGATTAGGAGTTATACTGAAATGATAAGTTTTATTACCATTTTCCCACATATCGACGCTGGAGATTACTACACCATTTCCAGTCATTTTCTTTTCAAATTTTGGTTCGTTAACAGCATCACTATTAATTATTAATTGTGCAGTTGAGAACTCTTCACTTTTTGGAGAAAATTTAAGTGTTAAATCATAATCATTAGTTATTCGTAAAGGAAAATTCTCAACTGAATGTGAAAACTCACCAACTGGATCTATCTCAATAGAGTTAACTAATAGTTCTCCTTCACCATCATTTGAAAGTTTTAATATTCTTTCTTTACTACTATTCACAGGTACATCTCCAAATACTATAACGAATCCAGCGTCTGTTTTCAATATTGAATTTGGACCATCACAAATGCCAATTAAATCTATTGATGACAAAGTATCTTTATTATATGCATTCGATACTATATCAAGATTTGATTTGAAAGTATTTTTCTGGTTTGGAGTAAAAGTTATTCCAACTAGTGTCTTTTCACCTCTTTGTAAAGTTATTGGCGTATCCTCAGTAATGGTGAATACTTCTTCGTTTCCATTTAATTTAATTGAGATAATTTCTAAGTCATCTTCACCGCTGTTCATAAATTCAGCAACAAATTTTTGTGTACTGTCAACCCAAACGCCTTCAAATTTGATTAAAGTAGAGTTAACACTAAGAACTGGTTTTGGTTCGAATCCTTCAGCAAATACGTTTGTTGTAAGTACTGGCACATTATCAGAATTATTGTAAATAGTAATTTTTGAAGTATATTCTGTACGTTTAGAAGGTGTTAAACTAATTGGTAAGTTTAATACTGAATCTTTGCAACAAACAGTAATCGGTAATATTGAACTATCAAATTTTAGTTCGGGGTCACCTTCCATTTCAACTTTTGTTATAGTTATAGGCGAATCATTCTTCATTGAGAGGTTAACTAGTTCCAAATTTTTTGTAGTTGTCTTGTTCACATTTCCTCTACCAAAATTAAAATTACCATATTCGAGAGTTGTTAATAATTTTGATTCACTATTTGTCATATCTACATAAGTAACTTCATCTCCAATTCTTACCAATGTATTTATAGGTAATGTATATAAAACAACTCTATCTTGAGCTTTATTAGGGTAAATAACCACGATTGAATCAATAGTGGTTTGTTTTCCGATCCCAAATGTCTTAATAAAAGGCTGCATACCCGCGAAATGTCCTAAGCCAGATTGAATTTCTTGTTTCTGAGTATTTTCGCCCGTGTAAACGAATATTTTGGCTCCAATATATGCTCCATTCGCATTTTGAATAGTCGAGTTTTTATCTAATTTGATTTGTATAAAATTATTTTCCTCAGCTTTTTTATTTTCGACTAACTCTATAGCATTATAGTTAATATTCTTTGGTTCACCGTTTTCAATTATTGTTTCTCGGACTATACGGGATACAAATAAATCTTGATCACCATCCATATCAAAATCGGCTGGTTCCATAGAGTGAGCTTCTTTCAAAGTGTCTAGTTTAGTAACACTAGGTAAAACCTCATTAAAAGTTCCAGACTCATCTTGGTGAAGTAAATACAATCTTTCTTGACCATATATATTAGCCGAAGGATAAGAGTTTTGGCCTAAAGCTATGTCTTGCCTTCCGTCATTATCAAAATCGAACCAAGTACCACCTTGATCACCTAAGTGTGATTCCATAGGTGCTGCTCTATTTATTCTTTTCAAATCCCATTCGTATTTGTAACCGTTTTCTATTCCAGCATTTAAACTGATTGTTGTTCTACCTTCACCGGGATTGTAACCACCGTGTACTTTTACTTCTAACAAATCCATATCACCATCATTATCAAAATCAGCTGGGTTTGCTTCCCATTGACAGAGATTCTGGCCGTGGTCACCGCCTAGTTTTTGAGCATTGTACCCAGCTTCGAACGATGCTTCAATAAATTCTCCATTTACATTTTTAAAAAATTGGCCAGGTGTACGGCAATAAGGCGAATTTATAATATCAGGCCATCCATCATTGTTCCAGTCCGTAACATTAGTTCCATATAGAGGTTCAGTAGCACCTAATCTTATACCTTCTTGAAATGTACCATCTCCATTACCTTTGAACAAGAAATTACCCATATATACATCTGCACCTTCGCCATAGTGTGCGAACCAAGTACCTACATATAAATCAATATTACCATCCAAATCATAGTCAAGAAATGATAACCCTGTTGTATTAGTCAATCCCAATTCTAAACTACTTGCATAATTAAAATCATCAAGACCGTGATTATCAACTAAAGTAAAATGTCCGTTTCCATCATTTAGCATAACCTCCGATCTGTCACCAGTGCTCTTATAGTTTTGGACTCTATGCGTATATATACTTGTAACAATATCCAAATCACCATCATTATCTAAATCAGCTAGGGCAGCTATATCGACTGTTCTACTGATATTCGTATCAATTCTACTTTTTTGAAGTCCTGATTCGGCAGTATAATCTTGGAAAATCCTCTTAACACTTGAGTTTTGATCTGGATTAGGAACATTCATCATTAGATAGATACTGTTGAATAATGCCCCTTTATCACCACCCCAAAGTAAATCGGGATAGTCATCACCATTCACATCTGCTAACCAAACCCGGAAGCCTTTAGTTTCTGATAGTCCAGCAGCGTCTGAAATTTCGTTAAACCATGTTTGTGAAAACAGTTGGGTTGCAGATAATGCTAATACAAAGAAAAGGATAAAAAGCTTTCTCATAATAATTTCGGTTTTTAATGGATACTAAAAGCAAAATATACGAAAAAGTAGATAATTTTAATTGATTTGCTACATAAAAAAAGCCAGTTAAATAAAATTTAACTGGCTTATTTGTTTTTTGTTGTGACTCCTACAGGATTCGAACCTGTGGCCCTTTGATTAAAAATCAAATGCTCTACCTGCTGAGCTAAGGAGTCGCCGTCTCAAAAACAGAATGCAAAACTAAGGCATATTAAATTAATATGCAAACATTTTGCAAAAAAAATATTATATTTCTATTTTATTATTAATCTTATTTAAGATAAGATTTGCTATCCCTTTGCTATCCAATCCAATAGATTCATACTGCTCTTCTTGAGTGCCATGCTCTACAAATATATCATCAATTCCATGGATAGTTAGATTATTATGATAATTCATATCAGCCATATATTCAGCAACTGCAGAACCGAATCCACCTTGTTTTTGACCATCTTCTATTGTAAATATTTGCATATCTGTTTTGCAAATATCATCAATTATTTCGTGGTCTAAGGGTTTGACAAACCTTGCATTAATTACTTTCGCTTGTATTCCTTCAGCATCTAATATTTCTGCTGCTTCCATAGCAAATGCGACCATATTACCTAAGGCTAATATAGCAACATCACCACCATCTCGAAGTGTCTCTGATTTACCAAGTTCAATAGTGTTCATCGGCTTTATAGGAACGCCTAGAGACTCTCCTCTGGGATATCTTATTGCAACAGGGCCATCTTTGAACTTATAAACTGCTGAGTAGAGCATATCTCTTAACTCTTGCTCATCTTTCGGAGCCATTAAAACAATTCCTTGTACAGGTCTGAGGTAAGTAATATCTAGTACACCGTGGTGAGTTGGACCATCGGCACCAACTAATCCAGCTCTATCAAGTGCAAATACTACGTGTAATTTCTGTATAGCACAATCGTGAACTAAGTGATCATAAGCTCTTTGCAAGAATGAAGAATAGATAGCTACAATTGGCACTACTCCCTGGGAAGCTAATCCTGCTGCAAAAGTAACAGCATGTCCTTCGGCAATTCCCACATCTATGACCCTTTCTGGCATTTCTTTTTGTACTCTATCTAGACCAGTACCATCAGGCATTGCTGCTGTGATAGATACTAATTTATTATCCTTTTTGCATAGCTCAAGGACTGCATCACCAAAAACATCTTGATATTTAGGGGGCTTAGGTGCAGAAGGAGCACTCGCAACTGATTTACCAGTAATCTTATCAATCTTACCGATTGCATGCATATACTGTTTATCCCTTGTCGCATGCTTATAACCATGTCCTTTATGAGTCATAACATGCAAAAATATTGGGCCTTTCATGTCTTTGATGTTTTCTAAAATATTGACTAGCTTATTGATATTGTGTCCATTAACGGGTCCAATATAATTAAATCCAAGTGCTTCGAATAAAACTCCTGGAGTAATTACTGCCTTTACACCATCTTCTAATTTTGATGCGATTTTACGCAATCTATCACCCAAATCATCCATTTTACCAGTTACTTGCCATGCTTTATCACGCATTTTCTTAAATGGCTTTGAAGTAAAAATTTCGCTAAAATAGTTTGATAATGCTGATACATTAGGAGCAATTGAGAAGTTATTATCATTCATAATAACTAACAAGTCTTTCTGAAGCACACCCGCATTATTAAGGGCTTCGAAGGCAAGACCACCAGTCATTGCACCATCTCCGATTATAGAAACAACCTTATAATCGTGATCGTTTATATCTCGGGCGGCAGCTATGCCTAAAGCAGCAGAAATACTTGTGCTTGCATGGCCAGCACCGAATTCGTCATATTCACTTTCAGTTCTTTTCAGAAATCCCGATAATCCATCTTTCTGACGTATTGTGTGGAGCTCGTCTCTTCTCCCTGTCAGGACTTTATGTGGATATCCTTGATGACCAGTGTCAATTACAATTTTGTCCTTTGGAGTGTCGAAAACATAGTGCAATGCAACGGTTAATTCAACCATTCCTAGTCCTGCACCAAAATGACCTCCTATCTGGGAAATCGTATCTATAACATAGTCACGAACTTCATCACAAACAGTCGGCAGACTTGAAGCTTTGAGCTTTCGTAAATCTGCCGGTGAATTGATATCCATTAAGTATTTGTAGTCTGAGTTATTCGACATTAAACTTATTTTTCCTTTGGAGTTATAACATAAATTTGAACAGTTCTAGATAGTTGACGACCAATAGTTAAGTCATTATCAAATGGTTGAATACTTTCACCAATTCCATAGACTTCATATTTAGCATCTTTAGCTTTAGAACTAATGTATTTTTCTACATTACGTGCTCTTTGTAGTGCAAGTTTCTTATTATAGTTTTCTTCACCAATTCTATCACTATAACCATATATCTGAACAGTTGAGTTATAAGCGATTGCTGGTAATATATTGTTATCTATTATTTCTTTATCGTGGTCAGAAATTTCTGGACTATCAAAATCGAAAACAACTAAACTAAACTTAGAAATTGTTTTGTCTGGTTTTACTTCTTGTGTTCTTTGTGAAGTAGAAACAAATTCGACTGGGATTGATCCAGTAACATTGTTAGCTTTACCTTTGTTGTTTTCTACTGTTAAGTTGTATTCTACTGGTAAATCACTAGCAGCAAGTTGATTCGGCTTTATTGCCCATTGAATTTCATCTGGATTACCACCACCGTTAAAAGTTTTAATCATTTTACCAGACTGTGATAGTTCTAATTGCCATCTAGTTATGCTATCAGTTGAGACTACTTCAGGAACAAACTCGACTAAATCAGGATTTGCAATTGAAGATTTTTCTTTTTCAACTAACATAGGGTTAAGTAAAGTCTTATCTTTTGTAGAGAACTCAATTCTTCTGTTTTCCGCAATACCGTCTTCTACTCTTGTCGATGATGGCTTAGAAGGAGCTTTTGAAGCTTCAACAGTAATCCTATCAGGCGAAATTCCATAGTTAACAACTAAGTAATTCTTTGCTTGTTCCGCTCTTTCTTTGGCTAATGTAAGATTTCCTTTCTCAGATTTATTATCAATTGTACCAGTGATTTTCAAATCAGCAGCAGTGTTTTCTTGCATTCTCGTACCAATAATATCTAAAGTATTTCTATTTATTTCAATAGCATCTGCTTCGATATCATCAATTACGAACTTACCTGTTTCTCTCTCCGCTGCTAATGTTTGAGTGGCTGCAGAAGGATATTTGCTACCTTCATTATAAAAGATGTAAGGAACAATTGGAAACAATTCAGTATATTTTACTTCTTCAACTTTAATATTATCTACGCTATAAGCCATACCATCTTTGTTGTATGCTCTAATATCTTTTAATCCAACATCGATAGTCGATTCTGGATCAGGTTCAACTTCATCATCACCAAAGCCAAATGTCAAACTAACTCCAGCTCTTAGTTGAGCAAAGTTCCAATCATTGGCTGTGTTACCATTAAAATCACTTACATTAGAGAAAGGTAATCTGAAGCTAACTTCAGGAGTTAGAAATACATCGTCACTGATTTCCATCATATAACCAGCACCTAATGCAAGAGCTAATCTCATAGGACTATCAACAATATCTGAATTTAGTATATCAGTATTTTCTGATTTAAAGGTTGAACTAGCAATTGTCGTAACTTCTGTTCTTTCGTAACTTGAAGTAACTGGGAAGCCAAGTTCTAATCCTGCTAATAGATAAAGATTGTCAACTGGGATTAGATTATGAAATTGCATAAATAAGTCAATTTCACCATACATCAATGAACTATTGAATGAATCAGTATAAGTTGTTGTATCTAATAATGAAGTCTCTACGCCTAAAGTCGAAAAATCAGCGCCAGCACCGTGTAAACCTAATCTACCAGAAAAAACAAACATATTATTAAAAGGTACGTTAATTATGAAACCAGCGTTTAACCCTATTGATGATTCAGACCCATAAAAAGGTACTGTGATATCAGCAGGCGGAGTGTTCACTAATGATGGATAATAAAATTCACCGTTGTGCATATTATAGTTCAACCCAAAATATCCACCTAAGTTTAGTGGAATATCTTTTTCTTTGGATTGGGCATTTAGATTAATTAAATTTACAACTAACAATATTGGTAGAACTAATAGAATTATTTTTTTCATAAAAAAACCATGAATTAATTAGAAATTATTTATTCAAATTTAACAATAATAATAGTCAAATGAAAAGTAATAAAACAAACACTCGCCTATTTGCAACAATGACAATACTCATAACGAGTATTATGCTATTAAATTTTAATTCTGCAAAAGCTGTAGGCCCACTCGGGTTGCATTTCAAAGCTGGTCTTTCAACTCCTAATGATATGATTTCAAAGGTTTATTCCAATGAAAACTTGACATCGAATAATATCGGGTCAGGTAATTTTTTTACTGAAAATGCCGATATGGGGTATCATTTGGGAGTGGCGGCGAGAATAGAACTTTCAGATATGTTCCATTTTGTAGGTGGAGTTGAGTTTCATAGATTCCCAAGATCAGAATTCAAAATTAAAGACCCACAAACTGGAGAAATTCATCAGTTCAAATCCACACAGAATATATTCCCAATTCACGCAGGCATAAACTTAGCATTTATTAATACCAATCTGGTAAATGTATATGCTACTGGTGGATTTGCATATAATTATATTTCAAATTCTGTTGATTATGTAACTGATGATTCAGATTATTCGGTTCCTCTTGATATGAGCCCTACAGATTCAAGAATTGGCTATTTTTTGGGTGCTGGAACAGATTTAGATTTACAGCTTTTGAAACTGAACCTTGAGTTGAAATATCAACACATAAATCTAATTGGCAAAGATAGTGGAGAGCCTGACAAGCAGTTCTTAGCAATTAGCTTGGGTGTAATACTTTAATTTTCAGATTTATAGAAATAACCATCTTTGAACGCTTTTATCACTGTTTGTCTATCTGATTTACTATTTGCTTTGCGTAACCAAGAAATTAGATAGGCAAACGGTCTCAGAACACGTACTGCTGGGCATCCGTGCAGCACGTCGATTGCGATTATATTACGGATAATATAATAGTTTTTCCAAGAAAATTCTTTGTTTAAATCTGGTGCATCTAACATTCTATCTAAGTTTGCCTTAGTAATAATATATGAGCTAAACCCTGCTTTCTTTGCTCTTATCATATACTCACTATCATCGGCAAATATGAAGAATTTCTTTTCAGGTAAACCTATTTTCTCAATCAGCGATCTATGAAACATGGGTCCTTCGAAAGTAAGTCCAGTAGCTGGTATGATTTCATTAACTAAATCTTCTTTTTTCAGTAATCTCTTCCAAATATTTGCAAATGGATTCGTCAGATTAAATTCGATAGTATCATTAATAAAAGGAGTGCCGTCTAAGCTATATCTTAGAGGAGCTACCACTTTGTTAGGTTCTATATTAGCTACTAAATGTGAGAGACAATCAGGTCTGGGTACTACGTCATCATCCATAGCCCATATCCATTCATGCCCTCTTTCATAAGCAGTATTGAAAGCCGTGTATTGTCCGCCTGAACTTCCTACATTGTCTTGAGTAACAACAAAAATGTCATCATTTTCTTTTAACCATTCGGAAGTACCGTCGTTGGAGCCATTATTAACAACGATTAACTCATCTATTTTGTGAGTTTGTTTTCTCAAACCATCAATTGTCTTTTTTAATAGCTCTAAACGATTGAATGTAATAACAATAGCTGCAATACTCATAGTAAAAATATCCTAAGTTGTAATGGGTTATGAAGCATTTTTTCCAATTGAATTGCGCCATTGATATGATCAGGTATAGGAAAAAACTGCTCAAGTTCTGAGTTCTTGAGCCAATTGTACTCCGTATGTTCTTCCGAAAGCATGATATTCTTGAAATCATCGAAGACAACGGCAAAAGTCGGAACACTTTCTACTCTATCTCTCTTTATATCGTAGAATCCACCTAGAAAAGGCAGCTTATACCATACGTCCGTAACTAACCCAGCTTCTTCTTTGAGCTCTCTTTTAGCTGCATCGAAAGCATTTTCATTTTCTTCAAGAGTACCCGTAATAGTTTGCCACATTGTAGGAAAGAGTTTACAACTATCTGAACGTCTGAGAGCGAGATGCCTAATCTCATTATCTTTTGCAACGGCAACATGTACTTGGATTGTTCTGAACATATTAAACAATCTCCTTTACAAATTTTAACAGTTCAACTTCATCTACGGACCAATTATATCTCTCTTCATAAGCTTTGTTAGCATTTTCAGAAAGTAAATTGTAATTGATATTATAAATTTGTTTAATGCTTTGCTTTATCTCGGGAATAGAATTGACATTGATTGTTATACCGCATCCAAATTGATTATTTAATCTGGACATTGGCTTTGTGTCAGAAGTAATTACTGGGATACCAAATTTAAGAAAATCATAATATTTATTGAAGTTAGTAGTATTAGTAAAATCATTTACGGCATAAGGTAAAACACCAAAATTTATAGTTTCTAAATACTTTTTATATAATTCATCTTCCCAATTGCCGTACATTATTATTTTATCTTTGTACCCAGATTCATCAACAATTTTTTTTGTCTCTTGATAAATCTCACCATTACCCATAATATGGAACTCCAAATCATATCCTTCGTCAAGTAACTCAATGACTGCTTGTAGAAATTCGAATACAGACTTATCAGCAGTAAGATTGCCGTGATGACCAAAAATTGGTTTCTTGAATTTTTTTTCTATCTTTGAGTTTTCATCATAAGGTGGAGTATTCTCAACAACGCAGAAGTTATGATTTTTTATATAACTTTCAGATTTTAACCTTTCAACTTGTTCGTCGCATACAACTATTAAATTTTTAATAAACTTAAGAGAATTTTTCTCAACAGATTTTGCTAAATTTAGAGTATGAATCAAAAATCTTGAGACAAAGTTCTTTTTATACTTTTTGAATAATTTAATTACGGCAGGATAGTTCTCAGCCATATCCATTATAGTCGGAATACTATACTTTTTACCTAATTTGCCGACCAAAGTACCAAGCATTATTTCACGCACGATAATAGCATCGGGTTTGAAACCTTTAATAACGGTTTCTAATTCTCTTTTCCAAAAAGGGTTGAATGACAATGGAACACTTTTGAATGATTTTTCTCTGAATCCAACCCTACGAATAGTCACACCATCTATTTGTTCGGCTTTCTTAGCTTCATTGCCCCATCTAGCTAATATAAGTACTTCATATTCTTTGGAAAGTGACTTACAAATTTTTTCAACTCTAACATCCCAAGGATATGGTGATTTCCAAACATATATTATTTTTTTTCTATCCATTTTTTAAAGTAAGTACTTTATTGCAACGAATCCACCAACTAATAAAACTAGGAATGCTATCGAAAGAATATCGAAATATTTCTCAATGAATGCTTTGATAGGAGCACCATACTTGAACAATAATCCTGCAACTAGAAAAAATCTAGCCGCTCTTCCAATAGAAGACACAGTAATAAAAGTTGTCAAATCCATGTTCGCAGCCCCAGAAGCTATAGTAGCTACTTTATATGGGATAGGTGAAAAAGCAGCACCTGCTAGAAATAGTGTTCCCCATTCTTCATACAATCTTACAAAATCATCCATTGCATTTTCTTTACCATAGAAATGCAGAATAGGAGAGCCAATAGAATCCATCAGAACTGCACCAATATAATACCCGAAAACACCGCCAAGTACCGACCCAACACTACACCAAAATGCAGCTTTGAACGCCCTCTTTGGATTCGATATAGCAATTGCAATTAGCAGAACATCAGGAGGGATTGGAAAAAAAGATGACTCCATAAAGGAAAGAACAAATAATGCCAACATAGCGTGTGGCTTTTCGGCAAAACTCTCCATCCAATCTGTTATTCGCCTAAGCCAGGCAGTAAACTTTTTTAACAAATTATTCCTCCCACACACCCATATTTAAGAATTTTTCATGTCGTTCTTCTATGAGCTTTTTGGGGTCATACTTTTTAAATAATTTTAATTCTTTCAAGAGTGTTCTTCGCATGATAGCAAACATATCATCAGGATTTTTGTGAGCACCTCCAAGAGGTTCTTTGATAATATCATCAATAATATTATGTTCCTTCAAATCGGGAGCAGTTAGCTTAAGAGCTTCAGCTGCTTGTTCTTTGAAATCCCATGTTTTCCACAATATACTACTACACGATTCGGGAGCTATTACTGAGTACCAAGCGTTTTCTAACATTAGGACTCTGTCTCCAATACCTATACCGAGAGCACCACCCGATGCTCCTTCACCAATTACAACGACAATAATTGGTACTTTTAATTGAGCCATTTTTATCAAATTGTCTGCTATTGCTTCTGCTTGACCTCTTTCTTCGGCCTCCATTCCTGGGTAAGCACCAGGCGTATCGAGGAAGCAAACAATTGGCCTATTGAACTTTTCTGCTAATTTGAATAATCTTAATGCTTTACGGTAACCTTCAGGGTTTGGCATACCGAAGTTCCTAAGAATATTTGACTTCGTATCTCTACCTTTCTGATGACCTACGAACATTACTTGGTGCTCACCAATGGTAGCCATTCCACCCATTATAGCAGCGTCGTCTCTGAATTTCCTATCGCCGTGGAGTTCCACAAAACTATCGAAAGTATTTTCTAAATAATCAGAAGTGATTGGTCTTTCGGGGTGTCTCGCTATTTGGACTCTTTGCCATCTAGTCAATCCTGCATAGATATTCCTTTTGAGAGTATCAACTTTTTTTTCTAAACTTGCTATATCTTGTTCTATATCCAATTCTTCGCCTAATTGTTTCATTTCGGCTATTTTGTCTTCCAATTCTATGATTGGTTTCTCAAAATCTAAAGTGAAATTATTTGCCATGATTTTATCTTCTAAATAAATATTTAAAAAGTATGTCAAAATCTAAAGATAGTGAGTAATTATCAAGATAATGATTATTCAACTCTACTATCATTTTTTCTTTTAATTTTTGTGGCTCGCTTATATGAGCAAGTCCAATAATACCTAATTTTCCTTTTTCTGACAAATTATTAGTCTCAGGAAATAAACCAATAAATGTAAGATTGCCAACTAACAAGTTAACGAATATTTTAGTATTTCCTTTTACAATTAGAAAAGGTAATCCAAAAGTCAGCATTAGAAGTGCAATTGCTAAGTCTGTGACTCTCTTTAATAATCTGTATCTCAATTGTGATAATTTACTTTGTTTTGTCTCGGGGTTCACTCCTGAAACATCTGTCAATATCTTTGACAATACAAGATTATCGTAATCATTTGCGAAATATATATGTACTAGATTGTCATTTTTTAACCTAATAAATTTAGTATCGTCATCGAACTGAAATTCAGTTTTATCTAATACTATCACTTCTGTTATGGATTTGTCGTTTATTGTTTTTTGTATATAATCGGGTTCACCCAGATAATCAAGATCAGTATTATTGATTGCATTATTACTTATAAATCCAACAATTATTGAATTTGAATAGTTTGATTTTATATTATGAATCAATTGAGGTGCATTATCATTCCAACCTACTAAAACTATTCTATTTATCTCATTTATATTTCTGTTCTTTTCCCTAATATTACTCAATACTCTCGTAATAGTTATAAATACTGTCGAAAACGATATAGTCATCAACAAAATTCCACGACTGAATGCGAAATCTCTGAAAAAATATGTCAAGAAAGTAAGTATAATCAATGATGATAATAATCCAAAAAATGATTTTCTTATACTTTGATTTTGTTCAAAATACTCTCCAGAAAAAAGCATCGACATAAAAGTAACAATGCTCAAAAAAACAAATACAGTTGGGTAAGCATAGTCAGGGAAAGGGAAGAAATTGCCCCAACGCAGATAAGAAGAGAGTAATAGAGATAGATTTACGATTATCAAATCTATCAATATAAAAGACACGTCCTTCTTATGCTTTCTCAAATAGCTAATAAATGCTCTGATTTTTATTCCAAGTCTAAGAAACGAGAAAAACAATTTGGAATTACCATAATGCTTTTTTGCAAATATTTCCATTGCATCATAGAAATGCTTTGTCTCATTTAGAGTACTTCTTTTTGAACTTTCCCCTTTGAAGTGAGTAATTGTAGTTTTAGGGTAGTATGACACTCTAAATCCTTCTTGTTTTATTCGATAGCATAAATCTAAATCCTCGCCATACATAAAAAAGCTTTCATCGAAACCATTAATCTTTTTTAATAAATCCGTTCTGGTGAACATAAATGCACCAATTAGAGAATCGATATCATTCGTCTCATCTTCATTTAGAAAGCTTAAATTATACTTTGCAAAAATCTTGGAATTAGGGAATAATCGCTGCAAACCGAACAGTTTACAAAATGAAGCCCAAGGAGTTGGGAATCCTCTTCTACAAGCAGATTGGAAAGTACCATCTAAGTTAAGTACTTTACATCCAGAAGTCCCAATATCTGGGTTTGATTCCATATAGTCAAACATAACTTGTAGAGTGTTTGGTTCTAATAAAGTATCTGGATTGAGAATTAGTGTATATTTACCTTTTGCCAATTCGAAACCAAGGTTATTAGCTTTACCAAACCCTAAATTCTTATTAGAATACAAATAGTAGAAATTTTCTTCTTTCTCAGAAATAGCTTCGAAAATTTCTTTGGAACCATCAGTTGAATTATTGTCAACAACTATAATTTCATAGCTCAAATCCGTATCTGATTTGTGAATAGATCTGATACATTGTGAAAGAAAATCTTTAACATTGTAATTGACTATTACGATGGATATGTCTATATTGGATTGCAAGTTATTTTGAAGATTATTTTGAGATTTTGACTAAGCCCAGTTTGAGCTTCCACACCATAAAAATAGCTTCGTAAACAATTTTCTTACTCATTTTTGATTCTCCTTCTAATCTATCTACAAAAATGATAGGAATTTCTTTTATTCTAGCTCCTTTTTTCCACAAACGATATGTCATTTCTATTTGGAAGCTGTATCCGTTTGATTTCACTTCTTCAAAGTTAATTTTAGAAAGAGAAGTAGCTCTGAAGCATTTAAAACCCCCAGTAGCATCTTTTACGTTCATACCGGTAATAATTCGAGTATAGAGATTAGCAAAATAGCTAAGCAATAATCTTTTTAAAGGCCAGTTAACTACATTAACACCTTTTATATACCTGGAGCCAAGTACTACATCATAATCTTGAATGTATTTTAAGAAATTAGGTATCTCTTCTGGATTGTGAGAAAAGTCAGCGTCCATCTCCATTATAAAATCATAGCCCTTATCTAAAGCATATTTGAACCCAGCAAGATAGGCAGTTCCTAATCCCATCTTTCCTTCGCGTTCTATAATATGAACCCTATCAGACTCTTTCATCAAATCTTTGACTAGTTGACCTGTCCCATCAGGCGAATTATCATCGACTACAAGTATTTCAATATCATCATGGACACTGAATATCTTATGAATAATTCTTACAATATTCTTACTTTCGTTGTATGTTGGTATAACTACTATTGATTTCATATTTTACGTTTGCCCATGTCCTTTGAAAACTAGCCATATTGTTCGTATTATTATTTCAAAATCTAATTTTAATGACATATTCTCAATATAATAAAAATCATCCTTAGTTCTATTTTCTATTTCTTCAATACTTAATTCGTGCGATTCGTATTTTATTTGCCACCAGCCCGTAATCCCTGGTCTGACTTTGTGTCGGCGGTTATAATAATCAAGTTGTTCAGAGAACATTTTTACGAATTTTGGTTGTTCTGGTCTTGGACCGACAATACTCATATCTCCTATTAAGCAATTCCAAAATTGTGGTATTTCATCTAAATGTGATTTTCTCAAAAAACGTCCAAATTTGGTTACTCGTTTATCGCCGACAACCGTCCATTTTTGCTCAGCGTCTGGTTTTGCAGGTACCATTGATCTGAATTTATATATTTTAAATTCTTTTCCATGTCTGCCCACTCTAGGTTGAGTATAGAATACACCTCCTTTTGACTCCAATGAGATAGCCAAAGCCAGCAATAACCAGATCGGGAGACCTACTATGAGCACGATAAGACTAAAAACAATATCAAATATTCTCTTAGCAAAACTCTGCCACGGTTTCATTAGGTTCAAATTCACATCTATAAGAGGAATACCATAGAGATTTGTAGTTTTAGATTGCCCTGTGAAAATGTGGTAAAGGTCTGGTTCAATTTTAACGCTGATATTATTATCCTTACACGTTTGAACAATATTGAACATACTATTTCTGTGACTCATTTTTGAGCCTATAACAATTGAATCAGGCTTATATTTCTCTAGTATTTTTGTAAATTCATTTATTGAACCAATATTCGGTATTATGTCTTTTTTATCATCTTCTTCATTTTTATCTGAAGTGCTAATGTATCCTATTGGTCTGAACCCCCAGCCCGGTGAAAGTTGCATCTTACGTGCTATTTGAAAAACTTTCTCCTTTTTTCCAATGAATATAGTTCGAAGGTTGATTACTTTTCTTTTTCTCAATGACAACTGTATTCTTCGAGCAATCGTACGGAATATCACGATATTCAAGCTAAGAACAACAAAATAGATTACAATAAGCATTCTAGGGCTTGTTTGGATAACTGAAAGCACAACTATCGCTAACATAAGACATCCGAACCCAACCAATTTGAGCATAGTAAATATCTCATCAATTGGTGAGCGTTCATACCAATTTCTGTACATTCCGTTTACAGCAAACAAGCCAATCCAATAGACGATTAGGGCAAGAGATGGGTATAGAATAAGAGACCAATCGTGAACTAGATTCGGCTTAATCGCTCCGAATAAACTAGTTTCAAACCGAATATAATATTGGATAAAGAAGCTAACTACAATAGCAAGTACATCTGCTGTTAATTCTAAATAAAGTGGAAGAATGAGATTCTTAAACTTTGTTGAATAAGAAGTTTTCACTTGTTCAGAAACAATATCTCTATTTTCTACTGCTAAACTCAATCTAATCCTTTCCTGCTCCATTTCGCATTTTGACTACCATAGAGATAGTGCATTATTCCTTTTATAAAACCAATATTCATAAAAACAAAGAATAGAGGTAGTTTCAATGGATTTGCTAACCCACTTTTTTCTAAGACGAATCCTATTGCACTTATTATAATAAGCACACTAATTGTGTATGCTGTCAACAAACCGAAAACCGTATCTAGCATAAACAGAGAAAGTATAAATGCAAATAATAGAAATACTGAAGAGAACCATCGTAATAACTTATGAGACCATAAGAAAAAAGCACTCCACCCTCCAGAAATTGAGAGTAATTCTTTGAATGCAAAAATTGTAGATAATCCTCCGCCAACTAAACGTTTTCTTCGTGAATAATCTTCGAAAAAATTAGATTTTCTAACTTCGTATATTTTATTTTGTTCGTCAAAATAGACTCGTTTCCCTTTCTTAATACTTGTTAATATAGAATGTAGGTCATCACAATATTTGTCGGATGAAATATCTTCAAAAATATCTTTTTTAATTATATAGCTTCCGAGCGAATTAACACAAGACGCAATTTCGCTCTCATTTCTTCTTATATAAGACTCATATTTTTGATATACTGACTCACCTTCCTTCGAGTATTCTCCATTTTTTGAACGCATTTCAATTGGACAAATGATTATTCCAACATCAAGCTTTCCGAACTGTTGTAATAATTTTTTAATGCTATCAGTTTTTAACCTAAAATCAGCATCTATGAAAAGTAGATTGTCGAATTTTGATTCCTTAACCAACTTGTTTAATGTCTGATTTTTTCCTTGTCTTGGATAATCGTAGATTTTAACGATCGGATTTTTGATAGATTTGACATATTCTACCGTCCTATCTTCACTACCATCTGAACCAACAAGTATTTCTAAATTTAAACCTTCTAAGTCCGATTCCAAAATAGAGTTTATGCAATCTACGATATGCTCTTCTTCATTATAAGCAGCAATTATTATGCTGAGATTTTGAAGTTCAATATTTCTTAGAGGAATTTTATTCTTAGGTAATAATGACAATATAAGAGGATAAAATACCAAAGGATATGCAAATAAAATTAATAATAAAGCTAATATAACAGACATTAAATCCATTTCTTAACCTCTTCTATTAATTCGATTATCATATTTATTTGAATAGTTTTCACTCTAATCCTTTTCTACTCCAAATTGCGTTTTGTTTTTTCTTATAAAATTGGATTATTCCTTCAACAAACCCTATGTTCATAGATATGAAGAACAGAGGAAGTTTTAACGGATTGCTTAATTTATTTTTCTCTAACAAATAACCAACAATACTTAATAATATTGTGATAGAGAAGAAGGACATGAAAACATATCCTATGGTTGTATCCAAGATAAAGAAAGACAAAATGTAAGCTAAAATCAGTAAGATAGCAGAATACCATCTGAGAATTTTGTGTGACCACAAAAACAACGAAGTCCAACCAAAAGTAGGACTTAGTAGTTTCGGGAAACTGAATATAGTCGCAAGACCTCCACCAACTAATCTTTTACGTCTTTGGTATTCTTCACCAAAATTTCGTTCTCTGACATCAATAATATTAATTTTTTTGCTGAAAAGTACTTTCTTATTATTCTTTATGGTATTAAGCAAGGAAAAGAGATCGTCGCAAACTTTGTCATTTGGAAATTTTTTAAATAACTCTTTTCTAATTGCATGACTACCAAGTGAATTGATATTACTCTTTAAAAGTGACTCCCTTTCACGTAGGAAGCTATCATATTTTTGATAGAAGGATTCACCTTTCGAACCAGTATTATTGTCATTTTGATAGAATTCAACAGAATAGACCAAACACCCAATTTTGTTCTTTAGTATTGAGTTAGTTTGTAACAAAGATTCACGCTTCAATCTACAATCAGCATCGAGAACGACCAAAATAGTACCAGTCATTTTGTCCGAAAGATAGTTCAAAACAGAGTTTTTACCTCCCCTTTCAAGTCGGTAGTAACTAACATTATCGTGTTTAGCAGAAAGTTCTTTTAATATCTCATCTGTTTTGTCCGTTGAGCCATCTGAACCTATCAATATTTCAATTTTTTGACTTGGGTAATCGCATTCGAGTACAGATTGAACGCATTCAAGAATGTATTCTTCTTCGTTGTAAGCAGCTATGAGGACAGAAATTTTTTCTAATTCTTCCTCACTATATTTAATATCTAATTTCTTATTAAGTGTAAGTATAAATAACATAAGTGGGTAAAGCACATAGACATAGACCACTAGCAATAGAGAAAGAAGCAATATAGTAAGAGGAAGACTCATAATTCTTCTAAAAGTCCTCCAGTGTCAAGATTACTCTAAAATAATGGTTCGATTCTACTTTTGTCTCGTAAGAGTACATAGCCCTCAGATTTAGATTTCTTATCAATTCTAATCCAGCAGAAAGTTCAAATATACTTGTTTTTATTAGATTTCCAGCTAAAAAATCAATACCATCGTATTTATCTTCATGCCTTCGTGACTGGTTGACATCACCACCGACATTCTCTACTAGTTTACCGTCCTTATAGATATTATCACCATGTCGCATTCTTATGAAACGAAAGCTAATAGGGTATTTGTTTGTCAACCAATAGTTTAAAGAAATACCAACAAAATCTGAATTTGGTTTGATAATAGAGCCAAGCAATCCTCTGTCATTAGTATATGCGTTGAGATTATTGAAGTGAGAATAAGTGTAAGGTTCTACTCTAGAATACTCTATACCCAAATCTATTGGTAAGTCGAACGAATAAGTAGCCGCAATATTCCAAGCCGTTTTATTACTCCAATAACCATTCCCAATTTCTGAAATTATAATATCATCTAGTAAAAAGCTGCCTTTTAGCTGTAAGTTATTCATAGGGCGGATAGTTGCATCTATTCCCATCATTGAATTATCACGATCTCGAAGGGCGTGTTCCAAAGATTTGAAAAATGAAATTGGGTTCAGATAAGCAAAATCTATCGATCTATCAGAGTAAATTACACTCTCCCAAAGAGCAATTTCACCCCAAGATGGACGAAATGCAAATCGGTGCATTACCAAAAATTTATCGGGAATGACAGAATTAAAACCCTGACTTATATTAGTGTCTAAAGGCGATGAAAGCAATGAACCGTGAGTAAAACGGTATTCGAAACTATTAAACCTTGCTCCTAAACTCAGAGCATCAAATGGCTGTGAGGAATTTGAAATAAACACCTTCTGAAACAATCCAGTTCCGAGGTTTCTAACTTCTCGCCCCAATGTCGCATAGAACCAATTATTGTCATATCTAACATGAGATTGAGTAAAGTCCAAGTCACTTTCTAAGAATGCAAATTTTACATTATTGCTATATGATTGCTCTCTATCAATAGCTAAATTTCTGTCTCCTGAGATTATTGCACCATTTGTTGCTTGCAAATAATAACCGAAAGAATTGGACAAAGTTCCCATCAATCTTACGCCGCCGTGTAATAACACACTTTTGCTTTCATCATAACTTGAGTTATTAGTAAAAAATGATTCAGCTTTTAAAAGTGGTTTCAATTCTACATTATTACTGCTATCCGTGTACTTGTAAATATATTTGTCTTTATTACCAAATAGATCCTTGAAGAAAATATTATCCGTATTCTGCTCATTTTCGAAAACAACTGTGTTTTTTTCTGGAAGTGAGTTGAACTCTTTTAAATAGAATTCGACAATTTTTTTATCAGTCGTTGATATATTTTCATCGCTATACATTTGGTTTAATATCGAGATTATTTCCTTCCTTTGATGAGGTAAACTAGATAGAGATTTATGCTCAAGATATCCTTTATTTTCAGCTCTTAGTAGATAATCATAGACAGGAGAAGTCAATGGAACATGTTCAACTTGAGCGTTTAAAATTCCACTATATAAAGTAAAAAATAGTAAAGATGATATGACTATTCTAAATATCATTATTTATTTACTGTATTAACAATATTAACAATCAAGAAACCGAGAGAGAGAATTATACTACCGATAGCAGCATAAGTAGAGACTTTCGCTTGTTCTGTAGATGTTGATACATCTACTTCTCCTGGTACATATATATAATCACCATCATAAACAATTGATTCCTCATTATCAATCCATGAACTTGTGTTTTTGCGTATTACTGCAGCCCTATCTTCATCGGCAACATCTGTGAAACCGCCAGTCTTATTTATATAATACAATAAATTTTTGCCTTCTTCAAACTCTACATAACCAGGGTTTTCTACTCTACCAAAGACATAGACTCTATTTGGGCTTGTAGGTATTACAATTTCGTCTCCATTTTCCAATGTAACATCATAATTACTACTGTTTAGAACCTTGGTGAAATCCACTGATACTATCGGTTCAATAGAATGAATATCTAATGTATATCTTACCGTGTCTTCTAAAGAGAGATTACTTTTTCTGAACATTTTGAATGCTTCAGTTCTTGACTCACTCAATTCATCAAATTCATTTGTTTTTCTATATAACTTAGCAAGTGGCAAATAAGCACCTTCTGTTATTCCTCCAGCCTGCTCTATTATCTCACTTAGCTTCGTCTTAGAATTGATTATTGGATAAGCTCCAGGGTTGTTGACAAAACCTCTGATAGTAACTACACCTTCGTTAATAGATTTTCTTTCTTCTAGATTACCTGCTATTACGATAGCACCTGGACTCAATTCTCTATCATTTTCTATTATAATTTTACCATCTTTCGAATTAAGTTTAGTTTTTACTCCATTATCGAATAAATATATATTATCTGTATCAGCAAATGAAGTCAGACCTAAACTATACTCAATTAATTCGGAAAGCTTATCACCATTTTTATAAGGAAGTGTTATAGGTCTATTTACTTCACCAGAAATTGAGATTGTACCGAATTGGTTTCTATTAAAGGGAACTATAATCCTGTCACCTTGTCTGACATAAGGGTTCAAGTGTCCATTCCCGCTTGATTTTGCTTTAATCAAATCTACTTTGGTACTTGTGCCATCTTCATGAATCACTAATATATTTCTTTTCCAATATTCAACAATCTCACTATTGTCCTGATTTCTAGAAAATGACTTTTTAACTCTTAATCTTTCTTGAATATATGTATCTTCGCTCGCATTGTTTTTTTCTGATATCGGTCCTCTTTTATTAGCAAGATGAATAGCATCGGAGACTTTGAAAGTAGAAGGAAGATTATAGACACTAGAATTCAGGACATTACCTTCAACTTCTACGAAAGATAAGTGGGGCTTATGGAACGATGTTGTAACTATTGCATCAGATTTATATTTTGTGATATTTTCTTCTATTAATTTTCTAACTTCAGTCAATGTTTTACCATTTACGTCTATCAAGCCACCAGAACGAGGCAATAATATCATATTATCCGGAGAAACCACGACAGGAACTGGAGTTGTAAGCATTGGAATTGCTTTTATCATAAGGACATCGCCAGGACCAAGATAATAGTAATCAGGATTGATAACATTTGAAACAGGCATTTGCTCTGTCTCAAACATTTGAGAATCCATTCCCTTATTATTCTCGATTTCGCTTTTTAGTACTGAGTTACTTTCACTCATGCCTGTGATTTGTGCCAACAAGCCAGTTGTAGATAGCAACATAGCGATGATAATTTTGAATTTCATTTATTCTCCATCAATCTTTTACTTATTATTTCGGCGATTCTATCGGCGGCATTCCCATCCCAGAGATAAGGTACACTGCCATTTTTTCGATCACCACTTAAATATTTATTTACTGCTTTTTCTATTTCTAATTTATTCGGTTGTACTAATATATTTGTACCTAATTCAATAGTACTTGGTCTTTCTGTAGTAGTTCTGATGGTTATACAATCGACACCTAGTGCTGTTGTTTCTTCTTGAATCCCACCAGAGTCTGTCATTACGAAATCACAATTTTTCATCAAATTTAAAAAATCTAAATATCCTAGTGGTTCAGTCATAACTAAGTTTTCTATAGATTCGAGCTTTTCAGTCAATCCAAAGTTTTCAATATTCTTTTTAGTTCTAGGGTGCATTGGGATTACAACTGTTCTTCGCTGAGATATCAGTTCAAAAATTTCGAGCAAATCATTCATCTGCTCTTTATCATCAACATTGGAAGGCCTGTGAACTGTAGAAAGTACATAACCTTTACTAGTAAGGCCTAATCTTTCCAAAACGTTATTACCATCTAACTTTTGCAATGCAAAATGTTGAGAATCAATCATTGTATTACCAACGAAATGTATATTCTTTTCTGGATAATTTTCTTTCAATAAATTTCTTTTTCCACTTTCTTCAGTTACGAAAGCAATATCACATATTGAATCTGTAACTAACCTATTGATTTCTTCGGGCATTTCTCTATCGCCACTACGCAATCCTGATTCGACGTGAGCAACAGGTATATGTAACTTAACAGCAGTCAGACTACAAGCAACAGTTGAGTTAACGTCGCCTACTACTAAAACAAGGTCAGGCTTTTCCTCTAATAATATTTTCTCAAACTCAATCATCACTTTTGCAGTTTGTTCAGCATGAGAACCAGAGCCAACACTCAAAAAGTGCTTTGGATGTGGCATCTCTAAATCTTGGAAGAAGGCATCACTCATATTTTTATCATAATGCTGTCCTGTATGAACAAGAAAATGTTCAATATTGGGATATTTTTCAAATGCTCTATGTATAGGAGCGACTTTCATAAAATTCGGTCTTGCTCCGACTACTGATATTACTTTTTTCATCTATTGCTATAATTTGATTTATAATAATCTCTATACTCACCCGAAATAACTCTTTCCACCCAATCCATATTATTCAAGTACCAATCAATCGTCAACTTCAACCCATTTTCAAAATCATATTTAGGAGTCCAACCCAATTCAGATGATATTTTGGTATTATCCATAGCATATCTCTTATCGTGTCCAGGACGATCTTTTACATATTTTATCAATGATTCTGGTTTATTCAGATAGCTTAGAATCTGTTTTACAATTTCAATATTAGGCATTTCATTCTCTGCACCAATATTATACACCTGACCTACTCTCCCCTTCTCGAAGACTTCTAATATTGCCTGGCAGTGGTCATCTACGTAAATCCAATCTCTAACGTTCATTCCATCACCATAAACAGGCAAATCTTTGTCGCTTAGAGCATTCATTATCATTAGGGGGATTAGTTTTTCTGGGAATTGATATGGACCGTAGTTATTAGAACATCTAGTAATCAATGCTGGAAAATCAAAAGTCTTATAATATGATCGAACAAAATTATCTGCAGCTGTCTTAGAAGCAGAATAAGGTGAATTCGGCTTCAAATTAGTTTTCTCGGTAAATTTACCAGTAGCTCCAAGCGACCCATAAACTTCATCTGTTGAAACTTGTAAATATCGTTCCACATTATGTTTCTTTGAAAAATCTAGAAGATTTACTGTGCCGAATACGTTTGTACTTACAAAAGGAGATGAATCCATTATAGACCGATCAACATGTGATTCGGCAGCAAAATTAATTACACCATCGATTTTATGTTCATCGAAAACTTTTTCTAAATCCGATTTACTTTCGATATTTCCTTTGACAAAAGTATGCTTTGGATTATCTTTCAAAGAATCTAAATTCTCCAGATTTCCTGCATAAGTTAGTGCATCAAAACTAATGACTTCGTAATCACCTTTCGTTAGCATTTGCTTTACAAAACTACTACCTATGAATCCTGCACTTCCCGTTACTAATATTTTTTTTGACATAAGCTGTTAATTGTTTGGTTGAGCGTCCATATTGTTTGATCTACCACTTAGTATCATAGTAGCCGCAGCTAATGATGCTAAGGAGTTAGAATAAGTTAGCACAGATACATCCGATCTGATTTCGTTTGCTAAATAGGGATTGCCGAAATACACAGTAATTACGGGCTTACCCATTGCAATTTTTTTCATTATTGAACTAATTTTTTCCGAAGTTCCTATATCACCTACATAAGATCTACTTCTATGGAAAATAGCGAATAAAATTATATCAGCATCATCTGTACCAAGTTTCATCTGCTCCAAATCTTCTTCTTCTATTTCTTCATTTATATATGCGAAATCACAATCATTTTCGAGTGCTTGTTGCATAAAATTGAAGAACATACTAGCTGGACCAAAGTCATCTTCTTTCTGTAAAAATCCAAAACCCGCAAATTGCATTCCAGGTTGAATCGGTATAACGTTATTTTCTATTTTAAGTTCAACGCTTTCTCGAGCTAATTCTAGAGCTATTTTCTCGTGTTCCATGAAGTGGTCTTGAAATTCTTCATCTATTTTTGATGGTTTAAGAGCACCAACGAAATTCATTTCTCTTTTTAACTTTCTATAAGAACTATTCAAGTGTTCTTTTAAAATAGAATTCTTTGCAATTTCAGAAGATAATTCTTCGATTGCTTCGAAAGGATTTTCTGGGATTAATGCTATATCACCACCAGCTTCGAAGAACTTAATTGTTGCTTCACCGGATTTATAGTGATTTGTGATAGATTTCATTTCTAATGCATCACTGATTATCAACCCTTCAAACCCAAGCATTTCTTTCAGTAATTTGGTAATTACATTGTGAGATAGAGTAGCTGGGATTTTTTCTTCATCCATAGCTTTTACCCACAAGTGACCAATCATAATAGATTTGATTCCATTTTTAATATTATTAATAAATGGTTTTAACTCTATCTGGAAATCTTCGCCAGTTTTTTCTAAAACGGGCAGATCTAAATGTGAATCTACTTCCGTATCGCCATGACCAGGGAAATGCTTTCCGCATGCCAAAACTTTCTCGTTCTGCGTAGCTTTCATGTAGTAAACAGAATGCTGAGAAACAGTAAAGTCATCTTCACCGAATGCCCTGATATTTATAATAGGGTTTTTCGGATTAGAGTTAATATCACAAACTGGAGCTAGGTTCCAATCTATTCCTAAAAGCTTTGCTTCTTTGGCTATAAACTTAGCCGCTATACCAGACTTAGTCGGGTCTTCTGTTCTTCCTAAAGCCATAGCGTGTGGGAATCCCGTCCCACCTAAAAAACGCATTGGGAGTCCATTTTCCAAATCAGCACAAAATATGAGTGGTTGTTCAGCTATTGCCTTAAGCTCAGTAATCATATTTTTAACTTGATTAACTTCTCCACCGAATATACAAAACCCACTAACTCCATACTCTATTAGCTTATGGATTAATTTTTTATAATCTTCTTGCTCGTAATAGTAAGGTGTGTTCAATCTGGGAATGACACATCTTGCAGCTATTTTTAAATTTGATTCCATCAATTTTCGTAATTGTTTATTTTTTCTCTGACAAAATCCGGTATTGTAACCGGCTTTCCATTTTCGTTATTTACATATACTAATATAGATTTGGCTTCTAGTATCAATTTATCAATCGAGTAAACTTGATTGATAAATGTAATAGAGCTATCCCCTATATTGCTAACTTTAGTCAAAACAGTGTAATTATCCGTAAACCTCATTGAGCTATAATAATCTACTTCGCTATGCACTGTCATAATCGGCATACGTTTCGAAAAGATACTATCATCACGGGGCATACCTATATCGAACAAATACTGAGTTCTAGCCCACTCCAACCAATAAAGATAAGCCAGATTATGAACCACATTGAACGAATCTACTTCGCTGAATTTTACTTCGCCATTATATTCGTGCTTGAATTCATCTTTTATGTACTTTATTTCCATATTTATTGAGCTAATAGAAGTACCGAATCAGTAGTAATTTTAACAGCATCTTTCGTTTCTTGTTCACTAATCTGGAAGTGGAATACAACACGAATTGTGTTTTGACCAATTTCACTGCAAAGCATTCCTTTCTCTTTTGCCTTCTCGACAAAGTCAGCAGCTTTAATTTGCGGAGCTAACTTGAAATTAACTATATTCGTTTGTACACGAGTCAAATCAACTGCAATTAATGGAGATTCCATCACTTTCTGAGCGAAGTACTTCGCCTTTACGTGGTCACCTTTCAGGTGCTTTATATGATGCTTAACTGCATGCAGTCCACCAGCAGCTATTATACCTGCTTGACGCATACCACCACCCAGCATTTTCCTAAATTTCCTACCTCTATTAACATGTTCCCAAGTACCTGCAAGCACTGAGCCAACAGGGGCTCCAAGCCCCTTAGAAAGACAAACAGAAACTGTATCAAACGGCTCGGCATATTTTTCAAGAGCTATACCTGTTTCAGCATGTGCATTCCATAATCTTGCACCATCTAGGTGCATTTTAATTTCGTGCTGGTCTGCTAATTCACGTACTTGTTGGGTATAATCAACATCCAGCAAAGTACCACCATGTCTATTATGAGAGTTTTCAAGCGTTATTAATGATGAACGAGAATTATAATAAATGTTAGGTCTTATCGCGGCTTCTATGTCTTCAACTGCAGGACTACCATAATCAGAAGGAATACAACGACACATAACACCTGAAATAACTGCTGGAGCACCTGTCTCATAATGAAAAATATGTGCATCTGCATCCATTATAACTTCATGACCCGGTTTAGTGTGTAGTTTGATTGCTATCTGATTGGCCATTACACCAGAAGGAACAAAAAGTCCAGCTTCTTTACCTAATAGATTTGAAACAGCTCTTTCTAATTCCTTTACGGTAGGGTCTTCCTTGTAAACATCGTCTCCAACTTCTGCTTCAGCCATAGCTTTACGCATCTCTTCGGTTGGTTTTGTTACAGTATCACTTCTTAAATCAATCATAATTCTTTTTCTTACATTTAGTTAAAATATATAACTACAAAGATAAAGAATATGCTTATTAAATTGAATTTTTAGGAGAGTTTGTGGTTAATTCAAAAAACCAAGAAAAGATTGACCAGCTTGGGCATAGAAAAACTCACCCGCTAACATTACTAAACCCACAGAAATAGGGATTGATAAGTTATCATCTATTTTAATGACTTTTGATACTGCTTCTACAAAACCACCAATAGTTGCAGCTATGACACCTATAACTAAATAGCTAAATGGGAGATCAAATATATTGTAGTAAATAAAGATAATCGCTATAGCAGATATTATAAACGATAGAGTTCCTTCCCAAGATTTATCGAAGAACTTATGTCTTCCAAATCGACGACCAATTAGAGCAGCAAATATATCAGAGATAATTAGAATAGTAAAACCAGTTATGGTGATGATTTTTGGGAAAGCGAGAACACAAATTGTAGCAGATATAAGTACCCAAGTAGCGCCGTTGAAAAAACCCTTACCTTTCTTTTCGTGAGGCCTGAGCATCTGCCCAAAATATTTCATCAGTAAATTGATAAAAAACTGAACATTTTTTGACAGTATGTCGAATATTATGAATAAGATAGTTACAGGCACAAGTACACTTAACATATTCTCACGAGTGAAAAATATATAGCAAACAGGTATAGAAAGAGAACCTAAATGAATTCCTTTTCTTAGTATTTCCTGCTTATAACTTATATTGCTTTCATTTGACATACAAAACAAAAATAGAATAAAATGAAAATTAAAAAAAATGCGAATGCTAAAATAAACATTGGCTTAGAGATATTAAACAAAAGAAGTGACAATTACCACAACCTTAACACTGTTTTTTATTCTCTCCACAATTTATTCGACGAACTAATATTTGAACGAAATGACGACAAAAAGGTTAATATCGACTCAAATATTCCCGAATTGAATGGAAAAGACAATTTAATATACACAGCAATTCGCAAAATAGAGCGAAAAGTTAAAAAGAAAATTGGTGTAAATATCAATTTAAAGAAAAATATTCCGATGGGTGCCGGGCTTGGAGGTGGGAGCAGTGATGCTGCTTGTACAATAAATGCAATAGATCAGTTATATGAGCTTGGATTAAGCTACAACGACAAGCTTATATTAGCACAAGCAGTTGGCTCCGATGTACCATTCTTCCTACAAGGTGGTGCCGCTATAGGTAGAAGTAGAGGTGAGTCATTAACTTTTTTTGATTATACAGCTCCATTTCAAATTGCGGTAGTTTCACCCAATATACATGTATCTACACCAATGGCTTATAGTGAATTAAACAGAGATTCGACACCAAGACAATTGACTGACTACAAGCAAATACTCGATAGAGCTAACGATAATCCCTCGTTGATGAAAAACATGATATTCAATGATTTTGAAAAGCCAATATTCGCAAAACACCCAGAAATAAAAGATATCAAACATAAACTATATGAGAATGGAGCTATTTTTTCATTAATGTCAGGTAGTGGTTCATCAGTTTTCGGTATGTTTGAAAATGATTTCGAAATAGATAAATTGAACGATATTTTTCCCAATTACAAAGTGATAAAAGCAAACTGAAACTAGAGAATAAAATAGCGTTCAAATATATTTTCTCAAGCAAAGATATTAGTTTTGTGAAGATAATCAATTTACTTGCAACCATTGGAATAACAATAGGTGTAGCATCAATTATCTTTGTTGTTTCTATTTTGAGCGGCTTCCAAGTTATGAATTATAAACAAATACTGGGATTTGACCCACATGTAAGAGTAGTTTTGAGTGGGAATAGTAATATTGATAATTCTTTAATCAATTATGTAAGAAATTCGAATGAAACAAAAGAATTTGCTTTAACTACTGAGAAAAAGTCTGCACTTCGAGTAAAAGACAATATCAAAATTGCTCGGTTACTTTACATAAGCCCAATGAGTAAGCATTATTTAGAGGGTTTAAATAAATCTCTTTTATTTGGAGAATTGCAACCCAATTCTCAAAATTTGATTATGGGTGCAAAGTTAGCAGAAGGATTGGACGTAACAAGAGGTAATGAGGTTGAACTAATAACACCTGAAGCATTAGAAAAATCTGCAAGGTTGTTCAGACCATTGAAAGGTTCTAATTACTTAGTAAGTGGTATTTTCTATAGTAGTGTGAAAGACTATGATGAAAAGCAAATATATATATATGACAGTAATCCTAAGAAAGATTTTATCGATATTAAACTAAAAAGCTACGAATTGACTGATGACTATGTTGTTAAACTACAAAAAGCAAAGAAAGACTTAGTTATATTTACTTGGAAGGATTTGAATTCCGATTTTTATAGGATAATGCAATTCGAGAAAGTGATGACAATAATAGTACTTTTCTTGATAATACTGATATCGGCATTTAACATATTAGCATCACTCTCGATGACCGTAGTGCAGAAGAAAAAGGATATATCAATACTCCGAACTCTTGGAATGTCGAAAAATAGAATAGTTGCAATATTCCGTAATGAGGGTATATTCATAGGAGCAATAGGAACTATACTAGGAACTACTATTGGGCTGTTACTAACGTATTTGCAAGACACTGCTGGGCTAATTATGTTCGGAAAAGGTATAACAATACAATCAGCATTCCCTATCAGCTACGAATATGAAGTTTACTTAGCAGTAGTAGTCGTCTCTGTACTACTATCGTGGGGAGCAACCTATCTTCCTACCAAACGAATCTCCAAGATAGATATACTCGATGGTATAAGGGAAGAATAAATAAGGAGCCGAAGCTCCTTTAGGATAATATCTTTTTCTACTCCACTACAAACTTATGTCTCTCCGCTATACCATTCTTATAGCCAATCTGAAGAAAATAAATTCCTGATGTCAAATCATTATTTGGTTTGAAATTTAGTATTTGCTTAGTTCTACTTGCTAAGTTGAGCTGATAAGTGCTTATTTTACCTCCAGTCATATCTATTATAGATAATTCCATTTCCCCTAAAAACGATGGAACAAACTCAATATTCAATTCTTCGTTTGTAGAAAGCGGATTCGGGTATAATTTAGCCGTTGGCTCTTCCTCTTGCATCTTGTCGTCTTCTATACTAAGGATAGGGTCTGTCCATTTGGAGACTACACCTGCTCTATCTATTGCTAAAATCTCCCCATTTTGAAGATATGCATAGTCTTCAGGTGATTCTGGTAAATCATAAGTCCCATAATCCCTGTACCATGTTCTTCCACCATCTGAGGTTCTTAATAACTTAGAGAATCCAGGAGAAAAAGTAATACCATCTTTATCATTTATAAATTCTACGTTCCATAATATACTACTTGGAGAAGATAAAGTGTCTAAAACCACTTCCCAACTATAACCTCCATCAGTAGATATTTGTATTATATCTTTGAAAGTTGAGGCGTTTGGTTTAGTTTGCTCTGAACCTACAGCAACTATATTTCCGTTCGATAATTTGGTGTATGCATTCATTCTTTTCTCAAGAATAGAACTGACTTCCCAAGTTTTACCGAAATCTTTAGATATTATTGTGAATAATTTATTATCTTCGTGATATGGCTTTACTATATAATATCCCGCTCCAAAAATTAATCCATCGTCTGTTATTATTAGATCATCATAAACTGATTTATTTATCAATGTGTCTGTTTCACTTTTTATTTCAAAAGTCTCAAAAGTCTTACCCCAGTCATTAGTTAAATATAAGTTCTTTCCTAATGAAGACACTCCATATTGAAAAGAATTAAAATTTATATATCTAGATTGACTTTTGGAACTTCCGATTAAACTATCTTGTAACCAAGTTTCTCCTCCATCTGAAGTGTACCAATATAAAGTGCCTTCGTGCATAACAAAAGCGTTGTCTTCAGTCATGTATTTAAAATCATTCATTCTTCTCGGGTGGTAAATTACTTTTCCAGTCTCATCTCTTTTAATGGAATCATCAAGTGATATTTCCCATGTCTCTCCTCTATCTGTAGATTTGAATATATGAGGAATACTCCCTCCTACATTGCCAGAGATCATAACATTATCATTTATGGATTCGACTTTGGGACTTACTAGACTTGTTCCAAGATTGCTTAAATTAGTCCACTCACCACCGAACAGTGGTGAGTGGAACATAAATGTTATCATTATTAGTAATTCTTTCATTTTTCTACATAGATTTTATAGATTCTTAAAACTTGATTACCTTCTTTTACCGTTATAAAGTAAGTTCCCTTAACTAAATGCTGATATAATATAGGAAGTGTATTTTCATTTCCTACTAACTTGCCAAATAAATCATATATAAGAACCTCACTTTCTCTTCCAATTTTATCATATACATTTACTCCATCATTAACAGAAGAGACAACGTAGCTTTCTGCCTTATCGACTACCTCCATTGACCTATATACGTCTTCAAATGTATTGACTCCAAAAGGATCATTAGGGTCGCTCATTATACTATTATATACATTATCACATATAGGAATACAAGGTCGAGTAAACCAAACACAAGTATCACCTATCATCTCTGAGCCATCTATTTTTACTGCTGTGTAGGTACTATCATCTATTTTACAAACCAAATAGCGCCCCCAACAACATCCAAGCTGATCATTATGAATTGGATTACAATTACCCAAACCAGTATGAGTTAAAGTATCATAATCCGTTACACAAAGAGCATTCACTAATCTATAATTATCTCTACATTGTCCTAACGGAACATTATTGACCAGACTATATTTTAATAACCAATCATTTACATAAGAAACCATTTCTTCAGGTGTTAACTGTAATATACAACTGGTTGGACAATTATAAGAAATAGAATCGAACCGTGCATCTTTGTAATTATCTGGACATGAAGGATTATTGTTATTTCTATAACTGAAATAAATTTTAATCGTACATCCACTACAACCGGTAAGCAATGAATCAATTGTAATTGTTTCAGATGAATCAGACACCCAAAGCCCTTCATTACAAGGTATTGCGCAAGTAGATAATCCAGCTAACAAACTTTTCTTTTTGGGGTCACAACCATCTTCACAACTACCTGGGCAAGGTGGAAGTGGGTCACTTAAAAGTGGAAAGTAAGTAACTGAATCTACTTCTCTATTAAGTGTATCGGCTGCAGATGAATTAATATTTACTCTATTAGTGCAACATCGTTGTGTAGCCTTATCGCATTCTTTTCCATCATTATCATAACATTTTCCAATTGTATAATATTGAGTTGCAATTCCTTCGCAATGGATTCTTTGTCCACCAACATAGCATACGGATAAGTTATTTATAATACCCGGCATTTCATCTTCTGCATCAGTATAGAATTGCTCTAGAAACTTAGACTCAATACCATCAGTGTCGCATTCGTAACAATCATCATCACCATACCAATAAATTCCAGAAATAAAAGGGTAATAATATTGAACTTCATCATCTTGATAATCTTGTTTACCATAAAGATAATAACATTCTGTATTTAAAGTATCAAACCTATCATAATAAACAATCACAAAATAGCAATCTGGATTACATAATGGATCTGCTGAATTACCCCAAACAGTGTCAGTTTTAGGTCCTACCCACCCACTTGTTCTATAGCAAGTATCTATATCAACTTGAGATAAGGCACAAGGTTCAGGGGAATTACCTATCCAAACTGAATCAATTTGTGCATTTATTGTTGATATTGAAATCATCAATAAAATGATTAAATATAATTTTTTCACAATCTTTAACTCCAAATATTAATAATTATTTAATTATTGCTATATTTGTAGTGTCAAATGTGTTCGGCGAGAATTAGTTTGACTACTACAGGTCAGGGAAAACGTCTTTCGTTTTTTCTGACTTTTTTTATAGCTATTAGAATTTGAAAACCACTTTTAGCCTCCTGTTGAGTGGTGCTTTGTTGATGGATTCATTTGTATAACATATAATAAAATGTTTTACAAATATTGATTAATTTCATCTGTGTTTAATTTAAAATAAAATAGAATAGAATGCAACATTTTTTTTCAAAACAAGTATTTTTTATTCACAATTGTATATAAATGTTGCTAATAGAGTTAGTGAAGATTGGGTTAGTAACATTAGAGTTGTTTATTTCGACAGACTTAACATAGGTATTTCAGCTACTTTCTAAACTGGTATGGTCCTTTTCAAATGATTCCTAGACTCTTTATTTCGGCTTCGCTCAACACAAGCACTCACTTCGTTCGTTCAGAGTGACGGTGGATACTTTTTAGAGTTTACTCTTGTTCTGGAGCTTCGGTTTCGTCGATTGGGTTTTCTGGGGTTTCCATATCTTCGTCTATCTCAAAGCGAATGAGTATTCGCTCGCCGTTGGAGGCAACTACTTCTATAGATTCTAGGTCTCCGTCTTTTCTACGGTTAATATATACTTCGGCTTTGCCGGTCGTGTCACCAGGTTTGGATATTTCGACAGTGCTATCACTGTCTTCTAGGTCTTCTGATTCTATGAAAGATTTATCGTATTTCTTGGATTTTGTGTCGAATTTGGGAACTGAAAACGAACTATCAAAATCTTCTAAGTCAAGCGAGGTGGATAAATCTTTTGTTGAAAGTAGGCTCTCTCCTTCAACCTCATCTTCAAACTCATTCTCAAAAGGGTCTATATTCTTGTTATTGCTCATGTTTAAGTGCTTTGTAATTTCTAGAAGTAGCATCAATATCTAGCTGTTCAAGTCTATATCTGAGTTTTGCTCGAGATATACCTAGTATTTTTGCGGCTTTTATCTGGTTACCTTTGGTAATCAATAGAGTTTGATGAATCAAATCTTTAACAATATTACCCATAGGAGCACCCTTATCGGAAATCTTAAGGAAATGTTCACCTTCATTCAAATAAATTTCTCTTGGCGATTCATCTTTGCTTTTTGAGACTTTTCTATCAATTCTCAAGAAGTTAAGAGATTCTTTGGTAATAATATCCTCTTGTTCAAGCAATACAATTCTTTCAATAACATTTGTTAACTCACGGATATTACCTTTCCAGTGATATTTTTGTAAAATATGAGCAGCTTCGGGCGAAAATCCTTTTATATCCTTACCAAAAGATTTATTGAACTTCTCTACAAAATTAGAAGCGAGTAGAAGTATATCTTCATTCCTTTCTCTTAGAGGCGGTAAAGTAATGGAAGCAACATTAAGTCTATAGTATAAATCTTCCCTAAACTCATTTTCTTCTACCATCTCTTCCAAATCGCGATTAGTCGCCGCAATTACTCGCACATCAACCGATAATTCCTTCGATCCACCTAATCGATAATATTTTTTTTCTTGAAGAACACGGAGTAATTTCACTTGCAAATCTAAGCTCAACTCACCTACTTCATCTAGTAGTATTGTTCCATGGTTAGCTTGCTCAAATCGTCCTTGTTTTACTTTCTCAGTCGCGCCTGTAAATGCACCTTTCTCATAACCAAAAAGCTCATTCTCAGCTAATTCTCTGGGTATTGCACCACAGTTAATAGTTACAAAAGGACCTTTAGCACGTGGAGAATTATCATGTATATGCCTTGCCATTAACTCCTTACCAGTCCCAGATTCACCTAATATTAAAACAGTAGTGTTTTCAGCTTTGGCAAATAATTTTCCCATTTCCATTGCTTTTCTTAATCCTTCCGATTTACCAATTATCTCGCTTGGTTTCGATTCACTTAGTTGTTCCGAAAGAATATCAACTTTACGTCTTAGATCATGGTTGTCCAATGCTTTTTCTACACTGAGTTCCAATTGCTCTAAATCCAGCGGCTTGACTATAAAATCTTCAGCACCAAGCTTCATAGCTCGTACTGCCATCTTTATATCCGAAAATGCAGTCATCATAATAACTGGCATTTTGAAACCTTCGTTCCGCAAAGTTTCCAATATATCAAGACCATTTGCATGACCTAGAAAAATATCTAACAATACTAAGTCTGGTCCTAGTGAACCAATTTCATCTAATGCCAACTTTGCATCATTATACACTTGAATTTTTGAATAAGACTCAGAGAGTATATCGCTAACAGTGTCACTTACAAGTTTATCATCTTCGATTATCGCTATAGTATAGTTCTTTTTTGCCATTTCTTAATATTGTATTTGAAGTTCAATTTTAAACTTAATAATTTTATTTTGCTTTTTATAATATTGGTAACTTAACGTAAAAACAAGTTCCTTCGTTTAGAATACTTTCCACATCTATTACTCCGTTATGTTGGTGTAATATTCTTTGAGTTATTGGTAATCCTAAACCCGTTCCTTCAGTCTTTCTTGTGAAAAATGGATTGAATATTTTCTGTAGATCTTCAGTTTGAATACCTGAACCAGTATCTTTAACGGCAGTTACTACATAGTTATTCTCGCTAGCTTTTATCCCCATCTCCACATAAGTTGAAATAGAAATAGTCCCTTTTTCTTTGATAGCATCGCTAGCATTTGTCAAAAGATTGATAAAGACTTGTTGAATTTGTTTAGCATCTGCGGCAGTATCTGGTAGATTTTCATCTAATTCAATTCTAATCTCAATATCTTTTCTTTTGATAACGGGTTTTACCAAATCGATTGCCGAAGGAATAACTTTATTTACGTTCAACTTTTCTACTTTAGGAGTTGCAGGCCTAGAGAAATTGAGTGTTAGTTCAACAATTCGTGAAATACGTTCAGCACCCGAAATCGCATTTTTAATATAGTTATAGTTTTTATTCTCTTCACCAAGATTTCTCTTCATCAGTTGTAAATTCAGATTTATAGCAGCGAGTGGGTTTCGGATTTCGTGGGCTACGCCGGCACTAAGTTGTCCGAGCAATACTAATTTATCAGCTTGAACCATCTTATCTGTTAAAGCATGTTGTTCACTAACATCTCTAGCAATAGCATAGATTAAATCCGTATCATAGTGCCTAAAAAATCTAGCACTTACTTCTACCATCAGATTCGGGTTGTTTGGTGTGTCAATCGATAGTTCACTTAATACAACTGGTGATGATGATTTTTTCAGAAGTTTGAATATTCTTCTGAATTGTGGCATCGCCGTTCCTACTAATTCATTTTTGGGTATTCCCAAAAGAGTAGCAGCATAATCATTAGCGTCCAATATATCCCAAACATCAGGTTGAACTATAAATACCGCATCGGTAGCATTGTCAAAAAATGATTTGTACCAGAGTAGTTTTTGTTCAAGTTTATCAATTTTGTTGATTAACTCTTCTGTTTCAGCATATCCTCTGTCAATTTCGAAGTCTTTTCCCATTAGAAAGCATATTCTATTTTATTTATCTTGCAATGTAAGATATTCTTTAATGAAAATCAATTATTTTTTCTTAGTTGAGTCCGCTGGTATATTCTCTTTTTCGTTTTGATTTTCTCCAGGTGGCAATTCCGTTTCGGGTTCATCGGAATTAAATAAATTTAGAGGATTGATTTTATCAAAGTCAATATTTTTCAACATTTCTATTGGTTTTGAAATTATGTTTTCTCCTTCTTCCAACGCCTTATTAGGATTATTAATCAGATCATCAGGGGTTATAGGCTTTTTTAAATTAGGGTTATTCTGATTCGGAGTAGTTGAAATAGCATTGGGCAGCCCTTTTAAAGCTTCTTTTTCTTTAGTAACATATTTGGGTTTGTATTTGAGTGAATCTGGTAATTCCTCGCCGCTGCTAAGACTTTTCATTTGAGCTAATGGCAACATCATCTCACGAGCATATTCCGAGTTCGGATATTTTTCTATAAGTAAACTATAAT
Source organism: Ignavibacteriota bacterium (assembly GCA_020437395.1). Lineage (GTDB taxonomy): Bacteria > Bacteroidota > Ignavibacteria > Kapaibacteriales > UBA2268 > PGYR01. The sequence continues at coordinate 17,250 of JAGQWJ010000002.1, read as the reverse complement.
AGAAGATAGCACTGTCTAAATTAATAAAATCACGTTCATAGATCCAACCAATATTATAGAGTGAACGAGGAGCTAATTTATGTTCTGGAAATCTTTGATAAGCAGAATAAAATTGCTTTATAGCAAAATTATAGTCTCCAATTTTCTTAAGCTTCATACCAGATGAAAATAATTCTTGGACAGTATCAACAATAAATTCGTCCGTAAAACCTAAAATTTTCATTGCATCTCGTCCATATTCGGTCATAGCATAGTTATCAGCTACTGCTTCATAGAGCGAATCTGACTTATAAGCATCATCTTCTCTTATAACACGGGCATAGGAATAAAGGAATCGTGATGTTTCACTCATATTCTTAGGAGCTACTTTGTAAGATTTTTCATAGTAATACTTAACAGAATCTATATTGCCAAGTTCTTCGTGTATTCTACCAGCTTCAAAGTAAAGTAGTGCCGTATTATATCTGATCGTATCGTTATTTGTGCCAGTTGTGTCCGTTTCTAACCGCATAAGATAACTGTCCGCACTTTTTACTTTATAGCGTAATTCGGATAGAGATTTGAACATATAGCTCGATTGTTTGAAAACTGGAGTTCTTTGGTTTCTTGCCTTCGAGAAATATTGTTGTGCTTTGAAATAGTTATTGCTATTGTAAAAATCCATTCCACGTTCAAAGTTATAAGTACTTATAAGCAAATTGTTTACGAACGCCGTATCCGAATGGTTTTCCATAAACTCTAACTTCTCTTCGTCATCTGCTTTCATTCTCTTTTCTGTCAATCTACCGGAATAAGTATAGCCCATCCACTCTTCAAACTTCGAATCTTCTTCTAGATGAGTTAGTAGTTCGTTAGATTTCTCAAAATTTTTCAACCTTGCATAGCTTTGCGCTTCATATAAATACGACTCAAATAATCCTTCGTAGGTTGGTGAGAAATTTCTCACTTTCGCAAATTCATTTTTTGCTTTTTCAAATTCGCCAATTCTGTAAAGTAAAGCTGCAAGTTCCAATTGCCATTTTGCCGCTAATTCATTGTCTTCGGATTGGGCAACTGCTTGTCTATAGGGTCTTAATGCTTCCTCTTTGTCTCCTTCGTACAAAGATAATTCCGCTTGTAATCTAAAAGCTTCGGATAATATATCATATCTCTTTTTTTGCCAAGCAATATCTACTGTTCTGGACAGCATTATCTTTCCAGTATAAAAATTACGTTGTATCAATGAGTTTTTTGCAAAAAGCAAATGAGCATCAGGTGAAAAATCACTATTTGGGTATTTATCAACTAATTCACTACATTTTATTTCTGAAGGCCTCCATTCTTCTTGGTAAAAGTAGGATTTTGCCATGAGAAATATGGCACCTTCAACGTAGTCAGTCTTACTCTTGTAAGCTAGTATTTTAGAACCTTTTATAATTATTGAATCTAATTTAGTTTCTACCGCTTGTCTTTGCCTTTGAGTAATTATTAGGTCTTTCATAAATGGTGGTGGACCTAATGAATAATCTTCTCTTTCTTTCAAATTTGGATCGGGAACATACACTGCAATATCTCTAACATCAAACGCCATAAAATCAAACTCATCTTCCGCCTTATCCATCAACCTTTCCATATTGTAGTAAGTATTGAAATAAGTTGTGAAGTTATCAAATGTTTGGCACCCCAATAAGAACATAAGGGCGAATATTCCTAAATAGTTTTTTTTATGTAATTCGAATATTCTCATTTACTCAATATTTTTTGTTGATCTTTGCACAAGAAGTTCTGCTAATCCACAAAGCAAAGCAAGTGCCAAGAAGAGTTGCCACAATTCTGTTCCGAGTTTTGCTCTTTTTATACTTTCTTCAATATTTCTATCATCATCCAATATAGTGATATTATTAGATTCAATCCCAATATCTGATATTTTTTTAATCAGTACATCTTCGTTCATAGATTTAAGATCTGATTCAGATTTGTTAGGATTTATACTATAATACGCAACAACAATCTGATTGTTATTTTTCACTAAATAATTACCAAATTGAGATTTATCATCAATCTGCAATACATAATTGTTGCCAGACTTTGAGGCATCGACAAAGTTTTCGACTCCACTGGGTGCCAAAACACTAAACTTAGTACTTGCCGATAGTTCCGTATTTATTAACAAACTATTCTGATTGATTTGGTCTGCTAATTGACCTTCGTAACTAGTATTGAGATAAGTAATAGTTTTGTAAAGAAGTGAAGGGAATAGACTCAGCAGTTGAAAGTCACTCCAATCTGAATTGATTGGAACTGAGAAATAAAACAACTTACTCTTGGCAATATCATATTGGCTTAGAAAGTTTCCAGATTGTGTTTCTATTATAGCTCTACCATTTTGAGTAGGGATTTCAACTTTTATCTGAGGTGACTCGACCTCTTTTTGGTCTGAAGTCTCCCCCTTGAATACTCCACTAAAAATTGGGTGAAGTTTGTCAACTTTGATAAACTCTGCAGGTTTAACGTCGTACCTTGCAATAGAATTTACATCAATACCTATTAATTTGGAATTTGTTAGAAATTCTGTCAGATTATCTCTTGGTGCAAAGAGTATTATTTTAGCACCATTTGTCTGTAGGTTTGCAATATGTGCTAATTCCTGCTTGGTCAAACTATTTTTCGCAATAATTAATACTTTTTCTTGAGATGCAGAATAATCTTTTACATCATTGATAAACTGATAGTCAGAAATTGCATTGAATGATTTCAAATTAGTCAGTAATGCATCAAAGAACAGATTTTCAGATTCTGAAATAACAGTAACAAATGGTTGTTTTGGAATATTGAAAGAAAAATAGAAATTATTATCTGGCAAGAGTTCGTCGTTTTCTAATTGTAATTCGGCACTTACAATCTCCGCAGTACTATAAGGTGCTGTAATTGCTGTGCTTTTGAGTTCATCTGCACCAATATCGATAGTCTTTTGGGCAACTTTTTTACCATTGAATACTAAGCTCAATAAATTATCTGTTATTTTTTTATTGCTATGATTTTTGATAAAAACTTCAACTTCAACAGGTCTATCTTTCTGTATGATAGTACTTACTATACGGACAGAGTCTATGCTCAAATTACTAAATTCTTTTTTAGAGTTTCTACCCACGTTTGCTACGAGCAAAGAAACATCATTTTTAAAATATTTATTAGTATCTATTTCTTCGACTATATTCTCTTGTAAATCAGAGATTAAATATACTAATTTATTGAGATTTAGTGCCTCAGTCATCAATATAGACGCAAATTTCAAATTAGTATTTAGTTTTGCATTGATTGTACCAATTTGTACCTCTTCTATGCTCTTATTCAATAAGTCTTTGTTAGTTGACCAACTAAACGAACGCAAAGGAAGATTGCCTGACAAAGGCATTACCAATGCTTGATCACCTTCTTTCATTGAGTTCACAAGAGATTTAGCAATTTTTTTTGCTTGTCTTAACCTGTTGCCGTTTTCGTCAGATACATCCATACTGTATGAATTGTCAATTAGAATAATCATACTTGTATTGGAATATTCAGTGAAGCCCGGTATTGAGCTTTGAATCGTTGGTCTTGAAAAAGCAAATACTGCAAAAATTATAAGAAGTGTTCGTAACAATAGAAGTAGCCATTGTTTTATCTTTAACTTCTTAATACTAGACTTCTGCAATTCTTTGAGAAACTTCAGAGTAGAAAACTCGATAGTCTTTTGCTTTCTAAGGTTAATTAGATGCAAAATAATAGGAATCGAAGCTGCTGCTAGTCCGAATAATACAAATGGGTTTAAAAAATTCATTAATCATTTATTCTATTTAACGTAATCCAACTAGCTTTCTTAACGCAGTAATTTCATTTTTGTTCAATTGACGATATTCCCCCCTGGCCATTCCAGAGTTTGATATACAACCATAAGATTTACGATCTAGTTTTTTCACGAAATAACCAAACTTTTCGAAGATTCTTCTGATTTCTCGGTTCTTACCTTCGTACATAGACATAGTAAGATTGTCCCCATGTTTTGGGTCAATAAATATTTCGCAGGGAGCGGTAATTTCACCATCAAGATCAACCCCACCATTGGCAATCTGTCTAGCATGTTGAACTTCTAATTTTTTGTCAAGCTTAACTTTATATATACGTTCTATTTCATAGCTAGGATGAGTAAGTCGGTTTGCCAACTCTCCATCATTTGTGAGTATCAAAGCACCAGTTGAATTTCTATCTAATCGACCAACTGGATAAACTCTTCTTCTCACTTTAACAATATCCATAACGGTTTTTCGGTTAAACTGGTCTTCAGTAGTGGTAATTGTATCCTTAGGTTTATTTAAAATATAGTAAACATGTTTTTCTTCATAACCTATTGAATCACCATCAACTCTTACATTATCACCTTTGCGTACTTTGGTACCTAATCCCTTTACTATTTTGCCACCTACGGTTACTCTTCCAGCTTCTATTAGCTCATCGGCTTTTCTTCTTGATGTATAGCCTGCATCTGATATAAATTTATTTAGTCGAATTAACTGATCCAACTCGTCTAATTTCTTTTTCTTTTTGTATTGTTTGGTTTCTTTACCCAACCTTTTAGGTGACGATTTTGGTTTTTCGTGTTTCATTATAATTAGAATCTTTTTTTGTGTGCTGTAAACGAATAAAAAACAAAAATAGCTTTAAAATTGGATATTTAAAGCTATTTTATTAAAAAATCTGTAAGTTATATTTTAATTAATCATCTTCTTCATAGCTAATCTTATCGGTCAGTATTTTTTTCATTGTATATATGACCATTGCTATTACGAATCCCCAGCCAAGTGCCATAAAGATAATGGCTTCAGTTGTAATTTGTTCCATTATTCAGCTCCTTCGATTTCTTCTTGAGTATATGCTTTACCATTGTTTCGTTTCCAAGCCAACCAAATCAGACCACATAATGACATAAAGATTGCTGTCATAAATAAACGAGCGCCCCATTTGTAGATTATATCTGCTTCTTTGGCGTTTTCCATTAATAGTGTAGGAATTGCATCTTGATAAGTCCAGAATATTAGTATAAACAGTAAGTATGTCGGTGTTACATATTTAATTACATAGTAGAAAATCTTAGGAATTTTAATATCAGAACCACGATTAATTTCAGCCCATCCTTTATCCATACCAAAAACCCAAGCGAATAGAATAACTTCAAAAAGTGAGATAACAACTAAACCAAATGTTCCTGCCCAATAATCCATCTCTTCTAAGAAACCATGCTCTAAGTAAAGGAACACAAAATGTACTCCGATGAAAATCAAAATACCTACTGCAACAGTGGCCTTATTTCTTTTAAATCTGAATTGTTCTTGTAAAAATGAGATGAGTGGTTGTGCCATAGCAACAGATGAAGTTACTCCTGCTATGAAAAGTAAGAAAAACCAAATAAAGCTCAGAATGCTACCAAAAGGAATCTCGGTAAAAACAGATGCCATTGCAATTATACCAAGATCAAATGCACCAGCTTCCGCTATAGTTTGAGTCATAGCTAATCCGAAAAAAGCAGTTGCAATTGGAATTGCAATCATACTACCAAGAACAACTTCACTAAACTCATTTATTCCAGCAGTTGCTAATCCGCTTAGAGCTATATCATCATTTTTGTCTAAGTAACTAGCGTAAGCTTGCAAAGTCCCCATACCCACACTAAGAGTGAAGAAAACTTGACCTGCGGCAGCAAGCCATATTTTGGACTCACCAAGAAGTTCAAAATTTGGCTCCCATATATAGTTTATACCGACGAAAGTACTGAAGTCTGGTAAATCTGGATTTGGAGCACCTAAGAAAAATACCCACGCAACTAGCACTACGCCGAATCCTATCAACAAAGGAACAGCTATGGTTGCAAATTTCTCTATACCACCGGAAATACCTTTAGAAAGAATATAAAAATTCACAGCTAAAGTAATCATCAAAAAAATATATGCAGGCCATTGCGTACTAAAGTAGCCCTCTCCTATACCTTGATAAGAGTAGAGAAAAGTTTTCATACTTTCTAAGGTATGAAAATCGTTGAAAGTACCTATAAGTGAAAAGAAGGAGAAGCCCAATGTCCATGATATAATATACACATAATATATCATAACCAATGTTGAAATAAGAATACCAATAGCACCAAAATATTTCGCAACTTTACTTTTTGTTAATGTGTCGAACATACCTGGCAAACTACCGTGACCGTATTGACCGCCTCTACGACCTATCGACCACTCGACCCACATAAGTGGAATAGCAAGCAAAATAAAAGCAGTGAAATATGGTATCATAAACGCCCCACCTCCATTTTGTGCCGCTTGAACAGGGAATCTTAAAAAGTTTCCAAGACCAACGGCATTTCCCGCCATCGCAAATATTAATCCTAACCTACTGTTCCAATGCTCTCTATCTGCCATAAATTCCTTTATATTTTTTTCAACAAAAATTGTAAAGTACGAAGTGAAAATTTGATTTAAATTACAAGTTTCTTAACTTATAATACAAGAAAAAGTAATTCTGATAATTTTAAATTTTCTCAAGATTAAAATTCTAATTCGTAAATTTTAATCGCTAAAGATAAAATAAAAATTCAACAAACAAAAAAAATTTTAAAATCACATAGGATAGTTTAAATATGTTAGGTTTTTTAAAATCCAGTATTCTAAGCAAGTTTGTGGTTGCTATTACGGGATTAATTATGGTGGGCTTCATCATAGGTCATACCCTTGGGAACTTGCTGATCTATGCTGGACCAGAAGCAATTAATGCATACGCAGTAGGGTTAAAGGACATAGGTGGTGTAGTTTGGGCGATGAGAATTGTTCTAATTATTTCTTTGATATTACATGTTATTGCAACAATCAATTTAGTAAGACACAACAAAGCCGTAGCTGGTAAATATAAGGTTAACAACTACAAGGCATCTACTTTCTCAGGAAGGTTTATGGCTTATGCTGGTTTAACTATTTTGTTCTTCGTTCTGTATCACTTAGCTCATTTTACTTTTGGAGTGGTTGATGCTAATGCTTATGGAATGGAAGCTACTTTAGAAAATGGAAGACAAGTGCACGACGTTTACTCAATGGTAGTATTAGGATTCAGAAATGTTCTTGTTTCCTTATTTTATATTGTTGCTGTTGTGTTCTTAGGTTTCCATTTGAAACATGGTGTACATAGTATGTTCCAATCTTTAGGAATACACGGTAAGAAGTTCACACCAATGATTCAAAAAGTTGCAGCAGTATTTGCTGTAGTGATAGTAATTTCTTTAATCTCAATACCAATAAGCATTATGTTAGGAATTGTAGGAGGTCAAGTATGAAATTAGACGCAAGAATACCAGAAGGTCCAATACAGGATAAATGGACTAAACATAAATTTGATATTAATCTTATCAATCCAGCAAATAAGCGTAAATATAAAATTATAGTAGTTGGAACTGGTTTGGCTGGTGCTTCTGCTTCGGCTACTCTGTCGGAATTGGGCTACCAAGTCGAAACAATTACTTTTCACGATAGTTCACGAAGAGCTCACTCGATAGCTGCTCAAGGTGGTATAAACTCAGCTAAAAACTACCCAAATGATGGTGATAGTGTTTGGCGATTGTTCTATGACACTGTCAAAGGTGGCGATTTCCGTTCACGTGAAGCTAACGTTTATCGATTAGCACAAGTAAGTGTAAATATAATAGATCAAGCTACAGCACAAGGAGTGCCTTTTGCACGCGAATATGGTGGGAACTTAGCTAACCGTTCATTTGGTGGTGCACAAGTATCGCGTACGTTCTACGCAAGAGGACAAACTGGTCAACAATTGCTATTGGGTGCATACCAAGCATTAGCTAAAGAAGTTGAAAGTGGTGGAGTAAAACTTCGTACAAGAAAAGAGATGATGGACATTATTGTCGTTGATGGTAAAGCTCGTGGAGTAGTCACAAGAGACTTAGTAACTGGTGAGTTAGAAACTCACTTGGCTGACTCGGTTGTATTAGCAACTGGTGGTTACGGCAACGTTTTCTATTTATCGACAAATGCTCAAGCATGTAACGTAACAGCGACATATAGAGCATATAAAAAAGGAGCGTTCTTCGCGAACCCTTGTTATACTCAAATTCACCCAACTTGTATTCCTGTTAGTGGTGAGTATCAATCTAAACTAACTCTAATGTCAGAATCATTAAGAAATGATGGAAGAATTTGGGTACCAAAAGCAAAAGGCGACAAACGCAAGCCAAGTGAAATACCTGAAAATGAAAGAGATTATTACTTGGAAAGAAAGTACCCTAGTTTTGGTAATCTATCTCCAAGAGATATATCATCTCGATCAGCAAAAGAAGCTTGTGATGATGGGCGTGGAGTAGGAGCTACTGGGTATGGTGTTTATCTAGATTTCAAAGACGCAATCGCTAGATTGGGTAAGGATACTATAGCAGAGAGATATGGCAATCTATTCGAAATGTACGAGAGAATCACTGGTGACAATCCTTATGAAACACCAATGATGATATACCCTGCGTCTCACTATACAATGGGCGGTTTATGGGTAGATTACAACTTGATGAGTACATTGGAAGGTTTACATGTAATAGGTGAAGCTAATTTCTCTGACCACGGAGCTAATAGACTAGGTGCTTCTGCACTTATGCAAGGATTGGCAGATGGTTACTTTGTATTACCTTACACTATAGGTAACTACTTAGCGAAAGCAGAACTCAAGAAAATTGATGCTGATACTCCTGAGTGTAAGGCAACTGTTAAGGAAGTTGAAGACAAAATTAATAAGTTAATCAATGTTAATGGAACTAAAACTCCTTCATACTTCCATAGAAAGTTGGGTAAACTAATGTGGGATAAAGTTGGGATGGCAAGAAATGAAGCTGGGCTGAAATACGCACTCGAAGAAATTCCGAAAATACGCGAAGAGTTTTGGAAAGACGTAAAAATAGTAGGTACAGGTGCTGAGTACAATATCTCACTCGAAAAAGCATCGAGAGTGGCAGATTTCTTAGAGTTTGCAGAGATAATGGCTTATGATGCTTTGGATAGAGACGAATCGGCTGGTGCACACTTCCGCGAGGAACACCAAACTCCAGACGGTGAAGCAAAGAGAAATGACGATGATTACAGATATGTAGCAGCTTGGGAATACAAAGGCGTTGGTCAAAGACCAGAGTTGCATAAAGAACAATTAGAATTTGAAAATGTTAAGTTAGCTGTAAGAAGCTACAAATAACAATTAAGGAGAATTTGAAATGAATTTAAAACTTCATATATGGCGTCAGAAGAACAATAAAACTAATGGTGCTTTTGAGCAATATGCTGTTAGTGATATTTCTGAAGATATGTCATTTCTTGAAATGCTAGACGTACTGAACGAAGATTTGATAGTAGAGGGCAAAGACCCTGTAGCCTTCGACCACGACTGTCGTGAGGGAATTTGTGGGTCTTGTTCTATGACAATCAATGGGAACCCACATGGGCCGGAGAAAGCAACTACAGCTTGTCAACTGCACATGAGAAAGTTCAAAGATGGTCAAGAAATTTATATAGAGCCATTCAGAAACAATTCATTCCCAGTGATAAGAGATTTGGTTGTTGATAGAAGTGCCTTAGACAGAATAATTCAGTCTGGTGGATATATAAGCATAAAAACGGGCTCTGCTCCAGATGCCAACGATATACCAGTTCCAAAATCTAAAGCAGATGTAGCAATGGATGCAGCGGCTTGTATAGGTTGTGGTGCATGCGTTGCGGCATGCCCTAACGGAGCAGCTATGCTATTTACATCGGCAAAGCTAAAGCACTTAAACGTATTACCACAAGGCCAAGCAGAGAAGAAAAAGCGTACTATAGCAATGGTTGAGCAAATGGACAAAGAAGGATTCGGCTCATGTACTAATCACTATGAATGTGAGGCGGCATGTCCTAAATCAATTTCTGTTGAGTTCATCTCAGAGATGAATTTCGAATATGCAAAAGCAAGAGCTACTGCATACAGAGACTAATCGGTTTAGACATAGATTATATTTTTAAAAAGACCTCGGGCATAGTTCGAGGTTTTTTTGTTGGGGAATATAAGGTTTTTTGTATATTTGGGTCAATTTTTGAATTTAAAAGTATTAAAATGGAACTACCTAAATATCATGAAACCTTCATACCAATTTTAAAGGTATTAAACTCTTACGAATCTTTAAAAAGTCGTGAATTAGCATCTAAAGTTCGTGATTTATATTATTCAAATTTAACTAATGGTTTGTTGAATCAAAAAACTAGTTCCGGAGCAAACGTTTTATTGGATAGAATTCTGTGGGGAAAGTCTTATTTGAAAATGGCTAAATTTGTAAATTATCCAAATCGTGGAATGGTTAAAATCACAGAAAAGGGGAAAAAGCAATTAGCAACTGGTACTTTATCCCTCCAAGATCTTCAAAATGATCAAGACTTTATAAAACACAGAGAAACTGTCAAAATTGAAAAAGAAAACGAAATTGAGCTAGAATCAGTCAATGTTGAAAACGCTTCACCGCAGGACTTAATTGATTCGGGATTTTCGTCAATTGAAACGGAAGTAAAGACTAATCTTCTTGAAAGGCTTAAAGAAATTGACCCTTATTATTTTGAAAAAGTTATTTTGATTCTTTTAAAACGAATGGGATACGGAGATTTCATCGAAACTTCAAAGTCAGGAGATGGAGGAATTGATGGGATTATAAATGAGGACAAATTAGGATTAGAAAAGATTTATACTCAGGCCAAACGATATAATGAGAACAAGGTTAGAGAAAAGGACATAAGAAACTTCATAGGAGCTATGAGCGGTGATACAAGTAAAGGAGTATTTATTACCACTTCGAGTTTTGACGAATCAGCAATTAAAAAAGCAAGGGAAGCACATCACTCAATAATTCTAATTGACGGAGCAAAATTGGTCGACTTAATGTTACAATACAACGTAGGAGTCCAAGTGAAAACCGTTTATGAGGTCAAAGAGATTGATAACGACTTTTTTGAAGATGAATAGATATAGTACCTAGATTAAATTATAACAAGTACCTCGGACAATGTTCGAGGTTTTTTGTGGGGAAATATAAGGTTTTTTGTATATTTGGGTAAACTTAATGTATTAATAACTTTCAAAAGGTTGAATAAACTCAATTGAATGAGATATTCACATTTGCATCACCAATAGTGCTGGATAAACTGAAGTATGAATACAATTTTCAATAAATTTAGACACTTGGTTATATACAAGTGTTAGCAGTCATTGTATAGAGAAACTCACGAACAATTAAGAATAATATAGTATGGCGACAAAAGGAACTTTAAAGACCTGTAAAAAAGGACATCAGTTTTATAAAAGCAGTGACTGTCCGACCTGTCCAATTTGTGAAGAAGAACGCAAACCTAAAGACAGTTTTCTAGCTTTAATTGGTGCTCCAGCAAGACGAGCATTAGAAAGAGAAAACATTAAGACATTGGAGGACTTAGCCAAGTGGACAGAAAAGGAAATAATTAATCTTCACGGAATGGGACCGAGTACAATTCCAAAACTCAAAAAGGCACTAACTGAAAACGGACTTTCTTTTAAAAATTAAAATTTGCAACAGTCAATTGGATAAAACAACGAAATATGAATACGATAAGCTATTTTGAAATTCAATCTTCTGAGCCAAAAAGAGAGATTGAATTTTATAAAAAAGTGTTCGGATGGACTTTCACGGAGGAAAAAAATGTGCCTATTGAATATTACCGAATAGACACTAATGGAATAAACGGAGCTTTGCTAAAAAGTCCTGCAAAAACGCCACCAAAGGAACACGGAACCAATGCATTTACTTGTTCGATAATGGTTGATGATTTTGACAAAACTGCGGAATTGATAAAGGGAAACGGAGGGAAAGTTGCTATGGAGAAATTTCCAATTAAAAATAGATGTTGGCAAGGCTATTTTTTAGACAAAGACAACAATGTTTTCGGAATTTTTGAAGTTGATGAAAACGCTGAATAGAACAGCTATTTTGGCAAAAGAAATGAAATATTCTGATTAAATATTAATAGCGATTTGACAAGACAATTAATGAAACATAAAAATAATCATACGGATGCATTAATTCTTCTCGATGGAAAAGGGAGAGTTTATAACTGTGGTACAATGACAGCAATATTTAAAGCTGACGAAAACGAAACTAACGAAAAATACAGTATTTCGGAATGGTGGTTAAAACCTAACTCTGATGGTCCTGGTGAACACCAACACGAGGACAATGACGAAGTCTTTTATGTTTTGGAAGGAACAATATCAATAATGGTTGGTGACAAATGGATTGATGCAGAAAAAGGAACATTTTTGAGAATACCTCCAAAAACAATGCACGGCTTTAAAAACCAAACTGACCAGAAAACAGGTGTGTTGAATTTTTTCATTCCGGGTGGTTTTGAGAGAAATATGCCTGCAATTGTAAAATGGTTTGATGAAAATAAATAAAAACTACTGCCAACAAAGCAAAAAATGTTCATAGCCCCTATGCGGGGCTAAGCCATTTATGCAGACCGTTTCCTCAAATATAAACAGAGACACTGAGCCTATTTGAATCCATAAAGAGATAAAGCCAATCGATAAGGATGACTTCTATCTTCATATTGAGATAACTCCAAGTGTGATTTTCTTTCCGTGAGTTAATCAAAAGTTTATTATATTGAGTTAGAGGGAATTTTTAATTTCTTTATTTTTTTTTTATTAATTAGGTGGATTGGTATGAACAATTATACATTGAAATCAATAATTGTGGTGGGTGTTGTTGCACTTTTCTTAGGTTTGACGAGTGTATCGAAAGGCAAACCAACTGTTGCGGATTCGAAAGTATTAGTTAAAGCAGATGGAGTTGACTATTCAATCGATAAGATAAATGAAAAGTCGAGTTATCTCAAATTTTATAGTGCAGATAGCGATATGAACCACGATGCTGATTTTGAATTGGTATCTGATGATAAAAGTGAAAGATTGACTGTAATTATAGATGGACTTGATGGAAAGGGTAAAGATATTTTGAAAGGTAATGTTCAACTTGGAAGCAACTCTACGCTGATTACATTTAAGAAAGGCGATCTTTCAATAAGTTTTTCGGAAGGCGAATTGAATATAGAAGAAATATCCAAAACATCGGGGGTTGTGAAGCTGAAAGCTAATGGACTATGCACAATCAAAAAAGGGAATTCATTTAAGAATATGAAATTGGACGTACCAGTAAAGTTGGAAGTGAATACTATAATTAAGGATGTTAAGACATTGGATTATAAGAAATAATTAGATTTGGGTAGTGGCTTAAAATCTGTAGCCTTAGCAACCGTACTAAAACAATCATTGGCAAATTTATAAAAGAGTAATCCCCCTTTACAAACTCACTCTTGGCAATGATAGTTTATACTTGATAGAGATTATTCGGATTGCAAATATGAAGACAGTCGGTACCCCATAAAGCAACCAGAGTGGTGCACCTATATATTGCAGAGATATATAAATGAACGCTCCTGCCAAACAAGCAGATGCATAGATCTCTTTTCTGAAAACTAATGGTATTTGGTTAGTCATCATATCTCTAATTATACCGCCAAATACTGCCGTTACTAATCCAAAGAAAATAGATATAAATGGGCTAACTCCGAAGTCTATCGCTTTCTGAGTACCTAATATAGCAGACAAACTAATACCCAAAGTATCGAAAAGGAAGAAAGTTTGCTTCAGGAATAATATTCTTTTCTTGAATACAAATGTAACACCTATCCCAGCCATTATAGAAACCACAAACCATACATTTTCCATCCAGAATAAAGGATGACAACCAAGAAGCAAATCGCGAACAGTACCACCACCAACGGCAGTAACGAAAGTAACGAATGATATACCAAACATATCGTACTTCTTTTGGATAGACGATAGGGCAGCACTAATAGAGAAAACGAATACGCTAATCAAAGCGAGAATAGATAATAATTCCATTTCAACAAAAACAATTTAGATTTTTCAGATAAACAAATATTGACGACTACGGGAGAAATAGGATATGCGGTACTAGCGCATAGTAATATGGTGATGCATAATACTCTGCTTGAGCATAGGCATATACCACATCTTAGGCATTCGGTTTGCCCTTATGTTATTATTGGTCAATATGTTAGTTGAAATAGTTTTCATATTTTTTGAAACGAGGTTCAAAAGTGAATTCAAAACTATTCTGATAATATTTAATTTCCAAGTAATATTTTCAAAAAAAGTATATTTGATTAATTATATTGATTTTTTCAATTTTGTTAGACTACAAAAATGTTTGAAAGTTTACACAGTTTAGACGCGGCAATAGAGTTCTTATCACATTTGGAATGGTATTGGGTACTTGGCTTTGCCTTTTTCATTACAATGCTTGAGAATATATTCCCCCCCTCCCCTAGCGATTCCGTTTTAGTTTTTATGGGTTCTCTCATTTCTCTGGGTACCATAGGTTTTATACCTTTACTTCTTTTGGCTACAGCAGGTTCATTAGTAGGGTTTATGATTATGTTCTATTTGGGTAATAATTTTGGCAATCGGTTAGTTGCCTCGAGTAAGATGCCTTTTATAAATGAAAAGGACTTGGAAAAGCCCGAAGAGTGGTTCAGAAAATGGGGATATTACTTGATAATAGCTAATAGGTTTTTATCAGGTACTAGGGCTGTCATTTCTTTCTTTGCGGGTTTATCTGATTTAGATTTTAAAAAAACAGTTGTCCTCTCTGCAATTAGTGCTCTGATATGGAATAGTATATTGATATATTTGGGAGTAGTATTCGGTAATAATTTTGAAGCAATACTTGAGTATCTATCTCTATACGGTAAAATAATATTCCCATTAATTGGACTAGCTATAGTAGTATTTCTAGTAAAAAAATATTGGTGGGATAAGCGGAAAGCTAAGATAATAGGATGATGTCAAAGCATGATTTATATAAAAGAAAAAAAATGAACAACTTAAACCCTCCTAAATCATCCCATGACAGGGAGGACTTTCAGGTATATTATAAGTTTTTTGTAAACTCGACTGTTTAGAATCGAAAACAATACTCAAATGAATATAATGATTAATATAGAAAAAATAAAAAAGGCTTTTGCTGCAGAAAAGTTGAAAGTAAAAAACAAGAAATTGTTATTTATCAGCCTATTTACTCCTTTGATATCCGTACTAATGCTATTTATAGCAATAGAATCTTACAATAATATACAGAATATGTTAAGTGGGTTTACTAAAATAAATGACTTTTTATTTCTGACAATAGCAACTTATGCAGGTGTTGCACAACCGATTTATTTAGTTTTGGTTTGTTATTTTATATTTAATCAAAAAAATAATAGTGATTTGAATAACTCTGTTATTCCCAATTATTATATCAATTATTCTAGAATTCTATTAGTCATTAAATACATTACTTATAACTTATTATTCTTACTGGGTTATATATTAGTTTATTTGCTAATCTTACTTTTAACTACAAATGTCCAGTTAAGTTTTGACTTTGATAAATTACCTCATTTCCTATTGACTTTAGTCTTGTTCCCGGTATTAACATTACCTTTTATTTCTTTTTTAAATATATTAAGTAAGTGGGTATCAAGCCTTTACATATCATTATTCATAATGTTACCAATACTTTATTTTCTTAATTATAATACTATCATTATCTTCAAAACGAACGTATTTTCTTTTTTTAATCTTCAATTAGAACTAATACAGGAATTAGGAGCTGAGTCTTCTATGAGTAACAATGACATTATTTGGTTGATTTGTACGAATCTAATTGCGGTAGCTCTTTTTTTATTTTTTATTAGTAGAAATCATAACCACAGAGTTGTCTGAAAGGAATACTGACAAATGGTTAATTTTAAAGACGAAAGGGATATTAGCAAAAGAAGTGTAAGTTAATTCTATTTTGTAAAATTAAAATTATATCCCAATAAAAGGAAAAAACCCTAAGAAAAGCTTATTATTAACCCTTATAGCATTACTATCACTGGTTTTATCGTTACAGGCAGATAGACAAGACAAGCTCTGGTTCAGAATTGCTGGTGCTGAGGTACAAGTACTATATTTTACATCAGATGACATTTATGAAATTGCACAGACTCTTCGCTTCGCTCTGGGTGACGAAACTATCTACCCTATTTGTTTCTTCCATTTTTCTTATTTAGATTTGTATTCCCGTTGGAGGTGCTGACCGAGTTAATTGGTCGGCTGAGATAAAACTCCTTGCACCTGATCAGGTTAGTACCTGCGTAGGAAAACGGTGGAATATACACCCACTTATATCTACAAAGCATTTTTTGCTCATCAGGGCTCTCAAACGGATTTAGTAATTTATTAATAAATCTTTATAGGGCTTAATTATGTTTAAAAAGCTTATTTTACTTGGAGTAGTTTGCTCCTTTTTCAACCTTAGGGCTGAAGATAAAGACACTATCAAAACGTATCAAGCACCGTCTATCACGGTGACTTCGACTAAAGCAAAGGAGAGACAATCACCTGTCCCATTCTCCGAGATTACTGAGGCAGAATTAGAGAAAACCACTTCTAATATAGATTTGCCGAACTTACTTCAAACAATGCCATCTATATACACATTCACTGAAAATGGTAACGGCATTGGCTATACTAATCTCCGTTTGCGTGGATTCGACCAAAGGCGTATTTCTGTATTAGTGAATGGAATTCCGCAAAACGACCCGGAAGACCACAACGTTTATTTCATTAATCTTTCTGACTTGCAAGAGAGCTTGGGAGAAATTCAAGTACAGCGTGGAGCAGGGCTTGCTAACTACGGAGCGGCAGCTATAGCAGGGAGTATTAACCTAACAACTTCAGCGTTCATCAATAATCCAGGTATTCGACTTTATGCTGGTAATGGCTTTCAAGAGTTTAGCGGCAGCGATATAATCAAGTCTAATACTAACAAGCTAAAACTAGAATATTCTTCGGGTTTAGTGAACGAAAAATATGCTTTTTATGGAAAGATGAGTCAGATAAATTCCGAAGGATATAGAAATCAGTCTTTCGCATATCTAAATAGCTATTTCTTATCAGCTATTCGTTTTGATGAAAAGTTGAAAACACAAGTGAACGTATATGGTAGTTCACAAAGAGATGGGCTCTCGTACATTGGATTGCCGAAGGATTTTGTGACAGACCCCGTAAAGCGCAGGGAAAACTACAGCTATT
>JAGQWJ010000029.1 GCA_020437395.1 Ignavibacteriota bacterium | reverse complement strand
TCACTTCTACTGTTTCAAATCCAGAGCTTATTATGTTATTTTTAAGCCAATTCGCACAGTCTAACACATCTTTCTTATTTCTTTCCCTCGTCGAAACCGATGGATATTTCAAAAAATCTACTAATTCATTCAAATATCTATTATTATTACCATCAATATACTCTAATAATTCTTTCATCATTATATCCTTTCGTGTTATGAACTAAAATTGAATTCAAAATTACCAAATTTCTTAGACATTTGGATAATCGATATTTCATCGAATTTCATTATATTCAATTTTATTTGATATGAATTTTAGAATAATAAATGTATAAAACTATTATTTATAGTGAAAACGCTAAAATAGCATCTATTAAACTCAACCGGCCTGAGAAAAAGAATGCAATGAATGATGTCATGATTAATGAGTTGATTGATGTTTTCGAGCAACTTGAACTAAATGATGATATTAGAGTCATAACTATAACAGGAGAAGGTGATACTTTTTGCTCAGGAGCAGATTTAAATTGGCTTAGCGAAGTAAAGGATTTCAGCTATAAACAGAACTACAATGAGTCATTGAAATTAGTGAAGTTACTGAAACTAATACACGAACATTACAAACCAGTAATATGCAAGGTCAATGGACCCGCCGTAGGAGGTGGAGTTGGACTAATGTTAGCAAGCGATATTGTAATTGCTTCAGAGGATTCATTTTTTGGTCTATCTGAAGTTGCTATAGGTATAATACCTGCTGCAATTATACCTTTTCTAATGTCAAGAATGAGTGAAGCAAAAGCACGAGAATATCTTATTACTGGGAATAGACTTAACGCTAAGGAAGCTGAATTTAATAATCTTATTAATTATTCTGTTCAACGACACGAAATAGATGAATTTACAAATCAAATCGTTAACAAAATTAAAAATAACGGTATGATAGCTGTATCAAAAGTAAAAGAGATGGTTAATACATTTAGTGCAACTAAACTAAATGATAGTAACATGGAATATATTGCGAATATTATAGCTAAGCTTAGAACTTCAGAAGAAGGACAAGAAGGGATTAGTGCATTTTTAGAGAAAAGAAAACCAAACTGGATAGAATAATAACATCATGATAAAAAAGATACTTATAGCAAATCGTTCAGAGATTGCTTGCAGAATTATAAAAGCAGCTAAAGAAATGGGAATAAAAACAGTAGCTGTTTATTCGGAAATAGACAAAGAAGCGTTGCATGTAAAATTAGCTGATGAATCAGCCCTTATAGGTCCTGCTCCAGCAAACCAATCATATCTGAATCAAGATATACTTATAGAAACTGCTTTGAAGATGGGAGCTGATGCTATACATCCTGGGTATGGCTTTCTTTCGGAAAACTATGAATTCAATCAAAAAGTACGAGAGGCTGGTCTTACTTACATAGCACCTAATGTAGTAGCTATGAAATTATTGGGTTCAAAAACTTCCTCGCGTCAAACAATGATTGATGCTGGGGTTCCAGTTATTAATGGCTTCCAAAGTGAGACTGCAAACATAGATGAATTCAAATCAAAAGCTATTGAAATTGGATTTCCCGTATTAGTCAAAGCTTCTGCTGGTGGTGGTGGAAAAGGTATGCGTATAGTTCGTTCAGCAGATGAGTTCGAAGATGCCTTCAACGCCTCATCTCGCGAAGCAAAGAGTGCTTTTGGTGATGCTACTGTATTTGTGGAAAAGTATGTTGAAAACCCTCGACATATCGAATTTCAAGTGGCTGGTGATAGTCATTACAATTATATCCATCTATATGAGCGTGAGTGCTCAATACAAAGAAGACACCAAAAAGTAATAGAAGAAACTCCTTCTACTGCACTTAGTGATGAACTTAGAAATAAGATGGGTGAAGCAGCTGTTGAGGCAATCAGAGCTGTTAATTATGATAGCGTTGGGACAGTTGAATTCCTATTAGATAATGATGGTAACTTTTATTTTTTAGAAGTAAATACGAGAATACAAGTAGAACACCCAATTACTGAAATGACTACAGGAATTGACTTACTTAAACTTCAAATCGACATTGCAAATGGAAAAGAAATACCTTACAAACAATCTGATATAACCCAGCGAGGACATTCGATTGAGTGCCGAGTTTATGCCGAAGATGCAGAAAAAGACTTTATACCTACTGGTGGAAAAGTCCTATATCACCGCCCCCCTACTGGCTTGGGAATGAGATATGATACTGGTATAACTACTGGCTCAGAAATATCTCCTTTCTATGATCCTATTATGAGTAAGATAATAAGCTATGGAAGCACGAGAGAGGAAGCGATAGAAAGAATGAAACTAGCACTAAAAGAGACTGTGATACTTGGAGTGAAGACCTCGATGGACTTTATGTATCGTGTGTTGTGTAATGAGAATTTTCTAGCTGGAAATACATACACTAACTTTTTAGAAAAAAACCCCGAAGTATTTGAAAATAATAGTGATAATTCTGAATTAGCAGCATTTGCTACAAGTCTAATTAATATCTCACATGAAACCGAAAACGAAGACACTCCCCTACCTTGGCAAATAATAGGTGAATGGGAAATAGGAGCAACAAAATGAAACTGAAAAGAAACAACGAAATA
Organism: Ignavibacteriota bacterium; assembly: GCA_020437395.1. Taxonomy (GTDB): domain Bacteria; phylum Bacteroidota; class Ignavibacteria; order Kapaibacteriales; family UBA2268; genus PGYR01. The sequence goes on along the minus strand of JAGQWJ010000029.1, from coordinate 31,698 downwards.
ATAGAAGTATTTTCTAAAAAAACTAATGGAAATGTAAAAGGCCAAGTTAATGATAATGAGTTTGAAATATCAATATTATCTTCTGAAGAAAACACAGTAAAGTTATTACATAACAATCAGATAAAAGAAGCCATCATAGTACAAGACAAAGATAAATATTATGTCCAAATAGATGGGAAACAATATATATTTGGTAAAGTAGAAGATGAAGAAGATGTTATAGCAGGAGTTGGTGCATCTGAAGATATTGAAAGCATTGTACCACCTATGCCGGGTACTATCATCAAAGTAAACGTAGCAGAAGGTGACAAAGTCAAAGAAGGCGAAGCAGTAATAGTAGTTGAAGCAATGAAAATGGAGACTAACCTCTATACTCGAATAACTGGTACAGTAACGAAAGTCAATGCCAAAGAGGGTGATAGAGTTGACTCAGATACAGTATTGGTAGTGATAGAGAAGGAAGAATATGAAGAATGATTTACCCAGCTCAACTAAACGTATTTGGAAGTGGACTCTCTCCACAGGTAAGTTACAAGTATGACAGAGCTTCTTCTTCGTGGAAAAAGCACTTTAACATATATGACCACCTGGGAACGTTAGCCCAAACTTATAAAAAAGTTGGTATATTTGGGATAACACCAACATCTATGCAAACTCACAATCCTTTTGGAAGCGAGAGATGGACTAATAGTAACCTAACTGAAACTGAAAGCACACTACTAAACTGGGTTGGTAAAGAAAAAGACAATGAATCGAAGCTAGGAGACCACGGAGTGAGAAAATACGAATACGAGACTGGTAGGTTTATAAGTATTGACCCGCTGTGGTCTAGCTACTACAGCTGGACACCGTATCAGTATTCAAGAAATAATCCAATAAATGCTTTAGATATATCAGGTGGTGCAGATTTTATTTTAAATGGGGGGGTGGTTATAACTGACGGAATTGATGATGGACTACTCTTTGCATCTAATTCATTTGAAATAAGTATTGCAACCACAATATCTGCTGAAGGTAAATCATCTATAGATTATGAATTTTTAAAAAGTAAAAGTTTTCAATTCCCAGATAAAAAAACTACAAGAGCATTACTTGAAAATCATAAACCACAAGATAAAGGTGAAGCTGGAAGTGTAGGAGGACTTGATTTTGAATATTATGGTGGGAGAAATAAAACAATGTATCCACCACAAGCCACAGAAGAGGTAGAAAAAGCTTTTAATATGGCACTTGATGCTGGTAAATTAGAAGACTTAACATATTATGTTCATGATCATCCAAATGTAAATGAAGATGGTCGTTATGTGAGGTCAATAAAACCTTCGGATCCTTCCGATCGTAGTGTAATTGGTACTTATATGAACAGAGGTGCGAAAAACTTAAAACATGGAATTCTATTCAATCAAGATGAAGTAAATGTATTCGGAACTGATAAATCATTTGATATAATCTTTCCGAGAAGTATTCTTGAGGAATATTCAAAATGATGAACAAATTTAAAGTAATTATTTTTTGGGGCTTAATTAGCGTAAATATAAATTTATTTGCATTGGATTTAACAATTTCAAATATGAGTGATACAACGAAAATCGAAGAATTTGAAAGTGAAATTGATTTTCTGAATTTTGAGAATGTTGATATTAGAAGAGTAGTAAAACTAGAAGGTGTTAAAGTTAAATATTTAAATTTTTATAGATGTCTGGGTAATATAAATGATGTTCTTTCAATTATAGATAAAAGTGAATTAGTAGAATTAAACATTACGGAGTGTTTTTTTGAAGATTCAAGTATCAATATTGAAAATATAAAAATTAATAGTTTAATACTTTCAATTGCTAATTCTAAGGGTATCTTCGAATTTAATAATCTCGAATCAATAAAAAGTCTATACTTTTTTAATTCAGAAATACTAAGTGTTGACTTCAGCAGAATTAACAAAAATGCAAATGTTATTTCTGTAATAAATAGCTCTCATATATTCAGCAAAAATTGGAATTATATTTCTGAATTATCAAATTTAGTACGTCTTAGGCTAGAATTTCAATCAAGATTTAAAGAAAGATTATTTTTGAATAATCATAAATTCTTAAAAGAAATATCATTATCAAATTTCACTGATATTCCAATTTTAGATTCTTTAACTGAACTAGAGTCTTTAATTCTAAATAATATTTTTAAAATAGAATATAATGCCTTAAATATGTTATTTCTTAAAAATATAATGATTAGAGAACTACATATTGATAATTGCAATTTAACTGATATTCCCAAAAATATATCAAAGTTAAAAAATCTTGAGCAACTTAGTCTTAGTGGGAATAAAATACAGAAATTTGACTATAAACTTCTTAAATTAAAACAACTCAGAACAATATACCTTGACAATAATTATATAAGTGATTTTGTTATTAAAAATCTAACAAAAACAAATCTTAATCAATTAAATATTGAATTCAATAATCTAACAAAAAGAATAAAAATTCCAGAAGGTAGTAATATTATAATAAATCAAAAAGGAAATCCATTTAGAGATTAAATGCTCTATTTCGAATATAATATAGAAACACATGAAAACACTAAATACAATTTGCCTAATACTACTCTTTACCCCTATCTTTTCATACTCAAAAATAGATGTGGGGAAAGTGAAATCTGATTTTGAGGTAATGCAGAACTCAGGGAACGCAGGACGGGAGTTTTGGCTGACTTTTACACCTATTGACACAAGAAATGGTGCAGAGAAGTATAAAAATCTCTATATATTTAGTTCAGTTAAGACTAAGATAGAAATAAATGTAAAAGGAAAGAATTATTATCGTAGTTACGATATACTACCAAATGTTCCTAACTTAATTAAAATTGAATCTGAAATTATAGAACCTACGACATTAGATGCTTTTGATATTCAGAACTCAAAAGTATATGAAGATATGGCAGTTCATATAGAATCAGAATTTCCAATAGTAGTATATGTTTTTCTAAAACGATACAATGTACCAGAAGGGTATTTTGCATTACCATCATATTTGACATCAAATAAATATGTGAGCATGTCTTACTTTTCTAGTAATGTAATTGGTGCTTTAATACCTTGTCAAACTCTTGTGGTTGCCCCCTATGACAGTACAAATATTGAATTAACTGTCGGTGGAGGCAAACTTGCCGAAGAATTTATAAAGTTTGACGACAATAGAAATATTGGAACTGGGCAATCTACTACACAGAAAATGAATAAAGGTGATGTTTTTGTACTTAGAGGGAGTGGAGATTTACAGGACTTATCTGGTACTTTGATTAAATCAGATAAACCAATTTTAATTACATCGGGTATGTCAGAAACAGCCATACCTTTGAACAGTCCTTCACCATCAGTTATAACTGAAATGGAATTTCCAACTGACGTTTTTGGTAAACATTTTTTCTTTACACCATTAATAAATAAAGATAGTGTTTCTTATTTCAGAGTATTTGCATCTGAAGATAATACGAATGTATATAGAAATGGTGAGTTGATGGGGAATATTAAAAAAGGTGGTGGTGCAGACTTTGGCGACTCTTATCTTGAGTTTGATAACTGGAAATCGTCTATTAATATGAAACCTGCTACGATTACTTCTGACAAGCCAATAGGACTCATGTATTATAATAAATTTGAAAGCCGCTCCAATACAATAAATATATATCACAGAGATGCGCATATGCTTCAAATACCGAGCATAGAACAAGGTGTAAATTCTGCAATATTCGCTAATCCGCACAATCAGGCTGAAGGAGAAGTATTATTCCGCTCTAATAAGATAGTAATAACATTTCCTCTTGAAAATGGTTCTATTCCAAAGGATATAGTTATAAGAAAGTTTGATTCTCTTGGCACACTATCCAATGTTATAAAGTTATATGAAGATCAAGAAATTGAGTTAAATATTTTTGAAGGAGATTATAATGGAAAAGAATATGGAAGTGTTTCTTTTGAAATTGAAAACAACAGAGTTTATCATTTAAAATCAGTTCATAGTAAATTTGTTTGTTATTCTTATGGAGCGGATTTAATTCGTGGCTATGGATTACCTTCTGCGTTCTCTCTTTATAATAGGACATTAGGTGATTCTTTACCTCCTGTTGTTTATTATGAACAAGATTGCGATGGAAATATAAACCTAAATACTGCAACAGTAACAGATATGCCAATGAATGAAGAAAACCGTTCCAATATAGCAGATGCTTATATGATGGCTGGCGAAAACTATGAATTTAAATGGGAAACTGAGTCTGGTGAGTTTATTCCAGGTAGAAACCAAACTATTAGATGGTCATTAGAAAAGATAAATAAGAATCAACCAGCTTCAGCATTACTTTACTTTGTAGATAAGTCTGGTAATGACACAACTATATTTATAGAATCTGACCCAAAAGCTGAATTAGAAATCAAAACAACTTACAATGAAATCAGAAATCCAAATTTCAAGACTATATCGTTCCAAGATACAATCCGTAATCTATCTAATTATCAATCACTTTATATAACTAGATTAGAATTAGCTAATACTGATTCTAAATTCAAAATAGATTCTTATGAGCCAAGTGGCTGGACTCCTGGCACACCAATTCCACCTAACCAAGAAAGATATATAAACTATACTTTCACAGATGATAATATAGAAGATAATAAGACTTACAGTGATTCGGTTTATATTGGTTTTGGTGTAAACAATGGTGATCAAATCACTGAATGTGAATTCAAACCTTTCTCAAAGGTCTCAGTTAGCACAATTTACCCTAGCTTATTTGCTACACAAAAGCATGACTTTGGTACTTTTGATGATAATTCTAAGTCTATCAAGTTGCAAGACACTATCCGTAATCTATCCACTAAAACAGATTTGTATTTATCAAGAATAGAGCTGAAAGAAAAAGATAAAGGGTTCAGTATAGGCTCTATAAGTCCATTTGATTGGAATATAAACAAACCTATAAAGCCAGAAAGTGAAGTTATAGTAGATATTATTTTTAATCCTAAAGCCTATCCTCAAAAAGAAGACGAACAAATACTAGTTGATTCATTAGGTATAGGTATACAAGAATATGATAAAAATAATGAGTTGGAAGAAGTATCATTCAGCCATATAACAGAACACAAAGCAATTATCAAAGCCAAAGACCCAGAATCATCTATAGCTACTGATAAGATACTAGCTCAATATATGAATGTAACTGAGTCAAGTATTGAGTTACTACCCAAAGTACTAAAGGACGGCTTCTATGACCTCTCTATCTACACATTAGAAGGGGCAAAGCTAATTAGCATATCAACTGATAAGCAAAAAACTATATCACTATCAAAATTAACTTCAGGGACATACATAGTTACTCTTAAAAGTAAAACAAAGTTATTATCTAAGAAGATTAGTGTGGTTAGGTGAGATTACAAACTACTATTCCGCTCTTTTAATAGAGGAGTGGACTACGAAGCTGGACGGATTTTTGAATAGAATTCTTTTTTATCTTTATGATGGTAATAACGTAACCTCTACCCACCATAATTGCTATTTATCATAATCATTTTTTCTTCCATCATATCTTCTATTGAATGTTTTACACCACCAAAGCCAAGACCAGAGTCAGCTGTTCCGCCAAAAGGCATCCAATCTACTCTGAAAGCAGTGCCTTCGTTTATCATAACCGCTTTAGTTGAAATGTTTCTAGCATAGTGCATAGCAACATCTATATCTTGTGCGAATATAGAGTCTTGGAAGCAATATTCGTTATTATTAATTGCATCGATTGGTTCTTGTAGGTCATTGTATTTTATGACATTAACAGTTGGACCGAATACTTCATCTTTGAATATCTTCATATTCGTATTGACATTAGTTATAATAGTTGGAGTCAAGCATTGGTTTCCGATATTCTCAAACCCGTATACAATTTTTGCACCTTCTGAAACTGCCTCATTGACCCAACTTTCTACTCTTTCAACTTCACTTTTACGAATAAGTGGCCCAACATCAGTTGCAGTGTCTGTGGGATCACCAGTTTTCAATTTCTTAGTTTCGGCAATCAATCTATAAAGGAAAGTATCATATATATCAGAATGAACGAACAAGTTCTGAGTAGATACACAAACTTGACCTGCGTGATAAAAAGCATGTTTCGCAATTTTAGGAATAGCTCTATCTAGATTCGCTGATTTATCTACAGTACAAACTGCAGTTCCACCATGTTCGAATGCCATTCGCACACCATTATGAGCTTTTCTTCTTATCCCCCACCCTACTCTGCTACTTCCTATAAATGTAATAAACTTAAGGCGTTTATCTGAGACTAATTTATCAGCTAGTTCATTAGATATTCCTAGAAAAGAAATAACACCTGAGTCTAACCCAGCATTCTCAAAAAATTCAACAATTTTATAAGCTGATATAGGTGTGCTTGATGATGGTTTTAGTATAACAGTATTTCCAGCAGCGAAGGCTGTTGCTAATTGGTGAGCTATCAGATTTACAGGATGATTGAAAGCAGAAATAGCTAAAACAGGCCCAATAGATTGTTTGATAGTAAATGCAGTATGATTTTCTCCTTTGACAGTTCTATCCATTCGGATTTCTTCGCCGTGGATAGTCAATGCCACCATAGCACATGTTTCTATAGTATTAATTGCTCTAGTTACCTCTGCTCTAGCGTCAGTCAGAGGCTTACCACCTTCTTTAGCTATAGTCATAGATAAATCTTCATGATTCTCTTGTAATTGTTTTGCTACATTTTTCAGAATATCAGCTCTTGTATGAGCAGGCATATTTTTCATCAGACTATTATAGTAATCTACACTATTTACGAGTGCTTGTTCAATTGCCTTATCATCAGCAAGTTCCATACTTGCTATAACTTCACCACTATAAGGTGAAACAATATCTTGAAATCGGTTAGTTGGAATTGCATTTTTAATTTTAATATTCAGAGTTTTCATTGTAATTATTAAGTCGTTTAATTGTTTATAAATATATACATAATCGTTTAATAAATGTTTGTCTAATTATAATTTGAATTGTATATTATAACAATTGAAACGAATATAAATAGAAATTGGTATTAAAATGAAATTATTAATTTATCTAATAGTAGGTTTTTTAACTTGGTCAACACTTTTTTCACAAGTTTGGTTAGAACCATTCTTGAACCGGGACGATGTCAAATTATCAGAAATTCAGGCTTTAGCAGAGTCTCATTTTGATACCATTGATATTACTCAAAAAGGTAGTGGATTCAAACAATACAAGAGATTCGAGTGGTTTTGGAAAGACAGATTAATGCCGGATGGTTCATTCCCTGATGCAGGAATTTTACTTAAAGAGAAGTTAAAATTCAAACAGAATATGGACACAAAAAACAATAAAGTTCAATCGAGTAATTCTTGGAAAGTGTTAGGACCATTTACTTCATCTGGAGGTTACTCTGGACTCGCTAGGGTGAATTGTGTTAGAAAAAACCCTCACAATGGAGATATATGGGCTGGTTTACCGGCTGGTGGTATTTGGTTAAGTACAAACAACGGAACTTCTTGGAGCACAAATACTGATAACGAAGATGTGATAACAGCACTTGGAATAACTTCTATAGCATTTCATCCAACGAATTCAAACATTGTCTATGCAGCATCAGGTGATGGTGATGGAACTAACACATACAGTCTAGGAGTATTAAAATCAACTGATGGTGGAAGCAATTGGAAGACAACTGGATTAAGTTGGAATATCACACAATACAGAACAATTAATAAACTCCTAATTAACCCCACAAATCCTAACATACTTTACACCGCAGGCTCTTACGGTATTCACAAATCAACTGATGGAGGTGATACTTGGTCTAGAGTTAAAACAGGAAATTTCAAAGATATGGAATTCAAACCTAATTCACCCAATACACTATATGCTGCAGGAACTGATCTTTGGAAATCTACAGATGCTGGTACTAATTGGAATGAATTGACGAATGGTTTTCCAACAAGTGGTATAAGGCGAATAGCTTTAGCAGTAAGTAAAAATAATGTCAATGCACTTTATGCATTAGTTGGAAATTCTAATGGAAATAATCTAAAAGGAGTTTACTTATCAACCAATAGTGGTGATAGTTTCAGTGAGATAGCTGATAGTACCCCAAATATGATGGGTTATAAGAAAGATGGGAATGATACAAAAGGGCAAGTGTGGTATGACTTATGTATTGAAGCTGATCAAGATGATTGGGAACGCGTTATATTAGGAGGCATAAATCTATGGAGAACTACTGATAAAGGGACGAGCTGGGAAATATCTTCAATGTGGAGTGGCAATCATAATGATGTAACTACAGTACATGCTGATCAACACGATCTTTGGTATGATGATGTTAATAACGTCATGTATGTTGGAAATGATGGTGGAGTTTATAAGTCAAGTGACTTTGGCGAAAATTGGGATTGGATTGGTAGTGGAATACTTGGAACACAATTTTACAGATTCGGTATCTCACAAATCGATTCGACAGTTTATATTGGTGGGGCACAAGATAATGGAACTAAAGTACATAAGTCAGATGGCACATGGAGAGACGCAATTGGAGGTGATGGATTTGAGTGTTTAATTGACAATAATGATAAAAACACTATGTATGGAAGTCTTTATTATGGAGATTTCTTCAAATCAACAAATGGTGGAAATAATTTCAAAAGAATAAATGATTTAGATAATAATAACAATTATGATGATATTACAGAAAGTGGTGCTTGGAGTACACCTTTTATACAAAATCCGAAAAATAGCAATACCATACTTATCGGGATGATTAATGTATGGATTTCACGAGATAAAGGTGATCATTTTACCAAAATTTCAAATTTTGGTGGAAGTAATAAACTAGTTTCTATAGCAATGTCTGAGTCAGACTCAAATTATATTTATGCTGCATACAATACTAAGCTTTATAGGACTACTAATTCAGGAACAAGTTGGACTGAAATGACAAGACCTGGTAACTCTAATATCAGTTACATATTTTTAGATGATAAAGATAAAGACAAACTTTGGGTAACTAATAGTGGCTATTCAACTGGTAACAAGGTTTTCGAATCGACTGATGGTGGGTCAACATGGTCAAACATTTCTAAAAATCTTCCGAATGTTCCTGCTTTAACGGTTATAAAACAGAAGGACACAGACGACAAATTATGGGTAGGTACTGATATTGGAGTTTATTATATAGATGATAATATTTCCGACTGGGTTGCTTATAACACAGATTTGCCAAATGTAATAGTTACTGAATTAGAAATTAATTACACTTATAATGAAATCTATGCAGCAACCTACGGTAGGGGTATTTGGAAAGCTGAAATACCTTCTGCCCTATCAGTTCCAACTTTTATCGAACCTAATGCTAACTCATTTGGCAATACAATTAATAGCTTAGTGATAGATTGGACAGATATTAATGATGCAGATGAATATGTAATACAAGTCTCTAAAGATGTTAATTTTTCAACTTTAGTTGCTATTGATACAGTGGTTGTATCTAAGTATATTATATCTAATTTGAATAATTTTACAGAGTATTTTGTTCGTGTTAAAGCAAAAAGTACCCATTCACAAAGTAATTGGACGCCAACTCATAAATTCACTACCATAGTTAGTAAAGTAAGTTTAATAAGCCCCACTAACAATGCTATTGCAAAAGATACCGCGGACAATTTAAGCTGGGCTGAAGTTCTAGGTAAGACAGAATATCAAATACAAATCGCTACAGATGATAACTTCAATACTGTATTAATAGACCAGAATAGTAATTCAGAACAGTATAATTATAATTCACTCGATTATTTTACTGATTATTGGTGGAGAGTAAGAGCAAAAGACCCAAGTGGTACTAATGGTGATTGGTCTTTTATTAGAAAATTCCAAACGAAAGTAGATAAACCAATTTTAGTTTCACCACAAGACCAAAGTACTAAACTCGAAATCTCGCAAACACTTGACTGGTCCGATGTATTAGGTGCAGATAAATATACTGTACAATTATCTGATAAATCGGATTTTAGTAGTTTAATTCTTAACAAAACTATTACTGGAACACAAGAATCAGTGAATAACCTAAATCATTTCACAAAGTATTATTGGAGAGTTGTTGCAGAAAATAATAATAAAAAAGGAAATTGGTCAAACGTTTTCAATTTCAAGACAAATATTGAGAAATCTAGTTTAGTTTCACCTCCAAATAATTCAATAAATCTGAATCTTTCTGAGACTTTGACTTGGGAAGATGTTCCTTATGCAGATAATTATGAAGTTCAAATTGATACGAAAAATACGTTCGATTCACCAAACTTATTTGTTTCTACTCCTACTCAAAATAGACGTTCATTTGATAATTTACTAAATGACACAATTTATTATTGGAGAACTAGAATTAAAGCGAATAATGAATTTGGTGATTGGAGTGAAATTTGGAATTTTAGAACTAAACTAAAGGAACCTAGTTTAATTAAACCAGACAATAATTTAACAAAAGTAGAATTTATTGACACTCTGGAATGGTCAAATTCTGCTCCGACATCAGCTTACAAGGTTCAGATTTCAAAATCACCGAATTTCAATTCATTCGTCGTTGATGAGACCATAAATGTAAATGAATATCAATTTAGTGGACTAAATGACTATGAAGTTTACTATTGGCGTATTAAAGCAATAAGAGGTCAATTTCAAAGTGATTGGTCAGAAGTGTTTAGATTTACTACAAAATTAGGTTTAACTATTTTAATTAATCCTGAGAATCAATCTATTAATCTAGACACTAATCTTTCATTTACATGGGAAAATAAAGATTATGCTGATAAATATACAATACAGATTTCAACTGACAATCTTTTCTCTAATCCAAGTTTAATAAATACAATAGAGAATAATAATATACATTATGAATTTGGTTTACTATACGATACAACATACTATTGGAGAACTAAAGTTCACCAAGGAACTGATGAAAGTGAATGGTCTGAGACATTTAACTTCCGTACGAAATTAGAGAAACCTGAATTAATTTCACCAGCAATTGGTTCAACTGAAGTCCCATTATTAGGGAAGTTAGAATGGAATAAATTAGCAATTAATTCTCAAAGCAGAGTTCAAATAAGCTTAAATTCTGATTTTAGTACAAATTTAATTGATCAATTAGTTCCAAATAATTCATTCAGTTATAATAATCTACAAGATGATAAGAAATATTATTGGAGAGTTAAATCCCAAAGAGGTTCTTTCGAGAGTGATTGGTCCGAAGTGTTTAACTTTAATACACCAGTTACAATAGATAGACCACAATTAGATTCTCCTCCAAATAATCAGAAAAATATTGAAGCTTCTTTGTTGAGTTTGAAATGGTCAAAGCTCGACAATATTACAAATTACAGAATTCAAGTAGCGGAGGATAATAATTTCCAATCTTTAATAATAGATAAATCAGATTTAACATCTAATAATTTTGACTTTTCTCAACTTGAATTCAATAAAATATATTATTGGAGAGTAAAAGGCATTAGATCTGGTGGTAACGAAAGCGAATGGTCTGAAGTTTGGCTTTTTTCCACAATATTACCTACTCCTATTTTGGAATTGCCATTAAATAATTCAACTGATATAAATTTAACTTCTAAATTAGAATGGGAATCAATTGAAGGAGCAAATAAGTATAATGTACAAGTGGCTTCGGATAATCAATTTATAAATAAAATATCTGAATTGAGTAAAGAGGTAACTACTAATTATATTGATATAAATGGTTTAGACGAAGAGAAAACTTATTTTTGGAGGGTTAATTCAAAAAGTGACATTGCATTAAGTAATTGGTCGGAGATTTGGAGTTTTACAACTTCTAAAACAATTTCATTTGTAACTGCAATTGAAAGTGTAGCTAGTATTAAAATTACACCAAACCCTATTAATGAAAATGCAGAAATTCAACTAGATATGATCGAATCATGTAATGTTCATATTTATTTGACAGATGTAAATGGTAAATTTATAAATTCTATAGAGAAGGGTTATATGGTTGAAAACCAATCAAAAACTTTACATTTCAAAAGAGGTAATCTTTCTTCAGGGATTTACTTTATCAATTTGAATATTAAAGATAAATTTGAGATTATTAAAATAATAATAAATTAAACTTTTAAGATTAATTCTGTGATTTCTGGCTTTACCCCAATCCTTAGTGGAGGTCCTACGGTACCAATTCCCCGATTGACGTAAAGCTGGTTATCACCATTTTTATATAATCCTTCAGATTGTCTATAAACAAATTTAGCAGGTTTAAATTCAATACCATTAAATTCCCAAGCAACTTGTCCCCCATGAGTGTGTCCAGATAGTGTCAAATCCGCAGGAAAATTATTTCTTATATTTAAATCCCAATTAGTAGGATCATGACAAAGTAAAATAGAAGTTTCTTCTTCCTCGATTCCATCAAATGCCAATTTAAAGTCACCAAATTTTTGTCTCATACCTACGTTATCTACTCCAACAATGTTAAGAATTGAATTATTTATTATTAACTTTTCACTATTATTAATAAGGAGTTTATTTCCAGTATCATTAATTGCTTTTATTAATGTCCGATGATCAAATTCACTCATATAATGGTCGTGATTACCTAAACAAGAATACATACCAATTTCTGAATTTAGTTTAGATAAATCACTATAATTCTCTTTTAATTCCTTTGGGCTGTTATTAACAAAATCACCAGTAATAACTATTATATCAGCTTTTAAGCTATTAGTAATTCTTACAACTTCTTGAAAAGGTCTATAATCATAAAAAGATCCCAAATGTAAGTCTGAAAGTTGTACTATTTTTAGTCCATCTAACTCTTTAGGTAGATTTTGTAATATAACTTCTGCCCTTCTAACAGTAAAGTCATAAGTTGTTGAGAAAAGTCCTTTCGATACCATAAAAAATGGGATTGTGGCTAATGACCAAGAAGAAACTTCAACAAATTTTCTTTTTTCTAAATCAATATTTTTTTCTTTCTTATTCGAGAATTTATTTACAAGAGAGATAAATAAATTAGAAACATCTTTAATCATTAGAATTGGTACAATTGCAAGTTTAGGCAATACCCAAATTGCAATCAGCATCATGCTAATATATCTGAATTTCTCGTTAAGACTAAAAAAAATACTACTAAACATTGAAATAGAAGAAATTAACAATAGAATTATTGATAAATACTTTGGAATTGAATACCATAGAATATTTATTTTATTCTTATTAACAAACTTACGCCAGTTGAATAATGTATAAAACTCAATAATTGATAAAATTAATGTTAGTATCGAGAAAAAAACTATAAATCTTGTTATGTCCATATGATGGGTAAAACGAATACAATATCAATAATGTTGTATTTGACTAGTTTTTTATAGAAGTATCAAAGATATATGCAGAATAAATATTAATTATTACATTTTCGTTATTAGAGGCACTATCCAATAAATAATGACCTTTTAAACATTCTATTTTATAATCTCCAAGTGGTATTTTTTTCAATTCTTCAGAAGTTATTTCTAATTGCTCATTGAAACTAGTATATATTAGAAATTCATTTTCTGAGTTGTAAATTCTAATTCTAGAATTATAAAAACCAATATCATTTGTTCTTATTTGAAATCCCTTTGATTTAGATATTACAGCTAATGAATCTATATTTACTATTGCAAGAGAAGTATCAAGTAAGTTTATACTATTAATGTACGGAGGAAATTCGTTACCTGTTGCAGATATAAGCATTTTTTCACCAAATTTCATTTTGTCTAATTCGGAAAAATAAGCATATCCATAGTCTATGAAATCCTCTATAAGTTGATTTATATTAAATAACTTATCTGCTTTTACTATGCCGACTCTCTCATTACCAAAATACAAATTACCCGCATCTCTAAATTTTCTTCTATTATAAAATGTTGCTCTTATATAAGTAGAATCAGATGATGAATTATGAAAGTGAATATTTCCATAATCTATTCTATTGACTATTTCTCGATAATGAATTGTAGGTTCAATTTTAAAATATGGAATCTCAAAACTATATCTTAATGGATTTTCCGATGGACTATTTGTAGTTTCACAGGAATAAAAAAGAAACATAGTCGTTAGTAAAATATAAAAATAAAATCTATTCATTTCGCAAATTAAAGAAAGGTTAATTCAATGGCAAGAACAGAATCCAAAATGATAAAGCTAGGAACTAAAGCCCCAGATTTTTCAATTTTTTCACCATTAGAAAAAAGAAATATTTCATTGTCATCACTAAAGAAAGAAAAGGCTACATTAATAATGTTTCTTAGTGTTCATTGCCCATTTGTTAAGCATTTGAATAAACAATTATCCTTATTTGCTAAAGAGTTTATGCCTCAAGGATTAGGAATAATTGCAATAAACTCTAACGATATTGAACAATACCCAGAGGATTCACCCGAAAATATGATAGTTCAATCCGAGCAAAATGATTTTATATTTCCATATTTATTTGATGAAACACAAGAAGTAGCAAAGAATTATGGAGCTCAGTGTACACCTGACTTTTTTTTATATGATGGAGATTTAGAACTTAGATACAGAGGACAGTTTGATAACTCAAGACCAGGTAATAATAATGAAATTACTGGTAAAGATCTACGATTAGCTGTAACTGCACTTCTTAATGATAAACTACCATCAGTGCAACAATTTCCAAGCGTAGGTTGTAATATCAAATGGAAATAGAAATATTTACATTTTATTAGGCGCTTTAATTCCTAAAATTGATAATCCATTCTTTAATACAACTTTAGCAATATTTGCAAGATGCAGCCTAGATCTAAGAATTTGTTCTTCTTCACCTTTTATTCTGCAACTATGGTAAAAAGTACTAAATCTAGAAGCAAACTCTCTTAAATACTCAACAATAATTTGTGGTTCGTATTTATTTGCAGCTAGTTTAATATAATCCGGAAATTCAATAATCGATTTTATTAGATTAATTTCTTCTTCAGATTGCAATAAACTAAAATCCGGGACTTCGCTTAAAACTAAATCTGAGTTCTCAATATTTTCTAGAATTGAGCAAATTCTTGCATGTGCATATTTTAGATAGAAAACTGGATTTTTATCCGAATTTTCAGTTGCTAAAGTTAGATCAAATTCTAAATGAGTAGTGTTACCTCTCATTATAAGAAAGAATCTAACAACTTCGCTACCAACTTCATCTAACAAATCATCAAGAGTATAACTTTTACCAGTTCTTTTAGACATCTTGACTTGTTGACCATCTTTAGTTAAAGTAACAAATTGGTGTATAACTACTTTGATATTCTCAGTGTTATAACCTAAATGCTTAACTGCTGCCATTACATCAGGTATCGTTGCTATATGATCAGCACCAAATACATCAATAATCTTATCAAAACCACGCTTGAATTTTTCTTTATGGTATGCAATATCCGGCAATCTATACGTTGGTTCTCCAGATGATTTTACAATAACTCTATCATCTTCTAATCCCATTTCTGATAATTTTAACCAGGTTGCACCATCTTTCTCATAAACTAAATTTGCCTCTTTCAAGTCATTGATAACATCACTGATTTTGCCTTCTTTGTAAAGTGAATCTTCATTATAAAAAACATCTTGTTCGATATTCATTTTTGTAAGAGTCTTTTTTATTTTATCAAAACACCACGATTCACCAAATTTCTTTATAGCTATTCTATCTTGATAGTTACCGTCTTTTAGTTCTTCCCCGTATTCATTATAAAGATCATTCGCAATTTCAACTACATATTCACCATGATAACCATCTTCGGGTATCTGTTGTTGAGTATCATTAAAAAGATTCAAATATCTTACATATATTGAATTAACTAAGTTATTCATCTGATTACCAGCATTATTAAAATAATATTCTCTGGTAACATCATAACCTAACCACTCATAAATGTTGGCAATTGTATCTCCAATCGCAGCATTTCTTCCATGTCCTAGGTGTAATAACCCTGTAGGATTTGCACTTACATATTCAACATTAACTCTTATACCGTTGCCAATATCTTGTTGACCATAAATTTCATTTTTAGACCGAATATATTCCAATTGTGAAGTAAAATAGTTAGTATTGAACTTAAAGTTTATAAACCCAGGTCCAGCTATTTCAACTTTTTCAATCAAGGATTCATCGTATTCTAAATTCTGTAAAATACTCTCGGCAATTTTTGTAGGTGAATTTTTTAAAATTGAAGCTAGTTGCAAAGCAATATTAGTCGATATATCGCCGTGATCTGGGTTATTTGGCTTTTCAAATGCAATTTGAGGTATTTCTTCTAACCCTATTTTGGACAGAGCATTAGATAGAGCATTTTCAATAATCTTAATCTTCATAATTGTTATTCTCAATTTCTAATTTTATTGCTGAATAACTAGTTTCCACCAATTCAGCATCATCATTTACAAAATAAAATTCTGAATCTGCCCAAAGTTTCTCTAATTTATAGTAGTCTCTAATCTCATTATAAAATATATGGACTACAACATCAAAAAAATCTAAAATAACCCATTCAGAAGTTTCTAATCCTTCAACTCGTGGTTTCTTTAAATTATGTTCTAAAATATTATTTATTATATTTTCAGCAACCGATTTGACTTGAATTGTAGATTTACAGTCACAAATAACCATAAACTTACTTGTTGCAATTTCGATTTTCTCTAGACCTAAAACTACTGTATTTTCAGCTAATTTATCTTGAGCTGATTGTGCACATAGTATTGCTAACTTCTGTGAATCACTGTATTCAAATTTATTTATCAATATTCTCTTCAGTTTTTTATTTTACTTCTACTAACTTTTGAATAACAAGTTAATGACAAAATTAGTTACAGCAAAATGTAAATCACAGTTTAAACCTCAATTTTGAAAAATCCTTCCCTAACACTAATGTTGCTCTCAAATAGAGTGAGGAATCGATTGCAGTCAGAATTCTACTCTCATCAATACCAACTGCTTTAGTCAACTTGTAAGATGATATTCTATCTCCAACTCTGTCCAATACGATTGTAGAATCTATCATCGTGTCAAAGTTGCCTATTTCAACAACATCAAAACCTAAATCTCTAAGATAATTTCTTGCTTTAGATGCTATTCCTTTTTCTCCACTAGCGTTTAATACATTTAATTGAATTTTATTGTTGAATCCCGTTTTTTCCGTTACTTCAGATATTTTAGTATCCATCGGTGTTGAATTTAATCTAAGAATAAATGATAATAACATAAAAAAAGTTGTAATAGAAAATACAATTATGCTTGTTTTTAGGATAATATTTTTCATTGAATTTAAGTTATTGTTAAAAATTACATAAATGTTGCAATTTTTATGCCTAATATTATTTTATATTATTCAATAAATTGTATTTATCTTTTAACTCTTCATAAAGTAATTTTCGAGCTCTAAATAGATGTGCTTTTACAGTGCCTAGAGGTAAATCTAATTGTTCAGCTATGGTTTTGTAATCAAGTTCTTCCTCATGTCTTAAAAGAATTATCTCACGATAATTTTCTGGTAAAGTATCAATTGCTGCTGAAATGATGTCAGATTTTTGTTGATTTATTAATTCTGAATCTGGGCTATACGAATTGTCTTCTATTTCAAAATAGTTTTCGTCTTCTGCATTACCAATAGGTTTGTCTATTGAAAAAGTATCGAACCTTCTTTTTCTCAGAAAGTCAATTGTGTTGTTTGAAGCTATTCTATAAATCCAAGCAGAAAACGAATAGTTGAACTTAAATTTATCCAGAGCTTTATAAGCTTTTATAAAAGTCTCCTGAACTAAATCCTCTACATCACTGTCATTTTTTATCATTTTTTTGACAAGAGAATATATCAAATTCTTATACTTTTTCTGTAAGAATTCATAGGCAGAATTGTCCCCTTCTAGAACTCTTTTAATAGCGTCAAAATCTTCTTGTTTAGATTCAGATTTATTTTTTTTGTTTTTCATACTTCCCATAATATGAAATTAAAAAGATTTCTTTACAAATCCTTATTGAATTTCACTCTGTGTAAAAGGAATCGTTATTATAAACTTTGTACCTACATCTATAGTACTTTCAATCTCTATAGTACCTTTATGTAGTAGCACAATATGTTTTACAATTGAAAGCCCTAAACCCGTGCCACCGACAGATCTTGAACGTGATTTATTTACCGTGTAAAACCTTTCAAATATCCTATTTATATCATCTTTTGGTATTCCAAGACCACTATCTTCAATAATAAATACTTGATTGTTATTGACTTCTAAAGATTTTATCTTTATAAATCCACTATCAGTATATTTGAAGGCATTATCAATTAAATTAACTAATAATTGTTCAATTCTAAAGTTATCTACATCTAAAATACGTTCTTTATTATCGATAGATACTTCAAGATTAATCCCCTTTTCTATGCTTTTCTGTAAAAAAAGATTATATACATTCTCAATTATATTTTTTACTTTTACTTTTTCTAATACTAAATTAGTCGAAGTCTGTTCAATCTCTGATAAATGAAGCAAGTCATTAACAATTCTAATTAACCTGTTAGTATGCTTACTAATAATTTCAATATATCTTTTCTGATCTTGGTCTTTAATCTCTTCAATAAGTGTTTCCGAAAATCCCTTTATTGCTGTTAATGGTGTCCTTAATTCATGAGATACATTAATGACAAAATCTTTTTTAATTAATTCTAGTTTGTGCAATTCTGAAATATCATGTAGAAGTATTATAATTTCATTCTTCATTTTTATCCAACTTGTAGAACATAAATATTGTTTTTCACCTACAGAAATCTCTTTAATAATACTTTTATCAGTAGAAACTACTTCTTCAAGTAAACTCTTTATATAATTGTTTTTTATCAATCTTGTCAACTTCTTTCCAATTAGATTATCTTCACCTAATAATTCAGAGAATGAATCATTATACAGTTCTATTCTTCCTTTAGAATCTAAAACTACAAGCCCTTCTTGTATTTCCGAAATTAACGTATCTAATTGTTCTTTCTGAGAATTAACTTTATTAAAAAGTTTTTTTAATCTTTTAGTCATATTATTAAAATTGACAGATAATTCGCCGAGTTCATCATTTGATTTTATCTTTACTTTAACATCAAAATCACCCTCGGCTACCTTTTTTGCAGCGGTAGATAACTGTTTTATTGGATTAGAAATGTTTTTAATGAAGTATATAAGTCCAAGTATAGAAATTAAATAGACTATTATAGAGATTTCGATAATCTCAGTTCTTACTTCAGTTAAGAGTTTATTCATTTTATGAACGAAAAAACTTGTTCTTAAATAGTATTCTTTATTATTTAACTCAACAACTCTAGCAAAATAAAGCATATCTTCTTGTACTGTATTAGAATACCTAATACTTTGTCCGAATTCCGAATTTAATAATTCTTTTATTTCTGGCCTATCCTTATGATTTTCCATTGTAGAAGGTAATTCATCAGAATCAAAAAGTACTACTCCAGATTTTTTTATTATCGTTATTCTAACTTTGGATTTAAAGGAAAATTCTTTAATAATGTTATTGATATTTTTTTTCTCTTTACTCAAATCTAAATGTAATAATTCAGATTCTATTAATTTAGAATATACTTCTAAATCTTTTGTCAATGCTTCAATATAATGTGAACGGATTGTACTGTATGAAATGTAAACAATTAGAGCAGTAAGAAATGTTATTACAATTAGATAGGCGAATGAAAATTTTGATAAAATTCTTTTCATTTTACTAAAACTCTTCAAGTTTGTAACCAACACCCCTGATATTCTTAATAAATAGTCCATAATCACCTAATTTTTCTCTTAGATTCTTTATATGAACATCTACAGTTCTATCTAGAACGCCTTTATCACTAACTCCAAGATAGTCAAGAATTTGTTCTCTAGAATAAACCCATCCTTTCTTGTTGGAAAGTAAGTTGAGTATTTTGTATTCTGAAGACGTTAATTCGATTTTTTGTCCTCCTATTTTTACTTCATACTTATTTAAATCAATCTCTAAAGAATCCCCAATATATATTTTTTGTATTTTAGGTGTTTTTTTATCATTTCTTCTAAGAATTGCTTTTACTCGAGCTACAAGTTCTCTGGGAGAGAAAGGTTTGGTAACATAATCATCAGCTCCAATCTCAAGACCTAATATTTTTTCAGTTTCATCTCCACGAGCTGTTAACATAATTACAGGTATATTTGAATAATCACTTTCATTTTTAAGGTATTTACAAATTTCAAATCCATCTGAATCAGGTAACATAAGATCTAGAATAACTAAATCTATTTTATTTGACTTGATAAATTTGAAAAAGCCTTCCCCACTTTCAAATTCAACAGTCTTATAACCACTTTTCTTCAAATGTATTGAAACTAACTCAACAATATCTGGTTCATCGTCAACGATTGCTATTTTCTTTGTTAATTTGTCATTAAATAGTGATTCTTCTTTTGGAACATCAGTTTTCATATAAATCTTTGTAATTACTATTAATCCAATGCAAGACTTCATCAAATAAAATATTTGATATGGGAGTATATTTCTGATAATCAGCCGGGACTGCCATGGTTTCAGTTTCTGCAAAAATATGGTTCAATTTATCCAAATATTTTAGAGTCACGTTACTTTTAGAACTCAAATTTGATTTCCAAATATCAAAATCAGTTTTTGTAACTTGATAATCATGACCACAATTCAAGATAAGAATAGGTTTTTCTGATTCTTTTAAATTACTAATTGGATTAAAATCATCTAGATATCTCAAATATTCAATACTCAGATTCATAGGTAAAGAATCTTTTTCAATAATTCCTTTTTTATAATTTTTGTAATATCCAATTTTATTCTTGTGTTCTTCGATAATTGTTCTTTCTGAGGGTCTAACAATACCATCTATATTAAAAATATATTCTAATTGCTCGGTGTACAAATCATATAATTTACGTGGAGTACCAGCCAGTAAAATAAGCCCTTTAATTTCATTATTACTCGAAAATGAAGTAATTGCTGAGGCTCCCTGACTATGACCAACCAAAAATATATTAAAGTCTTTTAATTTAGGGGTTGTTCTAACAAATTCAATTGCACCTTTGATAGAGTTATCATACTCATCAGATTGTGTCATACCAGGATTTTTTTCAACTAATTTTTGGCCATGTCTTTTAGTTATTTTATTATATCTAATGGTTGAAAATCCAATAGAAGATAGACCCCAAGCTAAGTTTTTTAAAAATTTGTTTTCTCCTAAAGTTCCATCCATGTCGTTTGGACCACTTCCATGAACCAAAACAAAAACTATTTTGTTTGTTTGAGATTTAGGTAAAGTAAGTTTTCCCTTAAGATCAAAAATATCTTTAATAACAATATCTTCTTCTTGAAACTTTGTAGTATCAATGTAAGTTGGTAGTGGTTTTTCTATTTCTGATCCTATATTTTTCTTTTCTTGCTCTGAAAAATAAATTCCAGAAATTCTGTTTGTCTGCTTATTCACGGACAACATGAAATTCATTATTGCTTTCTCATAATCTAAATCTGTATTAATTATGAGATTATCTCCTTTAGAGGTTGTATCTTGTAATCCGAAACCTATAAATTCTCCATAGTTAGCTATTAATTGACTCCAGATAGGAGCTAACCTATGAGGTGGTAAAATCTTTGCAACTGAAGAATCAAACTTCGAATAAACATTTTCTACGTTCCCAGATTGAAAATCTTTTATCACTTCTTTAGGTAACTCTATCTCTACTAATTCTGAGCTATTAGTCAAATAAGGGTTAGTAACTAATAGAAGTAATAGAAACAACTTACTATATATCAAGGTTTTTAACATATTTCGCATTTTTTTCAATAAACTCTCTTCTTGGTTCTACTTTATCTCCCATTAGGGTTTGAAACACTTTTGCCGATTGAGCTGCATCTTCCATAGAAACTTGTAGTAATGTTCTAGTTTCCGGATTCATAGTTGTATCCCATAGTTGCTCAGGATTCATTTCACCAAGACCTTTGAATCTTGAAATTGAAATACCATGAAATTTCTGTGTGCCGTCTTCTGCAACTTTCATCTCATCTTTTGTTACTTTAATATTATTTTCTTTTAGAATCTGTGAAATTATTTCTTCTCTTTCTTCTTCACTATGTGCATAATACTCCTTTTTTCCTTTCTTCAATTTGAATAATGGAGGTTGTGCTATATAGAGATTTCCATTTATTATTAATTCCTTCATATATCTGAAGAATAAAGTCAAAAGTAATGTTCTAATATGAGAACCATCGATATCAGCATCGGCCATTAATATGATTTTACCATATCTTGATTTCTCTGGGTCAAAATCTTCACCAAATCCAGCTCCAATCGCTGTCAGAATAGTCTTAACTTCGTCATTATCAAGAACTTTATTAATTTTTGCTTTATGCACATTTAATATTTTTCCTTTCAAAGGTAAAATTGCTTGGAATCTCCTGTCCCTACCTTGCTTAGCAGATCCACCAGCTGAATCTCCCTCGACCAAATAAAGTTCACAATCCTCAGGTGTACTCATGCTACAATCAGCTAATTTACCTGGGAGAGCATTACTTTCTAAAATTCCTTTTCTTCTTACTAAATCTCTAGATTTCCTAGCTGCTAATCTTGCTTCTGCAGCTTGCACAGCTTTAGCTATTATTGTTTTAGCTGCTGTAGGATTATCATCTAAAAACAATCCAAGTTTTTCATATACCACTGTTCTTACAATTCCATCAACTTCACCATTACCCAATTTCGTTTTAGTTTGACCTTCAAATTGAGGTTCTGGTACTTTTACAGATATTATAGCAGTTAAACCTTCTCTAAAATCATCACCAGTAATATTAATCTTTACATTTTTCTTGTAAGAATTATTAACGTAGTTATTTAGTGTTCTTGTTAATGCAGACCTAAACCCAGAGACATGTGTTCCACCTTCAATAGTATTTATATTATTGACATAAGACAATAAGTTCTCAGAATAACTATCATTATATGAAAAACAAACTTCTACTTCTACATTTCCCCCACTCTCATCCTCACCGCTTCCAATGAAAAGTGCAGGTTTCATAAGTTGTGTATTGTCTTCATCTATATAATTTATAAAATCTAATAGACCATTGGGATAATGAAATACACCTTTTTCGCCGTCTTCTCTTTCATCTTCATAAGATATTGATATTTGTGGATTCAAAAAAGCTAACTCTCTCAATCTATCAGCTGCCTTCATTAATTTGAATTCTACAGTTTTGAATATAGTTGGGTCAGGATAGAACTGTATATATGTTCCCGTTTCAGTTGTTTCACCTATTACTTCAATTGGTGCAACAGGGGCACCTTCAAAAAATTCTTGCCTGTGTATTTTTCCATCTCTTTTTATGATTGCTATTGTTTTGGTCGAAAGTGCATTAACACAAGACACCCCAACCCCATGCAAACCACCCGAAACCTTGTAAGAATCTTTATCAAATTTTCCACCAGCATGGAGTGTACAAAGCACTACTTCTAAAGTTGGGATTTTTTTTGTGGGGTGAATACCAACTGGAATCCCTCTACCATTATCTTCTACTGAACAAGAACCATCATTATGGAATTTTACTTTTATTGAGTCGCAAAATCCTGCCAATGCTTCGTCAATTGAGTTATCTACTACTTCATTTATTAAGTGATGAAGCCCTCTTTCTCCAATGTCTCCAATGTACATTGCTGGTCTTTTTCTTACGGCTTCTAAACCTTCTAATATCTTTATACTATCTTCAGAATATGTATTTATAGGTTGATTTTTTGGTGTCATTTATTATTAGTCTCTTTGGTTTTTAATTTCTCTTTTATGCTAGATACAAATATAACTATTTATTCATTGTAAGACAATGTTTTTAATGATATTAGCACCTAAATAACTGTTGAATTTTTCAACAATCTGATCTTTTCGTAATTGGATTTCTGTTTTCCAAATTGGATTATCTACTTTGAGTATAAGATTACCATTTACTAAATCGTATATTGTTACTGATTTGGAAAAACTGTTTGACATAATTTCATTAATGTTTTTTCTTAATTCTACTACTACTTTCTTATTAGCTAGATTTAAATTAGTAGCAGTAGAATTAAGCAAATCTTTTAATTCAATTGGTTCTCTTTCTAAGGACATTTTTAAATTTCTTCTTCTATTAATTGAACTTCACCATTATTTACATAAAAATAAAAACATTCTTCAGAAGGTTGCATTATATTCTTAATTTTGTCATCTTCAGTAATTGTTATAAACGCCTGTGCTAAATTATTTAATATTCTTTTAATAACTAATTCTGTTCTTTTACTGTCTAATTCTGAGAAAATATCATCTAGTAATACGACAGGAGTTTCATTTAGTACTTCTTTCATATAATCAAATTCAGCGAGCTTTAAACTAATCAATACGGTTTTGTGTTGACCTTGTGATGCTGTATCTTTAACTAAAAAATTATTTATTAATAACTCTATTTCATCTTTTTGTGGTCCAAAAAGAGTAGTAAATCTAGTTAATTCACCCTTTCGTTTTTCTAAACTCAATTTATTTAGCTTTTCGAAGATCATTTCTTTATCTAATTCCTTATACTTCAAATCATCAAACCCATAAGGTTTATAGATTATTTGTACTTTTTCTTTTCTATCTGAGACGATATCATAATTCTTTGAAAAATAAGGTTCGAATTGAGTTATAAATTCTGCTCTTTTATTAACTATCTTAGTACCATATTCTATTAGCTTATTTGTCCAAATATTAAATTCATCTTGATCTAAATACTTTTCCTTCTTATATTTTTGGAGCAAACTATTTCTCTGCTTTAGTATCTTTCTATATGAAAACAAATCACTTAAATAATTATTACTGATTTGAGATATAGTTGTGTTTACGAATCGTCTTCTATTTTCTGGAGATCCTGCAGTTATCTCTTTATAATCTGGAGAAAGTATAATAATCGGCAATGAACCTATTAAATCCTTAGGTCTCATATTATCCATAAAAGACGAAGTTATTTTTTTTCTGCCCCCTGTTACTTTAGTTATTTCTATTGTAAAATCAGTACCCCTATCGCGAATTGCTCTAACTCGAGCTAAAAATTTTTCCTGATTAAAATTGATTAATGAATTTTCTGGTGTATTCAAGAAGCTTTTAGAAATTGATGCAAGTGATATGGCTTCTAAAATTGATGTTTTCCCAGCTCCGTTCAAGCCAAAAAAAACATTAATATGTTTGCTAAAGAAAAGCTCTGTCTCTCTATGGTTACGAATATTCGTGAAATATAGTGTATCTAATCTCATACTTTATTCACAAAAAAAGGGTAAGCCAAAATCTAATTCTGCCTACCCTTTTTTTATTTAATTTTCAAATAATTAATTATTTAGTCTAACAGGCATTATGAGCATCAATAATTCTTTTGAATCCTTTTCTGGCATTAGTAATGCTGGTTTATTAGACTCAGACAATGAAAATACAATTTCGCCATCAGATGAAGTATTAATATGGCTAATTGCTTCATCTAAAAATTTATAGTTAAAGCCAATTTCTACTGGTTCACCTTCCAAAGAACAAGATATTTTTTCATCAGCTTTTGTTCCTGAATCTATATCTTGAGCTGTTAATGTCATTTGTGTAGGCTCTATTTTAACTCTTATTTGTTTTGTAATGTCATTCGCAAAAATAGCAACTCTCTTTATAGCTGACTGTAATTGGTTTTTATTTACTTTTAAAAATATATTGTTGCTTTGTGGAATAACTGATTCATAAGGAGGAAACTTTTCATCTATAATTCTTGATATGTAAATTGTAGAGCCAACTTTGAATTTAATATGTGTTACTTTATCATTGTTTTTTATAAAAGAAAAATGAACTTCATCATCTGCCTTTTTTAAAATATCCATGGTTCTAGAAGGAATTATAATATCGAGTTCATTTGGCAAATTAATTTCTTCTGAATTATAAGTTGATTTTACTAATCTGTAACTATCGGTTGAAACAGCATTAATAAACTGTCCTCTAAATTGAAAAAGTACACCAGTCATCGCTGGTCTAAAATCATCAGATGAAACAGCAAAAGCTGTTTTGTCGGCTAATCTAATAACGTCATCTTTTGGTAAAAGTGCATTATCAACCACTGAACTATCTGAAATATCAACATTAGATTCGAAAAGTTCTGGCAATTCAATATATTCATCATTGTTTAAACCCTTCATTTTGTAAGCACCAAAATCAGTGATTAAATCAATTTCAAAATTCTCAGTATTCGAATTGAAAGTTATTTTTTCTGTTTTACCTAATGCCTTTAAAATGTCATTTAGCTTTCTACCAGGGACTAAAATCTTGCCTGGTGTAGAATTTTCAACATTTAATTGTGTTTTTATTGTTATTTCTTGGTCAGTAGATATTATTTCTAATAAATTATCATTAAGTTCAAACTTTAAATGTTCTAAAACAGGTAAAGTTGATTTTGGAGGTATAGCAGGAAGTGTTTTATTCACTGCTTCTTGAAACTCATTTAAGTTTACCGTAAAATTCATTTTTTGCCCAATCAATTAATAAGTCTAAATTATTTTATATTTTTGAACTTTGACTGTTACAAAACATCAAAGACTTACAAATATATAATTTTAAATTAATAAAAAGTAAATAAGTTGCTAACAAAATACGGTACAGATAACATATTAATAATGCTTGGTATTGCAGCTATAATGCTGATATCAGGATACTTTGTGGAAAACAAATTTCTTACTTATACTTTTGTAGTGTTAGGTCTTATTCTAACACTTTTCACTCTTTGGTTTTTCAGAGATCCAGATAGAACTATACCTGTTGAAGCTTTAAATGATGAATCATTAGTTATTTCTCCTGCAGATGGTAAAATTGTCCAAATAGAGGTCGAAAATGAACGCCATTATATAAAAGGAGAATCTAAAAGAATAAGTATATTCTTATCACCAATCGATGTACACGTGAACAGAACACCTGTTAGTGGAACAGTTGAATTTTACGAATATGTACCTGGTGATTATTTAGTTGCTTATCATCCGAAATCTTCCGAAAAAAACGAACACAGTAGAATAGGTGTCAAAAACAAATATGGAAAAGTATTTTACAAACAAATAGTTGGGCTAGTTGCTCGAAGGATTGTATGTGACTTAAAAGTTGGAGATACTTTAACAGTTGGTGATAAGATTGGTATGATGAAATTTGGTTCAAGAATGGACATTGCAATGGAACCAGATACAGAAGTATTAGTAAAAATTGGTGACAGAGTTGTTGCCGGTAAAACTATAATAGCAAAACTTAATAAATCAAATTAATGGCAATAAGACTCACTAGATCAATAGTACCAAATTTACTAACACTTGCTAACTTGTTTTCAGGTTTTGTTGCAATTATTTATACTTCTAATGGTGAATTTGAAAAAGCAGCACTATTTATACTATTAGGTGCTTTTTTCGATATGTTTGACGGTATAACTGCAAGATTGGTAAATGCCGCAAGTGAATTTGGTGTAGAATTAGATTCATTATGCGACACAGTTACTTTTGGTCTTGCTCCATCCTATATGCTTTATCAAGCTGCATTTTCAACGAGTGGAGAACTTGGAATATTATTTGCTTCATTTCCTGCTCTAGCAGGGGCTACAAGATTAGCAAGATTCAATGTAACCTTAACAAGTTTAGAGGATAAATCTTATTTTATAGGATTACCTATTCCCTCTGCGGCATTGGTTATCGTCTCTTACATTGTTTTTATTCAGCAATCTGGAAAATATGATCCTGAAACTGTAACTTACTTGAACTATATAGTCCCATCTTTAGTTTCCTTGGTGATGGTATCAAATATAAAATTCGATAATTTACCACGACCAACTAAAAAATATATTAAAGAGAAACCATTTTTCCTTATAATATTCATTATATCCATAATATTAGTAATTTTGAGTAAGGGAGAGTATCTATTTCCAGTAATGTTTTTTTGGATAATTTTTAGCTCGATTAAACATTTTCTGCTATGGATACTAAGGAAAAGAATACCAGAAGAAGATTTAAGCGATGAAGGTGATGATTCATTTTCACAACAATACGATATTGATTAAACTAATTTATAAAAAATTGGGTCTTATAATAGATGAATACCTATAAAGCAAAAATAAAGATAACTCTAAGAAAAGGTATCTTAGATGTCCAAGGTAAAGCTGTTGAACAAGCTCTGCATTCAATGGATTACGACATAATGGAAAATGTAAGAATTGGGAAATATGTAGAATTAGATATTACTGCACAGAATGATGGTCAAGCTGAGGAGTTTGTTCGCGAAGCTTGTGAAAAAATAATTGCTAATCCCATAGTAGAAGATTACGAAATAGAAATATTAGAGCAGGCATAAATATGAAATTTGGAGTTGTAGTTTTCCCTGGTTCAAACTGTGACCACGATGCACTTTATGCAACATCAAAAAATGTTGCTGCTGAGTCTGTTGAAATTTGGCATAAAGATACAAATATTCCTTCTGACGTTTCATGTGTTATTTTACCAGGTGGATTCTCGTTTGGGGATTATTTGAGATGTGGTTCTATTGCTAGTTTTTCTCCTATTATGAAAGAGGTTATTAATTTTGCAAACAAAGGTGGCTACGTAATAGGTATCTGTAATGGCTTTCAAATTTTGACTGAGAGCGGTCTTTTACCTGGCACACTTTTAAGAAATGAATCATTAAATTTTGTTTGTAAAGATGTTTATTTAAAAGTTGAAAATAATAATAATATTTTTACAAAAGACTTAAAAAAAGATTCTGTTTTAAGGATTCCAGTTGCTCATGGTGAAGGTAACTATTATGCCGATGATAATACAATAGAGAAATTAGAAAATAATAATCAGATAGTTTTTAGATATTCTGATGTAAATGGTGAAATAACGAAAGAATCTAACCCGAATGGAGCTATAAACAATATAGCAGGAATTTGTAATGAAAAGGGTAATGTACTTGGAATGATGCCTCACCCAGAAAGATATAGCGACGAAATACTTGGTTGCAATGATGGAGTAGGTATTTTTAATTCAATTTTAAAAAATATAAATAATTAATTCCACGGAGAGAATATGTTTGGATTAGGCACTCCAGAATTACTTTTAATAGTCGTAGTACTTGCATTATTATTTGGCGGTAAGAAAATACCGGAGCTGATGAAAGGCCTAGGCAGAGGAATAAAAGAATTCAAAGACGCTTCCAATACTACGGATGTTGATAAAAAAGAGTAGTATATGTTTGACATTGGTTTACCTGAGCTATTACTGATTGGTGTGGTAGTACTCCTTTTGTTCGGACCGGAAAAGTTACCAGAAATTGCCCGTAGCTTAGGCAAGGGTATGCAAAAAGTCAAACAAGCACAAATGCAATTTCAAAATGAATTGAACAGTGTTAAAGAAGAAATGAAAGTTCAAGAAGATGATATTGTAGAAGACCCTATAAATGAAATGAAAAAAAATGTTATCAAGAACGTTGACGACATTAAGAAAAATTTAAGAAACCTAAATAAAAATTGAGAGCTTGACTTGCTAAAACCTTATTTTGAATTACGCCAACAATTTGAAACTGGAAAAGAATCTGTAGTTGATACTATTAATGAATTATTAAAAGAAATCGATAATAAAAAAGATTTGAATGCTTTTATTACTTTAACTAGTGAATTAGCAAAAAAACAAGCTGTCATTTCACAAGAAAATTTCGATTCGGGAAAACCCAGAACACTAGAAGGAATGGTACTTGCAATCAAAGATAATATCTCAACTAAAGATATTCGTACTACCTGTGCTTCAAAAATGTTAGAAAACTATATACCTATTTATAATGCTACTTCAGTTCAGAAATTAGTTGATGCTGGAGCAATTATCATAGGTAAAACTAATATGGATGAGTTTGCGATGGGTTCATCTAATGAAAATTCATATTTCGGGAATGTGTTAAATCCATTAAATAAAGAATATGTACCTGGTGGATCTTCAGGTGGTTCTGCAGCTGCTGTTTCTGCAGGTCTTTGCCATGTTTCTTTAGGTTCAGAAACAGGTGGTTCTGTAAGGCAACCAGCATCTTTCACTGGCATATTTGGCTACAAACCATCTTATGGCAGAATCTCAAGATTTGGTTTGGTTGCCTTTGCATCGTCTTTAGATCAAATTGGTATCTTTTGTAATAATTTGGTTGATTTATCTTCTGTTTGTGATATTATTACTGGAGTTGATGAAAATGATTCTACTAGTGCAAATTTAGGGCCAACCAGAAGTTCTTCTAAAATTGAGAATATATATAAGAATTTAAGAATTGGATATGTTTCAGATGAAGTATTAAATAACTGTACTGATTATGTAACAAAGAAGTATAGATCTGATTTGAATAAATTGAAAGAAGAAGGTCATGAATTAATTGAAATTCCGATTCATTATTCAGAAGCTTGGATACCTACATATTATATAATAGCAACTGCTGAAGCTTCATCTAATTTGGCAAGATTTGATGGTGTAAGATTTGGATTTAGACCAGAATTGAATGAAGGTGATAATATATATGTTAAAACTAGATCCAATGGGTTCGGAATGGAAGTAAAACGTAGAATCATGTTGGGTACTTATGTTCTGTCCAGTGGGTTTTACGATGCCTATTACAGAAAAGCTCAACAAGTAAGAAGAAAGATTACTGACAGTTACAAATCTACATTTGATAAAGTTGATATGGTCTATATGCCAACAACACCAGGTTCTGCGTTCAAATTTGGGAGCAGAAATGAAAACCCAATTAAAATGTATAAAGCAGATTTTTATACTGCATCTGCTAATTTAGCAGGTGTACCAGCAATTAATATTCCATCAGGATTAGATGACGAAGGGATGCCTTTTGGTATGCAAATCCAATGTAATAACTTTGAAGATGAAAAAATGATTGGGTATGCCAATTACATTTCTAAACTAATAAATAGTTAATTGCGGAAAGGGAGGGATTCGAACCCTCGGTACCCTTGCGAGTACACACGCTTTCCAGGCGTGCCAGTTAAACCACTCCTGCACCTTTCCGTTCTATCAAGGTTACAAAACTAACATTAATGAAATTATAAAACAATTTTAAAGTTGTATTAAAGTAATAGTTTAGTTTAGGAGCAACTTATAAATAGAATCAATATTTGTTGCATCAATATAGGTTATTTTCACAGAATCATTATTTAGTTCGTAAAGAGTTATACCATAAATATCATAATTCGTATAGTCAATAGCTAATTTCTTCAATTGATGTTTTTTAGTGCAGTCATTCATATCAATATTTAATTCATTAAAATAATATACTTCTAAAAATTTATTAGATGTCAGACTTTCACAATTTTCTTTCATGAATTTTAAGCAACCTTTACAAGTATTATCAGGAACGAAAAGAACTTTATTTACTAATTCATCTAATTTCAGACTTTTAATAAGTTCATTCTTGTAATTTAAATTCGTTTTGGGCTCTTCCAAATAATCATCATTCTCTGCTTGATTATTACAACTAAATAATAATAATATTAAAGTTAAATATTGTAGTATTTTATTCTTCATAATTTACC
>JAGQWJ010000028.1 GCA_020437395.1 Ignavibacteriota bacterium | reverse complement strand
GATGATCTTTCCCCAGTAGAGTATGAAGAACGAAATTGTTAATTAAGTCTGTGTCCACTATAGTGGGACAGTCCAGTACTATATTAATTTAATTTCAGAGAAAGACACAAAGACATTCGTTTATCCAATAACAAAATAAAACACAAAAAAAGCTCCCTCGGGAGCTTTATTATTTTCTACATCCCCAACTCCAAGACGATAGGGCAGTGGTCTGAGCCGAGTTGCAACGGTTGATGATAGGAGTTCTTCACTTGAGTTAGCAAATCATTACTAACGAAGTGATAGTCTATTCTCCAACCTACATTTCTTTCTCTAGCTCTTCCACGTGGTGACCACCAAGTGTAGTTGTCTCCATCTTTGTTGAATAAACGGAATGAATCTGAATATCCCATGGCAAATATCTCGTCTAGCTTTACTCGCTCTTCAGGTAGGAAACCAGAAGTTTGTTCATTTTCTTTAGGTCGTGCTAGGTCTATTTCGGTATGAGCAGTATTATAATCACCACTTACTATTACTTTTCTCCCTTCTTTTCTTTTTTCATTTGCTTTGGCGAATAGTGCATCATAGAAATCTAGTTTGTATTGCACTCGTTCGGGTCCTTGTTGACCATTAGGGAAATATACATTGAAATAAGATATACCATCTATTCCTATTTCTATCACTCTACCTTCATTATCGAATTTCTCAACTCCTATACTATCATTGATATACTCTGGCTCTTTTTTGCTGAATATACCGACCCCACTGTATCCTTTTTTTATCTTACAAGCTGAGAAATATGATTTATACCCTTCTGGAGCAAGCAGATGTTCTTTTATCTGTTCTTTCTCAGACTTAGTTTCTTGCATTAATAATAGGTCTGGGTTCTCTTTTTCTACGTATTTGAATAAATCATTTATTTGTACTTTCTCACCATATCTTAATTTAGGGTTTTGTCCTGATATTGATCTATAACCGTTTATATTCCAAGATACTATTTTCATTTATTTTCCTTTATTTTATTATATCTTTATCATTATCTTCAGAGATAATACCAAGCTTTTTGGCTCTTTTCTCCCAATTTTTTCTAGCAAATTGTTGTAAATCTTCTGTTGAATCGTATTCATCCATAATCTCCACACCTAATAAAGTCTCAATAATATCTTCCATAGTCAATATACCAGAGAAACCCTTATACTCATCATAAACAGCAGCTATATGCTCATTGTTATGAATAAACTGTTCGTAAGCAGTAGGTAACGTATCGTCTATAGATATAAATCTAATAGGACGTTTATATTTTGCAAGTTTACTTTTCCCTTTTTTCGAAATAATATCGTTAATCAGATCTTCTTTTATTACATATCCTGTAATATTCTCAACAGTTTCATTGTACAAAGGTATTCTAGTAAAATGCCTAAATTTAAGATTCTTAAAGAAATCAGATGCTGTTGTATTCTCATCTTCCGATACAACAACAGTTCTAGGAGTCATTATATCATGGACGGTTATCTCGTCAAATCGTAGCAAATTTTGAATGATCTGAGATTCTTCTTTATCAAGAACGCCCTCTGTTTCACCTAACATTGTCATCATGTGTATATCATAGCGACTGATTTCACTACCTTCCTTCTTAACTTTAAATCTTTTAGTTATAAAAGGTGCTAATACTACGAAAGGGTATAGAATCCAGACCATTCCTTGCAATGAATAAGCTATAAATGGTGCAAATTGTTTCCAATATGCAGCACCAATTGTCTTAGGAATTATCTCAGAAACTATTAGTATAATGAGAGTTAAAGCGACAGAAATAGCAGTTAAATATTCCGTACCCCAAATATTCTGTGCTTGTGCACCTACACCAGCAGCCCCAAAAGTATTTGCGAATGTATTCAAGGTCAAAATAGCTGTCAATGGTTTATCTACCTCATCTTTAAATTTCTTTAATTTTACAGCATAAGGTCGATTTTCTAACAGTTCAGTGCTTATAAAACTGTGCGTTGTACTTAGCAATGCCGCTTCCAAAAAAGAACATAGGAAAGAAAAAAATACGGCTATAGATAAGTAAATTAGTAAGAGTTCCATATATTTAAGATTAGTGCTATTTAATTTTTTGAAATATAATCAATACGATTAGATGAACAAACCTATTTCTAATGATTTACCTTTACAATTTATTAAAGGAATTGGCCCGAAACGTGCGCAAGTGCTTGCAAAAGAGAATATTTGCCAACCTCTCGATTTAATAAATTATTTTCCACGTGACTATATTAATCGTGATTCTTCATTTACACTATCCTCACTAAGTAAAAAATTATTTTTCAATACGGATAATATTTTTGATTATGAAGAAGATTTCAAAAATGTTGAGTATTCCTTCATTGTAGATGTAGTAGATAAATCGCTTAAAAATCTAAGAAATAGACGTAAGCTATTGACATTGACTGTAAAAGATAATAGTGGCGGAAAGGCAAAAATTAATTTTTGGGCGAATGTCCATTTTTTCGATAACTCCTATAAAGTTGGTGATAAACTATTAATTAGCGGAAAACCAGATAAATCGAAGTTTGGTATTTCATTCACACATCCAGAAATTGATAAAATAGATAGCGATGAACTTAAAGAATTTAAAGAAGAAGGAATACTTCCTCTTTATAAACTACCAACTTCTTTTATTAAAGTTGGCATACGTAACAGAGCATTAAGAGATATGATTCGCTATTGTTTGAACCAGCACTTAACTTCAGTAAATGAGACACTTGACAAAGATATATTAGTACATATTGATGCACCAGATATTCAAACAGCTATTGAGAATCTTCATTTTCCAATGAACGCGAAGTTGTTACAACTTTCACAGAAAAGATTCAAATTCGAAGAAATGTTATTTTATCAATTAGCAATTCTTTCACAGCAAGATAAATTCGTAAAATCAGAGAAAGCTATTGCTATGGGTAAGTCAATAACCTTAGCAAAAGCAACACTTAAAAGCTTTCCCTTTGAATTAACTAATGATCAAAAGAATGCACTAAATTTGATTTGGAAAAAACTAAATTCAACAATACCTATGAATGTGCTACTGCAAGGTGATGTAGGTTCCGGCAAAACAATAGTAGCAATAGTATCAATGATGATGGCAGTAGAGAGCGGGCATCAGACATTATTAATGGCTCCAACTGAGATTTTGGCAAAGCAGCATTATAAGACTTTACAAAGCTTACTTCCAGATTCAATAAGTACTGAATTGTTAGTTGGTGGACTTTCAGCAAAAGATAAAAAAGAAATATTAGGTAAAATAGAATCTGGACTTACAAACATAATTATTGGGACTCATGCACTTTTTCAAGATAAAGTGGAGTATAATAACTTAGGCTATGTTGTTATAGATGAGCAGCATAGATTTGGTGTTGACCAACGTTCATTACTCAAAGAATTAGGTAAAAAATCTGGTGATAACACAACAGTACCTCACATGTTGTTAATGACGGCTACTCCAATTCCGCGAACATTAGCGATGACAAAATATACTGATTTACAGATTGTTTCAATAAATTCGAAGCCAACAGACCGAAAAGATATTATAACTAAGGTAAGATTTGAAAGCGATTTAACGAATATATATGAGTTTATAAAAGATCAAGTTAAAGAGGGCAGACAAGCATATATTGTTTATCCTTTAGTAGAAGAATCGGAGAAATTAGAACTTAAATCTGCAGTAGAACATTTCGAATTACTTAATAATCAGATTTTCCCTGAACTAAGTTGTGGTCTTCTCCATGGTCAAATGCACTGGAAAGAGAAAGATGAAGTAATGAAGGATTTCTCAGATAAGAAATACGATGTGCTTATATCAACTACAGTTATAGAAGTTGGTATAGATGTTCCAAACTCGACAGTTATGTTAATTGAAAATGCTGAAAGATTCGGTTTGTCACAATTGCATCAACTTCGAGGTCGAGTTGGCAGAGGCGAACACCAATCTTATTGTATATTAGTAGCATCGCAGAAATACAAACAGCTTTTTGCTAAAAATCTTTCGGATATACCGACAGTTAAAAGGCTTACAGCACTCGAATCTATAAGTAATGGATTCGAATTGTCAGAAATTGATTTAGAACTTCGTGGACCTGGCGATTTTCTTGGAACTAAACAATCCGGAATGCCCGAATTCAAATTTATTGATATTGTCAACGATAAAAGTATTATAAGAGAAGCTAAGGAGATTGCAGAGCGTATTATACACTGTGGTATGCATAATTACCCAAAAACAGCTCAGACGTATTCTATACACGAAAAAAAAGGGAATTATATTACTGTTGGATAGACTGCTTAATCATTTCCATTGTAAGACCGTGTGGTTTTGATCTGCCGTTACCATCCATATTAACAAAAACTATTTTATCAATCGTTACTATAACTGTTTCTGTTCCTTTAACTCTTACTAAGCATTTCAAAGTAACTGAAGTTCTTCCTACAGACGTTAATTCACAGCCGATTTCGATTATATCTCCTCTATATGCTGGACTTACAAACTCAACTTCAGACATATATTTAGTAACGACTTTATTATTATTGAGTTGACAAATAACAAATATCGATGCTTCCTCGTCTATCCACTCCATCAATACTCCACCCATCAATGCTCCAGAAGGACTTAAGTCTGGTGGTTTTACGTGTTTTCTTGTATTAAATTTCATTTATAACTTGTCCTTTAACATTTCTAAAGTTTTACCATGAGCTTTCGGTCGTCCATTCGAATCTACGTGTACCAAGACTATCTTATCAATTTTGATTATTGTGGTTTTAGTATCTTTAACTCTTACTTCACAATTAATTGTAATAGAAGTTCTACCTACTTTTACTGTTTCGCATCCGATTTCAATAATATCATTATTATAAGCTGGGTTTACGAAGTCTATTTCTGACATATATTTTGTAACAATGTGATTATCATCAAGTTGACACATTGCAAATATAGCAGCCTCTTCATCTATCCATTTCAACAATTGTCCACCAAATAGTGTATTCGCTGGATTTAAGTCTGGTGGACTTACTAGTTTTCTTGTTTTGAATATCATAATTCTATTTCACCCAATTTTTCCATTCATTTGGTTCATATCCGCAAGTTACATTACGTTCGTATCTGACAATTGGTGTTTTTATCAGATTATTATTTGCTAGTATTTCTTCTTTTATATCGAATATCATGTATTCTAAACCCTTGTCATTATAAGCTTTACTATGGGTATCTAATAAATTATCATTTCCTATCTTACTCGATATATTATCAAACTCCACAGAGCTTAACTCTTTCTCATTCAAATCTCTAAAATGTGGCTCAATTCTTCTTTCTTTAAAAAATCGGATTGCTTTTTTAGTCTCACTGCACTTTTTCGTACCCATTATCTGTATAACCATTAGCTTACCTCTTCTATTTTCCAATTTAGCTTTTTACCAGAATTGAATGGAACAACATTCCCATATTTTTCAGGTATTACAAACTCTCCTCTAACTAATGTAACTGTCTTATTAGAGCGAGATAATTTGTAATTCTTAACAGCATTGTCAGAAACAAATTTCTGCAAATTATCTAGTTTACCATTGCTTTCAAATATATCGGCTAAGTATTGTAGAGCAAAAGGCGATGTAAAACATCCCGCTGAACAATATGCCGCCTCTTTTTTGTCGATTGGATGCGGCGCCGAATCACTACCAAACGAAAGTTTTGGATGAGCAGAAAGCGCTGCATTAAGTAAAGCTGATTTATCTTCGGGTCTTTTTGCTATTGGTTTGCAGAAATTATGAGGCTGCATTAATCCACCTACTACATCATCAAGAGTAATACATAGATGTTGTAAAGTCACAGTAGCAAATAGGTTATCGTGCTTATCTAATAGCTCAACCGCAGCAGCAGTAGTTATATGCTCCATAACTATCATCAATTTTGGGAACTCAGTAGCTAAATGACTATAAATACTTAGGAATTCCTTTTCTCTATCCATTACAAAACCATGCGTTTCACCATGTACCAAAAGTGGAATACCCAATTCTTCCATTATTCTGAGAGTCTCAAAAGCATCTTCTATTTCCTTGATTCCTTCGTCACTATTTGTAGTAGCACCAGCAGGATAAAGCTTTATCGCCTTAATTTTACCCTTAACAGATTCTAAAAATTCTCTACTATATTTTTTGAAAAATATTGTCATAAATGGGGTAAAATTGTGTCCTTTAATGGATTTATCAATCTCGTCAATATAATTAACTAATCGCTCCATATTATCAACTGGTGGGACTAGGTTTGGCATAATAATACCGCCTGAAAAAGTCTCAGCACTCAATGGTGCTACTAAATCAAGCATTGCACCTTCTCTAAAATGGATGTGCATATCATAAGGGTCTTTTAAAATTATTCTATCTGTCATACTTTAATTAAATTATTATTCTTTTTGATTATCGATTCTATTATAGTAAAATCAGACAATATATCTGGACCATTACTTGTAATTGCTACATTGTGTTCAAAATGTGCTGACATTTCTCCGTCTTTAGTAACTATAGTCCATTTATCGTCTAATTCCATTACTTCATAGGTTCCTACATTAATCATAGGTTCCAAAGCTAATGTCATACCTCTTTTTAGTACTCTACCTCTACCTTTTTCACCAAAGTTTGGTACTTGCGGATCCTCGTGAAGCTTTCTTCCTAAACCATGTCCAACTAATGATCTAACTACACTAAACCCCCTTTCTTCACAATATGTTTGAATTGCATACCCTATGTCTCCTACACGATTACCAATAACACATTGCTCAATACCTTTGTATAGGGATTCTTTTGTAACTTCTAACAGCTCAATTGTTTTTAGTGCAACTTCTCCAATTCCGAAAGTATAAGCATGATCACCATAGAACCCATTTTTTAAAACCCCACAATCAACCGAAACTATATCACCATTTTTCAATGGTAGATCGTTTGGTAAACCATGCACAACAGCGTCATTAACAGAAGTCAATAAAGTACTAGGACATCCATATAATCCCAAAAAACCAGGTTTAGCATCATTGTCTCTTATAAACTCTTCGGCCAAAGAATCTAATTTTTTCGTGGTCATACCTTCATAGATATTCTCAGCCACTAGAGCTAAAGTTTTAGATACTAAAGTAGCTGATTCTCTCATCAATTCTATTTGCGATGGACTTTTGTAATAAATCATAGCTATCTTCTCCTGTTTTATGTAATTTAGTCAAGCAAGAAATTAATATTCGCAAAGTTGTCGTATTCTCTGGCTTTTTTTCCTTTTTCAAAAATTCTTAGAGTTGGTTTTCCTATTAGTGTAACTTCACTTTTTTGAATTTTTAAGATGGAACCTTCTCTTAACCCAACAACGATATTATCATTCTGGTGATGATACTCATTAATTCTTGTTTCTCTCGTTTCACCTTTATGAGTCGAGTGAGGATCAGGATCAAGATAATGTGGGTTAATATTAAATGGTACAAAGCCAAATGATTCAAATGATGGTGGATAAACTATTGGCATATCGTTAGTAGTTTTGATACTTGGTCCTGCTACGTTTGAGCCAGCACTAGTACCCATGTACTTCAATCCTTCGTTAACTCTATGTTTTATTGGGTCTATAAGACCTTTCTTATAGAGTGTTTTTAACAGTAGGAATGTGTTCCCACCTCCAGTGAAAATACCATCGCAATTTCTAATTGCTTCAACCGGATCTTCAAATTCTTCTATCCCTTTAATATCTAGTCCTGCATTTCTAAAACCACCTTTTGCAACAGCACTATAGTTTTCTAAACTTACCCCTCCTGGTCTTGCATAGGATATGAAAATCAGATTTGTACAACCAGAAAAGAAATCAGCTATATCATCTTTACAATATTCTAAATACCCAAGAGGATGAACTGTTGATGAGCTACAAAGAAGTAAATTTAATTTATCTGTCATTATTCTTTATTTTGATTTTTATATAATTTACAAAATTACAAAATTTGAATCTCAAGTTATAATATGAGAGAACTACCGAAGATAAATATTCCAATTTATGAACATAAATTTCAAGATTCTAAAATCTATGATAAAGTCAGGAAGAAATATGTAGAATGCACTCCTGAAGAGTGGGTTAGACAG
Organism: Ignavibacteriota bacterium; assembly: GCA_020437395.1. Lineage (GTDB taxonomy): Bacteria > Bacteroidota > Ignavibacteria > Kapaibacteriales > UBA2268 > PGYR01. The sequence goes on along the minus strand of JAGQWJ010000028.1, from coordinate 28,082 downwards.
AACCTAATAGACTTTTTAGTCTCGAATTATGGGTATTTGCTTTCTAGAATGCAAGTCGAGATAGGATTCAAAATTAATAGTAAAGAATATAGATTAGATATTATATGCTATGACAAAAAAGGAAATCCCTATCTCATCGTTGAGTGCAAATCACCTGATATTAAACTCAATCAAGCCACTCTCAATCAGATAGGGATTTATAATATTGCCCAAAAAACTCAATTTCTTCTTGTTACTAACGGCTTGGAAATTTTAATTTTTCAAACCGATTACACAAATAGCAAAATAACTCAAATCGATTATATCCCTAATGCCCAGCAAATCTAGGACGTTTACCGAATAAAGAATAAATCATTGCTGAAACTGGACTCTTTCCTCTATTCTTAGCAAGCTTGTATTTTTGCTTCCAGCTAAATTGTATAGTGTACATAGCTGGTACTACTATCAAAGTAAGTATAGTAGAAAAACTCAATCCGAATATTATAGCCCAAGATAAAGGTGCCCAAAAGACTGTATTATCTGAACCAAATGAAATATTAGGGTTAAAACTTTCTAAGAAAGAAGCGAAATCAACATTGAGACCAACGGCTAAAGGAACTAGTCCTAACATTGTTGATCCAGCAGTTAAGATAACTGGAGTAAACCTAACTACACCGCCGTCCATTATTGCATTTATTGGTTTCATACCTTCTTTTAATCTTACATCAGTAAATTCTATTAGTAGAATTCCATTATTCACAACTATACCTGCAAGAGCTATTATACCAACACCGGTCATAACAATAACAAATTCCATATTAAAGACTGCATAGCCAAGCAATACACCAAAAACACTGAATAATACTGTAGTAAAAATTATAAGTGGTTTTACAGTTGAGTTGAACATTGTTACAAGAATAAAGAATACTAATAACATTGAAATTAGGAATGCTTTTGCAAGAAATGCTCCCGTTTCTGCTTGTTCTTGTTGTTCACCTGTTAATTTTATAGAATAACCAGCTGGTAAAGATAGTTCTTCACCCGCTTTTTTAATTTTTTGGTTTATCTCGTTCGCATTATAACCGGTCAAAACATTAGAACTAAGAGTTACAACTCTTTCAGCATCCTTTCTGTTGATTCCTCCAAATGAATTTTGGAATCTAACATCTGCAAATGCAGAAATTGGTACCTGACGGAAATCACCTGTCTTCTCCCTAAAAGTCAATTTGATATTCATCAATTGATCAATATTTTGGCGATATTCTTCTCTTAGTCGGATCTGAATTGGATAATCTTCGTCACCTTTTCTATATTTTGAAACCTCACTACCATAAAGTGCAGTTCTTATAGCAGAAGAAATCTGAGCAGTAGAAAGTCCTTCTTTATTTGCTTTTTCTCTATTGATATCAACCAATATTTCAGGTTTGTTTAACTCTAAATTTGACTGTAAATTCTCTATACCTTGTATATTCAATGAATCAACAATAGTATATTTGAAGTGCTTAGAAAGCTCAATTAGTTTATCAAACTCAGTACCCACTATTTCAATATTGATTGGTTTTCCTGTTGGAGGGCCACCTTGCTCTTTATCTACTTTAATATCTACTCCCGGTATATCACCTATTCCTTTTCTGATTTTTTCCATATAGTCCCAAGTGTTCTCACCATTCCTTTTGCCATATTCAACAAAGGCTACAGTCACTTTACCTTTATTTGGTTTCACACTCCTATCCGGATCCATAGGGTCACCAGCTCCAATTCCCACATTTGATATTACAGAAGTTACTATGGGATTATTTTCACCTACAATATCTATTACTTTGTTTTCTACAATAGTTGTCAAACTATCAGTGACCTCAGCTCTAGTACCTAATGGTAGCTCTAAATAAACCATCACGTTATTTGGATCAGGATTAGGGAAAAATGCAACTGGAGGTGTGAATATTACAAAATAAATAAAACTGAATATTAATATCCCAATTGTTATAGCAAGTACTCCAACTGGTTTCAATCTTTTTAATGCAAATTCTAATGATGATTTATATCTTTCAATTATCCACGGTACTATCTTTTCTTGGAAATTTTTAATCAGAATAGGGGAGATAAGGAATTTATTCAAATATCCTAATATAACTGCTATTATTATTAGATTACCCAATGTTGATAAACCACCTAAAGATATCAGAACACCGATAGCAAACACTATTAATGTACCAATGTAAAAACCCTTAGTTGGCTTGCCCGATTTTGTGCCTTCTTTAACCACATCCATGAACTGAACTGCAAAAACTGGATTGATAATGAAAGCAACAAATAGTGAAGCTGTTAATACAATTATCAATACAGCAGGTAAGAAGAACATAAACTCTCCAATAATACCAGGCCAAAACAACAACGGCACAAAAGGAGCAAGAGTAGTTAAAGTACCAGAAAGTACTGCTGCCCAAACTTCACCCGCTGCTCTGTTTGCAGCTTCTTTTATTGGTATTCCTTCCTTAAAGTGTAATCTATATGTATTTTCAACTACAACAATTGCATTGTCAACTAATATTCCCAATCCGAGTAAGAAAGAGAAAGTAACAATTATGTTGAAAGTGAAATCTAGTGGTGGCAATAATATAAATGATATTGCCGAAGATAGAGGCACTGCCATCCCAACATAAACTGCATTACTAATACCCATAAAGAACATTAGCACAACTGTAACAAGGATAAAACCTATAATTACTGAATTTATCAAATCATTAATTGCAACTCTGGTATTATTTGATAAGTCACCAGTAATTTTTACACTTAAATCTTCTGGAAATGTAGTTTCTTGCAACTCTGCAATTATTGAATTAATCTCATTTGAAGCTTCGATCAAATTTTCTCCACTTCTCTTGATAATACTAAGAGCAATTACTGGCTCTTTGTTCATTCTTGCAAAGCTATTTCTTTCCTCATTCGTAAATTCTACTGTAGCAATATCTCGGAGATAAATCTTATTACCCTTGCTACTGTTCACAAGTATATTCTCAATTTGTTCAGTATTGTCAAACTCACCAATAATTCTCAAAGCTCTTTCTAATCTTCCGACTTTTAGATTACCACCACCAATGTTAACATTTTCATTTCTTATTGAATTAAAAACATCGTCGAATGAAACATTAGCAGCAGTCATTCTATATAAATCTAGATTAACTTGAACCTCTTTGTCCAAAGCTCCAATCATATCAGCTCTAGTTATCTGAGTTAATGCTTCGATTCTATCTTGTAATTCTTCGGCATAATTCTTAATTATATCCAAATTATAGTGTCCAGAAACATTAATTGTCATTATTGGCATTTCTGAGAAATCAACTTCTTGAACAATTGGATCTTGATCTAAGTCAGTTGGTAAATCACTTTTAGCCATATCAACTTTATCGGTTACCCTTTGTTTTGCAACTGCTGGTTCTACGTCCGTATTAAACTCTATTGTTATAGCTGAGAAATTTTGAATTGATTGTGACGTAATCTTTTTTACACCAGACATTGATTTTAATTGTTTTTCAATTGGTCTTGTCACCAAATTCTCCATATCCTCCGGAGATGTACCTTGGTAAATAGTCTGAATATAAACTGTAGGTATCACTAGTTCAGGGAACTGTTCTTTCGGCAAATCGTTATATGCCATAATACCTACTAGAACTAAAATAATAGACATAACAAAAATGCTTACTCTATTATTAATTGCCCAATTTGTTGGTTTAAATATATTAAAATTCGACATTTATTATTCTCTAATTATTGATTAGTAGTTTTGATTAGATCACCTTCTTTTAACCCTTCATAACCTACAGTAATAACATTTTCCGATGGTTTTATTCCACCAAGGATTTCTGTTACTCCACTGAATGATTTTCCTCTGACAATTATTTTTTTGTCAGCTACTAATTTTCCAGATGCATCTTTTTTAGCTACAAAGACAAAATCTGTTGTTCCTTCTTGTTGAATCAAATTAGTAGGTAATGTTATAGCGGAGTCTATCTCAGCTGTTTTGAAACGTACGGACGCCAACATTGAAGGTTTTACTTTGTTATAAACTGATTTAGGTAAATCAACAAAAACACCTACAGTTCTATTTGCTTTATCTATAGATTTGGAAACTGCACTAATTTTTAATCTTAGTGTATCAATGTCTAAATCTGGAAAATAAACTTCTGCTTCTTCACCAGTTTTCAATCTATATGATACTGATTCCGACACATCTGCTCTTACTTTCAAGTCGCTTTCGCTGACTATATGAAAAACAGGGAAATTTGGTGAAGCCATTTCTCCTTCTTTTATGTAAACTTTATCTATCACACCACTAAATGGTGCAACAATTCTCATATTAGTTAACTCTTCTTTCAATATTGCAAGTCTATTTTCCATTGATTCCAAATCATTCTTTGCTTTAAGATATTCTAATTCACTTCCTACGTTCTTTTCCCAGACTCTTTTCTGTTTCTCGTAGATTGTTTTAATAAACTCATAGCTATCCTTTGCTTCTTTTATTCGCTTATTTACCATCTCATCGTCTAACATTGCCAATGTCTGACCCTTAGTAACTCTTTGACCTTCTGTCACATTAACTGATTTCACAAGTCCCATTGATTTTGGGCTCATATCTACATCTTGGTCCGAAGCAACTTCACCATATAAAGTAACAAAGTGTGAAAACGAATTTTGACCCAAATTCATTACTTCAACTGGTACTGCTTTTTTGTCGTCTCCAAGCTGTTCTCTCAACTTTGCTATTTTAGCATCTAATTCCGTTCTCTGCGATTCTAATTTTTTTAGTTTTTCTTCTATGGAAATTTCAGAGTTAGCATTCTCTGAACATGATACAGCTAATAATGAAACTGTCATTATTATTATTAGTATTATATTTTTTGCTTTCACTTTAATCCTATCCTATTTTATTATTTATTATCAATTCTATATTTATTTGAGTAGTTACCAAGTAACTGATCTAACTGTGCAAATGAGATTAATAATTCAAATTTTGTTCTTAAATTATTTATTTTTGCTGTTCTTAACGCCAAATCCGAATCATTTATTTCGAGAAGTGAACCAATTCCTTCATCATATCGGATTTTTGAAATATCATATCCCCTTTGTGCTTGGCTTATATTCCTAATATTTGCCTCTAATTGTTTTTTAGAAGACTCTATTCTTTTTACTAAGTTCTTTATCTGTGATTTCAACGACAATTCAACTAATTCAACTTGAGTTTTAGTTTTCTTCAAATCAAGTTCCGCCTTTTCTACTCTTGCACTAGTTTGTAATCCAGAGAAAAGATTCATTTTAAACCTAAGTCCAACAGTAGAAGTTGTTGCGGTAGGGAAGTTAAAATCATTCGATTGTCCTTGCAATGAGTAATTACCAAATGCCGATAAAGTTGGTAAGTACTCAGATTCATAAACAGCAATAAAATCTTTATTTACTTCCTCTTGCATTGTTAATGCAGATAATTGAGGATTTACTAATAATATTTTATCTTCAATTTCATTTAACTGATATTCGTCGCTATAATCATCTTTAAATGAATTCAATTCATCTGTTAATTCTATTTTGACTTGGGGTTCCATTCCCATAATAACTTTTAAATTATTCTTTGCATTCTCATATTCATTTTCAGCTGATATTAACTGAGGAGCAAAGTTCTCCACTTGTACTTCGGCTCTTATCATATCATATTCACCAATTAAACCTTCCTCGTAGAGCACTTTAATATCTTTAAAACTAGTTTCAGCATTACTTTTGCTTGCTTTAACTAATTCATAAGATTCTTTTTGTAAAAGTGCTTGCAAATAAGCACTCTTTACATTGAATACTAGCTCGTCAACTTTTACATTCAAATTTAGTTTTGCAGCATCGTAGTAATTGTCTGCTCCGGAAATAGAACGAAAAACTGCGGAGTTAAATAATGTTTGTGATACATCAATTCTTGCATCAATTGCATTGTCCGAAGATGCGTCGATGAATCGGCCAGGACCACCAGTACTTCCATCTGGGTTTGGGAATAAACCGCCTGAAATAAAGAAACGCATTGGTTCCAAATATCGAGTGTAATTTGCACTTAAATCTACACTTGGTAATGCGTGACCATACGCCTCATCAACGTCTGCTTCTGCTTTGTTCACATCATAGAGTGCACTTTTCAGTTGGTTGTTATTTTCTAAAGCTAGTTTAATAGCTTCGTCAAGCGATATTTTCTCTTGTGCATTCGTTCCTATTGTTGTAATAAACAACATAGTAATTAGAGCAATTAAGCTCTTCCTATTATTCATCATTAATCCTTCAAATTTATTTTTTTTCATTTTGCTCTTTCTCAATTAATCTATTGTATTTAGTGTATCCTTCTCTGGAAAAAACTCCTTCGAAAAATATCATACTTAAATAATCATAAAGCTCTTCCATTGAGTGTTGATTGCTGTCAATTGCAATTGTAAACATGTGATTCATCATAGCATAGTACATTTCCGATACTATTTTTATTGGTATATCTTTTCTGAAGTAATTTTCTTTTAATCCTCTCGAATAAAAATCTTCAAAAACTGTAACTATGCTGTCTCGTCTGATTTCTTCAATTTTAATTGATAATTCAGGAGCGTTTCTCTTTAAGTCTTTAAGAAATGTTATTGGAGCATTAGTTAAATCTTTTGCATTTCGGTACCCAATTAACCTCATTTTTTCTAGGAAATCTATGTCTAAATCATAAATGTCTTGGAACATATCCATTTTTTCTGTCTTACGACATTTCATGACTTCCCAAAAAATATCTTCTTTACTATTAAAGTATTGATAGATTGTTTTCTTACTCACTCCTGCTGATTTTGCAACTTCATCAACAGTTACTTTAGTATATCCGAATTGCATAAACTCTTTTTGTGCAGCATTGAGTATCTTTTCTTTGGATGATATTTGTACTTTCTTTTTCATAAATCAGGAAACTATTTACACTCAATTAGTTTATTATTTTACAAAAATATTTGTTTATAACGTACAAAGCAAGAGAAAAGTTTACTAATAAACTAAAAAAGTGTTGTCAGTTTCCGTACTCTTTTGTCTTTTATTATGTAGTTTGGATTAGATTAAGCCGGAGAGTTTCCTTATAACCCATTCAATAGAGAAGCATAGGAGAGAAATTATTAAAAATAGTGGTAAGTTCCAAAGAGCATAATCTTGCTTCTTGGAAATAAATTTTTCTTTGAAATTATCTTTGGCTTTTATATCGTTAAATAAATCTTTGATTGTATTTGAATAAAACTTTCCGTCAGTAGTGTTAGAAATACTTTCTAATAAACTCTTGTTCATAGTCAAATCAGAATATTCTGGGTTCAACTCTCCCACAATAAAACGACCATTGCTATTACCCATTATATCTCTACCAATACTCGCCTTACCTAGGTAATCATAATCGCCTTTAGATAGATTATCTAATTTATAATAATATTGACCATTACCTAAATCCGAAAGTAAAATTTCCTTTGTATCATTATTATTACTTTTTACTTGTACAGCTATTTTGGCTTCTTCAACGGGTAAGTAGCTATCATCATAGAGTTGAGCAATAAACTCAACGGATTCACCTTCTGTATAAGTTCTCTTATTAGTTTTTAACACAAATGAATCAAAACTATTGTCAATACTCAACCATCGAACGCTATTGTCAATTAATTGCGAATATAAGTCCAAAGCATCTTTGCCTTTTGATAACTCACCAGCATATCCTTTTAATTTCCACCTTTGTAATCCATAGCCCAATATGAAAATACCCCTTTTGTTTCCTAAGGAACGAGACAAAATTAATGGTTCGTTCATAGTGTTATTTCCAAAAGTATAATTCATTAGGATATTCGCTTCTGGGTTTGGCTTTACGAAAGTCTCAGTTTTAGAAATAGGGGGAAGAGCATTCCATTTATCTATATCACTTTTATCGCCACCAATTCTCAATATTGAATTACTAACCTCTTTAGCATTTACACTCGGTAACACTTCCATTTCATTCCTTCCTTCTGAAAGAACCGTAAATGGAACGTGATCACCAAGTTTCGATAATTTATTATAGTCAATATCACTTGAAGCTATGAAAAATAAGGGTTTACCCCTGTCTAATTCACGTTTTATTAATTCTATATACTTAATATCAGTTGAAGCATTAGGATAGCCAACTAGTATTATTATTTCTGCTTCCTGCAAATCTTTTTGTTTGAACTCGTCGTAGAAATTAGTAGCATTCTTTTGTACATATTTATGTAGCTCTTGGTTTCTGTTTTTTGTTAATTCTTTTATCAAAAACGAAACGTCATAACTCGGGCGTCCACCGAATAAAGCTATACTCTTCTTATTTTCTAGTACTCTAATAATGTCAGATTTACTATTGTTTAATTTAGTAATCTCATCATCAAAGCCATCAACAGTTGCGTTAAGTTTATAATTACCAGGTTTATCAGGAGTAAATGAGAATTTGAGCTTATATCTATTTTGGTTTTTGTCTAGCTTTACTTTCTCTTCACCAACTAATTTCCCATTTGTTGTTACTTTTACATTAACTTCTCTATCATATATTCCATTAGCATCCAAATTGATGAATATTGGAGTAGGTGTATTAATGTAAGAAACTTCATTTGTAATAAGATCGGTTATTTTCAAATCTTTTGGGCTATTAGTGTCACCTACACCTACAGTAAAAACTGGTTTACCAAAGCTTTGTGCTAAATAAAAAGGATTTTCGCCAGCATTATAACTCCCATCAGTCAATAGAACTACAGCTTGAATATTTGAGGTGTCTTGTCTATACTCTAATTCACGTATTGCTTTAGATATATCAGTTCTCTTGCCATTTGTGTTCAAAGTACCTAAGCTATCAAAGTTGAGATCATTTACATTATCTGAAAAACTGAAATAAACATCATCATCCGTTGCTTTCTCTTGTATTTCTTTTAAAATATCAGAGTAAACTTTTTTTCTATCTATACTTGCATCTTTTATAGTAATAGATTCACTATTATCTATTAGAAATGCAATTTTAGGTTTTATAACTTCATCGAATGAATTAGTAACAATCGGTTGGAATATAGCAAATAGCAAAAGTAGCATACCTATAATACGTAACGAGAGAAGGGTAAATCTCTTTACCCCTGATATTGGTGGGTTCGTATTTCTATATGAATAGAAACTAACACCAATTATAAGTAAAGCTAATACTATAAATAATACCCAAGAACCACTAATCGCCAAGCTATAAGAATTCATTAACTAAATCGTTTGTTGCAAAATCATTAATACGAACTAGCAATTTATAAAGTTTAATATCAGCAATAAAATAAAATATCGCTGAACTTTATTATTTTGCATTCTTTATAATAACAAAAACTAAAAAACTATGGCATTAGAATATTACCAAGCCGAAGTATATAATATAATTCAAGAAACTCCTTCAGTTAGAAGATTCCAACTCCGATTTAATGATTTAGATGTATTTGATTTCAAAGCAGGACAATACGTAAAAGTTGATATGCCTCTTAATAGTACTAAAAACTATCGCCAGTACTCTATATCATCTGAGCCAGTTGGAAACAACGAAATTGAACTTCTAATTGTATTCAAAGAAGGTGGAGACGGTACTAATTATCTATTCAATCATGTTAATGTAGGTTCTATGCTTACAGTATCGCGAGCATTGGGTAGATTCGTATTACCTGACACTATAGATAAAGAAATTTGTTTTATTTGTACTGGTGTAGGTTTAGCTCCGTTTCGTTCAATGTATCTGGATGTACTTAATAAAAATAAACCTCACAAAGGTATGCATCTTATATTCGGTACTCGTAATAGGGAAGACCTATGTTACCCGGATGAACTTTTTGCGTTAGATAAAGAAGATAATAATTTCCATTATCATCCAGTTCTTTCACGTGAAGAAAGTCCAGATTGGACGGGTAAAAAGGGTTACCTACACCAAATCTACAAAGAGCTATACGCGGAAAAGCCAGATGCTATATTCTACCTTTGTGGTTGGGATGATATGATAAAAGAAGCCCGTGCTAATCTAATGGAACTCGGTTACGGCAGAAGGGATATTTTATTTGAGAAGTATGATTAATAATTAATAGTTGAACTAAATATTTAAAATGTTGAAAAAAAAAAAAGACTTTTATGAAAAACCTCTTGTAATTTAATTTAATTTAATTTAATTTAATTTAGCCTAAATGATTTTTATAAATAATTATTAGAGGTTTACTATGAAAGTTAAGTTAAATTTATTTGCTATGTTAATTATAGTTTTGTTTACATCGAGTTGTTCCGATGAAAAAATTACTAGTAGCGAAGATTTTCAAGGAGTATATGAAACCATTTATATAACTAACCCATTGGATTCTTTAGGCATAATACACAACGAAATATTATCTGAGTTTGTATATAATTTAGAGTATTCTTATTTGAATGATGATTTTGATGGTGTTACTTTTCCGTCAAATGACTTTAATACAAATATAGCAAGTTCATTAAATAAAGCGTATGACTCTACTAGTTATTTTAGTTCGTCAACTCAACAATTACAAGAAGATTTGTTAGATAGTTTAGATTTAGATAATTGGTTTTCTTCAGCAAATTACACTGCGATGTTTTATGATGTAGAAAAAATATTAAAAGATTATGCATCAACACAAGATAGTATATTTACTATTAATTTAATTAATGATATTAAAGATATTATTATTTCAGGAACATCAAATGATGTTTTTGATGAATTAGAGACAATTGTCAATTCTCATGAAACTCTAATATTGGCTGAAGATTGGGATTCTACTGAGGTTTTCGCACTTAGTGCATTGGCTGTGGCAAAACACTCGACTCAATTTTGGAAGAGTTTTTTTAATACACATCTTGCGAAAATGTCTAAAAATAACAAAGTGCAATATTCAAACGGTGATAAAGCTCTTGTTGTTGGTGCAGATGCTGCTGGTGCTGTAGTTGGCTCAATAAAAGGAGCCATTATTGGTTCTGTTGTAAGTCCTGTTGCAGGTACAATAGGTGGTTATTTTGCTGGTAAAATTGTAGGTGGGGTTTCTGCTTCTTCTACAGCCATTGCCGTTTTAGCAGTTAGAGACTTGTGGGCAGATTTATTTGATTGATTTGCTAATGAAAAGACTTTCTATTATTTTATTCGTAATTGTTATAATACTATATATACCAGTCTTTGAACTGATAAGAAAGATATTAATGGATGAGAAGTTGTCATCGTACAACTTCTCGTTCTTTGATTTTTTCTTTATTAGTAGTAGTATAAATATATTTCAGATAATTATTACTGGAATAAATAGATATTTTGTTTTAACTAAACGATTTATATTTAAAAAAGAGAAAATACTGATTGGTAATGGTATACTTTATATGTTGCTTACGATTTTGTATTTTCTGAATTATAACTCTTTTATATATTTTATTTTATTACCAGCTAGTATAGCTACTCAACTAATTCTAACTTATAATTTTATTCTCAATAAGTCGAATTGGATTTCTAAAGTGAATTAAGTTAATTCTTAATCAACAATCAAGTATGGACAGTTTTTTGAATTTGTGAAGTAACAACTACATTTGTATCAAGAATAATCTTTTGCATTTCTATCAGCATTTATTTCTTCCATTTTCATCTTAGAAAGTCCATGTTTATTAGCCAAATTGATGCTTTTCTCAAGTGTTTGTTTCGTTATCTTCTTTCCGATTATGTCAATAAGTTCAGAAAATGAAATCGTATTTTTATTCAAACCCAACTAGCTGAATTCAAAATCAGATATTTGTATGTTAACAGATTTCATATTTAGTTTCCTTTATTAATGTTTTCAACATAATATCATATAATGAGTGACGAGACAAAAATACGAACAATTGTAAATTTGACAAAATATATTTCATCATCACTCCTTCAACACCATATCTATACACATAACAGCTGCTAATATAAGCAAACGTACTGGATCGTTTTGTGGAACATTGTTATCTATCTCGAGCATATAGTTATCTGCACTAGTGAACATTTCTCGGCCAATTCCCGCCCATTTTTTACTTACATGAGCCAACCTAAATTCATCACGGATAAAATCAAAATTCCAGCTTGTCCATTTACCTTTTAGTGAACAAACTACATTATCCGAAGCGTCTAGCACATCGAATTTCCCACCAATCGTAAAGAATTTTTGCTTGAAGCGACCAACTAAAATATCATTTTCATCAAATACTTCTACGTTCGATAAAAATATAGATATACCTCGCTTTACTGTCAGCACTTTTCTACCATCAACAGTTTTTATTTCAATATCGAATGGAGTCGCTCGCTTATAGTCTGTAAATCTGAATATCTTGGTGAATATACCGAGCTTTTCTTCTCTGCAAGTCATTATCATTTGCTGAGTGTTCGGGTCGAATATGTCGTAGTTATTCGCTGCTTTGAATATTCCTCTGTGCTCTTTGACGAAGAATAAGTTCTTGTTAAGTATTTGGTTCATTGGGTTTCCTGTTTATTTTTATGAATTAGTATTTTTTTGATGTCTAATTGTAGCAAATCTAAACAATTATGGAGCTACTATATTAAAAAATAAGTTTCTATAATAGATTTATATCTATACATCATTAATTTTTCTTTTCATTGGTAATTATAGAAGCTACTATCGAAACAACTAATACAGTTCCTATTATCAGAAGTGAATACGACGATTCGAAATGATAATAGGGCATAATAAGCATTTTCACACCAATAAACGTTAATATTATCGCTAAACCGTAATGCAATTTCGAAAACAAATCCATAGAATTGGCAAGTAAGAAGTAAAGCGACCGCAAGCCCAATATTGCAAATATATTAGATGTGTAAAGTATAAATGGATCGTCAGGGGCAATGGCAAATATGGCTGGAATGCTATCCACTGCAAATAGCAAGTCTGTTAACTCGATTACAACAATTGCCACAAATAATGGAGTTGCCATTTTCACTCCATTTTTAATAGTAAAGAACTTATCACCGTCAAAATCATTACTCACTTTGAAAAACTTATGTACAAATCGAACAGCAAAATTGTTCGACAAATCTTTATCGGGACCTTCTTCTTCGCTACCCCACGATTTAAAACCAGCTATTATAAGAAATACTCCGAACAGCGTAAGTACAATATTGATACTTCTAACTGCACCTGCTTCATCCAATCCCAAAAATGGAGCAGGGACATAAGTCAGCTTTATAAGCTCGACTCCAGCAAAAATAAATATTGCTCGAAACACCAGAGCACCAATCACACCCCAAAATAACACTTTGTGTTGGTATTCTTTTGGTATTTGGAAAAATTTGAATACTAAAATAAACACGAATAAATTATCGACCGACAGTGCCTTTTCTATCCAATAAGCAGCTTGAAATCGGGTGAAGTTTTCAGTAGTACCAAAAGGTTTATCAACAATATAGTAAATTACTACACTGAAGACCATCGAAAGAGTAATCCAAACTAATGTCCAAATTAAGGCTTCTCGGTTACTAATTACATGTGATTTTTTGTTAAAAATCCCTAAGTCAAGTAATAACATGAAAAAAATTATAATTCCGAATCCAGCAATTACGCCAGGATGAGTAAATAAATGATCCATTTTAAATTGATTTCATAAATAAAATCAGCAATTATTACTGACATGCAGAGCAAAGATAATATTTCATTTTACCTTTAACTAATATTTTTCTTTATATTAAAAAAGGAATTCATCATCCGAATCTCTTTCAATCTTTTCTAACACTTCTCTTATTATCCTATTTGCTCTATCAAATAATTCGTAAATAATTGAGACATTTTCAACAATATATTGCATATCTTCAATTATAATCCTTCTTCCATCCGTTGTCAAAAAGAAAAAGTTCGTGGAATAAATACTTGGCAGTTCTGTTTGATCTGTTTTAATCGCTTTTTTATAAACACTTTCAGCAATCTTAAAATTCTCAACTGTTTCCATTGCTGCTATTAAATTATCTTCTCGCTCTAAAAAAATATACCCACCATTAGAGAAGTAAATCTCAATTGAACCTTCTCTTATAGTAAATAATGTAATTATTTCTTCTCCATTATTAATATCCACTACTAATCCATACAAAGGATTATCGTCAGTTAAATTTGTTTCCGACTTTTTAAATCGAAGTGCATTTATTCTAAGGGATTCAAAAAGTAATAATTCCATTGACTCTTTATTTGGCTTTTCGCGTTCAGACTTTTCTTTTCTTAATTTATATTTAAATGCAGCTATTAGTATTATTATTATACTAATTATTCCACCAGGAAATCCTTCATGCATACCTACTCCGAATAATTATTTACCGCAAAGTAAAAAAAAAGACCACTTTTCTCAAAATGGTCTTCATTGTTATTTTTATTTGTAATCACTTAAAAAAGTTTTTCAATCTTCTTATCAACTATACCATAATCAACAGATTCTTCAGCTGATAGCCAAAAATCACGGTCGAAATCGGCCATAATTTTCTCAAACGTCTGACCACAATTATCAGCTAATATCTGGGCACTTAATTCTTTAGTTTTCACAATCTCACTCATTTGTATCTCTATATCAGCCGATTTTCCTCTTGCTCCACCACTCGGTTGGTGTATCATAACTCTAGCTAATGGCATAACAAACCTTCTACCTTTCTCACCTGCTGAAAGTAGTATTGAACCCATAGATGCAGCCAAACCAGTAGCAATTGTCGAAACAGGACTAGAAATGGCTTTCATTGTATCATATATAGCAAAACCAGCCGTTACATAACCACCTGGGCTATTGATTATTAATTGAATCTCTTTTCCCGGCTCTTCCATCTCTAAGTACATTAATCTGTCTATGATATGCTTAGCTGAATCATCATCAACCTGCCCCCAAAGGAATACTTTACGGTCAGCTAATATTTTACTGTCTATTTGATCTTGAACTTTTTGTTTATTGCTCATTTTTCTATTATTTATAATTTTTAAAAATATAATTTACGAATTAACGCATTAAATACTGATAAGTAATATTTTTAGTGTTTTTTGTTGGGAAGTATCAATCTACTATATTTAAAATTTCTAAATGTTCTTTCAATTTAATTGCTCTCGACTTAACTATTTCCAACTTTTTCGAAGCAGCCATTAAAATATACATTGTTCCAGCTTTAGTTAGATATAACTCATTGATTAGAAGTGTTTCAGACTCTTGAAAGACAAACCAATCTTGTTGAGTCTTTTTTAAATAGTCCTTTTGTCATCATCTAATTGGGAAATTAACTCATTGTAATTTTTGTTTAGCTCTAGCTCCCAGCTATCTGTAGCACTATAAACACATTGTAACATAGCTTGCGTTGAGTAATTACTATCAACTTCCAAACATCTAGTCATTTCAACTTCAATGGTATTAATAAATTCAGTTGAATCTTGTGACATGGTAGTGAAGTGGATTAAAAAGAATAGGAACAATAATATTTTCATAATTATTTACCCGATGGTCTGACACCACCACTCAATCCTTTTTTTCTAAAATATTCTAGAATTTCACTATTTGTCATATTCTCTAATTTTTTAGCTAATGCTTTCTTTTGTTCTCTCATATATTCGACAGCATCGAATTCTTTTTTATTTCTTCTTATCATTTTGCTTGTACATTATAAGTTTACAATCAATCAATTTAGCTGGGTTATTTGGGTTTTTAACTTTAACATCATCAATTGAGAATCCTTTATCTTTTATGTATTCAATCCGACTAATACTATCTATTGGGAATGAGCTATACTTTTCAGTGGGAATTATCGCGACTAAACTTGAATCAAGGATATTATTATTTAAATAATCAAATACTACTCTAGGATTCTGTATTTGCCACATCCCTCTAATTCTAAGGTTTGTAATCCCTAGGGGATCAACTCTATTTACTCTTCCTAATTCTTTAGTTACATTAAATTCCACATTTGGAATTTCATTTATTCCATCAGATATTTTTCTTTTTATAATTTGATAAGTCTTATGACTAGCTGCATAAATATTCCCATAAACCATCCATAGAGATTTCAATAACTTATCATCTGTATGCCCTATACAATAAATAATATCTTTTTCAATCCAGTCCTCACAAGTTCTACATTCTTTTATAATCATTGTACTGTCTGACCTTATATTAGATTTAGGATATGAACTATTCAAAGCTAAATTGCTTTTCTGCCCTTGAGTTTTCTTAACTTCAATAGCATCTCCACCTTTTATCATAATATCTGGAGGGTTGTTTTGATTTCCCAACCAAGAAAAAATTTCTTCATATTTCTCTAATCTGGTAGCTTCGATATCTTCTTTTAATGAATTTGCAAAAGCATCTTTTATAAACCTTTCTAATGCATATCCTATACTATTTATTCTGTTTCTACCTTGATAAACCGAAAGGATATTATAATTATTGTTCTCAACAATATTGCAAATTGCTTCTAATATATTTGTCACTCGACAAACTCCTTTTCAATAAATTTAAGCCTTTGTGTAATTTCATTTTTCTCAATTTGATTTTTGATATGCATTGCTAAAAATTGTGCTAATTTTACAGGTACAGCATTTCCAATCATTTTATAACCTGCTGCTACTTTTTTGTAATAGAATATAAAATCATCAGGGAAAGTTTGGATTCTAGCACATTCACGAATACTCAACCTTCTGTACAAATGCTCTTTGCCTGGTACAAATACTCTAATATTCTGTTCTATAAATTTCATCTTAGGTGCTTGAGGATGAATCGGAGCGTGTCTTCCACCTGCTTGAATAGTAAATGATTGTTCCTCCCAACTGCGAACTCGATTTCTTGACATAAATATAGTTGAGAACCCTCCTGTCATATATTCATGATTCGGAATTTTACATTTTATTCCATTTGTATGGTTAGATTCGATTGCAGGTAGCACATTGTCTTTAAGGTCATAAATTGCTTCATTTAATGGAATTTTTGGATACTTTATAGTCGGAAACATAAATTTGAATCCTAAGTCCTTTCTAATTCCAATAAAAAAAACTCGTTTTCTATCTTGAGGTACTTTATAATCACAAGCGTTTAACAATTTAAAAGAAAGTTCATAACCTGCTTCCTGAAACATTAGTTTTATATTTTCTAATGCATTTTTATGTCTAGGTAAAAGCATCCCGCTTACATTTTCAGCGAGAAAAAATTTTGGTTGTTTTGCTTTTAAAATCCTAATAAAATCATAAAAAAGTTGACCTCTTTTATCATCAATCCCCTTCATAGCACCAGCTTCACTCCAACTCTGACAAGGTGGACCACCGATTAACCCATCACATTCTGGGATTTCATCTTCATAAACTTTTATAATGCTTCTTTTATCAAGTATTGTGTTTTTATGATTTTTTTTATAAGTTTCCCATATATCACTATCATATTCATTAGCCCA
This sequence comes from Ignavibacteriota bacterium, assembly GCA_020437395.1. Classification (GTDB taxonomy): domain Bacteria; phylum Bacteroidota; class Ignavibacteria; order Kapaibacteriales; family UBA2268; genus PGYR01. The sequence continues at coordinate 10,645 of JAGQWJ010000028.1, read as the reverse complement.
AACTACATTGAACCCTGCATTTTCAAAGCCTAGGTCAAGACCACCTGCACCTGCGAATAATGAAACTATATCCATATCAATACTTTTCTAATTTTTAATTCCAATGGTAACAAATTATATAAAAAAGAAGGACTTTACAATTATATAGTATAAAATTTGTTCCACACAAAAAAAAACCATTCACAAGAATGGTCTTTTTCAATTTCAATAAATTATTGAATAATCTTAATATTCTAATAACTCTTTAATCTTTTCATACACTTTGTCTTCCGTAGGAAGTACATCGTTTTCGTAATTCGGATGATAAGGAATGTGAGAATCTTTTGCAGTTAATTTCTTAACTGGAGCATCCAAATACTCGAAGCATTGGTCAGAGATTTCAGAAATTATGTTACCCGAAACGCTAGTTGTCATGGTATCTTCGTGTACTACTAATGCTCTATTCGTTTTCTTTACTGATTCACAAACTGCTTCCACATCCCATGGAACAATTGTTCTAAGGTCAATTATCTCGACAGTTTTGCCTGTTTCTTTTTCTATTCTCTTCACAGCATTTACACTGTCTTTTACTCCCATTCCGTAAGTTATTATAGTAGCGTCATTACCTTCTTTTTCTATTCTCGCTTTACCAAATGGTAATAAGTAATTTTCATCTGGTTCTAATGTTTTAGCAAATGGTAATCTGTACATACCTTTGTGCTCACAGAAGATAACAGGGTCTTGCAATCTACATGCTGTTTTCAATAGTCCTTTAGCATCTGCAGCATTCGATGGATAAGCTATTAACAATCCAGGAATATGAGAGAATATAGACTCAATATTTTGTGAGTGGCAAAGTCCACCGTGTATATATCCACCTACTGCAACTCTCGTAACTACCGGTGCAGAAAAACCACCATTAGAACGGAATCTCATTGCAGCGACTTCATTCTTATATTGCATAAATGCTGGCCATATATAGTCACCGAATTGAATTTCGATTACAGGTTTCCATCCTTTGACAGCCATACCAACAGCAGTACCTACTATTGAAGCTTCAGCTAATGGAGAGTTGAACACTCTTTCTGTTCCAAATGCATCACTAAGACCTCTAGTAGCAGTGAATACACCTCCTTTGCCATCTTCTACGTCTTCTCCATATACCACCATTTTATCATTTAGTGCCATCTCTTCGTGCAAAGCGTGGTTAATAGCGTCAACTAATACTGCTTCGTTTTCACCTGTTGGCTCACTTGTAGCGTAAGGTAGATCACGAGTACTTTCGTCTGCGAAGTTTTCTTTTGTTGAGTCAGCTGGATCAGGGTCTTCTTGTTCCAAAGCCCAGTCAGCAGCATCTTGTAGTTCTTTCTTAACGTCTGACCAAAGTTTATCTATTTCTTTTTGTGTAACTATTTTATCTTTTAATAACTGTGCAGATAATATCTTAATACAGTCTTTTTCATCAGATTCTTTCTCTAATTCATCCATATCACGGTATTTTCTTTGATCATCAGAAGAAGAATGAGACAATAATCTAACTACGTCAGCATGAATTAATACTGGACCTTTTCCAGCTCTCATCCATTCTATTGCTTCTTCTGCAGCTTTGACTGATTCGAAATAATCCGTACCATCTACTCTAATCTTTTTCAAGTTTTCATATTTACCAAATGCATCTGAGATATCTCCACCCATTGTTTGGTCTTTCTTTCTAACTGAAATTGCATATTTATTATCTTGGATACAGAATAAAACAGGCAACTTAGCTCTATTAGCCCAGTTAACAGCTTCGTAAAACTCACCTTGAGAAGTTGTACCTTCACCTGAAGCAACATATACGAACTGATCGCCTCCTTCTTTCTTGATAGCAAGAGCAGTACCAGTAGCATTCAGGAACTGAGTACCAGTAGGGGATGATTGAGTTGGGAAATTTAATCTCGGATTACCAAAGTGACCCGGCATCTGACGGCCACCAGTTGCTGGACAGTCTTTCTTTGCAAAAGCTAATAAAAAATACTCTTTCATCGTCATTCCTTTAGCATAAGTAATAGCCATATCACGATAATATGTCCAACCCCAATCGTCTTCTCTCATTCTAAGACCAATTGCTGTTTGGATACATTCGTGGCCACTTACACCGATGTGGAAGAATGATTTTCCTTGTTTAACAAACCCAAGGTGCACTGTATCTGTTTGTCTTGCCGTAATCATATTACGCAACGCACCCATCAGATGTGCTTTATCCATTTTAATATTCTTATTCGTTGCTACTTTTTTTGTAGTCGATTTTTTAGCTGTTGCTTTCGATTTAGTGCTTTTCGTCTTGACTGAAGCCTTTTTTGTGCTATTTTTTTTAGCCGCCATACTTTACTCACCAAATTTTAATTAATATTTTTCTTATTCTTGTTTTATACAATTTTACAATTTACGATTTTAACATCTCAATTAAAAAATCTTATTAGTTTATTTATGATTAAACTTTACGGTAACCAGAAAATTTACAACTTGCTAACTAACGCATATAGTGGTGAATCTATTGCATCGACTTACCTTTTTTACGGACCAAAAGGAGTAGGAAAAGAAGCTGTTGCACTCAAATTTGCTTCTTACGTCAATAATATCAATGAATCTATGTGGCTAAACTCATCTAATATCACATATATACACAAAACACCTGCGAATAAGTCAACTAAAAAAGCAGAGAGTTTTTACGATAATTACACTGATGATGTTGTTGACAATATTAAAGATGAACTAAGTAAAAAGCAAGCTAATCCTTATTATAAAATGGAGATAGCAAATGCTTCACAAATTAGAATAGATACAATAAGAATTTTGAGGAAAAAGTTATCTACATCTACTCATGGTGGACATAGATTTGTGATTGTTTCAGACGCAGACTCTATGAATCTTGCTGCAGCTAACTCATTTCTAAAAACTTTGGAGGAGCCAAATCCTAATACAACGATTATCTTGATAGTTGAGAATATAAATTCTATGCTCCCGACTATACTCTCTAGAGCTCAGAAATTGAAATTTTCGCCTTTAACGGATGATGAACTAAACGAATATTTGATTGATAATTATCCGGAGTTGACAGAAGAGAAAAGAAGGATAATAACTTCATTTGCACAAGGTTCTATTAGTAATGCTATAGATTTCATTGACCAAGACATCAGCCAGCTAGTTGATGCTACGATAGACATTCTTAGGGCTTCTTTGCAAAAATCGGGTTATAGATCGCTTCTTTCAGAAAGAGTAGGAGAGTTAACTAAACTTAGAGATAAAAACTTAATTATAACCGCTCTAAAGTTATTGCAAAGATGGTTACAAGACGCACTGCACCTTAGTAATGGGGAAGATAAGCTAATAGTTAATATTAGCACTATTGAATCAATTAGAAAATTTGCAAATTATTATGACAAAGCTAATTATTTCAAAGCATTCGAATCAATTGAACGGGCAATAGTCAAAGTCAATCGAAATGTTAACACCGATTTATTGCTAATTGATTTATTTTTGAATTTGAGAAATGAGTTTCTTGGTTCTAAACTCTAGTCTTTGTTTTCTGGGCTACCAGATTTCTTGACATAATCAGTTTCGTAGAATCCAGTTCCTTTTAACATGACACCAATTCCTGAACCGATTTTTCTACGTACTTTCTTAGGTTTGTTAGCATCGAAACCATTTACATCTTCGGGCCAATACTCCAAAGCATCAGAGTTAATACCTTGGATATATTCGAACTCTTCACCAGTCTCGTCACATATATAAACATAAGTTGGCATATCAAACAAAATAAATAGTTAATAATAAATTGATTGCAAAAATAAGTAAAATCCGTCTATCAATATTAATATTGTAAGAAACCGACTTTCTTATACACTTTAGATAACGTTTTAAAGGCTACTTTATTAGCTTTTTCATCACCCTTTTTTAAGATATTAGTTAGCATTTCCTTGTCTTCTCTGTATCGCTTGAATTCCTCGCGAATCGGTTCAATATACGATGCAACTGCCTCTGCTACGTCCGATTTGAACTTTCCATATCCCTCACCCTCGTATTCTACAATTATCTCTTTTGCACTTTTACCAGTAGAAACAGATAAAAGTGTAATCAAATTCTCAATACCTTCTTTTCCTTTTCCAACATTCACTTCACTTCCAGAATCTGTTACCGAACGCTTTATTTTTCGAATAATAGTATCATTATCATCTGTTAAGAATATCACAGCATTTTGATTTGGATCAGATTTCGACATTTTAGCTGTCGGCTCTTGAAGACTCATTATCCTAGCGCCGACTTCTGGTATATATGGATCTGGTATAACAAAAGTATCAGAATAATGATGATTGAACCTTTGAGCAAGATTACGAGTAAGCTCCAAATGCTGCTTTTGGTCGTCTCCAACAGGCACAGCATCTGCTTGGTAAAGCAATATATCGCATGCCATAAGTATCGGGTACGATAATAGTCCTACGTTTACATTGTCTGGTTTTTTCTTTGATTTATCTTTGAATTGAGTCATACGTTCTGCTTCACCCATACCAGTGAATGAACTCATAACCCAAGCTAATTGTGCGTGAGCAGGTACATGCGATTGAGTGAACATAACGGAAGTCTCTGGGTCAATACCACAAGCCAAGAACATAGCTGCTGTGTCCAATGTCCATGAACGAAGATTAGCTGGTTCTTGCTTTTGGGTAATAGCGTGCAAATCGGCTATCATAAAAAATGATTCGAATTCCTTTTGCATTTTATTCCAATTGGTAAGTGCTCCAGTCAGATGACCGATAGTTAGCACTCCCGATGGCTGTATTCCGCTTAGTATTCTCTTCTTCTCAGACATATTCTTTCTTGTTGTTGGATTTCTAATAATCCGAAATTTAATCATTTTTGAATAATTATACCCGCTATTTATTAAAAGTTGTTTTTTACTCTTCGCAAAAAGGGAACCTGTTCCCTTATCTAAAATCTTACTAAATCTATGCAATTCCATACCAATTAATAATATATTTTTGGTTTTGAACCACAGGTTCACAATTTTCTTTGTTCCTATCTAAATTGACGAGAGTAAAAAGAAGTTTTAATTGGTTTAAGAGTTCAGTGAGGGCATAAAATATATTTCTAGAGGGAAATATTTGGAGAATTCATTATTTTTTATTTAGTTAAACTCAGATTGTTTACTTTGATAGGGGAAATAAATATGTAAAAAAAAGACCAGAAAAAACAATGGGGTGCTTTTCTGACCTGTATATGTTAAAATAAATTCGGGCAGAACCAAATTAACATCCACAAAAATACAAAATTCCCCAATAATTATTATAAATTAATTATTGGAGTTAAGATAATGAAAAGATTTACGAACATACTAGTTGCTCTTGGAGTAACATTATTCCTTCTAACAGTAGGGATGAAAAGCGAAGCAGAGGCTGGACTTTGTGATTTAGGAGGGGTTGAAGTTAAAGACACAGTTTCAGTTGATGGGTGTGATTATGAAATACGTTTATGCATTTATTGTAAACCTAATTACCCAGGTGAAGTTAAAATCCATTCCTATAGACTTTTATATGGATGTTATACTACATTAACAGATCAAGAAATTTATGACAGCATAATAGCTCAAATAACAACTTCTGCTTATATTATTTTACATTGCGAAAAAGAAATACCACCATGTAATGGAACTGAAAGATTAAATGTAATCTTTGAATACCCAATTTGCTGGAAAATTGTGTTATATAGTATTAATCAAAATCCTGATTTAAACATTTACTATTATCTCCCTTGTGATGATGATTCTTATTGTGAGGTGACATATTCGTATTGTATAGATGCTTTAGGATTACATACCAGTGCATCTAATGGAACCCTTATTGGAACACCTAACTGTACCTTAGAGAGTTGGGAAATTACTAAACCGACTTCGTATGTTGGTGAAGAGTCGGATTGTTATATTATTCATACACCTTGTAATAAATAAAAAAATAGAATAATTATGAAAACTTTTGTGTTAACGTTAATATTTATATACCCACTCGTGCTTTTGTCCAATATTTGGACAAAAGCAGATGGACCTTATGATTATAACTCTGCCTATTCTATTTTTAGCTTCAATAATGATTTATATTTTTATAGCTCTACAGATGGCTATGTATATAGAAATCAAAGTGAAATGGAAGAATGGTTAAAACTGGATACTGGATTTTTTGCTGACAAAGGTATAATTCACTATTTCAATCAAAAAGATAATGTAGTCATTACAACTACTCAAAAGGGAGTTTATTGGTCTTATGATTATGGAGAAAGTTGGAAGTTTTCAGATTACAAATGGTATGGTAATACTTTTGTACTTCCTTACATTGCTATAGTAAATCAAACTATATTCCTACAATCGAATAATACAAGTTTATATAAACTAGAACGAGGGTCTGATAAGTTTGAGAAAATCTTTACGGATGAAACGAAAACGGATTCTATTTTTGCAGATGTAATGATTACAAAAGGTAACTATATATTTGCAGCTGATCCAGATCAGTCTTTTGATCGTCAACCTGAGTATGGAGAACTCTATATTTCCAAAGATAAAGGTAAAACTTGGAAATTATCAGAATCGATGCGAGAATATATCATAAATTTATTATTTCATGATGATGTTTTATTCGCATTTACTAAAGAAGATAGATTATATAAGTCAACAGATTATGGAGAAACATGGACAACTGATACTAGTCTTCATATACAAGGAAGAGAAGTAATTTCATATAGAGATTTGATATTTGCTTGTTCTAATCAAGTGCTTGTTTCCTCCGATGGTGGAGAAAATTGGGAGTCAATTGATGATGGATTAGATTGGTATGGATGTGGTGATATTTTAGTAAATGATGACAAATTGTACTATTTAACAACTAGAAAAAAAATTTTTTCATTTGATTATGAAAAAAAGTATTGGGTCAGAAATACTCCACTCACAGATGATGAGGATCAAAGTTTTATTATGGAAGAAAGAGATACATTGTTTTCTACTGGTGGATTTACAATAAACTATTCAACAGATAAAGGAGCAAGTTGGCAATTTTACAGTGAAAGCCTTTATTCTAGATATAATAGATTAAGCAACATATTTAATAGAGACAGCATTTTTGTAGTAGTTGATGATGGATATACATCAATATTTATATCAACCGATTATGGGAAAAATTGGAAATTCGACAATCTTGGTATATTTAGTACTCAAGGCTGGATTCGTAATATTATCATCTTTGATAATAGAATTTTACTTTCAAGTAATAAATATGGAAATTATATTTCAGAAGATGCTGGATTAACATGGAAAAAATACGAAAATGAAGTACTTGGAAACGAAATATCTATTCAGAATTTCATTAGATTAAATGAATTGGATTTAATATTGTATAGTTCTGAAGGGATTTATAAAACTTATGATAATGGATTAACATGGGAATATGAAAAAGTAAACGAAGAAGTCAAAGTTAATTATTATACTATAAAAGATAAAAATTTCCTTTACACTCTGGATCGCGTAAGTAAAAAGATATATAAGTCAACTGATTTAGGAAAAACTTGGATAACCTTAAATATGAATATACAATCTAATCTTATTTGGTTGAGAGTATTATCATATAATGGATTTTTGATTTTGTTGACAACTACCGATGTGTTTATATCTAGTAATGATGGTGCGGATTGGGAAAAATATGAAGTAAATCTATTAACACCTGATGGGAAAGAACTATATTTCAATAATGGAATTGTATCAGGTGAATATTTGATTTTAACTTCTGAATATGGAAACTGGCGAGCTAAACTTTCTGACTTTGGCATAGAAGTAAAATCTTCAGTCGAAACAGACTTTGGAGGTAATTATCTGTACACTTATCCACCTTACCCCAACCCAGCGAACTCAGAGGTTAAAGTTCTTTTCTATTGGGATATAAATTTACCAATGACCACAGACGATATTAACATTTATGATATATCAGGAAAGAAAATAAATGCTTATGATAAAATCAGATTAGTTAAGCTAGAGAGCCACCATGGCAACTTAATATGGGATTGCTCATCAGTTCAGCCAGGTATATATCTAATCAATATCAAGCACGGAACTGAGGAGAAAGCCGTGAAAGTTGTAGTGGAATAAGAAATGGAGATTAAACCAATGGAGCTGCGGCTCCTTTTTCATTTATTTCTATTACATAACCTAGCTTGCATCTACGTTTATATTTATTCGCAAATCGCCGTGTCCGCCTTGCTTGTATAGAACTCAACGCAAGCCCATACATATTTCCGCATTACTTTACCAGTTATGACTAATAATCTGAAATTTAATCATTTTTGGGGGATAATTGAAGGAAATATTAAAAAATGAAGATGTGTGTGATTGGTAACAAAATTTGCCTTTCACGCTTTGGAAGTGAGCATTCTCATCACTTTAAAGTAATGTACATAAAAATACTTGCTTTGTAAATAATATTTGGATTTTATTTTATTCTATTTTATTTTATTATTGCCCTACAAATTTTTTTATATTTTAATAGAGAGGGTTTTATGAAAAAGTATATTGTATTAGTTATTTTCCTGTTTAGCACTATAAGTTCCTATGCAATTATTCCACCAAATCCAGATATGTGTTTGGATTGCGATAGTGTTCCTTGGACAACTGGGACTTTAACTTTTACCTATAATTATGTAGAGGGTGGGATAAATAAAACTTGTGATATTGTAGTTGGTTACGGTTACCGATTCTGTAATGGAGCAATAGATACTTACATTGATAGACTATTTTTACCTCCAGGCACTTGTTATACACATGTACGAAATCTACCTGGATTTTATGAAAGATGCGAAAATGAATTGACAATAGAACTCTCTGTTCTACTCAATCTTCCTTCAACTAATGGCTCTTCATATGAATTTAATCATTGGAGACCTGGTTCTTGTAATTATATTTGTTGGAAAATTGATAATATACAACAAATGATGGTGGGGGAGATTAGATCATGTAGTCAAAACTATTATTGCTGTGTAGAGCAAATTATTGCAAATAGAGACGAAAATGGATTATTATTTACAGATTATCAACCAGCACAATATGAGGCATGCGATGACTATCCAGACAACCATTTTGACTGCGATTATTCGAGTGATTGTATTATCGAGTGTCGTTAGTTTATTATTATTGATTTTTAGTCCAATAAGTTTATACAGTCAAATAAAGATATATGATTTTGAAAAAGTCAATTATTTATTTAACCCATTTAAATCAATTATTATGGGAAATGATTTAGTCAGTATTAACACAAAATCATTAATTATTCCTGGTGAAAAACAATTTAATTACTTTATTGTTCATTACAATTTGGAAGATGGTTCAATTCAAGATTCTCGTGCTATAGAGTTAGGACTTGTTAGTGAGTCGTATTTTGTTAAATCAATGTATAAACACGATGAAGATATTGTAATAGTTTCAAAAAGATTAGAGAAGATACCTAATCAAGTTACTCTTACAAAATTATCAAATGATGGAGTCAAGGTTTATTTTGAGAAAAAAAATACATATAATGAAAACATTCTTATAGATAAGTATAGACCACTAATAAATGATACTTTTTATAAAGTTGACCCAACTAGTGTTTTTAGTGATGTGAATTATCAAACACAAAAGTTGTACAAAATTAAAATTGATGGTGATAGTTTAGATAAACAATTAGTATTTACTCTAAAAACTGAATCTCAATACACAACAGATTATATAATTTATGATAATGCAAATTATTTTACAGTACTAAATATCTATAATAGTCTTTTATTTGAAGAAGGAATTATCGACACACTAAATAAATTTGAGATTTATAGGATTAATAAATTAGACCTTGCTGTTGATACTATTATATTAGAAAAAGAATATACTTACTTATCACCTAAAACTTTCGAGTTTGATAATAAATTCTACTTCGCTGTTAGTAAACAGGACAGCTCAGTAAAAAATAAATATCTATTAGACAATAAGATAACTATATTCGGATATGAAATTGAAACTAATGAATTTGAAAAAGTTGTTGATATTGAATTTAATCATAAGATTGAACTTAAGAATATTCATTTTGATGAATATACTGGTATGATTTACTTTTACGGAAGTGCTTCAACTAATGGGAAGACATTTGTAGATGGTACATATTCAGATTATTGGATTTCAGTTATTGATACTGATTTTAATATTAAAAAAGAATTTACATGGAACGGAACAGATGTTGATAGGTTAGAAGAAGAAGTTTATTATTTAACATCGGATGATGAAGGACTAATCATAGGACTGGGAGAACATGATATAGTAAATAGGGTTAATAACAAAACCTACTTCTTTAAGATGAGTAGGGATTTGGTTACAGATGTAAATCAACCAATTACAACTTTTAATTTCTCTCTATACCCTAACCCTACAAGTAATTTTATTAATATTCAAACTTTAGGGTTACCTTATAACTTAGAGTTATATGATTATTCAGGTAGAAAAGTAATGGAGAAAATAGAAATATTTGATATAGATTATAGTTTAGATGTAAGCGAACTCCCACAAGGTCTTTATACTCTCAAAGTAGATAATAAAGGTATAATTCAATCAAAGAACTTAATAATCAAAAAA
>JAGQWJ010000027.1 GCA_020437395.1 Ignavibacteriota bacterium | reverse complement strand
AGTCCCTGTTTCAATTTTTATTAAGTACAAACCATTTTGTAGGTCTGGCAGAAGTACTTGTTTGGAATTACTTTCTCGCAAAATTATTTTCCCTGTCATATCAATTATTGAAATCGTTTTTATGGATTCAGGAGTTTCAATGTTAATGATATTTTGTGCAGGATTTGGGTATATATAAATTACAGCAGTAAATGTGTTCTCGTCAATTCCTGTTGTTAAACAAATACTGTCAATGACGTCACTTGTATAAAGACCGATAGGCGAAAGATTAAATTGAAACATATTTTGGTAACCAGTCTGTGCTCCAAGATTTAGAATTTGTCCAGGCGACATTGAGTAATGTGTAGCGGAATCATAGGTTAATTGTCCAAACATTACATTTGGCCAATGGAATTGAACTAGCTCCACTTTTGATTGCTGAGAAAGATTTACAAGAGCCTGAACAAATAATGTGTCCACTGAAACCCAATAATCGAATACGTCTCTCGAGTAAATCAGTTGACTGGTTGCCACAGGTTGATTGATGTTGGTCATCTCACTATTTGTTGCTTTATAGCACCATGATTCTCCAATAACCAGTTTTTTATTGTTGGCATCTGCTACGGAATCTATTTTAAAAGCAATATCATTTATATAATTGAAGTGAGGCGGATATATATGATAATCTATGTAGTCAACATTTGTTAGCGTAGCAATTTTTTCAAAAAAGTTATAATCGTCCCATGTTCCCGCACCAGCACCCAGCAATGTCGCTCCACTATTTAAATTACTGGTAAAATAATTAACGAGCGAAATGGTGCTATCAACACTATAGTCAATCAGATTGTATAGATTGTATTCTTGTGTCTGTGGCTCCATTTCCAATGTAAGGTAGTCGGGTTGCAAGGAGTCTATGATGGTCTGCATCATTTGTAATTTTTCCAGTTTGAATCGAGTGATTTCGAGCGAATCATTCGTGAAAATATTATTGTCAGGATTGAAGTAGTGTTTTTCAATATCGCTAGTCAGCTTTGGTTCTCCAAAAACAGAATCAACGAAAGCAGCTTGACAACCGATAATTAATTTGAGCCCTTTTTGTTTTATTTTTTGACAAACAGTCATATAAAAATCTAGGTAGTATTGTGAGTTTGTAAAGGTGTCAACTAGCATTGGATATTGGAGTGTCACATCAACAGCTTTATATCCTAAAGTGTCAAATGCCATTAACATAGTGTCAATTTTGGCATAAAGTGCATTTTGATAAACTGGTACAGGATAAGGGAAAGCTGTATCAGGTGTAAATAAGGCGTAACCTCTATTGCTGTTTGCAAGCATTAAATTTCCTGCAAAGTCTGTGCAATAAGGTTGATTGTCCCAACGGTTCAGAATTTCGTTGTTTATCTGATTGAGTTTAAATGTTAGTTCAACTTTTGCCGTATCCCATTGTGGTGGCACTTGTGCTTTAACTTGCGAAGTACCCAGTAGGAAAACAACTCCGAAGAAAGTAATAATCTGCTTCATATGTCTTGATCTAATGATTTGTCATTTGACTACAAATAATGCTTAAGGTTTAATCTGTGTTGCCGCTAACTATCCAAATATACGAACATTCGTATATCCTGCCATTATTACCTTCGTATATCAATATTATATTTATAATTAGAAATTTGATAAAAAACTTAAAAATAACTAATTTAGAAAAATATATAAAAAAAGGTATTACGAATGATAAAGAGTCAATATATAAATGAGTTTAAAGAGAAATTGATATTACAACGATATGCTTCTAATTCAATTTCTACATATGTTATGTGTATAAACAAATTTCTAACTTATTATGAAAGCAAAAATATTAGGACACTAAATACTAACGATATAAAAGTATATTTAACTCACCTATTGAAAATTGAAAAAATCAGTGATTCTTATCAGAAACAAATGCTTGGTGCTATTTCTAAATTTTATGATTTGATTTTTAATATTAAATTAGACTTAAAGCCATTGTACCCTAAGCGGAAAAAAAATACTCTTCCAAAATATATTAGCAAACCTCAAGTAAAAAAAATGATAGATGAGACAAGGAATTTAAAACATAGATGTATAATTATGTTACTTTACAGTGCTGGTTTAAGAGTCTCGGAGCTAATTAATCTAAAAACAATAGATATAGATTCGGACAGTATGCTAATTAATATTTCTAATTCAAAAGGGAGAAAGGACAGAAAAGTAATGTTATCTGAAAAAGTATTAACAGAATTGAGAATGTATTATAAGGAATTCAAACCTAAAGATTACCTATTTGAAGGTCAAAATAAAGACCATTATTCTGCTAAAAGTATTCAAAATGTTGTTAAAGAAGCAGCAATAAGAGCAAATATAAATAGAAGAGTAACACCACACATGCTAAGACATAGTTTTGCAATTCACCTACTTGAGAATGGTACAGATATAAGATACATTCAAGAGCTGTTAGGGCATAATTCAATACAAACAACAGAGTTATATACTTACATAACAGATATTTCTAAGTCAAAAATAAAATCACCTATAGACTTTATTTTGTGAGTGATTAAAAACAAGACCCTTTTGATATTCCAAAAGAGTCTTAATTCGTAAACTAATTCTAAATGTGAAGTTCTTACTCCACATTCTGCACTTGTTCTCTTATTCGCTCTAACTCTTCTTTTATATTTACTACTTTGTGGGCTATTGTGGCGTCATTACACTTCGAGCCAATAGTGTTTGTTTCTCTAAGCATTTCCTGAAGTAGGAAGTTCAATTTCGGTCCATTAGAAGCTCTTTCTTTCATAGTTTCGTAGAATACTTTTATGTGCGATTGCAATCTTACACACTCTTCACTAATATCAAGTTTGTCAGCTAAGATTACCATTTCCATTTGCAAACGTGACTCATCTATCTCGTCGTTGTCGAACACTTGGGCTATTCTCTGTCTAATCTTTTCTCTTTCTCTTGGTATTCTATCTACTTCGTCGTCTTCTATCGATTTCAGTATATTATGAATATTTTTTATACGTTTATTGATGTCTCTTGCTATATTGGAACCTTCTTTCTTTCGCATCTCAACTAATAGTTTCAATCCCTTGCTTATTGCATCTTTTGTCAAAGTCCATTCAAGTTCAGCATCTACTTCAGCTTCCTTCTGAATGAAAAAATTTGAAAATGTGAACAAATGCTCCAATTTCACAGTTTCTTTTATCTTCAAATCCTTTCTGAATTGGTCTAATTCAGCTTTTACACCTTTTGCCAACTCAGTATTGATGTTAAATTCTTTATTAGTTGTGTCAGCTTCAGTGTAAATATTCATATTTACACTTCCGCGATTTAACATTTTCTTTACTCTATCTTTGATTTCAAATTCTTTGTCGGACAAACTACGAGGTGAACGAATATTTACATCTAATCCACGACCATTCACCGATCGTATTTCTACTGTTACTTTCATTCCTTTTCTGTTAATTTCAGCTTTGCTGAAACCAGTCATACTCAAAATCATATAAATCCTATTTTAAATTTTTTAATTGCTGTCTATACTCTTTCGTATATCCAACATAGTTTTCTGCATTTTTTCTGACCCAATTTAACTCATCGTCATTTAGGTCTCTAACTATTTTTGCTGGTACTCCAGCAACTAATACCCCTTCTGGGACTACAAAGTTTTCTCTTACTACTGCACCAGCGCCAACTAATGAATTAGAATTTACTGTTGCGTTATCCAAAACTGTTGCCCCTATTCCGATTAAGCAACGGTCGTTTATTGTGCAACCATGCAAAGTTACGGAATGCCCTACAGTAACATATTCACCAATATTTAGTGCATATTTGTTGTTTGTAACATGGAGCATACTCAAATCTTGAATATTGGTACCATTGCCAATACGAATATAATGAACATCGCCTCGAATTACACTATTATACCAAACTGAGCAATTTTCACCTATCTCAACATCTCCAACTATTCTTACACCTTCGCATAGAAAAGTGCTTTCGTGTATTTTCGGAGTAATTCCTTTATAAGTTATTATACTTCCATTGTTTCCATTTTCTAACTTCATAAACAACTCTCTATTTATTTAATATGGTAGTATCTTGTTTATTGCTGTTGCATCTACTCTTATCAATCTTAATTTTTCTTTACCAGCAAATACTATGGAGCCATCTACTTCAATTTCTGGATAGAAAACTATTGGATGAATTCCTCCAATTTCTAAGGATCTAATTAGCACGCCATCTGACCTTTGAAGATAAAAAAGTGCATAGGTTTCTCTGTTTGATGCAATGAACATAAGTTCATTTTTTGTTATATAAATAGGCATTGGAATGCTATAATCATAATATATCTTCCAAATCATTTCACCTTTTTTATCATAAGCGAAGATTCCACTTAACATTTGTCCCATTCCCGAACTGTATGAAATTAAATATAATTCACCATCCTCAGACATACTTAAGAATCTCGGTATATTTGATATTTCTTTTTCCCACATTAGCTTCCCATCCCTATCTAAATAGAAAATTTTTGAGAGCGGGTTGTCACCTCCTTGCAATGAACCAGAAAGAGAAATCTGAGACCCATTGGTGATTGCTCCTTTGACAAATCTGAAACCATCAGCGGAGAATCTCCATTTTTCAATTCCTTTTGAACTCAAACAAACTAAAGTATCAGTTACTCCAAATTTGTTATTTGAAAGTGTTATCAATATATTTTCATCATCTATAGCTGAAATATAATCTAATATACTTGAATTGTATTTGTGATTATATAATATATTGCCGAGTGAATCTAATATTGATAAATTACCATCAGATGAACTGAATATTACATTATTCCCCAATGATAGTGGTGTATTGAAAATTTCTAATTTCGATGGTTCGAATAATTGTTTACTAAATCTAGAATTTCCACTACTATCCAATGAATAAACTCGGCCCAAATTATCAATTGTGTATATGTTCAGATATTTATCCGAAGCGAAACCAGCACCAATGAAGGAGCCAGAATCTAATTTATATTCCCATTTTTTGTCTTTCCCAGAAGCACATAATATACGTCCGTCATCTGTGGAAAATATATACAATCTGTCTTTTAATAAATGTGGGGCAGACGTGGCTCCAGCTAAGCTATCCAATGTATATTCGAAGAATTGTTGAGATTGAAACGATTCTATTTTTTCAAATGACGAGCTTCGACCAATTCCCCCAAATATATTACCATATTCTCTTGACCCATTGTTCCCACAAGATAATATAAATATCGATGATAATATGATTAATATTCTACTGAACATTTCTAACTAATCTCAATCCAATTGATTTATGATCCAATTTATTTATAGTTCTATTACTAATACGAGCAAAGTTGAATCCATCTTGGTAAGAACCGCCTCTCATAACATGTCTTCCTCCAGTAACTGGACCAGTGGGGTCTGCCACAGATTCAGAAGTATAATAGTTTTCTTCGTATTTATCCCAACACCACTCCCACATATTGCCGTGAACGTCATATAATCCAAATTGGTTTGCTAGTTTTTCACCCACTTTGTGACTATTTAATCCAGAATTACTGTCGAAATATCCCATTTGGTTAATATCTCCATTCCCTGAGAAATCCTCATCAGTTCCCGCTTTGCAGAAATATTCCCACTCGGCTTCCGTTGGCAATCTCCATCCGTTAGCATTATAATCGAATGTAACGTTTGGTCCATCTGAATTATACGATTTTTCAAATCCATAGATTTCAGACATACGATTACAGAATTCAATTGCTTTAAGCCATGTAATACTATCTGCTGGGAAGCCAAAATCATTGGTAGCAATGATTAGTGTATCCATTACTTGTGACCAAAGTTCCTTAGTTACTTCATAAGTAAATACATATAAATCTCTGGTTAGGTTAACTTCGTGTAGAGGGGTCTCGTCTGAAAATCCACTAAGTGCACCCATAATAAATTTACCTGCGTTCACCCTTACAGTGTCATACATTGGTGTCAATGCAATATTTATAGGTATTGTATTAGTCTTCACCCCGTTCACTTCTAAGCTAATTTTTGCATTATCAAAGCTTTGCTTAGGTACGAAAATCACTTCTGTTGGGTTAACACTGATTATATCTATGTTTGTCTCAGAGTCATTTATCAGTACTTTCGTTGATTCTGCTGAGTTACCCAACGCTATCCCATTCACAGAAACCGTGTCAAATAGAAAAGTGCTGGACCTAGAAAGACCAGTTATCTTTGCAGTCTCATTGTCAACTAATGTGTTCTCATCTGTACAAGCCACTAGTAGAAGTGTAATGAGAAAGACTAATAATGTAATTTGCTTCATTGAACTGTATATTTGTTATGTTCTAATACGATTACAAATTTACTAAATATTATAAAGTAATAGGAGATTGAGGATAAAATAAATGGGGGAGGAGCCATTGTTAATAAAAAAACCTTGTTTTGTACTTTTCATTTGCAAATTAAATTAAATTAAATTAAATTAAATTAGTCCTCAAATTTGTTTTACTCAATCACAAAAAGAGGTATTTATTATGAAATTTCCAGGTGGCTGGCTATCATTAGAGAATTCTAACCCGATGCCAATATCAGATTTTATGACTTACGCTGCACTATTCAATGGTTCTACAACTACTGATGGTCAAATAGTAATGTCTGATGTATATAATACTCCAACTGGAGGCACATGGGTAAGTAGCCCAATATCAATCTCAACTGAACCATCCGTAATAGCAGTTGATACACCTAATGATGTGACACAACAAATAATTGCAGACTCAATGAATATGCAAACAAAAATGGCGAATTTAGCTAGTAGTGTTGCACCTCCTTTAGTGAATTTAGTCTATTTGTATGGAAATTTTAGCGACCAATTGAGATATATGTGCTATTTACCTATAGACTTAGGTGGTTCTAGTTATGATTTATTTCAAGTAAGTGTCTTAGAAAATGTTGGTACTCAAGGAGATATGCACGGAAATATTGAAGTTGTTGACTTCGGAGCAGGACCTCATACAGGGCCACAAACATTACAGCTTATGCTTTCTGAGAATATGGGTCCAGTTAATTTAGGTATTAGACTGGAGAGTACAACTAATCAATCATCTATTTTTGAATTAAAACTTGTAATATTGCCACCAAATAGTATTAGATAAATGTTAACTTATCAATCAAATATTGCCTATACAAGTAATAATAACTTAACTGTAAGTCCTAATTCAATAGTTATTGACTCACCTAATAAACGTGGGTGTTGCCAAACTAAAAGAAGGAATTATAATTTAGTTACTTCATCGAATGGAATTAGTAACACAACTAAAAATTCTTGTTGCTCAAATAATAAACAAGAAGGAAAATCATGTAGTAAAAAATCATGTACTTCTAAAAAGTCTAAGTATAAACCAAATCAGATAAATAATTCACTTCAAA
Organism: Ignavibacteriota bacterium; assembly: GCA_020437395.1. Classification (GTDB taxonomy): domain Bacteria; phylum Bacteroidota; class Ignavibacteria; order Kapaibacteriales; family UBA2268; genus PGYR01. Next base: position 33,101 of record JAGQWJ010000027.1, on the reverse strand, counting down.
AAACTAAATATACTGAGACTGAAATTAATTCATTTAAAAATGAATTTGATAATCTTGTATCTAATGGAACAATAAGGTTAAATGAATATTTAGAGATATTTGAAGAGGGTTCAAAAAATACCTACCAAAATTACAATGATAATGAAGTAAAAGCAAAGCTGCTAAATCCTAATTTAAAATTGGATATTGTTTCGAGAATTGATGAAAAAGCTAATAGTATAAATATCAATATAATTGATGTTGATAAAAATAGAAAATATCTAGATCAAACATTAAATTTTAAAAGAACAGAAACAAATTTAAAAAAATATGAGGAATCGGTTTCTATTATTATTCTAGCAAGATGGTTAGCAATTCAAAATTTATACTATAAAAGTGATAAAAAACGAAATAAGACTCAAGAAGATGAAGAAACTCCAAAACCCTTACCATTAGAGCCAGAAGTCTCGGATTGCAAAGAGAAATATGGAATAGAAGGCGATTGTATGTGTATCAATCACGATATGAAATGTTCTGTACCTTTTATTCGTGAAACTGGTAAAATAAGTTTATTAACTCCTTGCGTTGGTCACTTTGAACCAGATTTATCAGAATGTTGTTTTAATCATGATATTGGGTTATGGTGTACAAGTGGTGTAGTCGAAGGAGCACATTTAGGAAATGATTTAATTAATTGTTTTGAGGAAAAAATCATTTCTGCATATACATATAAAGCTCCATTTTTATGTGAGTTTTTTGAATTACCAGTTTTATGGTTAGTATTAATCGGTTTACCAACTTCTTTGAGTGGATTAATGGGAGCTTTAATGGGGCTCAAAGGTGAATATAGAAATAAAGATGGTAAAAATTCTAATAGTTGTCTTTGTGGCGGTGATATTCCAACTTTTTGTTGTGGTGGTTTTGATGGAGTTTGTAAAGATGAATGTTGTAATAAAGTTGAACTATGTAGTACAAAGTTTAATAGTGAACGAGGAATTGGTTGTAGAAAAAAACCTAAGTGCGATAAAAAATGTGCATATTTTGTTTATCCTAACTCCTATAATCCTAATGTTGAAAGGTTAACTAGTTATAAATTGTGGCTTGGAGATGTAGAATATTATACAGAAGGAGACACTACAAAGACTATAAATAAATCAGATTGTTGCACAGTTAATTTACCAGAAAAATGTACAGAAAAGTGTTTTAACTGTTATTATGCATGTAAACTAAATCCAAATGGGAAAGGAATGTCTTGGAACAATGGTAGGGTTTTAATAGATTCAACATATTTAGGCACTGGAATGAAGGGAGTTCCTTGTTGTGAAGGTACTCCAAATCCTGATTTAAATAGCAAATATAATTACTGTCCAGAAAATTATGGGAAAGGAAGTGGCGGATTGCCTCCTTGTGGGACAATTTTAGCAGCAAAATTAGGTGGTCCTTGTGCTGAAATAGACAAAAAGAAAGATTTGCCTGTTATGATTTTAACTAATAAAGTATAGAATCTATTTGAAATTAATAATTACTATATTGTTACTCATTACTAATATACAGGCTAAGTCTGAAACAAGAGATTTGAATATTTATGGAACTTATCCTGGTGTCACTTTTTCAGTTGAATTTAATATTGAATATTCAATTTACAACACCCAGATATTAGACATAGAATCAACAACTTATTTAAAATATGGATCTGCAGTATTTGGTTTTCAAGGTATTGCAGTAGTTAATAGTTACCCAATTATAGGATTCGTCCAATATTTTGGATTAGATAAAGGGGTTGATATAGGTGCAAGTTATTTTAGAAAACACATTGTAAGTTCATATGACAGCGAACCTAGTGAACCACATTTTAAAGAGACAGAACAGTTGTTAGGATTTGAAATTGGTTATAGAGATTACTTCAGTGATAACGCTGTTTTTAGATTTACGTTTTCACCATTTTATAGTTTGGATAATCCTCCTGTCAATTTAAAATTTTTAGAGTATTTCCAATATATGATAAGTGTTAGTTTAGGTTACAGCTTTTGAAATATTTAATATTGTTTATATTATCTTCCACTTTTGCACTTTCTAATATCAAAGAAAGTACTTTTCTTTACTACGAAATTCAAGGGGCACAAAAAGGGTTACTTGCTCCTAACTTCGAAGTTAAATTGTACGAGGCATCGACAGATTCAATCAATGAAGGAAGTTTGAGATTCCGAGCAGGTGTTTCTGTTTTCAATTTAGTGCTTTTCTCTTGGAGTCCTAGTTACTTAGCAGGAATTCATTATATTTCTGGTCATAAGAAAAAGTTAGATTTAGGTGTAGCCATAGTATATGAAAACTACAAGGATTTTCACTATTTCAATACTGCAACCTCTATTAGTTTTACAGTTGGCTTTAGGCATTCAATTGGTGATGATTGGTTCATTGGTGGTGCTATTTGTCCAACTTATTCTAAGCAGAATATACCTAGTTATCCAGTTAGTTTCAAATTTGGGTTTTCACTTTAGTTTCTACCTCTTCACCCTTCCAAATCCTGCGAAGGTTCTTTGTAGATATTCATTGTCCAAATCTTGGATTATAACCCCTCTGGAAGTTGAGGCGTGTATCATCTTATTACTACCTACATATATACCCACGTGGCCAACATCACTTCCTCGGCGGAAGAATACTAAATCTCCCACGAGTTTTTCGTTTGATGAAATTCTTTTCGTATATTCATACTGCTCTCTTGAAGTTCGAGGTACTTTGTAACCTAAATCACTATACACATTAAGTACAAACCCAGAGCAATCTACACCAGATTGCGTAGTACCACCATATTGGTAAGGAGTGCCGAGCCATTTTTTAGAAGAGGAAAGCAGGCGACCTTCGAACTTATTGCCTTTGTTTTCATTGTTCAATTCTTCTTCTAATTGCTCAATTATCTTTTTACTTCCATCATAAACTAAATTTCCGAAAGTTTTTATATCATCCAAATCGTCCGATGTGAACCTTACATAAGAGCTACAACTCCAGAGTATGGCAACTAACGATGCTATGATTAGAAACTTTCTCATGACTACTGATTCTTTCGTATTGGTATTGGTGTTACTTTGAATGTCTTATAGAAATTTTTTGCGGTAGAAAAAAGCAAAGCAATAGAACCAACCAAAAGTATTAATGAAAAATATAACATAATGTATTCTCTTTGTTAAAGTTATAAAGAGAATAAAGCAAAACTTATGCCAAGATATGCAAACGTTCGAAGGTAGATTGAAAGCTGTCAATTAGCGATTCTACATTAATTTTCTGAGGTGCAATTGCATTAATAGGAATGGCAGTTTTTAGGGTGAAATCTTTGAGTTTATTCGCTTTTTCTGGGTCTTCAGTAGTATAGTCAGCTATCTGTTCGAATCCATAATCTATAAGTATCGAGCCGTGTTGCAGCAGCTTATTGCCGAATATTCGTTGTGCAGAGCCAACTAACTTCTTATTATTGTGAGTCAATTCGTAACGAGCAGAAGAGGCGAAGCAAGAGACCGACCTCTCGTCAGATTTGTAGAAATTCTTGAAGTCTGGGTTTGTTTTCACGAAATCAACTTCTAATCCAATATTATTAAGCACTTCTGCTATTAGTGTATGTACTTCTTGATAAACATAATCCTTAGTGCGAGTATTGTCCAGATGAGTGACTATCGAGTATGTAAGCTCATTTGCGTGAAAGACTCCTCTACCACCAGTAGGTCTTTTGACTATTTGGTAACCGTCTTTGTAAAGCTTATCTTTTAATATACCGTCATCTTTTTGGTTGTATCCAAGTGACAAACACCATGGATCCCAGCTATATAGACGAAAAATAGGGCTGTCAGTTGGGGAGAGCGACTCCATTAATTCTACATCTCTATTCATATTGAAAAGACCCTCACTAGGAGGGTCTATTATCATTCTATATTTTTTATTGTCGAGCATTTATGCGTATTTTTCTACTACTTCTTTGATTCTGTCAAATGCCCAATCTATTTCTTCTTTTGTAATTATCAAGGGAGGAGCAATTCTAATTACATAGTCATGAGTCTCTTTACAAAGTACACCTAATCCCATCAAATCCTCGCAATACTTTCTCGCAGGTTCAGTTAGCTCCAATCCTATCCAAAGTCCTTTTCCTCTAACTTCTTTGATTTTGCTACTTTTTATAGATTTTAGTTTCTCCATAAAGTAATTGCCATTATCAAATGACTTTTGGATTAGATTTTCATTTTCTATAACTTCCAAAGCAGCAGTTGCTACAGCTGCACCTAAAGGATTACCACCAAAAGTAGAACCATGATCTCCCGGTCCAAATACGCCTAATACTTCTTTGTTTGAAAGTACAGCTGAAACAGGATAAAACCCACCTGATAATGCTTTACCAATTATTACCATATCTGGAACTACATCTTCATATTGGTGTGCAAACATTTTTCCACTTCTACCTAGTCCAGATTGTATCTCATCGAATGCTAATAAAATATTATGTTGGTCACAAAGCTCTCTTAATTGCTTCAAATATCCATCTGGTGGAATTATAATACCAGCTTCACCTTGAATTGGCTCTATCATAATACAGCAAGTATTCTCATTTATTAATGATTTTACAGATTCTATATTACCATATTCAGAAACTACGAAACCTGGAGTGAATGGTCCGAACTCTTTTTTATATTGTGCATCAGTCGAAAACCCAACTATAGTAGTTGTCCGACCGTGAAAATTATCAGATGCAACTATTATTTCAGCTTTGTCTTTAGCTATCCCTTTGTTTCTATATCCCCATCTTCTAGCTGCCTTGATTGCAGTTTCTACGGCTTCTGCACCACTATTCATAGGCAAAGACATATCGAAGCCAGTCATATCGTGTAGCTTTTTGTAAAGTGCTGGAAGTTGATCATTTCTGAAAGCTCTACTAGTAATAGTGACTTTCTCTGCTTGCTCTTTGAATGCTTTTAGTATATGAGGATTGCAATGTCCTTGGTTTACAGACGAATATGCTGCTAAGCAATCTAAATATCGATTATCTTCGACATCATAAACCCATACTCCTTCAGCTTTGCTAATTACTACATCTAATGGATGATAGTTATTTGCCCCGTATTTTTCTTCTATTGCGATTAATTCTTGAGTCTTGCTCATATTATTTTCTCTTTCTTCATTTATAAACTTGATTCACTTTCTGCCCATGCGTCAGCTGTTTCGTACACTCTTATCTTCAATTCCTTCAGGTTATCAAACTTCTGAAATTCAGGTTTTAAAAAATCTAAAAAATAAGCACTCATATCTTCTGCCGTAGAGAAATTATCAATAATATAATGCTTGAACTGATTTTCTTTCAGAAAATTAATCATCAGATCATCATTACTATCGACAAGAAATGCATGATCTAATTTGTTCAGTAACGGTCTAACTATTTTCTCAATATCATAGAAATCAATTAACATTTTATTCTCGTTGACTTCACCCACAAGTTCCAAAAGCATTTTGTATGTGTGTCCATGTATATTTTTACATGGCCCCTCGTGAAATGGGAGTCTATGGCTCATTTCCCAAACAAATTCTTTTCCGATTCTTACCATAAATTACTCTTTACTATATGATGCTACAATAGTCGAAGTCATTCCACCCCGAGTGCCCCACTCACTTATAATCTCCATTTCTAATGGCTCGCAAGCATCTACCAAATCGTCTAATATTTGGTTTGTTATTTCTTCATAAAATATCCCCTTGTCTCTATATGCAAGAAAATAATATTTTAATGATTTTAGCTCTAAACAAACTTTGTCAGGCACGTAATTAATAATAATATTGCCAAAATCTGGCAATCCTGTCATAGGACATACCGATGTAAATTCAGGATTTTCGTGAGTTATCGAAAAATATCTACCTGGTCTTGGATTTTCAAATGTTTCTAAGTTATTCATTTATGTATTTATTATATTTGTTATTAGATTTATTTCAAAATTAAGAAATTACAGTCTAAATAAAGAAATTGAATTAGTTTATTAACCCAATGACAACTACCAACAGAAAATATTGAAATGAGTATAACAAAAGAATTAACAATAAACGAACAAATAGAGATATTCAAAAGTGGGATTAAACCAGTAAATATTATCGCACCATGTCTGCTAAGTGATGGTATAACACGGCTAAGTGAGTTCGAAAAACCGGATTATTACGAAGAATTTAAGAATTTACTCATAGAAAAAGATTGTATAAAATTTGTACCTGCTTCTGGGGCTGCAACTAGAATGTTCGCAGATCTAATCTCGCTTAGAAGTAAATCTGAAGTGCCGACTTTAAAATATATTAAAAATTCTGATTTGGAAAACAAGGAAAAGCTAATTCACTTTTTTAAAAATTTGAATCGCCTACCATTTTACAAAAAGATGAAAAAGCAATTCAGTGATGAAAATGAATTAGAAATAAATGAGGATACTGATTTAACTGATATTTTAAGTGCAATACTCGATGATGATAAATTAGGGCTGGCTTCACTACCTAAGGCACTTGTACCTTTTCACAGCTACTACGGTATGCTGAGAACACCAATTTATGAGCATATTCAAGAATCAAAGGAATATATATTGACTAATGGTGTATTATCAATTCATTTCACTGTGTCGGAAGAACATAGAAAACAAATTCAGAAAAGGATAAATAGGATAGCAAAGTTCGAAGTATTTAATATTAATTGTTCTTTGAGCCATCAATCAACTAAAACAAACACTATTGCAGTTGATTTAAATAATAACCCTATTATAGATGAATATGGCAAATATCTAACTAGACCAGGTGGACACGGTGCACTAATCTTCAATCTCAATAATTTAGATTCAGATGTTGTTTTTATTAAAAATATTGATAATGTCATTACAGTTCCAAACAATAGAGAGTCTAATCAATTCAAACAAATTCTAGCTGGATACTTTTATAAAATACAAAAACAGCTTTTTTCATTTGCCGATAGACTTGAAGCTGACCCAAATGATAAGTCACTAAAAAAAGAAATTATAAAATTCTACAAAGATATTTTCTATTTAAAAGTTGATAAGGAAAATATCTATGATCTAATACATAGACCACTTAGAGTCTGTGCAATGGTTAGAAACGAAGGACAACCGGGGGGGGGACCCTTTTTTGTTGAAAGTAATGGAAGAATTAATACTCAGATTTTAGAAGCATCACAGATAGACAAATCGAACCCAGATAATTTAAGTAAACTTAAGAAATCGACACATTTTAATCCTGTAGATATGATTTGTGGAATTACTAATCATAAAGGTAAAAAATTCAATCTATTAGATTATGTTGATGAAAATACTTATTTTGTCTCTGAAAAAACTCACAATGGCAAACCAATTAAAGCATTAGAGTTACCAGGTTTATGGAATGGGGCTATGTCGAATTGGAATACAGTATTCGTAGAGATGCCAAATGAGTTCTTTAATCCAGTTAAAACAATTTTTGATTTATTGGATGATAGGCGTATTATAAAATAATTGAGAGATTTTATGTATAAATTTATACTACTTTTTTTAATACTAGCGAATCTTAATATTAAAGCGGTCGAACATCAATTACTCTATGACCCTTTACCTGGTGAAGAGGATATATATTTAGATATTATTTACGAAAATATTGGAACTGAGAATAGCTACGATGCATTTATATCCTTACAACGATTAACTGCAAAACTCTATGCAAAGAAAGATTTCAATGCTATGATTGAGCTTTATAAAGAGTTTAAAAAAGACTTACCGGAATATTCTAATAAGATAGATAAGATAATAGAAATTTTGTCTGACAAAGATTATAAATTAGAAGAGATTAATCTTGGAAGCCATGTTAATACTGAATTTGCAGAATATAGCCCAACGCCTAACGGTAGTGGTACTAGGTTATATTTTACTGGCTTTAACCGTTCTAATGAGAATAGGACTGAAGATATATTTATGTCTGAATTCAAAGATGGATACTGGCAACCAGCAGTAAGACTTCAGGAAGGAATAAACTCACAAAAAAATATGGAAGCGCCACAATGTATTACAACAGATGATAATACTCTTATATTTTTTGGGAATTTGGACTCAAGCTTAGGGAGAGGCGATTTATTCTATTCGCAAAGAGTATCGGATAAGCTTTGGGGCGATGTACAACATTTTCCAAGACCGATTAACTCCGAATATTTTGATTGTGATGCCAAAATAAATAATAATGGTACATCAATTATTTTCGTTTCCGATAGACCAGGGGGTATAGGAGAACCTCACATGTATGGGGAATATTGGAAAGGTAGTAAACAAGGAAACACAGATATTTATGTGTCAGTAAAAGATGAAGATGGCAACTGGAAAGAAGCGATTAACCTTGGTGACGTAATTAACACTGAATTTGCTGAAAGAAAGCCATTCTTACATCCTGATGGAATGACATTATATTTTAGTTCTAATGGTCATGCCGGATTAGGAAGAATGGACTTATATATGTCTAAGAGATTGTATGAAGATTCATGGACACACTGGTCAGAACCAGTCAATATGAGTAAAGAGATTAATTCTCCTGGAAATGAGAGAGCGGCTATTATAAATACTTTTGGCGAATTAGCTTACTTTGCAACGGCTGAAAGACCAATTACTTTTGGTCAATCTGATATATTCACAATGTCATTGCCCGAACACTTGAGACCTAATCCAGTAGCTGTTATAAAAGGAACTGTAAAAGATACGGATGGCAATCCAATAGATGCAAAAATACTTTGGGAAAATCTTGAAAATGGTCGTAATATGGGGCAGATGCGTTCTAACCCAGAAACAGGAGAGTATTTTATAATTTTCCCTCTTGGTAAGAACTATGGTTTCTATGCTGAAAAAGAAGGGTATTTTCCTATTTCAAAGAATATTGATTTGACTAAAAAAGACAGTTCAATGACTGTTGTACAAGATATAATTCTATATCCAGTTAGTGAATTATTAAATGTAGATGTCTCTACTTCGAGTATTCCGAATAGTTCCAATTCCGATTATGATAAATCATCTAAGAAATTGAGAATTAACAACTTGTTTTTTGAATACCGCCAATCAAGTATTCTTAGTTCTTCTTATCCAGAATTAGAAAGAGTTGCTTATTTACTCAATAATTATCCCAAAATAGCTAAAGTAGAAATAGCAGGATATAGTGATAACATTGGTGGAGATGAGTACAATAAGAATTTATCTTTCAAAAGAGCTGAAGAAGTTCGTAATTATCTGATAAACAAGGGAGTACGCTCTGATAGATTGATTGCTAATGGCTATGGTGAGTCTTCACCTGTTGGTGATAATAATACCGAAGAGGGTAGGGCTTTGAATAGAAGAGTAGAGATGAAAGTACTTGAGGTTAGGGATTAATTATGCTCTGGTTATTCATCTTTAACCATTGAACAAAATTTAAAACTGCCTTATATCTATGGCTAATAGAATTTTTTAAGTCACTGTCTATCTCGGCAAAAGTATTAGTATAGCCTTCGGGTATGAAAACAGAATCATATCCAAATCCTTTATTACCCAATTCAACTTTGCTGATATTTCCATCGCATCGTCCTTTGAAATATAGTTCTTCTTTTTCCGATATATAACAAATTACCGTTTCAAAATATGCTTTCCGGTTATCTTTATCCTTTAATAATTTAAGTAAAAGAGACCTATTCTCACTATCATTAGCATTTTCAGAAGCAAACCTTGCAGAATGAACACCAGGTTTACCTGCTAATTCCTCTACAAATAGCCCAGTATCATCTGCAAAAGAAGGAATACCTGATTTTTTAAATAAAGAAATAGCTTTTATTCTTGCATTTCCTTCCAATGTATCAGAATCTTCATTCGGATCGCTTATCACATTAAGAGAATTTGGACTTTCAATCTCAAAATCTCTGATACCATGGCTCTCAATTATTTTTCTAATCTCCAATATCTTATTAGGGTTATTAGTTGCCGCTGCTATTCTCATTTGTTCAATAGCTCCATAACTCCCTTGATTGCTGTTGCTTTCTTGTTCTTAATTCTCTCTACAACTTCTTCATATTTTTCTAAAAATTGTTGACTCTGAAAAGCTCTTTTAAATATTTCTTCTTTCAAAATCTCTTTTAGTCGTTGGCCCTCTTGGTCTATTCTATTTTTATCAAAAAATCCATTTTCTCTAGATTTCGAACAGAAATCATCAATAGCATTAACTAAAGTCTCAAGATTGGTACCATCTATAGCAGAAATTTTAAGAACCTTTCTTCTCCAAAACTCTTTGTCATAATTTAAAATTCTAACTGCATTTTTATATTCTAAAACAGTTTCATTAACTAAACTTGTCCCATTATCAGCTTTGTTAATAGCTAAAATATCAGACACTTCGAGTATTCCTCTCTTTATACCCTGCAACTCATCACCTGAACCTGGGTTAAGCAACATAACGAGTACATCTACTACCGAAGCTATATTAATCTCATTTTGACCAACACCTACAGTTTCTACTATAATTCTTTCAAATCCAGCTGCTTCGCATAGTAGAATAGATTCTTTAGTTCTAGATGCTGTCCCACCTAACATACCAGAAGAAGGGGTAGGTCTTATGTAAGAGTTTTCGTGTTTTGCTAAACTTGTCATTCTGGTTTTATCACCCAATATAGAGCCACCGCTTACCTTGCTCGATGGATCTATTGCCAAAACAGCCGTTTTGAAACCCATATTGCAATAATGAAGACCAAGAATGTCAATCAAAGTTGATTTCCCAACACCTGGTGGACCAGTTACTCCTATTCTAACTGAATTACCTGTCTTGTCTAGTACTTTTTCTAATATTTCTTGACCAAACCTGAAATGTTTTTCAGAAGTGCTTTCAATAAATGTGATTGACCTCGACAAATAGCTCAAATCACCACTTTTTAAACCTAATACTATTTCGTTAAGATCATATTTCAAGATATTCTCAAATAAGATTCTAGTTCAAGTTGCAAATAATTCATAAAATCAAGATTTTTAGATACAAATAAAGAATTATAACCTTTTATTTTCTTAATTGTTTCTGGATCAATGTCTTCAACAGTGCAATATATTACTTTTGCACTTCCTTTGTGTTTTTCAATTGTTTCGATTGTGTCCAATACATTTGCCGAATAAGGTAATCTTAAATCACACACTACCATTTTGTATTCATTCTTTTCTAATTGCTCAACCGCATCTTTTAGATTGTATGTGTTGTCAGTTACTATATCTAACTTTACAGAATATTTGAAGATCATCTGTAATAAGTTTTGTTGTCCCGGATCGTCTTCTACAACTAATAATCTGTTCATATCTCTTTACCCCTTTAAATAATTTATAGCTGCTGTTACTAACATTGCTGTACCAATTGGCATTGCATTTTCGCTCGGAGAAAGTTTTGAATTGTGCAGTGCTGGCATCGTTTTTAGGTTTTTGGGTCTTACCCCAACAAACCAAAATGTTGCTGGTATATTTTTACCATAAAATGCAAAATCTTCACCCCACATTTTCGGTTCAAATACTTTCGTGTTGTCTTCACCAACTAAGTTAATAGCATTGTTAATAGTTAAATCTGTTATCTTCTCATCGTTTACAACAGGAGGATAACCCTTTTTTATTTCTATTTCAATTTCACATCCGTAAAGTTCACATACGGCCTTTGAGTTAACTTCTATTAATCTGTGCATTTCTGTTCGCCATTGTTCATTGAACGATCTCAAAGTACCCATAAGCTTTACATCATCAGGTATAATATTAGTAGAATTCCCACCTTTAATAGAAGTAATTGATAACACTCCTGCCTCAATAGGGTCTTTATATTTTGTCATCAGAGTTTGAAAATGAACTATAAGCTGAGAAGCAGCAACAATCGGATCATGACCTAAGTGAGGTTGAGCCGCATGAGTACTAGTCCCTTTGATAGTAAAATAAAGTTCATCTGGTGCACCCATAACTGGGCCGCTGTTCAATGAAATAGTTCCTTCGCTCTCACCTGGATAAATATGTTGTCCAAAAATAGCATCTACTTTTGGGTTTTCTAAAACTCCTTCTTCTATCAATATACTTGCCCCACCTGGTAGTTTCTCCTCTCCAGGCTGAAATATCAATTTAACAATTCCACCTAAAGAATCCTCATTCTTTTTTAAAATTTCAGCAGCACCAATTAACATTGTAGTGTGCATATCGTGTCCACAAGCATGCATTACGCCTTCGTTCAAAGAAGCAAACTCTAATCCTGTTTCTTCTTTTATCGGTAAAGCATCAATATCTGCTCTTAAACCTACGCATTGATTTCCTTTGCCGATTGTTGCTACTACTCCTGTGTTACCAATTACTTTACTTTCTATCCCTAATTCACTTAGCTCATTTTGTATAAACTTACATGTTTCAAACTCTACGAATGACAACTCAGGATTTGAATGAATCTTTCTTCTTAACTTTTGTAGTTTTGGGAATATCCCCTTAGCTTGTTCTAGTATTTCTTTCTCTGTCAAATTTAAACCTCTATTTCCTTTTCTTCTAATATAACAGCAGGTCCAATAAGGTGGTATTTTATCTTATTTTCGCTATTAATTTTTTTATCTATAATTAATTTTTCACCACTAGTCGGAATTATCTCGACTGGAAAATCCAGTTCGTTTTCCATAACAGCTGCAATCGCTGTTGCCACTGCACCAGTTCCACATGCCCCAGTTTCTTTTTCTACTCCTCTTTCATAAGTTCTAAGAAATACCTTATGATTTTCTATCTTGTAAAAGTTTGCGTTTGAACCAATTTTGCCAAAAACTTCATTGTATCTTATTTCTCTTCCAAATCCAATTATATCAAGTTTATCAATATCAAGTAAATCAAGTTTATCAATTCTCACAACCGTATGTTGGCTTCCGTTATCAATGAAATGCGTGTTTACTAATCTACCCTGTAACTTAAGCTGCTGTTCTTTGTGTTTCAGAATGTCAGACATTTCTAAGTCAATTAAATTTTCCTCTATTTTTGCAGAGTAGATGTCACCGGCCATTTTGAATTTTATGGTTTCATTTGGATTAACTATTAATCCTCTATTTTGAGCAAACCTTACTATAGCTCTCCCACCATTGCCACACATCATTCCAGTACTACCGTCTGGATTAAAAAAGACACACTCAAATTGGTAATCGGCACTTTTCTCTAAAATCATTAATCCTTCTGTCTCAAACTTATTAACCTCATTTACTAAGCAAAGTTTTGTGGCTAATTTTTTTGCATCATCAAAATTGAGTTTTCCGTTTGTGTTGTCTATAACAGTAAATAAATTACCCGCACCAGACATGTATGTAACTTTAATTTTCATTTATCACTCTTAATGCTTCTTCGTGAATCAAACCATTCGTTGCTAATATTTCCTTATCATCAACGAATGATGCTTCTCCATTATAATTTGTACAAATACCGCCAGCTTCTTGCACAATCAAAATACCCGCTGCTACATCCCAACTATTCAGGTTTACTTCCCAAAATCCTTCAAATCTACCAGCAGCGACATAAGCTAAATCTAAGGCAGCAGAACCAAGTCTTCTAATTGGGATACCTCTACTTATGACATTTGTAAAACTTTTAATTGTATTTTTGGGGTCATTGCCTATATCATAAGGAAAACCAGTTACTAACAATGAAGTATTTAACTCATTTTTATTAGAGACATTTATTCTTTCACCATTCAAAAAAGCTCCATTACCTCTTTCTGCATAAAACAATTCATCCAATATAGGTTGGTAAATTGCACCTGCAATTAATTGCCCAGCTTTACTTAGTGCGATACTTACACTAAATATGGGTATATTGTTAGCATAATTAACAGTCCCATCCAATGGATCAATTATCCAATCATATTCGCTTTTGTTATCAACACTTCCTTTCTCTTCGGACACTATATTATGAGTCGGGAATGCTTTTTTTATTTCATCGATAATATACTTTTCACTCTTAAAATCATATTCAGTAACCAAATTATTCTTTCCAATTTTGTTGTCAATTTGAAACTTTGTACCGAACCCTTTACGTAGTATATTTCCAGAATTTGTTATTGTATTATTAATAAAATCAGTAAATTTGGTCATGTTTTTATATGTAAATTATGAAAACTAATTCTTTTATTAACATAATGAAATAAATGAAGTATAAAAAAATTATCTCATCCTTATTTATTCTATTCTTTAATTATGCTTTGCTAAATGCTCAATTCGATGATGAAGCAGTGACTGGTGGAGTTGAATCAGCACAAGACACTTCAAAAGTCAAACAATTGTTAGAAGGTTCGAAAATGACTGGTGGATTGTTGGACGGTGCTATTAATCCTAAAGAATATATTGTGGGACCTGGGGATGAGTTTATAGTAAATATTGTTTCTTCTAAGAGTGTTCAACTTAAAACATTAATCTTACCTGATGGTAGATTATTACTAAATAATATTGGTGTTGTCGATTTAGCTGGTAAAACTTTAGAAGAATCTTATGAATTAATTGAAAATAAAGTAAGGCAAGTATATAATTCAAAAGATATAAGTGTTGTACTTTCGAATATAAGAAGATTCAAAGTTACTGTTTCAGGACAAACTTATACTCAGGCGACTGTTGATGCAACTTCTACCGAAAGAGTAAATGAGGTGATAAATAAAGTTGGGGGTTTTGACGAAAAATCTTCACTTCGGAATATAACATTATTGCGTAAGGATTCCGTTATAAAAGTCGATTTAGTAAAATTCTTTAATATTGGTGACAAATCGTCTAACCCTTATGTAATTGGTGGAGACCAAATTATTGTTCCTCCCTTTAACAGAAAATCGGTAATCGAAATAAACGGTGAGATAGCTAAAAGAATTGAAGTAGAATATATAGAAGGTGACAAGCTATCTACATTAATCAAAATGGCGCAAGGATTTTTAAGGTCTTCTGATTTAACTAGTATTGAAGTCACTCGATTAGAACCGAATGGAATAAATATTGAGAAAATATACTTAGATTTAACCAGTTGGAGTAATAATCTCTATAATACTTCTGAATTAGAAAACGATATATTGCTTCAACCTGGTGATAGAGTATATGTCAAGAAAAAAGAAAACTGGAAGTCTCCAAGTTATGTTAAAGTATTAGGAGAAGTCAAATATCCCGGTAAATATACAATTGAGCTTGGTACAACCCGTATTAGCGATATTATAGAAAGAGCTGGAGGTTTTCAAGAGAATGCTTATGAGTCTGCCTCAATTCTAATCAGGCAAAAAGAGTTAGAAAGAACTGATTCGGAATTAGAAAGACTTAAAACAATAGACAGATCTGAAATGACAAAAAGTGAATTAAAGTACTTTCAAGCTAGAATTTCTGAAAAGAAAGGACTAATGGCTGTTAATTTCAAAAAAGCCGTAGAAGATCCGTCAAGTGTAGATAATATATTACTACAAAACAAAGACTCTATTATTGTTCCCGAGAAAATTGACTTTATAAATATACAAGGTAGGGTGAATAACCCTGGGAATGTTCAGTATAATCCTGATTTTGATTATTTAGATTATATTGCATTAGCAGGCGGCTTTGGTTATAGAGCGGACATAGATGAAACATTTGTTACCAAATCGAAAGGGGAACAATTTTTAGCTGAAGATTATAATTACGTATTGGAACCTGGTGACACTATTCTAGTTCCACCTGAAGAAGAAGTTACATTTTTCGAGATATTTACAACGGCTCTAACTATAGCTACTCAATTAGTAACAGTAGTTGGGGTTGTAATAACATTAGTGAGACTACAATAATGGCAGAAACTATTACATTTGAGAGTATTCTAAATAGGCTAAAAAAGAAAAAGTCCCGAATTGCTATATTAATTGTTTCTATAGTAGCTTTAATTATGGCTTTCACTTTTATTATGCCCTATACATATATGGCTAACTCATCAATTATGCCTCCAGAAAAAACTTCCGGTGGGAGTTTGAATTCTTTTTTACAAAATGTCAGCGGGATGATTGATTTAGCTGGTGGTGGGCAAGCCGATAGTAGATCAAAATTAATGAAATCAATACTTTCTAGCCGTTCAGTAGCTGAAAAAGTCTATGACAAACTTGACTTAAAAAATAATATTCTTTTCAAAGAATATAAAAAACAGGATGTAATTGCATATATACCTACGCTTTTTGAAGTTGAAGTTGAAAAATCTGGAATAATTATGTTGAATGGCTTAGTACCTACTGGCTATTTACCGAATGATAATGAGAAAAAAGCAGCTTCCGAATTGTCTTATAAGATAACTAATGTAGCAATTGATGCTTTGAATGAAGTATTGGTTGAAAAAAACAGTTCTACTGCTAGGAACTCGAAACTGTACGTTGAAAATGAGATTAAAAAGTACAAGAAAGAGTTAGACTCAGTTTCAACTCAATTAGAACAGTTTCAAAGTGATAATAAAGTTCTTGCTTTAGAAGAACAGACTACTGCAATAGTTTCACAAGTTATTGAACTAAATTCATTGTTAACAGAAACTAAAACTAAACTTAATTTGGCAAAATTAGAGTATTCTGAAAATTCTCCACAAGTCGCAGCATTAGAAAGTCAAGTTGAATTTCTTCAAAAACAATCGAACCAACTTCAGGCTGGAAATGATGATGAGTTTTCAATTTCTTTGAATAAAGTTCCTAAGTTGTCAAGAGAATATTTGGAATTATTCAGAGATAAGAAAATAATTATGAATGTCTTAACTTATTTAGAAACTCAAAAACATCAAGAGGCAATTCAAGAAGAAAAAGATATTCCTGTTGTGCAAGTTTTGGATACTGCAATTGAACCAAGATTTAAGTATTCTCCTAGTAGAGGGAAGATACTATTTATCTCGACATTTATTTCTACTGTAATTGTATTGCTAATATTCATGATAGTTTCTTATTATGAAATAAGAAAAGAAATTGAGACATCAGAAATTTGAATTGATTAATTCTTTGGCACTATTTATACTGTTTGAGGTGGTATTATTACCACTAATTAATTTTGCTATTTCAATTGTTTTCTGTTTTTCATCTAGTTTGTTAATAGTCGATATAGTTCGATTATCTATTATTTCCTTATTAACTACAAAATTAGTGTCTCCTGCTGCAGCAATTTGAGGAGAGTGGGTAATAGCTATTATTTGAGTATTCTTCGAAATATCTCTCATTTGTTTTCCTACTAATTGGGAAACCCTTCCAGAAATTCCAGTATCAATTTCATCTAGTATTAGGACAGGACTTATTTTGTCATTTAACTTGTTGCCTTTTAATGAAAGCAATATCCTTGATAATTCACCACCTGATGCAAATTCTGATAGTCTTTTAAGTCCCTCTCCTTTGTTCATGGCTGATAAAAATACAACACTATCTACTCCTTTTTCGAATAGCTTATACCTCTGATTATTTATTCTTGCCGCAGGTTCAAAATTCAACGTTATACTATTTTCAATTTGAACTTCAAATCCTGCATTAGGTATCCCCATATTGCCAAGAGATTCGATCAGATTAGAACTGAATATTTTAGCATTTTTCTTTCTTAATACAGATATATTTTTTGCAACTTCACCTATATCTTTCTCTAAATCCTCAATAAGAAATTTTTGTTTATCTATTATAAAGTCATAATCTCCAATAAGAGAAAGCTCTGCTTCCATTTGTTCTTTTTTCTCAAAGATTTCATCTAAAGAGCCATATTTTTTTTCTAAATTTCTTAACTCTACACTCCTTTTTCTAATATTTTCAGTTTCAATAGGGTTATAGCTAATACCCGAACTGAAATCAGCAACAACGTTTCCTAATTCGTTTATCGAAACTAATGAACTATTAAGCTCTTCTAGATAACTATTGAATTCATTATTAAATCTACCCAAATCCTCTATTAATTTTATTACTCTTCTAAGTTTGGAATAGATAGCTTCATCTGAGCCATTAGTGAGCTCCGTCAGCTCTTGAGATGATTCTAATATTTCTTCAGAGTTCTCTATGAGCCGCAACTGTTCATTTATTTCTGTTAGCTCATCTTTCTTGGGATTAATCTTATTAATCTCGTTTAGTTGATATTCAATAAAATCTTTTTTCTGAATAGACTCATCTCTATCTTTGATCAATTTTCTTAATTTACTGTATTCATTAGATAGATTGTTTTTTTTGGTTTGATAAACTTCTATTAGACCATCGAAGAAGATAGAGTAATCATAAAAATCAATATGACTTTCATCATCTCTTAATACAATACTTTCGTCTTGAGAATGATAATTGGCAAGTTTCAATGCTATAGATTTTATGTCATTTATCTGAATTGGAGTATCGTTTAAGAAAAGACGTGATGTACCATTTGATTTAATTTCTTTTCTTATAATGAACTCTTTACTAAAAATTTCATTTTCAATCTCAAAGGTTAAGTTATCATCTATAAAAACTCCCTCTATTATGCTTTTTTCTTCCCCTTTTCTAATCATCTCTTGCGATGCTCTTTTACCAAGCAATATTCCAATGGCATCTAGTATTATTGATTTACCAGCACCTGTTTCGCCAATAATTATATTTAGACCTTTGTCAAATTCAATAGTCTGTTCAACAATTATAGCAAAATTTTTAATATATAAGGATTTAAGCATAAGTGAAAATTAAGAATATTTAGATTATTTTAAAGTATGGAATCGAATTCAGAATAACTCTCCATTAATACATCACGCGGTTTAGAACCATTATGTGGGCCGACAACCCCAGCTCTTTCTAATTCATCTACAATTTTTCCAGCACGTGCATAACCAACTTTCAATTTTCTTTGCAACATAGATACGGAACAATTTTGAGAATCAATTATCATTCTTCCTGCCTCGTCAAATAACTCGTCTCTGTCTGATGAATCATAATCATTCGCACTCTGTCTGTTTTTAAGTATTGTGCTCGGTAATTGGTATGGCATTGAATACCCTTTTTGATTCTGTATATGTTCGCAAACTCTCTCTACTTCATCTGTTGAAATAAATGAGTTTTGAACACGGATTGGTTTAGGAGTACCAGGTGACAAATAAAGCAAATCACCATTACCAAGCAATTGTTCTGATCCGCTCATATCCAAAATAGTTCTTGAGTCTATTTTAGAAGCAACCAAATAACCAATCCTTGCTGGGAAATTTGCTTTGATTATACCCGTTATTACATTCACACTTGGTCTTTGGGTTGCTAATATCAGGTGGATACCAACTGCTCTGGCCATTTGTGCTAATCTTATTATTGGTGTCTCAATTTCTTTAGAAGCTGTTAACATTAGGTCAGCTAATTCATCTATAACACACACTATATAAGGCATTGGTCTATGCTTCATATTCGTATCACCATCGTATTTCCCTTCTTTGACTTTTATATTATAGTCAACTATATTTCTCTGACCTACATTCGATAATATAGTATATCGCTCTTCCATTTCTAAAACTAATGACTTGAGTACAGCAACTGCCTCCTCAGGGTCTGTGATTATCATATCTTTTACATCAGGAGAACATGCCATAAAATGGTTCGATAGTGCTGCATATTGAGTAAGTTCAACTTTCTTCGGGTCTATAATTACAAATTTTAATTCATCTGGCATTTTTTGATAAAGCAAAGACGAAATAATCGTATTTATACCTACAGATTTACCAGAACCCGTTGATCCCGCTATAAGTAAATGGGGCATTTTTGCTAAATCAGCTATGAATGCTTCACCGCTTATAGTCTTTCCTAAGGCAAGGGGTAAATATTGAGATGATTCTCTGAATTTTTTCGTGTTTACCACACTAGTGAACGAGACCATAGAAGGATTTGAATTTGGTATCTCTATACCAACTGTTCCCTTACCAGGTATTGGTGCTATGATTCTTATTCCTTTCGCTTTAAGAGCCATAGCCAAGTCATCAGATAAATTCTCAATTTTACTTATTTTTATTCCTGCAGCAGGCACAAATTCATATTGTGTGACTACTGGACCTGGAGTTACGCTCAAGTTTTCTATTGTGATATTAAAAGTTTCTAGTTTTTCTCTTAATATCTCGGCGTTCATTTTTAATTCTTCTTCAGAAACCTCATTTACATCGTAATTTTGTTCAAGTAGATCCAACCCTGGTGGTATATAATTTATGTTTTCATCGTGAATATAAGTACAAATAGGACTATCTGGCTCATCATCAAGATCATCTATTGAAATTGGATTAGATGCTCTTGTAAACTCACTCTCATTTGTGTCGGTATCATTTCTAATATCTTCTCTATTCAAGTTTAGTGTTAGATCATTTTCCTCTTTTTCGTCTATTGAAAGATTTTCATTTCTTTCACTTACAATTGGCTCTTTTGTCAAAGTTACTGATTTTTTAGCGTAATACTCTTCTGTTGGATTTTCTGTTAAACCTATTTTATTTATGAGCAACTCCTCTTTTTGTTGAGGACTCAAATTAACATCATAGTTTTCAATAACATTTGAGTCTTTCGTTTTATCTTTCTTTTTATTTGATTTAGTTATTGTGTCGTCATCTTCTGATTCTGATTTACTGAGATTACTTTTAAAAGTTCCAGCTTTTTCTATCATCTTGTCTTTCGATGAATCTACAAAGGAAAGCGTAGCTTCATATAACTTTTCCGTATTGAGTTTGAATCCGAATATTATAAATACTGCTAATCCAATCAGGAAAATCAGAAAAGATCCAATAGAGCCAAGGAGATTAGTCATTACAAATGAAAGATATAGACCAATAGATCCAGCCCATTCTTTTGGGAAAGGATCAATCCAATCTAATGAAAATATTGTACCCATTAGCCCACTAAAAACTAACGAACCTAATAGATAAAAGAGAGTGTCTCTTAAGTTTTCTTTCGTAATATTAGCGTGTTTTAATAAATCATAACCCCACCTAAACAAGACTATTGGTAAGAACACTGCAATATATCCGAAGGTCTTATTATAAATAAAATAAGAAATATATGCTCCTACTATCCCTAACCAATTCTGTACCGATTCGGCTTTGATTTGTGCTATCTCATCTCCTGTTACAATACCGACTAAAGCAGATGATTCCATCTGAATTGTAGATTCATCTTCAGACGAATAGGATATGAGTGCTATAAATAGAAATAATGATACAATGAATAATAAAATAGATAATATACGTATTTGTTTTTCATATCCATTCGTATCATTTTTTACATTCGATTTGCTTTTGCTACCTTTGAATAAGGCTGCCATTGTCTCCCCACAATTTTATTTTTTCTTTATGCTGTGATTTGCGTAGATAGGTACGCAATCAAATTTATTAAAAATTAATGAGAAATCTATATCTTTTCTTTTTTCTAAACTGATTAATCTTTTGGCATGAGTACTATTAATCAATTTTTCAAGGGCAAACGGAATTTCTTCACGCTCTGAAAATAATTGAAAACTACGTTCATCCATTATCAAATCAATTCCTTTATTAAGTGTGAATATTAGCTCAGATGCAAACAAATTATCTTCTTCACTTTCCTTTTTTTTATTTCCAGCACATAATATAACGCATCTTTCGATTGATTCAACATTATCAGTTATATAGTTGCAAACTGCATCCAAGTTTAAAAAAGATGCAAAGATGATTTCTTTTGTATTTTTTGCAATTTCTATCGCTTTAGTACAATTAGTAGTCGATATGGCTATTATTTTATCTGCTATATTAGCATTATTAAATGAAACTGGGGAATTATCAAAATCCATTCCGTCTATTTTTTTACCATTTCTTTCACAAGCACCTAAAATTTCATTATTTTTGTTCTTGATTTTCGACACTTGTTCTATTTCAACGCATGGTATTATCTCTTTCACACCATTGCCAAAAGCAGTAACAATAGTTGAAGTTGCTCTGTAAATATCAATCAATATTACAGTGTCTGTGGTTTCAAATTGAAACCCAGAGTATTTATTAGTAATTGAAAATAAATTTAAAGTTGCCATGAGTCTATTTATAATTGCTGGTCCTTGTTTAGCTGAATCAAAAGAAATGCTAAATGAAACCGCTTCCGAATTAACTAAAATAGCTAAAAAGTATGAAATTAAATTATATTTTAAAGCCTCTTATAAGAAAGCTAATAGAACGAGTTTGAATTCTTTTACAGGTATCGGTGACGAAAAAGCTTTGGGATATATAGCAGATGTTGGTGAAAAATTCGGAGTTGAGACACTAACAGACTTCCACACAATAGAAGAAGCAAAGTTAGCTGCGAACTATGTGAGTTGTTTACAAGTCCCTGCTTTTTTGGCAAGACAAACAGATTTATTAATTGCGGCAGGGGAGACTGGGAAAGTAATAAATATCAAAAAAGGACAGTTTATGTCGCCAATTGATATGGGAAAAGCCGCCGAGAAAGTTTCATCTACTGGAAACAATAAAGTATGGTTAACAGAAAGGGGAACTTTTTTTGGTTA
The DNA here is from genome assembly GCA_020437395.1 of Ignavibacteriota bacterium. Lineage (GTDB taxonomy): Bacteria > Bacteroidota > Ignavibacteria > Kapaibacteriales > UBA2268 > PGYR01. The sequence continues at coordinate 10,672 of JAGQWJ010000027.1, read as the reverse complement.
TAATGATTTGGTTGTTGATTTTCGGTCTTTGTTGATAATGCAACAATTCAATTACCCGGTTGTTTATGATGCTACTCACTCTTTGCAGCAACCTTCTATTGGAGAACAATCAGGTGGTTTACCACAGTTTATACCTGCTTTAGCTAAAGCTGCAGTGGCTACTGGTATTGATGGTGTTTTCTTTGAAACTCATCCTGATCCTAAATCCGCAAAAAGCGATTCAGCAACTCAACTTTCGCTAGAAAAGGCTGATGAATTTGTAAGTAATCTTGTTAAAATTAATAAAGCATTAAAATAGTTCTTATGATAGTTACAATTTTACTTTTCGTAGTTGGATTTGTTATTCTAATTAAAGGTGCGGACCTACTTGTAGATGGTGCTTCGTCTATAGCCAAGAAATTTAATATTTCTGATTTAGTCATTGGTCTGACTATAGTTTCCTTCGGTACTTCTGCTCCTGAACTTGTTATTAATATTCTAGCAAGTTTTAATGGTAGCTCAGATATTGCGATTGGTAATGTTTTAGGAAGTAATATTGCGAATATTTTCTTGATTTTGGGAATCTCGGCTTTGATTTGTAATCTTCCACTTAAGAAAAGTACTATTTTTTCTGAAATCCCTTTTACTCTTATTGCCGTATTTTTGGTTGGTTTTTTGGCAAATACTAATTTATTCATTGAAGATTCGACTTTACAAATCTCTCGTTATGAGGGACTTGTTTTATTAGTTTTTTTCCTCTTGTTCCTTGCCTATATCTATACACTAGCAAAAGATGACAAGGATATTTTCGATGAGGTAGAAAGTGGGTTGACTTTGACTAAAGCCTTAATTTATGTAGTATTAGGCGTTTTGGCAATGTTCTTTGGCGGCAAATGGGTAGTAGATGGTGCAATAGAATTTGCAAAATATTTCGGTTTATCTGAATCATTCGTTGGTTTAACGATTATATCATTTGGTACATCTTTACCAGAACTAGCAACTTCTGTTTTAGCCGCTAAAAAAGGTAATTCAGATATAGCCGTTGGAAATATTGTTGGGTCTAATATTTTTAACTTACTTTGGATATTAGGAATTAGTGCCTTCATTCGCGACTTGCCGTTTCCGCCAATGAGCAACATTGATATTGCAGTTACAGGATTTGCAAGTGTTGTACTTATTCTCTCTATGACTATGGGAAAAAAATACTCCATAGCAAAAGCTGATGGAGTAATTTATATTATTATTTATTTCTTATATCTGTATATGATCTTTCTAAGGGGCTAATCTATTTTTTAAGATGTTTTTTCAGGAATCCAAAAAACTCATTTTGCCAAACAATTGCATTTTGTAAATTCAATACCCAATGATTTTCATCAGGAAATATTAATAATTCCGAATCTAATCCTTTTAATTGTGCTGCCGTATATGCTTCTAAACTTTGAGTGTAAGGGACTCTAAAATCTTTCATACCAGTTATTATCAATATTGGTGAATCCCATTTATTTACATATTTATGTGGTGATTGTTCTTCATATACATCTTCATTATCATCATCCCAATAAGGGCCACCAAACTCCCAATCTGGAAAGAACAATTCTTCTGTTGAACCATACATTGAAGTTAAATCAAATACTCCACAATGCGATATGAACGCCTTGAACCTACCTTCGTCATTACCCTGCATCCAAAACACTGTGTAACCTCCGAAACTAGCCCCTACTGCAGCTACATTTTTCTCATCTACGAAACTTTCCGCCATTAAATTATCAGTTGCGGCTAATATATCTTCCATTGCCTGACCATTCCAATCTTTGCTTATGTCATCATTCCATTTCTGACCGAAGCCTGGCATTCCTCGTCTATTTGGGGCACACACTATATAGCCTTGTGATGCCATCAAATACAGATTCCATCTGTAGCTAAAGTAATTGCTAATAGTTCCTTGAGGCCCACCTTGACAATAAGTAATCATTGGGTATTTCTTTGACTTGTCGAAATTTGGAGGATAAAGTACCCAAGTCTGAATACTTTCACCGTCTGTTGCTTCTACCCAACGTTCTTCAATATTAACATCATGTAATTTGATAAGTAAAAAGTCATTGACCTTAGTTCTTCTTTCTATTTTTTTACTACCTAAATCTATAGTATAATAATCAGTTGGATATGTTGTACTACTTCTTCCAAATACTAACATTTTCCCGTCAGAAGAAATTGCCAAACCCTGATCGTCATTGGTCTTATCATTAGTTATCTGCGTTTGCTTATTTGTAGCTATATCTAGACTGTAAATATGCACTCTTCCCTTAGAGCCAGAATTAAAATAAATTGTTTTACTATCAGGAGACCAAACTACAGCATCTATCCATTGATCAAACTCTGCTAACATTTCTTTGATTGCACCTGTTGCTCTATCGTAAAGCATAAGTCTTACCTTATCGGCCTCAAAACCATCGCGTTTCTGACTATGGAAAGCTATCCATTTCCCATCGGGCGAATACACAGGATCTTTGTCGTATCCCATCATACCTTCGGTAATGTTTTTGGTGGTTTTGGTTCGCATATCATATAAATATATATCAGAATTTGTACTTCGAGCAGGATTATCTACCTTTTTACTTGTGTATGCTATTTCCGTTCCTTCTGGTGACCAAGCTAATTGTTCCCCACCACCAAAAGGCAATAAAGGACTATCATTTTTATCTCCTTCCATAATGTCAATCGGTCTGCCACCTTCTATTGGCATATAGTGAACATGCGAAGCTTTGTTGTCTTCCCAAGTATCCCAATGTCTTATTGGTAGAGAGCTATATTTCAAAGCATTGAAACTTGTATATTGCGAATATTGCTGCTCTAAGCTTTCTCTTACTTCTACTTCTGTCGTAAATAAGATATTGTCCCCTTTCGGACTTAAGCTCATATTTGACACTCCATTAGCTACGGCACTAATTGCCTTAGAAGATTTAGTGACATAGTCCATTTCATAAACCTGCGGAGCCCCCATCTTATTTGATAGGAAATATATTTTTTTACCGTCCTTTGACCATCTGGCATTCGATTCACTTTCTTCAGTGTCAGTCAACTGGCTCATTTTATTCGTTGCCAAATCTAGAGTATATAAATCATTAATTGATGTATTCGTTTTCAAATCTGGAGTTTTTAAACTAAAAAGTAATGTCTTATTATCAGGTGAAAGCTGAACATCAGACAATCTTTTTAAAGATAATAAATCCTCTGGACTAAAGGTGTGGCGGTCTTTTTCAGCTAATTTAACTAGTCCATCTTGTGAAGTTGCAATACTTTGAATAAGTAATAGTAATAATAATATATATCTCATATTTTTTTCATTAGTTAGTTATGTAAGTTTACACAAATATAGAGAAAATTAGACAAATAATTTTCCATTGACTATTGTGAAAATTAAAGAATATTTAACTCACTTTTGATTAGTGACTTACAAACTAATTAAAAAAAAGTATCAAAAAAATTTTGACAGTTCAAAAATATCTCCTAATTTTGTGTTCTAAAAAAAAGCAGGAGTAGCTCAGCTGGTAGAGCACAACCTTGCCAAGGTTGGGGTCGCGAGTTCGAATCTCGTCTCTTGCTCTACGACTACAAGTCGTAACTTCCTTTTTATGCTGCATGCCTTGCTGACAGTTCCCCCCGTTAGTAAGGCATCTTTATTTTTATACATCGGCTTTTACCTAACTTTCATTAAATTTTCTATCAATAGAAAATTATGTTAATGTTCAGTTAAAAAAATTATCTACTCCTTGATAGTCTAGTTTGTTTTCTGAATCAATTTAGCGATTAATAATAGGCACCAAAGCGGAGTTTAACTGACTTAAACAAAATATAAAGGATTTAATTATTAATCACATATAGAATCTCACAAGAAATCTATCAATATTTGTAACTTTTTATACGTTTATCAGTTTAGTAAGTATTATTAATTGTAAAATAAAATACCAACGCCTATTTATATTAGTACCTTTTTAAAATAAAATAATTCAAAAAACTTTTGTAAATTATATGTTGTGTAATTTTTGGGTATTAATATGAATCTATTTAAAAAATCACTTTTACTACTAGTAGTCTATAGTTTTGGTAGCAATATCGCTACGGCTAAGACTGAGATAATTAGTTCTACCACTAGTTCAATTACTATAAAATATACTCCAGAGTTAGTTTCAAATAATACAATCACAATAAATGGTCTGGACTATTCGCAACCAATTTTTGAAGACGCTGGGAATATATTAGAGCAAACAGGTTATCCTCAATTGATAGCTACTCGTAAATCTTTGGCTGTTCCTTCACCAACTGGGTTCAAAATCCAAAATATTGAGGTAGGAAAACTAACAGCAATTAACTCGATTATAGCTCCGGTCTATGTATTAGGAAATGAGGATAATACATTAATTGACAAAAGAGCATATATGAATAGACCGATTGAAGATTGGGCTAATATGCAATATAATGGTATTAGTAGAGACAATTATACAGCAACTTTAAATATATTCAATGCAAAATATAACCCATTTACCAGATCAATTGAAATTCCAGAATATGTATTAATTACGGTTCAATTTGATAATAAAGAAGTAAACAATAGAAGTAAGAAACTCAAAAGCATTATTAGTAATAATTATCTTAATTCAAACGTGGCTAATAATTGGTCAGTTTCTGATGAACAGCTTTATTTCAGAAATGATATAGAAAAGCAAACAAAGTTAAATAAGTTTCAATCAGAAGATGTAATTAGTTCAGGAAGTTGGTTCAAAATTCGAATTTCTGAATCAGGTGTCTATGAACTTACTGCAGACTATTTGAAAGATTTCGGTATCTCAATTCCCAAAGATGATATCAATTCTATAAAAATTATAGGAAATGGTGGGCATGAACTACCAGAAAATGTTGATTTTGCTGGTTTGAACCAAATGAACCAACAAGAAATAATAGTGAAGAAAAATGCTGATGGATCGCTTAAATCTATAATTTTCTTTGCTGGTGGAACTACTGGTTTCGAATATGCTAAAAAAGGATCGAACCAAGAAGAGTTATATAACGGTTTTAAAGTTTCACACTATATTAATCATTATAGCAATAATAATAATTATTTGCTGACTTGGGGTGGTGACGATGGAAAACGCTCGGTTCCAACTACGGCTCCCAAAGGTGAAATAAAGAATAATATGGATTTGTTTACGAGAAGACAATTTTTTGAGGAAGAGTTGATTAGTGCTTTCCACGGTGGAGCTGGTAAACAATTCTTTGGAAGAACCTATTTTTCGGAACTATTTGAACAAAATCTAATTAACTTAGCTGATGAGGGGAATGTTACTTATAGATTAATGCTTGCCCATGCAGGTGCTAGTAAATCGGGTGGCTATTTTTCAGTAAAAGACAATGGAAAGCTAATAGCTGACAATCTATACTTAGACTCTACGCCAGATGAGGCATATAGAAAATTTTTCGAATTTAGCATACCAGTTAATGAATTAGCAAGCAAAGATAAAGTAAGGTTAGAATTAAATTATACTAATCCCGTTCAAACTAGTGCTAATGGTATATTCGATTATCTTGAAATTCATTATCCGAGTAAAACAATTGCTCACAACGGAGAAGTTTACTTATTTACTGACCCATTAATCAATGGATTGACAAAATATAGCTTTACAGGATTTAGTGGGGATGTCTATGCTTTTGATATTTCGGATATGGGTAATCCGAAACAGTTAGAATCATTATCGAAGAATAAATTTGATTTAATAACTGATTTAGAACTAAATAAACCTAAAAGATTTTTCCTAAGTTCAAAACTAAGAACTCCTGATAATATTGAAAAGATTGATATAAAAGGTCTCAGAAATACGAAATACAATAATGATGTAATTGTTATTACTCATTCAAAACTAAGAGAATCGGCTAAACAGTTTAAAGAATATAGAGAAGCAAATAGCAATTTAACAGTTGGAATATTCGAGGTTAATGATATTTATAACGAGTATAACGCTGGGACAATGGATGTTACTGCAATTCGTGATTTCATTGCACAAGCAATGATTAATTGGGACAAAAAGCCGTCTTATGTCGTGCTATGGGGAGATGGGCACTACGACTTTAGAGAAATTCTTACTACACAAACAAATTTTGTTCCGCCTCACTTAAGTGAAGATGAGTTTAACAATTATGAAGCGGTCAAGAGTGTTTGTACTGACGATTATTACTCAAGAGTATTAGGGAATGACCTTGCTCCTGATTTGGCTATCGGACGTATCACAATAAATTCTGAAGCAGAAGGGAAAAAAATAGTTGAGAAAATTAAACATTATGAACAAAATTCCAGTATTGACAATTGGCGAAATAAGATAACATTAGTAGCTGACGATGGGTATAGTGGTACTGAAAGTACAAAAGGAGACGGTGATTTATTTGTCAGACATTCAGAAGATTTTTCTCTCAATAGAGTTCCATCTTTTATGGAACAAAGGAAAATATACACAGTAGAATATGAATCGCAATACACTGCAGGAGGAATCCGAAAACCAACCGCCAACGCTGCAATTTTGAAAACAGTGAACGAAGAAGGCGCTTTGTTGCTTAACTGGTATGGACACGGTAATCCTCAGGTATGGTCGCATGAAGGAATCTTGGACAGAGATGTATCAATAAGACAAATGGTGAATTACGATAAGCTATTCTTCTTGACTGCTGCCACTTGTGATTTTGCAAAATATGATAATTTCGAATCTCAATCAGGTGCCGAGTTAATGCTGTTAAATGAATATGGGGGTTCAATTGGAGTCTTTGGTTCGTCAAGAGTTGTCTATGCACAGCAGAATCATTATCTGAATAGAGCACTATACAGTAGTATGTTCACAAGAAATGAGAACGGCGAATACCCTACTTTAGGTGAAGCTGTATTTAGTTTGAAACAATCATTTAATAATAGTAATGATCAAAAGTATTTTCTTCTTGGTGATCCGACATTAAGACTATTAGTTCCGCACTATGAAGTTGTACTTGAGAGCATAGATGGAGAAATGATAACCGACACTTCGTCAGTCTCAGTTAAAGGATTACAGACTGTTAGTGTTAAAGGGTATGTAGCAATTCCGAATAGCAATAAAGATGTTTACCAAGACTTCAACGGTAAAATAAAACTAAAAGTTATAGATGGTGACCAAGAAATAGAAATAACTGATAACAGAAATAGATTATATGAGTTCCGCAAACAAGGAGGAACTTTATCAAATGCAAATTTTGAAGTTATTAATGGATATTTTGAGGCAGAATTTATCTTACCAAAGGACATAAGTTTTAGTGAAAATCTGGGGAAATTATTTAGCTATGCCTATACAGATGATTTCAAATTTGCCACAGGTAGTTTCAATAGATTAAAAATTGATGGATTATCTACAACAGATATAACAGATACTAAAGGCCCAGATATAAGTATAATGTTAGATTCAAGAAAATTCAAAGCAGGCGATTTAGTTAGAGCTGAACCACTTCTGATTGTGGATTTGAGCGATGAATCGGGTATCAACTCGACTGGTATTGGAGTGGGACACAAAATAGAAGCTTGGATAGACAATAGTGAAAAATCCATAGATTTGACAACAGAATATGAAACTTCATTCGAAGATTACAGAAAAGGCACAGCAACAAAAAATTTATTGGGTCTTGAGCCAGGTGCTCATTTCGTAAAATTAAGAGCTTGGGATATTTATAATAATTACTCTATTTCAGAAACTTATTTTAATATAGGTGAAAGCGGAGAAGTAGTAATACAAGATGTATTAGCATATCCAACTCCTTTTGAAAGCAGTACAAAAATAAAATTCAAACATAATCTAAATCCTCCAGTTGATGTAACATTGGATATTTTTGATGCAAAAGGTCAGAAAGTTAACACTATCAACAAGACTATACTTTCAGCATTCGAAGGCGAGTTAGATTGGGGAGGGGCTGATACATTCGGAAGTCCAGTAAGTATAGGTACTTACTACTTTAAATTAAAACTTGATAACTTAATTGCAAAACAAACGTTTCTAGAAGGGCGTACTATAAAGATTAAGTAATAAACTTTAGACTTTAATTAATTTTTTTTTAAATTTGAAACTTAGAAATTCTTAATGGAGGATAATCCTTTGATAACTTCGAAAATGATGAAGACAATACTTTTAATAGCAGCAATATTTGTACTAACAAACTCAAATGCAAGTGCTCAATCTGGCGGCTCGGCCGTACAGAGTTCAGCAGTCCCTTTCCTTATGATATCCCCTGATGCTCGTGCGAGTGGAATGGGTGAAGTAGGAACGGCTATAGCTGATGATGTAAATGCAATCTATTGGAATCCAGGAGGATTGGCATTCCTGGACTATTTTGACTACGGCTATACTTTCGACGAAGAAGGCACTAGAACACCTTTCAGACAAGTAGCTTTAGCTTTCTCCCCATGGTTACCTCAGTTCAATGCTGACTTGTATTACAGCTATGGTACAATTGCTCAACATTTTGAAGAATTAGATGGTACTGTTGCATTCAATTTTATTTTTATGAATTTGGGTGAATTCAAAAGAACTTTAGAAAATTCACAAGAAGCTGGTACATTTACTTCAAATGAGTTCTCATTTGGTTTTTCTTATGGTACAATAATAGCTCCTGACCTTGGCTTTGGTTTCCAACTACGCTATATACAATCAAACTTAACTCCTACTGGACAAGGTTCTGGTGCTCAATCTGGTACTGGTGTCAGTGGTGGATTCGATGTTGGTTTACTTTGGAAGCCATCTGACTTACAAGTATTAGGTGCTGATTTTGAAGATAGATTATCTTTGGGTATGAATTTGCAAAACGTTGGTCCAAAGATGACTTACATTAACGAAGCAGATCCACTACCAACTAACTTAAGATTAGGTATTGCTTATGATGTAGTAAAAGATGAGTTCAATAAACTGACTTTTGCTTTTGACTATACTAAACTATTAGTAAACAGAGACAGAAACGGCTCTGACCCAATTCCTCTATCGTTCGTCTCTTCTTGGCAAAACAACGCAATGGAATTTGCTGCAGGAGCAGAATATTGGTACGAAGACGTTGTTGCTTTGCGTGCTGGTTACTTTACTGAACCAGACAATGCTGGTGCTCGTAAATTCTGGAATTTCGGTGCTGGTGTAAGATATGATATATTCAGACTGGATTTCAGTTTTATCAACACTATAGAAGAAAACCACCCTCTAGCAAACACACTTAGATTCTCGTTACTTGCTGATTGGGAATAAAAACTAAGACTCAAAATTAGAAAAAAAATTAAGAAAGCTGTTCATTTTATATGAACAGCTTTTTTTTGTATTCCTGTCATCGCGAGGACTGTAAGGACGTGCCTGCCAAGCCAAAGGCATGGGCGATCTCAATTAATCTGAATCAGAATTTACAGGATTAAAGGATTTGCAGAATGGGTTGGAGCAGAGCTTGTAGAGACGTATTGCATACGTCTCTTAAAAACAATCGCTTTACTCTTGAAAGAACCACGTCACTCACAGTGAGAGAAGTGACCGAAGAGTCTTGGAAAAAACAGAAAAACCCTTTTAATACACTTCTAACTCTAATAGTAACATTTTGATACGGCTGTTTATAAATATTGCTTGTTCTCTACCATTTATTTGCAAATTAAATTAAATTAAATTAAATTAAATTAAATTAGACCTCAATTTTGTTCTATTCAATAACTAAGAGGTGTTTATTATGAAAGGATTTTCAAGCATATTCGTTGCTCTTGGAGTGGCCTTATTCTTACTAACGGTAGGAATCAAGAGTAAGGCAGAGGCACAGGTAGGTGATATATGTCCACTTAAGTGTGGGAATACACCTATACAATGGGACTTTGAACTAACTGGGGTGAATTATCACAACCCTTTTATGAATTTATATAAAAACGGTTCATGTTGTATTGAGGAATGTGTGGATTTCTTTTGGAAGAATTACGAATGTAATAGTGTGAATAACTATGCCTTGCATATTAGAAAAATATATACACAAACTCATGCCTATCCTGTTGTTTCTGTTCAAAAATGTGAATTACAAAATAAACTTGTTTATTTAAACCATTAAAAAGGCCTTCTAACATTTATGATATTTAATAATTCAAACCCTTTATTACCTTCCTATTGGGACTTTTCAACAAATCCTCCTACACCCCCTTGGATTGATAGTAATAACCCAACTGATTTTAGAGTTAAGGTGTTTCAGCCATATTGTTGGGGTCTATTTCCTGAGGAACATACTTGTTCAGATATCACATGCCCAATAACCGCACAAAAGAAAATGGTATTAGAACCTTGTGATGAAGAAAGCTGTCCGTGCTGTAATTTCGAATACTTCTTCCACTATGAAAATTATGGCAATGGTTTTGTTGAAATAACAAATGTAATTCATAATTCTGAACATTTAGAATATAAATGTGAAAATGAAGATTGTTGTTTTTCTTGTGGGGTAGAGATAGAAGATAAGTGGACTTTGGATGAAAAAACAGAGTTACATAATGTTGAAAGAAAATGACCATAAAAAATAGGGAAACTACATGAAAACAATTTCAATAGTCTTATTTATAGTTGGGTCATGACAACTTAAGCAATCTTTAAAACAGCTTAACGTCAATGACACCAATGAGTAACAAATATATATATCG